>JAYZFK010000014.1:0-44040 GCA_036336835.1 Myxococcota bacterium | reverse complement strand
CAAGCTCGTCGTCGACCACCTCGGCGCTGCCTGGACCGGCGACTACACGGCGGCCGGGGTCGGCGCGATCGCGCTCGACGTGAACAACCTCGTCGCCGCGCCGCTCACCATCCGTCTGGCGTTCCAGCCCCCGCCCGGTGTGGCGGGTGGAGGCAGCTGGATCACGCCCGGGATCGTGGTCCCCGCACTGAGCGGCTGGACCACGCTCGAGTTCCGGATCCAGGCCGGCGACCTGATCGCGCCGATCGACGCCGTCGCAACGGACGCGGCGGCGACGCTTGCCGGCGTGGGCCGTCTTCGGATCCTGCACGCGGCGGGCGAGACCTTCCGGGGCGACCCGATCTTGGGGCAGCTCGACATCGACAACATCGAGGCCCTGCCGCGGCCGATCACCGTCGGTCAGTTCGACGATTTCGAGGACGGCACCACGCAGGGCTGGGTAGTCGGAACGGGCTTCGGCGTCACTCCCCTGGTGCCGCCCGCGAGCGTGCCGGATGCGGGCCCCACCGGCCTCGGCGACGACGCGCTCCGCCTGACGGGGATTGGCGGCTTCGGGCCGGGCGGCAAGCTCGTGGTCGACAACCACGACGCCGCGTGGACCGGCGACTACACGGCGGCCGGCGTCGGCGCGATCCTGCTCGACGTGAACAACCTCGTGGCCGCGCCGCTCACCATCCGTCTGGCGCTCCAGCCCCCGCCCGGTGTGGTGGGTGGAGGCACCTGGATCACGCCCGGGATCGTGGTCCCCGCCGTGGACCCCGAACTGAGCGGCTGGACCACGCTCGAGTTCGCGATCCAGGCGGGCGACCTGATCATGCCGATCGACGCCGTCGCAACGGACGCGGCGGCGACGCTCGCCGGCGTGGGCGGTCTTCGGATCCTGCACGCGGCGGGCGATACTTTCCGGGGCGACGTGATCGCGGGGCAGCTCGACATCGACAACATCGAGGCGGTGCCCGAACCATCGGTCGCGCTCGTCTCCGCGACCAGCCTCGCGACGCTCTGCGCCCTTCGCGTGGCTCGCCGGGCTTGCGACGGGAGGCGACGAACTTGATGCAGGCAGCTCGCTCCATACCGATTGCGCTGGTCGCGGCGCTCGCCCTCGCGGCGGGGCTCGCGAGCGCGGCCGAGCCGGATGGCTACGTCGGCATGGAGAGCTGCCGGGCCTGCCACAGCGTCGAGACCGACCACTGGCGCAACACGATCCACGCCGAGGTGTTCCTGAAGAATCCGCGCAGCGAGCTCGAGCGGCGCGCCTGCGAGGCGTGCCACGGCCCGGGTGCCGAGCACGTCGCGGCGCCCAGCGATCCGAGCCGGATCCTCGCGTTCACCCGCCGCGGCGACCGGGACGCGGGCGAGCAGAACGCGGCGTGTCTGCAATGCCACCTGGAGGGCGTGCGCGTGCACTGGGCCGGCTCGGCGCACGATCGCGAGGCGCTCGCCTGCAGCGACTGTCACGACGCGATGACACGAACCTCGCCAACCGGACTGCTGCGCGAGTCGAGCGTCAACGCGACGTGCTTCACGTGTCACCCGGCGCAGCGGCTCGAGTTCCGCAAGCGCTCTCACATGCCGCTGCTCGAGGGCAAGATGCAGTGCACGGACTGCCACCAGCCCCACGGCTCGGTCAACGATCCGCTGCTGCTCGGGAGCTCGGACTTCGATCTGTGCACGAGCTGCCACGCCGACAAGCGCGGACCGTTCATCTGGGAGCACGCCCCGGTGACCGAGGGCTGCACCAGCTGCCACCTGCCGCACGGCTCGAACCGCGAGCACCTGCTCGTCACCTCGCCGCCCTTCCTGTGCCAGCAGTGCCACGCGCAGATCGGCGTCGTGAACCACCCGATCGAGCTGATGACGCGCGAGAATCTCGCGTCGGGTGCGATTGCTGCCGGTCGCGATGCGCGTCTGATCGGGCGCGGCTGTGTCACATGCCACGTACAGATCCACGGCTCGAATCACCCGAGCGGAGCGCGCTTCCACCGATGACGGGAATGCAGCTCGACGACGCGGTCGTGCGGACGCGAAGCGCGGGACTGCGCCCGGTTGTCGCGCTGCTGGTCGTGCTTGCTCTACCCGTCGCGGGGGCCTTCGCGGCCCCCGAACTCGGCAGCGCGGTGAGCGGCGACGGTCTCGGATCGATGCGCGATCGCGACGACCGCGGAGCGTCGCTGGTGCTCGACGCGCCTCCCCGAACCCCGACGGGCTTCCTGTACCCCGATCCGTACCTGCCGCTGGCGTACCGGGGAGACGAGATTCTCATCCGGGCCTTTGCCGAGTTCGGCTACCTCGAGAATGCCGGTGACCAGGACGAGGCCCGCTTCGAGGAGTACGCGGACTGGAGCGACGGCTTCTTGCTTCGCAACTTCACACTCGACGCGCGCGAGCGCGACGGCGCAAGCTACCTCGACCTCGGCGGCGGCTCGGTCGGGCGCGACGACCAGTTCTACTTCCTCGAGGTGGGCCAGTTCGGTCTGGTGCGGCTGCGCGGCGAATACGACGCGCTGCCACACGTCTACGCAGACGACGCCCACGTGCTGTTCGAGAAGCAGGGGCAGGAGAGCCTGGTGCTGCCGCCGGGTCTCACGCCGGGCGAGAGCACCGCCAGCGAGATCGCCACGGCATTGTCGACCGTCGGCGAGAGTCGGCTCTCGCAGCAGCGCGACGAGACCGGCGTCGACCTGTCGCTGCGGCTGCTGCCCGGGCTCACCCTCGCCGCCGACTACCGGCTCACGCGCCGCGACGGGCGGCGTCCTTTCGGCGGCACGCTCGGACTCACCTTCGGCTCGACCAGCGCCGGCAGCGTGATCGAGACACTCGAGCCGATCCACTCGAGGACACACGACTGGTCGGCGGGGCTCACGTGGGCCACGCCCGACGTGCAGGCCAATCTCGCGTACCGGGGATCTTTCTTCGACAACGGACGCTCCTCGCTCACCTGGGAGAACCCGTTTCCGGCGGTGGATCTCGGCTTCCTGCTGGTCCCGGGACAGCCGCGGGGCCGATCAGCGCTCGCGCCCGACAACCAGCTGCATCAGCTCGCAGCCGACGTCGGGGTGGCACTCCCGCTCGACGGTCGCTTCACCGCCAGCGGCGTCTGGACGACCATGCGGCAGGATCAGAGGCTGTTGCCCGCGACGATCAACCCGGCGATCAGTGACTTCGGAACCCTCGCGCGCGATCGCGCGGACGCGCGGGTCGATCAGATCACCATCCGCTCTCTGGTGCGCGTGCGCCCCGTGCGTCCCGTGCGTCTCCAGCTTCGCGTCGGATACTTCGAACGCAGCAGCGACACCCGCTACTTCGCGTTCGACCCCACGACTGGAGCGTACGGCTACGTGGTCGAAGACCTGGCCGCCACCAACCGCGTCGGCGCTCCGTCCTTCGACTCCCGACGCTGGGAGATCGAGGGCGGCGCGCGGTGGACGTTTGCAAAGCACAGCCAGCTCGGTCTCGAGGTCGAGCACGAAACGACGACGCGGTCCAACCGATCTCGCAAGCAGGTGGACGACGATCGCGTGCGCCTGCACGTCTCGACCCGCGCACTGCCCGGGGCGACGCTTCGGCTGGCCTACGAGTTCGAGCACCGCCGCGGATCCCGCTACGACACCTCGCGTGACCACGTCTACTACACGGTGGCGCCGGCGTCGGAGGACCTCGCCGGTCCCGAGCGCAGCCTGCTCGAGTTCCGTCAGTTCGACCTGGCCAGCTACGACCGCCACGACGTCCAGCTGCGCGCCAACTGGATGCTCGGCGAGCGAGCGGATGCGAGCTTGATCAGTCGCTACCGGACCACGAACTTTCGCGCGGACTACGGCGTCACCGACGACGAGGGCGTCGAGCTCACGGCGGAGACCGGCTATCAGCTGTCGCCCAGGCTCAATGCGCACGCGTTCGTCAGCTTCGCCTGGCAACGCCGCCGGATGACCTCGATCAACGCGGTTCGGGGGGCCGTGCTCGACTTCAGCGCCGGGGGCTCGAGCTTCCCGTTCGACAACCTCTGGCGCTCGGACTCGGACACGCGGACCGTCTCGGTCGGGGCCGGTGTCGAGGCGCGGCCGCTCGATCGAGTCTTTCTCGACGTCAGCTACCGCTACCTGCGCACCGGGGAGGTCGTCGAGACGGGGTTCGATCGCACCGGCGGTGCGCTCTCGCCGGTGATCGACCCGATGACGGTACGCAGCGGCTTTCCGGCGCTCTTGTCCGCCGATCACGTGCTCGATCTCTCGGCGCGCTACCGCTTCTTCGAGGACATCGACACGCGCGTCTTCTACCGGCTCGAGCACTCGACGCTCGACGACTACCACCAGGATGGCCTGGTCCCATTGATCAACCAGAACCTCTACCTCGCGAACCTCGACGACGATTTCACGGCCCACATCGTCGGCGTCAGCGTCATTCTGCGCTACTGAGCCGCCGCGGCGGGGCTATGCTCGCGCGTTCGCGGCACGGGCCGCGCGCCGAGGAGGCAGCCAGTGGACATCGAAGGGGCGTCGATCCTCGTCACTGGAGGGGCGTCGGGTATCGGAGAGGCGAGTGCCTGGAAGCTCGCCGAGCGCGGCGCGCGCATTGTGATCGCGGATCTGAACCAGGAGCGCGGCAGCGACGTCGCGTCGAGGCTCGACGGCGTCTTCGTCCAGACGGACGTGACGAATCCGGATCAGGTACAGGCGGCCATCGACGCGGCGAGCGGGCTCGGACCGCTGCGCGGTCTCGTCAACGCCGCTGGCCTCGGCCACGCCTGCCGCACCGTCGACCGCGAGGGCAATCCGTTTCCACTCGATCAATTCGAGTTCATCGTCCGGGTGAACCTGATCGGCTCGTTCAACTGCCTGCGACTGGCAGCGGCCACGATCGCCAGGACCGACCCGGTCGACGAGGACGGTCAGCGCGGTGCGATCGTCAATCTGTCCTCGGTCGCTGCATTCGAGGGGCAGACGGGCCAGGCCGCGTACTCGGCCTCCAAGGGGGGCGTCGTGGGGATGACGCTGCCCATTGCGCGGGATCTGGTCGCGGTGGGGATCCGGGTGAACACGATTGCGCCCGGGCTGGTGGATACACCGATCTACGGGACGGGAGAGGGCGCCGAGAAGTTCAAGGCCCACCTGGGTCAGAGCGTGCTCTTTCCGAAGCGGCTTGCCGCGGCGGCCGAGCTGGCCTCGATGGTCGTCGAGCTGATCACCAACGACTACATGAACGCGGAGGTCGTCCGCGTCGACGGCGGGATCCGCATGCCGCCGAAGTAGCACGCGGCGAGGAGAGCAGATGGCGGCGGTCGACTACCAGAAGCGCGACGGGATCGGCATCGTCACGATCGATCGGCCCGAGGCGCGCAACGCGTTGAGCCCCGAGGTGGTCGTGTTGCTCGACCGCTACTTCCAGCAGGCGAGCGACGACGACGAGGTACGCGTCCTCGTGCTCACCGGCGCGGGCGACAAGAGCTTCTGTGCGGGCGCCGACCTGGCGCGGCTGATTCCGTTGATGAGCGGGCAGCGCGAGGCCTCTGACGAGTGGGACCGCGCCGTGCTCGACGACCCGAGGGTGGCGTCGCGCGCGAACCTCCAGGGTGAGCCGATCAGCAAGCCCGTGATCGCCGCCCTCAACGGTCACGCGATGGGCGGTGGACTCGAGCTCGCGATGGCCGCCGATCTGCGCATCGCGGCCGAGGGGATCCGGCTGGGGCTTCCCGAGGTGAAGCGCGCGCTGTTTCCGGGTGGCGGCGGGGTCGTCCGGCTGTCGCGACTGATCCCGGCAACGCGCGCGCTCGAGCTATCGCTGACCGGTGACGCGATGGAGGTGGACGAGGCGCTCGCGCTCGGACTGGTCACCCGCGTGGTCCCGCGCGAGGCGCTGCTGGACGCCGCGTTCGAGCTCGCGGGACGGATCGCCCGCAACGGCCCGCTCGCGGTCCGGGCCATCCTGCAGGTGGCACGCGCGACCGATGGGCTGCCGATCGCCGAGGCGCTGGCACTCTCGAGCGAGCTCGGCATGCCGGTCTTCCGGACCGAGGACGCGACCGAGGGAGCGCGCGCCTTCATCGAGAAGCGCGAGCCGGTGTATCGAGGGTGTTAGCCGGACGCGCAGTCGCCCCCGGCGGTTCTGCGTCGCTCAGAAGCGGGCCAGAAATCCGATGTTCCAGTTGATCTGCTCGAAGTTGTCCACCTCGCCCGTGGGGTTCACCCAGGCCACGTCGGTCGTGAACGCGAGGCGCTCGGAAAGGTAGATGTCGACGCCGCCGCCGAATCGCCCGGCGAACCCGGTCCCGCTGCCGAGCTGCGGGTTGGGATCGAAATCCATGCGCAACATGCCGACGCCGCCGTACAGGTAGGGCTGGATCGGCCCGTCGAGCAGCGGCAGCTTCAGGTTGGCGAAGAAGGTGAAGGCTCTGCCCGAGATTGCGACGTCGAGGTCGGCGTCCTCGTAGGACAGATACTCGAACTGACCCTCCACCGCGAGCCAGCTGAAGGGTCGGTATCCGGCGCGCAAGTTGGTCCCGAGCGCGGTCTGGAAGGGGGTGGGCACGTTCTCGAAGATCTCGTAACCGAGGTTGAATCCGGCGGCCGCGTAGGGCCCGGTGTAGTCCGTTTTCTCCGCCAGGGCGGACCCCGCACCGAGGCATAGCGAAACCGCGAACGCGATCGTCGAACCCGCGAGCGAACAGCGAGACATCGGGTGACTCCTTCCTCTCGTTCCGAGCGGTTGGTCGGTGAGCTCGACCCGAGCACGCGGACGCCCTCTGCCCGAACTCGAGCCCAGTCTACGCGCTCTGGCTCAGCCCTGCGAGGAGGAAACGCGCGACCGACCGCGGCGGCGGCGGCGGAAGCGCGCGCAACTCAGAACGGGATGTCGTCGTCCGACGGCGGCGGGATGTCGTCGGGTGGCGCGGCAGTGAAGCCGTCCGCCGCCTGGGCGCCGGCGCCGGCGCGATCGATCTGCCAGACGTCGAGACTGTTGAAGTAGCGGATCTCGCCGTCCGGACTGGTCCACTCGCGCCCGCGCAGACTGAACTCGATCCGCACCTCGTTGCCGACCTCGAAGCCGTCGAGGTTCTCGCAGCGGTTGCCGGTGAGCTGGAACTTCACGAACTGCGGGTAGCTCGGATTGTCGCCGAGCTCGATCACGAACTCGCGCATGCGGAAGCGCTCGGTCTTCTGCTCGGTGTCGAAGATGGCGTGGATCTTGCCGGTCGATTCGAGTCCCATGCCACCCAGCATAGGGGACACCCTGGCCGGCGGGAACTGCCATAGAATGGGGCGGCCGCGCCGCCTGTGCGAGGAGGAGAGCGTGATGGGTTCCGGCGAGATCGTCTACCGCTCCTGCCCGACCTGCGAGGCCAGCTGCGGCCTGCGCTGTGAGATCGATCGGGCGGCCCGCAAGGTGATCCGGATCGAGGGCGATCCCGACGACCCGCGAAGCCGCGGCTACCTGTGCCCCAAGGCCTATGCGATGAAGGAGGTCTACGAGGATCCCGAGCGGCTGCGGACGCCGATCCGCAAGCGCGAGGACGGGTCGTGGGAGGAGATCTCCTGGGACGCAGCGTTCGAGTACGCGGCCGACCGGCTGCGCGTGATTCGCGACACCCACGGCCCCAACGCCAACGGCTTCTACATCGGCAACCCGACCGGCCACAATGTCGGTGCGCAGCTCTACATCCCACCGCTGATGGGCGGCCTGGACACGCAGCGCAGCTTCTCGGCCGGCACCATGGACCAGCACCCGCAGAACGTGGCGTTGCACACGATGCTCGGCGAGGGCTGGATGTTCCCCATTCCCGACATCGACCGCACCGACTACTTCGTCTGCATGGGCGGCAACCCGCTGATCTCGCAGGGCAGCCTGATGTCGGCACCAAACGCGAAGCGGCGATTGCAGGCGATCCACGAGCGGGGCGGGAAGACCGTGGTCGTCGATCCTCGTCGCACGGAGACGGCCGCGAAGTGCAGTGAGCACCTCTTCATCAAGCCCGGCTCCGACGCGCACTGGCTGCTGGCGGTGTGTCACGTGCTGTTCGAGGAGGGTCTCGTCGCACCGGGCCGGCTCGCCGAGTTCACCGACGGTATCGAGACGATGCGCGAGGTGTGCCGGGACTACTCGCCCGAAGCGGTGGCGACGGCGACGGGCATCGATCCGCCCGTGACGCGCCGGATCGTGCGCGAGTTCTGTGCCGCCCGGGGTGCCTGGTACGGCCGCATCGGGCTGTGCACCCAGGAGTTCGGCACGCTCGCGAGCTGGCTCGTCTACGCGGTCAACGTGCTCACGGGCCGGCTCGACGCCGAGGGAGGCATGATGTTCCCGCGTCCCGCGACCGGCCGCGGGGAGCAGGGCCGACCGGTCGAGCCGTTTCAGTACGGTCGCTACCAGACAGTGGCGCGCGGCATTCCCGAGATCGACGGGCAGCTTCCGTGCGGGCTGATGGCCGAGGAGATCGAAGCGGCGAGTGCGGGTGAGCAGCGCATGCGAGGGCTGGTGACGGTATGTGGCAACCCGGTCCTGTCTGCGCCCAACGGCGAGCGGCTGGCCGCCGCGCTCGACGAGCTCGACTTCATGGTTGCCGTCGACATCTACCTGAACGAGACGACCCGGCACGCCGACCTGATCCTGCCGAGCACCGTGCAGCTCGAGCACGAGAACTACGATTTCCTGTTCGAGCAGACGTCGGTGCGCAACTTTGCACGCCACTCGCCCGCCTTCTTCGAGCCCGAGGAGTCCTTGCGGCCACACTGGCAGATCCTGTGCGAGCTGGGGGCGCGGCTCAACGGTGCGAGCTGGGAGCAGGTGGACGACCTGATGCTGAACGGCATGCTCGCGGCGATGGTTGGCCCGGGTACCGGCTGCCCCGACGTCACACCGGAGCAGGCGAGGGCGAAGCTCGGCAGCGAGCGGGGGCCGATGCGCCTGGTGGACGCGATGATCCGCATCGGGCCGTACGGCGACGCGTTCGACGATGCGGGCGATGGCCTCAACCTGGCGAAGCTCGCCGCGATGGAGCACGGCGCCGACCTCGGAGCGCTCACCGAGCGGCTGCCGGAAGCGCTGCCGAGTGGACGCATCGAGCTGGTCCCGGAGTATCTGCAGCGCGATCTGCCGCGCTTGCGGCGCAGCCTGGACGAGCGCAGCCAGCCCCGCGGGCTCGTGCTCGTCGGTCGCCGGCAGATGCGCAACATGAACTCGTGGCTCCACAACCTGCCCGCACTGGCCAAGGGCAGCGACCGCTGCCTGCTGTTGCTGAGCCCGAAGGACGCCGAGGAGCTCGGGATCGAGGACCGTGGTCGCGCGGTGGTGACGTCGCGCGTCGGTCGCATCGAAGCCGAGGTGAAGGTGACCGAGGAGATGATGCCGGGCGTCGTGAGCCTGCCGCACGGTTTTGGCCACACGCTGCCGGGCATCCAGCTGTCGGTCGCAAGCGACAGACAGCCGGGAGCCTGCTCGAACTATCTGACCGACGAGCTCGCGCTCGACGAGATTTCGGGGACCCACGTCGCGAACGGCATCCCGGTCGCCGTGCACCCGGCTTGAGCTCGTGGGGGTAGCATGAGATTCCGCGGTCGTCCCAGGCTTCCCGCGTTCCTGCAGCGTCGTCACACCGACGAGTTCGTGCCGCCCCCCTACTCCTCGCGCGATCTCGGGGTCATTTCGCGCGTCGCCGACGACGGGCCGCGCTCGGCCAGGCGAACGTCGCTGGCGCTCGACGACTACTGGGCCGGGCGGACCGGGACTGCGGCGGGACTGCTCGAGCTCAATCGCGCGGCCGATCGCGTCTACTACCAGGTCCCGCCCGAGGCGTCCGAGGACGCCGCCGCAGCCGACGACGCGCTGGGCGGCGAAGAACTAGTGATCGACGTGCAGACGCACTTCGTGTCGGACCGCCGCGAGGCAGCCAGCACCTGGTACGACGCGATCCAGGCGATGTACACGAGCGTTGCGCCGGACTGGTGGGGCGGTGTCGATGCGCTCACTGCCTACGACATGGCCGAGTACCTGCGCTGCGTGTTCCTCGAGAGCGAGACGGCGGTCGCTGTGCTGACCTCGGGACCCGGGCTCGGGCCCGATCGGATGATGTTCAACCGCGAGCTGGCCGCGACGCGCGAGCTGCTCGACCGGCTGGGAGCCGACGGTCGGCTGCTGAACCACTGCGTGGTGCACGCGAACGTCGCAGGCGAGATCGAGGGCATGGAGCGCGAGCGTGACGACCGTCGGCCCGTGGGCTGGAAGGTCTACACCATGGGCTCGATCAGCGACCTCGACAGCAAGGACGCGGGCGGCTGGTACCTCGACGACGAGGCGACCGGGGTTCGCTTCCTCGAGAATGCGCGCGCGCTCGGCGTGCCGCTGGTCTGCGCGCACAAGGGCATCAGCGCGATGGTGCCGACCGGCTCGCCGCGCGACGTGGGCCCGGCGTCCAGGGCGTTCCCGGACATCGACTTCGTGATCTACCACTCGGGCTACGAGTTCCCGACGAGCGAGGCGCCGGAGGAGGGACCGTATACGGAGGCGAGTGCCGACCAGGGCGTGAACCGGCTGGTCAAGAGCCTGCGCGAGGCCGGCGTCGGCGCGGGCTCGAACGTCTATGCCGAGCTCGGCACCACCTGGTTCTGTCTGATCCGCCGTCCCGAGGAAGCGGCGCACGTGCTCGGCAAGCTGCTGCTCGCCGTCGGCGAGGACAACCTGATCTGGGGGACGGACTCGATCTGGTACGGCCCGAGCCAGGTGTCGATCGACGCCTTCCGCGCCTTCCAGATCCCGCTCGAGCTGCGCGAGGAGTTCGGCTATCCGGAGCTGACGCCCGGCCTCAAGGCCAAGGTGCTCGGCCTCAACGCTGCGCGCATCTACGGCATCGACGCCGAGGCGGCGCGCGAGCGGAGCCGCAGCGACGACACGGCCTGGGTGCGGGCCGCGCTCGCCGAGTACGCGGCCTCGGGCAGCCCGGGGCTCTAGGCGGTGCTGCGGCTGCTGCGCCTGGCGGCGCTGGTCGTCGGCTATCCGCTGGTGATCGTGCTCGGGCTCGTCCTGGTGTTCGCCGGCTTCCGGCTGGCGCAGGCAAAGTGGTTCGGGTCGGTGGCGGAACCCGAGCGACTCGAGCCCAAGCAGCGCTACCTCGCATCGCTCGAGCCGGTCGATCCGGCGCGGGCGCCGAACTTCGTCGTGATCTTCTTCGACGATCTCGGCTGGGGCGATCTCTCCATCCAGGGCAACGAGCTGATCGACACGCCCCGCATCGATCGGGCGGCCGCGGAGGGCGTACGGCTCCAGCACTTCTACGCGGCGTCGTCGGTGTGCACTCCGTCCCGCGCGTCGCTTCTGTCGGGGCGCTACCCGCCGCGCGCCGGGGTGTCGGGGCACGTCTACTTCCCCGACGAGTCGTGGATAGGGCTCCTGCGCCGAGCGGCCGGCGCGGGAAACGAGCTGCCGCGCGACGAGATTCTGTTGCCCGAGGTGCTGTCGGCGGCAGGCTATGCGACTGGCATGGTCGGGAAGTGGCATCTGGGCGGCGCGGACGGTCATCGTCCCAAGGACTTCGGTTTCGATTCGTACTTCGGGGTCTTGTGGAGCAACGACATGGCCCCGCTCCATCTGTACCGGGGCGACGAGATCGTCGAGCACGACGAGCGGCCCAGCGGATTCTTCGGAGGCAGCGGCGAGCGCGATGAGGAGCGGCCGCTGGGCCCGGGTGGTGTCGACCAGACGCGCTTGACGCAGCGCTACACCGACGAGGCGATCGCGTTCCTGGAAGCCCGGCGGGAGCAACCGTTCTTCCTGTACGTGGCGCATACCTTTCCGCACGTGCCGCACTATGCGTCGGGCGAGTACGCCGGGCAGTCGGACGGCGGGCTGTACGGAGACGTGGTCGAGGATCTCGACCGCAGCACGGGCGCGATCCTCGATGCGCTCGATCGACTCGGGATCGCGGACGAGACGCTGGTGCTGATCACCAGCGACAACGGTGCGGATTACGGCGGCAGCCCCGGCGGGCTGCGCGGGCGCAAGGGCGAGATCCTCGAGGGCGGACAGCGGGTGCCGATGATCGCCCGCTGGCCCGGGCGCCTGCCCGCTGGCGTCGTGTCGGACGCGATGGCGATGAACATCGACGTGTTTCCGACGCTGCTGTCGCTGGCGGGTCTGCCGCTGCCCGCGGATCGCGCAATCGATGGGCGCGACCTGAGCGCGTTGCTCGAGGACGGCGGTGCCAGCCCGCACGAGCAGCTGTTCTACTTCCCGGTGATCGGATCCCTGCCCGAGGCGGTGCGCGACGAACGATTCAAGCTGTTGCGCTCATCCGGCGACCTGGGACGCGATCGTCCTCAGCTGACGCGGCTCGATGCGGACATCGAGGCGCACGATCTGCGTTCCAAGCATCCCGCCGTGGCGGCGAGGCTCGAGGCGGCGCTCGCGGCCAAGCGCGAGGAGTTCGAGAGCAACCTGCGCGGCTGGCGCTAGGCGTCAGCTCTCGCTGGTCGGCCGGATGCTGATGCTCTGGTCCTCCGGCTCGAACACGATCACGGCCTCGCCGTTCTCGAGCTGGCGCATCACGTCGGCGACCTTCTGCTCGAGCGTTCGCTCGTGCAGACCGTAGTCGGTCCCCTCGCGGTTCACGAAGCTCTCGATCAGCTCGCGCAGGGCCTCGGCGCTCAGCTGGTCGTGAGGCACCTCGACGCCGGCCTCGGCCTGGGGCTCGGACTCGGACCCGAACTCGCTCGACACGTGTCCTCCTCTGGCCACTCCATCGCGCCCGGCGACATCCGGACCCACGAGCTCGCGTTCCCCTGTGTCAGGGCTTTGACGGCTCAGCTCCGGTCCCCTCCGGAGGGGGTGAAGGTGCAGGGCATCCGCTTGATGCCGTGGATGAAGTTGGAGAGCAGCCGTTCGGGCGGGCCGGTGATCTCGAGGTCGGGCAGGCGGCGGAAGATCTCGCGGAACATGACCCGGATCTCGCGACGGGCGAGGTTGGCACCGAGGCAGAAGTGGGGCCCGGGGCCGCCGAAGCCAACGTGCTCGTTCGGTGTGCGCGTGACGTCGAAGCGGAACGGGTCTTCGAAGGCGTCCCCGTCGCGGTTCGCGGAGTTGTACCAGAGCGCAACCTTGTCACCCTGGCGCAGCGTCTTGCCGCCGATCTCCGTGTCGCGGGTGACGGTGCGGCGCATGTAGATCACGGGGCTCGCCCAGCGCACGATCTCGTCGACCGCCGTGGGTGCGATGGCCTCGAAATCCGCTGCCCACCTGCGGCGTTCGTCCGGGTAGTCGCACAGGGCCTTCATGCCGTGGCTGATCGCATTGCGAGTGGTCTCGTTGCCCGCGACCGCAAGCAGGATGAAGAACGATGCGAGCTCCCGGTCCGTGAGCGAGTCATCGTCGCCCTCGGCGGCCCGGATCAGGGCGCTCGTCATGTCCTCGCGAGGCCGGGCCCGGCGCTCGGCCGCCATCTCCTGCATCAGCTGAATCAGCCCGCTGCCGGCGCGCATGGAGGCCTCGAGCGGGTTGTCGTCGGAAGCTACGAAGTCGGGGTCGCCGAGCCCCAGGATCACGTTCGTGCACTCGAACACGAACTGCATCTGGCTGTCGGGGATGCCCATCATGTCGCAGATGATTTCGAGCGGCAGTGGCGCCGCGATATCGGAGACGAAGTCGCACTCGCCCTTCTCGATCACGCGGTCGACGACAGCGCGAGCGCGCTGATCGACCTGCGTCTCGAGCCGAGCCAGCGACTTCGGCGTGAAGCCGCGCGAGACGATGCGTCGCTGACGCGCGTGGCGCGGGTCGTCCATGTTGATCATGCCGCCGAAGAACTCGAGCATTTCAGGCGGCAGGTCGGTGATCGCGGTGGCGCCGCTGGCCGAGCTGTAGATGGCGGGGGTGCGGCTCGCCTCGAGCACGTGGGCGTGCTTGGTCAGCGCCCAGTAGCCGCGGCCGGGGGGCAACGGCGAGCCCTCGTAGTCCATCTCCTCGAAGAAGCGGACCGGGTCCTCACGCCGCAGCGTCTCGAAGGCGCCCTCGCGCAGCTCGAGTGGCTGCGCCCAGAACTCGAGGGGCGAGAGGTCGATCTTCTCGAGGGGGAGTGAGTGGTCGGGCTGCACCGTGGCCTCCTCAGGCAGGGTCCAACAATGCCACGACTTGGCGGATGCGTCTCCCCTTCTGGGACAGCGGCCCCGCCAGTCCGATAGACTGGGTTCCCGTGAGCCGTCGACTCGTCTTCCGAATCCTCGCTGGGCTCGGGGTGATCGTGCTCCTGCTGGCCGCGGCGGGGCTCGTCGTCATTCGCCAGACGGGCCTCTGGGGGATCGTGTTCCCGAGTCACTCGCACGAGACCGCACCGCCCGAGCTGCCGGCGGATCTCACGCGCCCCGCGATCCTGCTGTTCACGAAGACCAACTCGTTCCGCCACATCGCCGCAATCGAGGCCTCGGCGCCGTTGTTTGCCGAGATTGCGCGGCGTCGCGGGGCGTCGTTGTTCCATACAGAGAACAGCGCCACGTTCTCGCCCGAGCTGCTGGCGCGCTTCGACGTGGTGGTGTTCGCCAATGCGAGCGGCGACACGCTCTCCGACGAGCAGGATGCTGCATTTGCTGCCTGGCTCGAGGCTGGAGGGGGCTGGGTCGGTATCCACGCTGCGGGAGACGGCTCGCACGAAGACTGGACCTGGTACGTGGACAACCTGATTGGTGCGAAGTTCATCGCGCACATCATGGACCCTCAGTTCCAGACGGCGCGGCTGGTGATCGAAGATCGCGGCCACCCCGCCACCCGCGCGCTGCCCGAGCAGTGGTCGCACGAGGAAGAGTGGTACTCGTGGGAATCGAGCCCGCGTGACGCGGGCTTCCACGTGCTGGTCAGCGTGGACGAGTCGAGCTACTCGCCGCCTTTCTCTCTTGGTGGTCGCGAGATCGATCTGCGGATGGGCGACCATCCCGCGATCTGGACGGGCTGCGTCGGCAAGGGGCGAGCGCTCTATTCAGCGCTGGGTCACCAGGCCGCCGCCTATGAATCGCCGGAATACCAATCGGTGCTGGAAGGCGCCGTCGCATGGGCGGCCCGGCTCGAAGGCGAGGGCTGCGACGGATCGCCGCCTTCGCCGGTCGAAGGATCCTGAAGGTTTCCAGGATCGCGCTGCGGCCCCGCGCGTTCGTCCAGATCCGGCATCCGGGCCCCCTGCGGTCGACCGAGACGGGGCCGGCTCCTTGGTGATACCGTCTTCGTCGACCGCACCGGATTGGTGCGGGAGGAGGTTTCGATGACGGGTTTCCCGCCTCGCATCCCGCTCGGCCGAAGCGGCCTGTCCGTCTCGAAGCTCGGGCTCGGGTCGTCGTTCAAAGCGCCGACATCGGCCTTTCTCGAGGCCTTCGACCGCGGCGTCAACTACTTCTACTGGGGCAGCGTGCGCCGCGACGCGATGGGGCGGGCCATTCGCGAGATCGCGAGCGATCGCCGCGATCAGCTCGTGGTCATGCTGCAGAGCTACTCGCGCGTCGGCGGCCTGCTCACCCGTTTCGTCGAACGCGGTCTCTCGGCGCTCGGGCTCGATCACGTCGATGCGCTACTGCTCGGATGGCACAACAAGCGGCCATCGCGTCGCGTGCTGGACGCGGCGCTCGAGCTGCGCGAGAAGGGGCGCATTGGCTGCATCGCAGTGTCGACGCATCATCGACGTCTGCTTCCTACGCTGCTCGACGACGAGACATACTCGATCTGGCACGTGCGCTACAACGCGGTGCACCGCGGCGCGGAGCGCGAGGTGTTTCCGTGCCTCGACGGTCGAGGCGTGACGCGCCGCCCCGGTCTGGTGACCTACACGACGACCCGATGGGGCGATCTGTGCGATCCCGACAAGACGCCGCCGGACGAGCGCACCCCGACGGGGGCGGACTGCTACCGCTTTGCCATCTCGCGACCCGAGGTCGACCTGTGCCTGGCTGGTCCGGACAACGCCGAGCAGATGAAGCAGGCGCTGGCCGCGCTCGATCAGGGGCCGATGGACGAAGAGGAGCTCGCGTGGATGCGACGCGTCGGCGATCACATCTACGCCAACGCCCGAGGCGTCGCGATACTCGACGGCAAGTAGCTCGGAATCGGGCGATCGGGTTGCGACAGGATGCCGCCGCGATCGACGCGGTGGTAGGAGCCGCGATAGTCGAGCACGGGCTCCGACCACAGCCCGCGCATCAGCTCGATCCGCTCGGTCGCCGCAGCGAAGCACGCAAACAGCGTCATCGGCTCGTGGAAGGGGTCGCGCTCGGCTTATGGGCCGGTCAGTGCGGGCTCGCGGTCCGCGTGCACCGAGCCGAGCACGTGATCGAAGGTGAGGATGTGGTCGTCAGTCGCGCCACTGGTCCCAGTGGATGACCTCGTCGGGCGGTGGGCGAGTTGCGGTCTTGAAATCTGTCCCGACGGTATAGGCGACGGGCAGCATCGCCACCTGGAGCACGTCGTCGGGGATGCCGAGCAGCGCGCGGACCTCGGCCTCGTAGTCGAGCGTGAGCGTCGTGTAGCACGATCCCAGGCCGCGGCTGCGCAGCGCGAGCTGAAAGCTCCAGACCGCCGGGATGATCGAGCCGTAGATCGTCGCGTACAGCGTCGCGCTGAACTTCTCGGGGGGCCGGCCCTGTACGCACGGGATCACGAGACAGGGGACCTCGGAAATGTTCTCGGCGAGCCAGACGACCGCCTGATACATTCGCTGCGCCTTCGGGTCGCCTTCGTGCGACCGCTCGAGCCCGCGCAACCCCGGCAGCGCGCGCGCGTAGATCTCACCCAGCGCCGCTCGTTTGTCGCGATCGTTGACCACGACCCAGCGCCAGCCCTGTGCGTCCTGGCCGCTGGGGGTTTGCTGCGAGAGCCGCACGCAGTCTCGAATCACGTCGGGCTCGACCGGGCGAGACAGGTCGAGCCGGCGTCGGACGGCCCGCGTCGTGGACAGCAGGTGATCGAAGACTGCGACGTCGAAAGGGGCGTCCGGCACGGTTCGAACGCTCCTACGCCGGGTCCCACGCGACCGGGAGCGCTGCGAGCCCGCGGGCGAAGCCTGTCGCCACGACGCGAGGCGGCTGATCGCTTGCCAGCCGCAGCCCGGGAAGTCGACGAAGCATCTGCTCGAGTATCAGCCGCAGCTCGAGTCGCGCGAGGTTCGCGCCCAGGCAGAAATGAGTGCCGATGCCGAATGCGATGTGCGGGTTCGGGTGGCGCGTCGTGTCGAAACGCTCTGGTGCCTCGAATACCGCGGCGTCGCGGTTCGCGGACGAATACATCAACAGCAACTGGTCGCCCTCGCGGATCTTTTGACCGTGGAGCTGGGTGTCGCGTGTTGCGGTGCGGCGCATGTTCAGGATGGGGGTCACCCAGCGGATCATCTCTTCGATCGCGCGCGGGATCGCTCGTGGTTCCGCGACCAGTCGCGCGAGCTGTTCCGGATGCTGGAGCAGCGCGTGGGTACCGCCCGCGAGTACGTGGCGAGTGGTATCGCTGCCGCCGTTCAGGATCAGCAGCGACTCCGACAGCATGGCCGTGACGTCGCGTGCACCGGGTCCTTCGTCGGCGTGCGCGAGCATCAGCGAGAGCCAGTCGTCGCGCGGCTCCTCTCGACGCTCGTGCAGTGTCTCCTCGGCCCGGGCCCAGAACTCCTGTGCCGCCTGCATGACTGCTTCGGTGAGATAGCGCGGACCTCCCCCCGCGATCATCGTGATCTCCGACCATTGCTGGTAGTCGCGCCAGCGTTCGTCGTCGAAGCCGAGCAGGTCGATGATGACCCGCACTGGGAGCGGGATCGCCAGATCCTGCACCAGGTCGCAGGCACCGCGGTCGGCCACTGCGTCGATCAGCTGATCGACGATCTCGCGCACACGGGCCTCGTAGCGGCGGACCCCGCGCGGGGTGATGTCGGCCCCGAAGATCCGGCGAAGGGCCATGTGCCTGGGGTCGTCCGTGTTGATCATCGACGGATCGGGTGGGATGCCGGGCCGCGATCCCTGCGCACTCGTGAACAGGACGGTGTCTCGCTCGATCGCGACCAGGTCGGCGTGTCGCGAGATGCCCCACAGCTCGTTCGTCGAGTCCCAGTACGCCGGCGCATTGGCGCGGAGCCAGGCGTAGCAGGCGTCGGGGTCGCCTTCGTACAACTCCTGGGCGAGCAGGTCGAAGCCGGGATCGTCGTCGAGGCTGGCTTCGCTCATGCGTTGGGGCTCCGCTGCATGCGCTCATTCTAGGCGCGCCGGCTGATATGCTGGTCAACCATTTGGCGGGGGGCGAGCGGATGAGCGAGCAGACACGGGCAGCGACTCCGCGCCGAGCCAGCGACATCGCACACTGGGAGCGCGAGGTCGACGTCGTGGTGGTCGGGTTGGGCGCAGCGGGGGCTTGCGCGGCAATCGAGGCCGCCGAAGCCGGCGCCACGACGCTGGTTTTGGAGCGCGGCTGGCGCGGTGGGGGCACGTCGGCCGAGTCGACGGGACAGATCTATCTGGGGGCCGGCACGCCATTGCAGAAGGCGTGCGGGTTCGATGACACGCCCGACGAGATGTTCCAGTACCTCGTGGCCTCGTGCGGTCCGGGCGCGGACGAGGCGAAGATCCGATTGTTCGCCGATCGCAGTGTCGAGCACTACGGCTGGCTCGTCGGGCATGGGGTCAGCTTCGAGGAAGGCTTCGTGCCGTACGAGGAGAGCACGATGCCGGCTCCCGGTGCGAGCCTCAGCTACACGGGCAGCGAGCGCGCGAAGCCCTACTGCGATATCGCCAAGCCGGCACCCCGCGGTCACACGGTGATCCAGGACGGTCTGCCCTCGGGCGAGCGGCTGATGCAGACGTTGATCGCTGCCGTGACGAGCGCAGGCGGTGAGATCCAGCCCGACACCGACGTCCTAACGCTCGTCGTCGACGAAGGCGGCGGGGTCGTCGGAGTGGTGGCGGCGCACAAGGGGCGCGAGCAGGTGGTGCGGGCGCGTTGCGGCGTGGTGCTCGCCACGGGCGGCTTCGTCCGCGACGAGGCGATGCTGCGTCGACACGCGCCCGACTTGCTGCGCTGCGGGAACCCCATCGGCGCGGAGACGAGCGACGATGGCTCCGGCATCCGGATGGGGACGGGTGCGGGCGGCGAAGCCATCCGCATGGGCTCTGCCTGCATCGTGCTCGGGTTTGCCTACGGCAATCGCAAGAACATCCGCGGCATCCTGGTCAATGGGCAGGGCCATCGCTACACGAACGAGGATGTCTATCAGAGCAACCACGGCGAGCTGGCGCTGCGAGCACAGCATGGCGAGGTCTACCTGATCGTCGACGACAGCATCTACCTGCCGAACCCGCCCGGCAGCGAGCTCGCGAGCCATCCGCTCGCGGCCGTCGCGGACACGATCGAGCAGCTGGAAGCCGAGATCGGACTCCCGAGGGGCAACCTGGTCCACGCAGTCGAGAGCTACAACGAGCACGCGGCAAAGGGCGAGGATCCGGTGTTCCACAAGGAAGCGTGCTGGCTCCAGCCGCTCGCAACGCCGCCCTTCGCCGCGATCGATCTGCGCGCGGGCAGCGTTCCGTACGCGGTCTTCACCCTGGGCGGCCTGCGCACGGATCCGGGCCAACAGGTGCTCGATGCCGACGGTATTGCGGTGACCGGACTGTACGCGGCGGGGCGAACCGCGTCCGGCATCCCGGCCCAGGGCTACAACAGCGGGCTGTCGCTGGGCGACTGTACCTTCAGCGGTCGCGTCGCCGGGGGCAGTGCGGCCAGGGCCTGACCCGTCCCGATGGAGAGCGCGCCAGCGCGCAGACGCTCAGCTCGTTGCTTGCGCCGGAGCGCAGGTCGTGCCGGGGCACGGCGTCATCAGCTCCTCGCGCCACCGGGTGCAGAACTTGCGTGCGCGCTTGCGCCACTGGAGTACGCGGTCGTCGGCGCCGACGGTGTCGTCCAGGCCGCGGCAGGCGTCGTAGGTACGTCCGAGGTTCACGATCCGATCGATCTCGCTTGCCCAGACCGTGACGACCTCGGTGTCGTTCATCAGCACCTCGTAGAGGCCGACGGGCTCGAGTCCGTATTCGCGGGCGACGGGGACCCACTCCTCCTGCATGGCCTGCAGGTAGTCGAGTGCCGCGCCGGCTCGGACCTCGGAGATCTCGTGCACGAAGGTGCTGCCGCGCACCTGATCACGCGTCAGCGACGCCATCGTCGGGCAGCCCGGGATGCCGGCCAGCTGGCGGTCGAAGCCGCCAGTGCGATACTTGTGCGCCTCGTTCCACCAGCCGGTGAGATCCTTGTTGGCCTCGCGCTTCAAGCCGAGCCGGTCGATGCTCGAGCACCAGCCCTCCCACCCGTCCGGAAGCTCCCACAGGTTGATGCACTGTGACCAGCGTCCCGTGCAGCCAATCGTGTACCAGGTGCCGACCAGTTGCATGCCGTTGGCCTGGTCGCCGGAGCAGTCGAGCGTGTGTCGCATGTAGGGCCAGGCGCCGAGCCCAACGATATCGATGATCTCGTGGAGGAAGATGTCGCGCGACAAGCTGGCTCCTGTCTGGCGCCCATGGTTTTTCGCTGGCGCGTCTCGGGGAAGGGCGGCACGGCATCCTAAAGGATTCAGAAAGGCGCCGGAGTCGAATAATCGCCCTTTCGATTCGTTGCGTCCGACGACGACCACTGCGCCCCGGATGGGGTTGCGCGGGAGGGTGCGCGGCGCGTCGATCAGGGCGCGACGACGAGCCTGCCGAGTGCCTTTCGATCGATCAGGTCGCGCAGTGCTTGCGGCGCCTGCTCGAGTGGATAGCTGCGGCCGACCTGCGGCTTCAGCTTGCCCTCGGCGCAGAGCGTGTCGAGCTCCTGCTGCATCGCCTGGGCCCAGGCGGGATCGCGTCCGCTCTGGGCGCCGAGGAAGACGCCGACGATCTGGCAGCCCTTGAGCAGCGGCAGGTTCAGCGGGATGCGCGGGATCCCAGCCGTGAATCCGATCACCAGGAAGCGGCCCTCCC
This sequence comes from Myxococcota bacterium, assembly GCA_036336835.1. Taxonomy (GTDB): domain Bacteria; phylum Myxococcota_A; class UBA9160; order UBA9160; family UBA4427; genus JAYZFK01. The sequence goes on along the minus strand of JAYZFK010000014.1, from coordinate 23,107 downwards.
AGGCGGTCGCGCGCAGTGCGGCCTCGGCGTAGTCGCCACCGACGGAGTCGAACACCAGGTCGGCCCCCTTGCCTCCGGTCAGCTCCTTGGCTCGCTGCTTGAGGTCCTCGCACGAGTAGTCGATCAACTCGTCGGCGCCGCGCGCACGCGCCAGCTCGAGCTTCTCCGAGGTCGACGCGGCCGCGATCACGCGCGCGCCCAGCAGCTTGCCCGTCTCGATCGCGGCGATGCCCAGCGCGCCGCCCGCGCCGAGCACCAGAAGGGATTCTCCGGGCCGGATGGTGCCGCGCTCGCGCAGGGCGTAGAGCGCGGTCCCGTAGCTGTAGAGCAGCCCGGGTGCGGCCGCGAAGTCGAGCCCCGCGGGCAGCTGGCGCACGGCAGCGACCTTCGCCACGGCCCGCTCTGCAAAGCCGCCCGACAGCATGCCGCAGCAGACCGGGTCCCCGGGCTCGAAGCCGCTGACGCCTTCGCCGAGCGCGATCACCACTCCCGCCGTTTCCCCCCCCGGCACGAACGGCAGCTCGGCCTTGTACTGGTACTTGTCCTGCACCAGCAGCGCGTCCGGAAAGGTCGCCGACGCGGCGCGCACTTCGACCAGCAGCTCGCCCGGGCCGGGGCTCGGCTCGGCCAGCTCTTCGACGCGCAGGTTCTCGGGCGGTCCGAATTCGCGACATACGACGGCGCGCATGCTTCCCTCCTGTGCATCGGGTCGAGCAGGGGGGTGCGAGACTACACCTTCCGTCGAAGTTCGCCGATCGTCCGGCTTGCCGTAGAATGGAGCGACTTGGGGGTCGGCCGTTGTTCGTTTTTCCGCGCTACCTCTGGGTCTCCGCAAGCCTCTGGGTCGCCGCCGCATGCGGCGCGCCGTCCCCGCCGAGCGTCCTGTTGATCACTCTGGACACGCTGCGCGCCGACGAGCTCGGTGCGTACGGGGCGATCCCGTCGCCTTCACCGCTGCTCGACGCGTTCGCCGCGGAGTCGACGCTCTACGAACGTGCGGTGTCTCCGCTGCCCATGACACGCCCGGCTCACTTCTCGCTCTTCACGTCCCGCTATCCGCGCGAGCACGGGGTGCTCAACAATCAGCTCTCCCTGCCCGAGAGCGAGATCACCCTGGCCGAGATCTTTGCGCAGAACGGCTACCGGACGGGGGCCTTCGTCGCGGTGGCGATCCTGTCGCACAGCTCCGGTATCGGGCAGGGTTTCGAGAAGCACGATCCGCCGTCGGAGAGGCAGCGCTCGGCCGACGCGGTGGTCGTGTCGGCCCTCGCGTGGCTCGGCTCGCTCGATGCGCGCCAACCCTTCTTTGCGTGGGTGCACCTGTTCGATCCGCATCAGCCGTATCAGCAGCTCGACCCGGCGCTCGGAACGGTCGATCCGGCGATGCTCGAGGAGCTGCCGCAGGTGGACTGGCCCGGGCTGTACCGGATCGCGCGGGAGAACGACGGCGACATCCCACGTCGCGTGCTCGATCACGCCCGTTCGCTCTATCGCTCGGAGGTGGCGTACGTCGATCAGCAGGTCGGCCGGCTCCTCGCTGGCCTGAGTTTGCTGCGCGATCTCGACGACGTCATCGTCGTCGTGACATCCGATCACGGCGAGTGCTTCGAGAACGGGGTCTACTTCGAGCACGCCGACTGTCTGCTCGAGTCGTCACTGCGCGTGCCGCTACTGATTCGCCATCCGCCGAGCTTCGAGCCGGGAGCGCGAAGCGACACGGTCGTCAGCCATCTCGATCTCGCGCCGACGCTGCTCGAAGCCACCGGGATCGATGCGCCGTCGAGCTTCAACGGCACCCCGCTCCAGCACGTGGGCCAGGGCGAGCGACAGGTGCTGGTGCAGCACCCGTTCTATCAGCACAAGGCCGTCGCCGGGCGTCTCGAGAAGCGGAAGGTCATCGAGACCGTGGCCGGATTGCCCGCAGCTCGCGTCCTGATCGATGAGGAGAAGGTGGGGGTCGTCTCGAGCGACTGGAAGTATCTCCGGACGAGAAGCGGCGAGGAACTCTACCGACTCGGAGCCGAGCCGGACGAGACGCGCAACCTCGCCGCGGTCGAGGACTCACTCCGCGAGGCACGGGAGGCGGCGCTCGACGACCTGCTCGCGCAGCATCCCCTCGTGTTGCTCGATGCCGCCGAGATCAACGAGGAGCTCCGCGCCACGCTCGAAGCGCTCGGCTACGTACAGTAGACCGGATCGCTGCGGTCCTGGCGGCCAAGCGTCCATTCCGGATCGCGCTGATCGAGCCGGTCGAGTCGCTGCCATTCGTAGCGGACTTCGCGCCGTGCGATTCGCCACTCGCCCGCGCGTCGCTCGAAGCGGTCGATGTAGCGCAGCCCCATCACGAGGTCGTCGATGTCCCGGTCCGCCTCTTCGCGAACGTGATGGCCGATCGCGTAGGTCTCACAGTGCGCGGTGTCGCCGTCGATCTCGATCAGAGCGTTTCCGAGCTTGTGCATGGTGCAGCGGAAGCGGGCGTGGACCGCTTCGTTCACGAAGCGGATGAATCCCTCGAGATCGCCTTCGAAGTGGCCGTGGTGATCGTAAGCGTCGGGCCAGTAGACCGAGCGGAGCAGCTCGTCGTCGCGGCGGTCCACGCCGCGGCAGTAGCGAGCGAGCTGCGCATAGATGGCCTCGCGGTCGGCGGTGCGCTGCTCGGCGCTGTCGAGGCGCGCGGGCACGCTCAGCTGGAGCACCGGGTCGCTGCCGTCGCGAGCGCCGCGCAGCGAGCCGGGCGCGAATCGTTGCGATCCGACCTCGACCGAGCGCTCCCATTCGAAGCTCATCACGCGGTGGGCAACCTTCCAGTGTCCGCCGCGCCGCTCGAAGCGATCGAGGTAGCGCACGCCCATGACGAGATCCGTTGGAGATGCGGGCTGATCCTGGATGTGATGCGCAACCGCGTAGGTCTCGCCGAACGCGCGGTCGCCCTCGACCTCGATCAGCGAGTTGCCGAGCTTGTGCATCGTGCAACCGAAGGTGTCCATCACGGCGCCCTTCACCCAGGCGACGAAGCCGTCGGCGTCGCCCTGGTAGCCGCCGTGGTCGTCATAGGCTCCCGGGTGATAGGTCGAGCGCACCAGCTCGGGATCGCAGCGGTCGACGCCTCGCGCGTAGCGGGCGAGCGCGTCGAAGCAGGCTCGCTTTGCGATGAGGTCTTCGGTCGAGACGGGTGTACCCGTTCGGGCCGGGTGCTCGAACACCGGGTCGGTGCGGTCGCGCCGTCCGCGGAAGTAGCCGGTATCGAGCGGCAAGCCGATCGCCTCGTCCGTTCGCTGCCAGTCCCAGGTGCACACGCGGTGGGCGATCTTCCACTCGTCGTCGCGTCGCTCGAAACGGTCGATGTAGCGCAGGCCGTAGGCCAGGTCCTTCGCGCTGCCGTCGTCGCCCTGCATGATGTGGTGGGCTTCGGTATACGACTCGGCCCGGGCGAGCCTCGGGGATTCGAGCTCGACGGCGATGTGACCGCTGAAGTGCTGGGTGCGCTGGAAGATCGGCCAGACCACGTGGGGCAGGGTGTCGACGAAGCCTTCGACCGGGCCCTTGTAGTAGCCGTGATCGTCGTGGGCGCCGTCGTAGTAGGTCGAGCGCACCAGCTCTGCGTCGCAGCGGTCGATGCCGCGCCAGTAGCGCGCCAGCACGTCGCGGATCGCCTGAATGTGGCCGAGTGATTCGAGATCCACGATCCCACCCTGTGTTGGAGCCGTTGCGCGTATCATAGACGCTGACGCGAGCACGCGCGGGGAGGCCAGCATTGCAGGACCACCGCTACTCGTTCGAGATCGATGCAACGCCCGAGGAGCTGTGGCGCGTGTTCTGGGGCCGAAAGAAGGGCGACGTACTCGAGCACGGAGACGTGCGGATCGAGATCCTGCACGCCGGCGACGCCACCGGTGAGGGGCTGGTCCGGCACTGCCACTTTCGCGTGCCGCGCTATCTGCTCTCGGGCGGCAAGGCGATGTCGTGGGAGTGGCTCACCGAAGTGAACCCGTGCGAGTCGTGGCGCTACGACGCCGTCGGCAAGCCGCTGTGGTCGAAGGCCTCCGGCTGGACGCGCTTCGAGCGGCTCGAGGAGGGCCGGACGCGCGTGCATTTCCGCGAGACCTACCACGTATTCAATCCGATCCTGCGCTTCCTGCTCGAGCGGATCGTCCACCGCGCGATCTCGAAGGACAATGACAAGGAGATCAAGCAGTCGGTCGAGCGCGGGGTCGCGATGATGCGCGAGAGGGATGCTCGAACCGAAGATCCGACTCCTTCAGCCAACTGACATCCGGAGAGGAGGTCTTTCGTGATCGATCTGCACTACTGGCCCACGCCCAACGGCAAGAAGGTGACCATCCTGCTCGAGGAGGCGGAGATCCCCTACCAGGTGGTGGCGTGTAGCATCGGCGAGGGCGATCAGTTCAAGGACGAGTTCCTCGACATCAGCCCCAACAACCGTATGCCCGCCATGGTCGATCGCGAGCCCGCGGACGGCGGCGAGCCGATCGCGCTGTTCGAATCCGGCTCGATCATGATCTACCTGGCCGAGAAGGCCGGGAAGTTCTACCCGCAGGCGCTGCGCCCGCGTCACGAGGTCACCCAGTGGCTGATCTGGCAGATGGCGAACCAGGGGCCGAAGACCGGAGAGTGCGGACACTTTCGCCGGCTCGGCGACAGTCAGGGCGACCAGGCCTACGCCGTGCGCCGCTTCACGGACGAGGTGAACCGTCTGTATGGCGTGCTGAACAACCGGCTCTACGACCGCCGCTATCTGGCCGGCGACGAGTACACGATTGCCGACATGATCTCGTACCCGTGGACCGTCGGCTGGGAGGCGCAGGGCCAGGACATCGAGGAGTTTCCGTACTTCAAGCGCTGGTTCGAGGAGCTGTCGGCGCGCCCGGCGGTCGAGCGCGGGATGGCGGTCGGCTCCGATTTCACGGTCGACTTCGAGAAGTACACGCAGGACGAACGCGTGGCGATGATCAAACGGCTCTACAATCAACGGGCTCGTGCTGCGCCTGCGGGCGGCCTGCTGTAGATGCCCACGCCGGCCGAGGCCGACGAGATCCGCGAGCCGTTCCGGCGCTGGCTCGCCGCGCGCTGGCCCGACGCCGAGGACCTCGAGCTCGGTGAGTTCAGCGGCGCCGCGACCGGCTATTCGGCCCAGACGCTGATCGTTCCGGTCCGCTTCCGGCGTACCGAGGACCGACAGGCCTGCGAACGACGGGTAGTGGTGCGGATCGAGAACCTCGGCCCTCCTGTCTATCCAGCGCAGACTCCCGACCTCGACGTCGAGATCGACATCCAGTACCGCGCGATGCGGGGTGTGGCCTCCGTGTCGAAGCTGCCGATCGCCGGGTTGATCGCCTACGAGGGCGACGCGCGCATCCTCGGCGCGCCGTTCTTCGTGATGGAGTACGTGGACGGCGAGACGCCGCTGGTCGATCCGCCCTATACCCAGGAGGGTTTCTTCGTCGACGCCCAGCCCTCCGACCGCCGGCGGATGATCGAGGGCGGACTGCGCCTGCTGACTGAGGTCCACGCCGTCGACTGGCGCGAAGCCGGGCTCGCCTGGCTGATCGCGCCCGGGACGACACCGGGGACGGTGGCGCAGCTCGACATCTGGGAGCGCTACCTGCGCGAGCACCTGGGTGACCGCGTCAACCCGACGGCCGACGCGTCGCTCCGCTGGCTGCGCGCGAACGTGCCACCGGGGCTCGAACCCGGGCTCTCGTGGGGTGACGCGCGCCCGGGCAACCTGATCTGGCGCGACTTCGAGCCCGTTTGCATCACCGACTGGGAGAACGTGGCGATTGCCCCTCCCGAGATGGATATCGGCTGGTGGCTGATGTTCGATCGCACCTGTCACGAGTACGGATTCGCGGTGGTGCCGCGTCTCGAGGGTGAGCCTTCGATCGATGAGCAGCGCACCCTGTACGCGAGTCTCACCGGACGCGACCCCGAGGTGATTCGCTACTTCGAGCTGTTCGCGGCCGTGCGCTATGTCGCGATCATCACCCGGATGATGAACCTGTATGTCGAGCGCGGCGTCATGCCCGCGGACCAGACGCTCTGGCTGAACAACCCGCCGTGTGAGATCGCGAAGGCCCTGCTGGCCGAGCTGTCCTGAACGACTCAGACGACGGCGTGCGGCGGTGGCTCGCCGCGCAGTACGGCGGCGACGTTGTCGATGGCCATCTCCATCATCCAGAGGCGGTCGTCGACGGTCGCCGAGCCGAGGTGTGGCAGCAGGAAGGCGTTGTCGAGCTCGGCGAGTCCGTCCTGGAGCCGCGGCTCGTGCTCGTACACGTCGAGGCCGGCTGCGGCGATCCGCTGCGCGCGAAGCGCGGCGACCAGCGCTGCCTCGTCCACCACCGGGCCGCGCGCCGTGTTGACGAGCACGGCGTCGGGTCGCATCTGCGCGAACTCCGGCTCGCCGATCAGATGGTGCGTCTCGGCCGTCAGTGGTGTGTGCAGACTCACGAAGTCGGCCTCGCGCAGGCCAGCGGCGAGCTCGACGCGCTGCGCGCGGATCGGCTCGGCCTCGAACTCGGGATGGTGCGAGCGGGCCACATAGCGCACGCGCATCTGCCAGCCGAGCGCGCGCCGGGCGACGGCCATCCCGATGCGGCCCGCGCCCACGATCAGCAGGGTCTTGCCGACGAGCCGTCGGCCGAGCAGGACGTGCACGCCGAGGCCCGCCCAGTCGGCGCGACGCACGAGATGCGCTCCCTCGGTGGCCCGCCGCGCCGCGCCGAGCAGTAGCAGCCAGGCGATGTCGGCAGTCGGCTCGGTCACCGCGTCCGGCGTGTGTCCCACACGAACGCCGCGCCGCGCCGCTTCGACCAGGTCGACGTTGTCGACGCCGACCGCATAGACGCTGACGATCCGCAGCGGCTCGCCCGCGGCCTCGAAGAATGCAGCGTCGATCCGATCGGCGGGCGTTGCGACCACGGCGCTGGCGCCGCGCACCGCATCGAGCAGGGCACCTCGCTCGAGGGGTACATCGATCTCGTTGCGGAACACGTGGCCGACGCGCTCTCCGCAGGCGGCCCGCAGGCGCGACTCGGGCTCACCCGGCAGTAGTCGCGTGATCACGACCCGGTTGGCGGTGTTCACTGTTGCGGCTTCCTCGGCGTCGGAGAGAGGTCGCAGGATACCCGAGCCCGAGTCCGGCACGGAACAGCGCTTGACTCACCGCACGTCGGGGGCGAGGCTCGGCGCGATGTTCCTCGGTATCGATCTCGGGACGTCCGCGGTCAAGGCGGTGCTGCTCGACACAGACGGCGAGATCGTCGGCGAGGGCAGTGCGCCGCTCGACGTCCATCGGCCAGCGCCGGGATGGTCCGAGCAGGATCCCGACGACTGGTGGAGCGCCACCAACGTGGCAGTGGCAGCCGCGGCGGCTCGCCTACCGGGTCGGCTCCGCGCGCTCGAGGCGATCGGGCTCTCGGGGCAGATGCACGGCGCAACGCTGCTCGACGCCGCGGATCGCCCGGTGCGACCCGCGATCCTGTGGAACGACGGCCGCAGCGCGCCGCAGTGCGCCGAGCTCGAACGCCTGGTGCCGGACTCGCGCGCGATTACCGGCAATCTGGCGATGCCCGGATTCACTGCGCCCAAGCTGCTGTGGGTGCGCGCCAACGAGCCCGCGGCGCATGCGGCGACGCGCCGGGTTTTGCTGCCCAAGGACTACGTGCGTCTGCGCTTGACCGGCGATCACGCAACCGATGCCTCCGACGCCTCGGGCACGCTGTGGCTCGACGTCGGGAAGCGACAGTGGTCCGAGCCGATGCTCGAAGCATGCGGTCTTTCGCCCGATGCGATGCCGCGCGTGTTCGAGGGGACGGAAGTGACGGGTCGCTTGAGGACCGCGGTGGCGAAAGAGTGGGGCTGCGACCCGGTGCCCGTCGTCGGGGGAGCGGGCGACCAGGCCGCGGGCGCCGCCGGCGCTGGCGTGATCGAGCCCGGTCAGGCCTTGCTGTCGCTCGGCACCTCGGGGGTCTACTTCGTCGCGGGGGACGCCTTCCGACCGAACCCGGAGCGCGCCGTGCACGCCTTCTGCCACTGTCTGCCCGGAAGCTGGCACCAGATGTCGGTGTTGCTGAGTGCTGCCAGCTGTCTGGCGTGGGTGGCGCGCGCCACGGGTGCGACAGACGAGGCCGCCCTGCTGCGCGAGATCGAGCAGGCGGACCGGCCCAACCCTCGCCTGCTGTTCCTGCCGTACCTGTCGGGCGAGCGGACGCCGCACAACGATCCGAACGCGCTCGGGGTCTTCTTCGGCATCGATCACGACACCGACCGCGCGGCCCTCGGCCGCGCGGTGCTCGAGGGCGTGGCGTTTGCGTTTGCGGATGCGCAGGACGCGCTGCTGGGAGCGGGGACCTCGATCCAGAGCGTCTCGGTGATCGGTGGTGGCTCGCGCAGCGCCGCCTGGGGCCGGATCCTGGCGAGCGTGCTCGAGCGGCCGCTGGTGTACCGCCGCGGCGGCGAGGTCGGACCCGCGCTGGGCGCTGCCCGGCTGGCGTGCATCGGGGCCAGTGGCGCGGATCCCGGCGCCGTGTGCCGCGAGCCGCCGTGCGACTTCGTCGCCGAGCCCGAGGCGGTGCTGGCCGAGCACTACCGCGAGCGGCTTCCGCGCTTCCGCGAGCTGTACGACAATCTGAGGTCGAGCTTCGACCAGGAGATGCCATGAGCGAGCCCTTCTTCGAGGATATCGAACCGATCGCCTTCGCAGGCCTCGATGCGACGCACGAGCTGGCGTTCCGACACTACGACGCCGATCGCGTGGTGCTCGGCAAGCGCATGGCAGATCAGCTGCGATTCGCCGTCTGCTACTGGCACAGCTTCTGCTGGCCGGGCAGCGATGTGTTCGGCGATGGCACGTTCGATCGGCCGTGGCTCGCGAACGGTGGCGACGCGATGGCCCAGGCCGAGCACAAGACCGATGTCGCGTTCGAGTTCTTCGCGAAGCTCGGCGTGCCGTTCTTCTGTTTCCACGACCGCGACGTCGCGCCCGAGGCGGTGAGCTTCCGCGAGAGCTGCGACCGGCTCGACCGGTTGATCGATCGCATTGCCGCCCGCATGGAAGAGACCGGTGTCCGGCTGCTCTGGGGGACGGCGAACCTGTTCGGTCACCCGCGCTATGCGGCGGGGGCGGCGACCAGCCCCGACCCGGAGGTGTTCTCGTACGCGGCGGCGCAGGTCAAGCACGTGCTCGAGGCGACCGCTCGCCTGGGAGGCGAGAACTACGTGCTGTGGGGTGGACGCGAGGGCTACGAGACGCTGCTCAATACGGACATGCGCCGCGAGGCCGATCAGCTCGGTCGCTTCATGTCACTCGTCGCCGAGCACAAACACAAGATCGGGTTCGGCGGGACGCTGCTGATCGAGCCGAAGCCGCACGAACCCACCAAGCATCAGTACGACCACGATGCGGCGACCGTCCACGCCTTCTTGCAGCGCTACGGACTCGAGCGCGAATTCAAGCTCAACATCGAGGTCAATCACGCAACTCTGGCCGGCCACAGCGTCCAGCACGAGCTCGCCTACGCGGCGGCGAACGACCTGCTCGGCAGTGTCGATGCCAACCGCGGCGATCCGCAGAACGGCTGGGACACCGATCAGTTCCCGAACAGCGTCGAGGAGATGACGCTCGCTCTCTACGAGATCCTGCGGGCCGGCGGGCTCGGCAGCGGCGGAGTCAACTTCGACGCAAAGCTGCGGCGTCAGAGCAGCGACCGCGCCGATCTGTTCCACGCGCACGTCGGTGGCATGGACACGCTCGCCCGCTCGCTCCTCGCGGCCGCCGAGCTGATCGAGTCGCGCGAGCTCGAGCGCTTCGTCGACGAACGCTATGCCGCCTGGAACGCCGAGTACGGTCGCAGCATTCTCGACGGCAAGCAGACGCTCGCCGAGCTCTGGCAACGGGCCACGACGACGCCGCGCGAGCCGCGGCCGGCGTCAGGCAGTCAGGAGCGGCTCGAGAACCTGGTGCGGCGCGCGATCGAGCGGAGCGCCGGGCGCTAGGAACCGTCGGGGCGGCAGCCCGGTCGCGCGAAGTAGTCGCTGGCGTGTGCGGCGAGCGCGCTGGGGATCGCCGCCGGGTCGCTTCCCGGGTCGACGAGCAGCGGAGCTCGCCCGCCGTCCATCAGCAAGATGCCGGCCAGCGTGGGCAGCTCGAAGTCGTGACTCTCCGCGCCGTGCACCACGGTCACGCGCTCGACCAGGAGCAGGTGGATCGCCTCCGGCGGGAGCTCGGTGCAGGTCGCGAGGTGGCTCAGCCCGCGCCGGAGTGCGGTGAGGGTTGCGGCGTAGTCGTCGCGCGTGCGATCACCGTCGAGCGCATCGTAGGGAGCGAGGAAGGCGACGACCTCCCGCCCGTTGGGCGCAAACGTGGCGTGGGTCGCGGGCGACACGAGCACCGCGCAGCCCAGGCCGAGCAGCAGGCATGCGGCGCCGCCGGCGAGCGCGAGCCCGTACCGCGGACGCCTCAGTCGCCGGTCGGGTAGATCTCGCAAGCGCTCTGATGCAGGTCGAGCTGGACGAGGAGCCGACCGAATGAGAGGTACTGGCCGATCATCATGCCGAGCTCGACCACCTCCGCCTGGCTGAAGTGCTCTCTCAGCTCCGCCAGGAAGGCGCCGTCCGCCTTCCGCCAGTCGGTGGCGAGGGCCTCGGCCCAGCGTACGGCCAGAGCCTCGCGCGGCTCGAGCGTTCGCTCCTCCGGTGGCAGGTGGATCTGCGCGATCGTCTCTTCGTCGAGCCCTTGACGCGTCGCCGACGCGTAGCGCGCAAACAGTCAGGTGTCGCAGCCGTTCTGCGACGCCACTTTGAGACGCGCGAGTTCCTTGATCCGCGAAGGCACGATTCCGTCCTGGTGGCCCGGGCGGAAGAACGCGAAGTAGCGATCGAAGAAATCCGGCACGAGTCCAAGCGGGTTGTCGATTGTTTCGGACACGGTTGTTGCCTCTTCCCAGTCAGTTGTCGGACTGCAGGCCCATGGCCTGCTCTACCCGTGCGAGCGCCGAGCGGTACGACGTCTCGTCCGGGTTCAGGCGGATCGCGGTGCGCAAGTGATGCGCCGCGCGCGTCAGCTCATTCTGCCTGAACAGGGCGAGGGCGAGCAAGCCGTGCGACACCGGGTCCTCCGGGTCCTGGCGGATGGCCTGCAGGAGCGTCGCCAGATTCTGCTGGCGGTAGTCCGCCTCACGTGCCGCACGCGCCTGTGGGTCGCTCATCAGCGAGGGGTCGAACTCCTTGTCGTACAGGCCGAAGTACATCGCCGCCATCGCGTCCTGTGCGCGTCCGCTCGTATTGTCGTAGGCACTGACGATCGCGTACTGGTTGTCTCGGAAGACGGGGATGCCCTCCGCACTGCGGAAGGTCTGGACGTAGGCAAGGCCAATGCCTTGATCGACCTGTCGCGCTTTGCTGCGGAAGACCGAGGTCCCGGACGTCAGATCCCGCAGCTCGACCCACTTGGCGAACGGATGCAGGTGGACGTCGATCGAGTGGATCGTCGTGTCGTACCGGAGGTCCATCAGCTCGGTGGCCAGCGTCTCGTTGTTCGCCTCGCCCGGCGGCAGGATCCAGTGCGGGGTGAACTTGCGGTGGCCGTCGTTCATCAAGCCGAGCTCGGAGTCCGCTTTCTGACCCACCGAGCAGGACGCGCCGTGGGTCGCCTCGTCCGGCTGCCGGATCCCGAAGTAGCCGGAGCCTTCTTCGCCTTCGACCAGCATCATCACATTGGCGAAGCTGCTGGTGATCGCGCGCATCGGTTGCTTCAGATCGGCGTCCCGGATGTACTGGACCACGATCCTGTGGCGGAGGTGCAGCTGCGCGTCGGGTGCGTTCATGTTCAGCACCTGGGAGGTGAACTTGAGCACGTGGGTCGAGAGGATCGGCAGGCCGAAGCCCTGCGGATATTGCTTGTGGTAGATGCCTTGCGACAACGTCGCAAAGCGCGACTCGCGCGGCAGGCCGTTGGACTGGGTGGTCGGAAGGCCGAGCGCCGCATTGCGCTCTTCCATCTCCTCGATCGAGCCAACGACGTGGCACATGAACTCCTGGCTGATCGGCTCACCGAGCTCATCGACCACCACCGCGTGGACGCCCTTGATCCACAGCAGCTCGGGCTCCTTCGAAGTTGCCAGGCTCACGGTCAGGTCGCTGCGCGGACCCTGCATCGAGCTGTAGAGCCGATCGATGTCGTAGGTCTGGGACCAGCTCACGGCCCGCTGCAGCAGGCCCTCCTCGGTCGGGATGCCGACGGGCAGCACCACGGTCGAGGGACCAGAGGACACGGGGCGCTCGGCGATCGCGTAGTGGCGGCGGGCCAGCTCGCCGGCACCCAGCACGCCGCCCTCGACGACGCCGGAGGTGTCGGGGCTCGCCGGGCTCGTGGCCACCTCGCCGAGCAGCACCAGGAAGCAGGCCACGGCGGGAACGAACGGGCGTCGCTGCATCGAGATCTCCAATCCCTCCCCGGACCCGACATTGTACGGCGGCGGCCCCTTGGTCTCCAATAGCCCGCCATTGCACTTCGGATGCGCAGCCGCCGCCCAGTGCGCGATGGGGTGTAGTCGTCGGGAGCTGGTTGGAAGTTCCGCGTCCAGCTTGCACGATCCTGCAGCCCGCAGCGGGCCGGCAGATGTGCCCCGAACTCGGTAGCTGTGCGGCGGCAGGGGCCCGCCACCGTGGGTCCGGAGGCGATGGCACACCGCTTGCTCTCCCTTGAGACGGCCGCGCCGTACGCGGTGCGTGCCACGAGGGAGCATCCAATGTGCTTCGAGCCTCGCGAGATGCGACCGCGGTCGCGAACGTGCGCTTCGCTGTTTCCGCGTCGGCGTCCGCCCGCGATGACCTGTACGGAGCGGCGGGCCACGCCCTGGCGGCCCCGGGCGGGGTGCTCGAGGTCGCGCAAGCGGGTCGGTCCGATGCGCCCGCCGCGGTTCGTGCGGCGCGCTCGCCGCATGGGTTCGCCGTTGCGAACCAGGCTGCGCCTCTCTCGCGGCCCGACACCGACTCTCTCCTCCTGATCGCCTCCCGTCCGCTCTCTTCTGGCCGATGGCCCGCGCAAGATTCCCTTGCGCGGGTCTGGCCGAGGTAGGATCGCTGGCGCTGTTCAGCAAGGAGGAACCCGCATGGCAGGAAGGCTCGAGGGCAACGCCGCAGTCGTCACCGGAGGCAGCGGGGGAATCGGCTCCGCCACGTTGCGCCGCTTCGTCGCCGAGGGCGCGTCGGTCGTGTGCGCCGATATCGCGGACGAGCGGGGCGAGAAGCTCATCGCAGAGCTGCAGAGCGCTGGGGGCAACGCCCACTACGTGCACTGCGACGTGACGTCGCTCGACAACGTGAACGCCGCAGTAGCGAGCTGCGTCGATACCTACGGCCGCATCGACGTGATGTTCAACAACGCGGCCACGAGCACCGGTGGCTACGTCGCGGATCTCGATCCCGACGGCTGGGACTACAGCCTGCGCGTGATGTTGACGGCCGCGATGTACGGCATGAAGGCCTGCATCCCCCACATGCTCGAGCGGGGATCGGGTTCGATCGTGAACACGTCCTCGGTCTATGGGCTGGTTGCGAGCCCTGGCAACGCACCCTACTGCGCTGCGAAGGCCGGCCTGATCAACCTGACGAAGACGGCAGCCGTCGAGTACGCGCGCAAGGGCCTCCGCGTGAACGCGATCTGTCCAGGTGTCGTCGACACCCCCATGTTCGAGCAGGTGCTCGCCATCGGTCTCAAGACGCGCGAAGAGGTCGAGGCCATGCACCCGATCGAGCGCACGATCGAGCCCGAGGAGATCGCGAATCTCGTCCTCTTCCTGGCGAGCGACGAATCCTCGGCGATCACCGGCCAGGCGATCGTGATCGACGGAGGCCTGATCTCCGAATCCAACCTGACCGGCCTTCCCAGGGTTCCCTGAACCGGAGCCGACCGAGCGTCCCTCGACTCCTTCCAGGGCGGCGTTCGGCGCGGGTCGGGCTAGGCGCCCAGCTTTCGAGCGTGCTCGAGCGCTTTCTCGGCGAGCGGGTGCGCGAGCTTTCCGATCTCCTCGGCGCCCTCGCCGGCGGCGGTGCCCGCCTTCACGCGGCCGGCGATGCCGTGCATGATGCCCGCGCTGCGGAAGAGCTGGAAGGCGAGGTAGAAGTCGAGGTCGCCGATGCCGTCCCGGCCGGTCAGCTCGCAATACAGTGCGACATATTCGTCCTCGGTCGGGATTCCGTGCTCGCGGAGCTGGTCATCGTTGAGCGCGTGAAACTCGCTCGATTCGGAGCGGCGCTGAGCCAGATGGTAGGTGAGGTCGCCGAACGGGTGGCCGATGGTCGAGAGCTCCCAGTCGAGGATCGCGACCACTCGGGGCTCGGTCGGGTGGACGATCTGGTTGGTGAGGGTGTAGTCGCCGTGGGTGATGCTGGTCGAGTCCTCGCTCGGGATGTTGTCGGGGAGCCATTCGATCAGCCGCTCCATCGCGGGGATGCGGCCCGCCTCGGACTGCGAGTACTGACGGGTCCAGCGGTGGATCTGGCGAGCGAAGTAGTTGCCGGGCTTGCCGTAGTCGCCCAGGCCGATGGCCTCGTGGTCGATCTGGTGTAGGCGAGCCAGCGTCCGGATCTTGTTGTCGTAGATCTGGCGGCGCTCGCTCGGGCTCTGATCGGGCAACAGCGGGTCGGTCAGGACCCGGCCGGGCACGAAGTCCATGACGAAGAACATCGTGCCGACGATCTCGGGGTCTTCACACAGCAGGCGAGTGCGGGGGACGGGCAGACCAGTCGGGTGAAGCGCCGAGAGGATGCGGAACTCGCGGTCGACGGCGTGGGCAGATGCGACGAGCGCACCGGGCGGCTTGCGCCGCAGCACCCACTGCGTGTGGCCGTCGCTCAGGTGATAGGTCGGGTTCGATTGCCCCCCGCGGAACTCCTTCACCTCGAGCGGACCCTCGAGGTCGTCGAGCTGCTCTCGCAGGAAGGCCTCGAGTCGCGGCACGTCGATCCGGTGGTGCGGCTCGACCTCCTTGACTCCGGTCGCCCTGTTGGTCGTCGGGATCCTCGACTGGGCCATCATCGCATCCTACCCCGTCGCACGGCGTGTCGGGGGTCGCTAGCCTCGCAACGTGCGGCGTGTGAAACAGCTGGCGCTGCTCACGGGCACGCTCGTCGGAGTCGCAGTCGCGGCGGAGATCGTGCTTCGGCTCGCAGTGCCGGGGCTCGCGCTGCCCGTGTTTCGGCCCGGCGGCTACCTGGATTCGCAGCTCCACCATCGCAACCCCCCGAACGCGCGGATGCACGATCGTTTCGGGCTCGAGCGCTACGTCGTCGAGACGAACGAGGACGGGCTGCGCAGCGGCTGGTCGCGCGCAGCCTTCCGGCGGCAGGGTGTGCGGATCGCGGTGCTCGGGGACTCGTTTGCATTCGGCTACGGGCTCCCCGTCGAGGCGACGCTGGGGGTCCGGCTCGAGCAGCGCCTGCGCGACGAGCTCGGGCGCGACGACGTCGGGGTGCTGAACGCCGGGATCGTGACCTACTCGCCGCTGCTCTCGGGCGCGTTGTTCGACGACGTAGTTCGGCACTACGCTCCGACATCGACGCTGCTGCTGCTCGACGTGACGGACGTCGCCGACGATCACATGTACGGGGGGCAGCGAGTCCGGGGGGGGCGGCGTTCTCACGAGCGACGCTTTGCGATCGAGGATCAGCCCTTCCCCGACTCGCCTCTTCGCGGCCTGGCGTTGTGGAACCTCGCCAGGCCGATCCGGCAGCTCGTGGCCCAGTGGCGCCCGCCGCCGCTGCCGCGCGGCCTGCGGCCGGCGCGCATCCTGATCGACGGCGAAGAGCAGCGAGACCAGTTCTTCGTGATGCGGTATCCGCTCGCGAAGACGCGTCCGTTCTTCCAGGCGTTGCTCGACAACATCGACGCACTGGCGGCGGCCGTGCGCGACGCGGGAAGCGATTTTGCGCTGGTCATCGGGCCGCGCCACGTGCACTGGGACGCGAGCGAAGCCCCCGGCAGCCCCGAAACGAGGAAATACGGCAGCGATGCGACCTGGCACGCCGAGTACATCCGCTTCTTCGAGCAGGTGGCGCCGCAACTCGACTATCCGGTGGTCGAGCTCCTGCCCGCCTTCCAGGATTCGCCCAGGCGGCCGCTGGTCTTCGATCACGATCCGCACTGGAACGCGGACGGCCACGCACTGGTCGCAGATGAGCTCGCCGCCTTCTTGCGCGAGAGGGCTTCACCTCCCTAGAGCAACGCGTGGCCTAACAGGTGGCTGCGCTGCAGGGCCCGATCGCACTTCGATCGGTCCGTGGTACCGTTCGGCCTCGAACTCGGGCGCTTCCGCGGCGGTCGGCGATTTGCGCCGCGCAGCGGCGCGCCGATCCGTTGGGCGGCCCCGGCAGGCCCTACGTGGCCAGACGGCTGGGGCGTCGTGCCCCCAGGAGTCCCAGAGTGAAAGCGTTCAAGCGGATCGTGGTCGTGGTCCTGGTCTACGTCGGCATCGTCATCGCCTTCGAGTCCATGCTCGGCGTCTTCCAGCCCGCGGGAGGAGACACGCTGGTGATCACCACCACGGGTGGGGACGGAACCTCGGATGATCGGGTCCTGTCTCGCATCGAGAACAATGCCCAGGTCTACGTGGCCGCCAACCACTGGCCCAGAGCCTGGTTCAATCGGGCCCTGGCGAACCCGAACGTTCAGGTCACCTTTGCCGGTGAGAAGGCCGACTATCTCGCGGTGCCAGTCAGCGAGGATGAACACGACCGGGTCGAGGCCGAGAACAGCCACGGCTTGATGTTCCGCATCATGACCGGCTTTCCGCCGCGTTACTTCCTCCGGCTGGATCCTCGATAGGGGACTCGGGCCCCACGGGTCCGGCCGCAGCCGTGAATTCTGCGGACCCGGGTGAATATTCCACCGGGAACCCGCGTCTCGACCCGCGCCGGACGGCGAGTTTCGTTCTAAGATGGGCCCCCGGCCGGCAGCTCGGGTGTGGTGCCGGCACCCCGCCATTACTTCGACGAAGGAGACCTCATGACGTCCCGCATCCTTTTGCTCGCGGTCCTTGCGACCGCCTTCGCCGTCGCGCCCAGCCTGGCCGATGCCGCGGGGAGCTGCTCCGGGTACGCCGTGATCCGGTCGTACGACGCCGGCAAGAAGGTGGCGAAGATCAAGTACGCCAAGGGCCGTGAGAACGTGTACTTCCCGCGGCCCGAGGGCGGCGTCACCAACTCCAAGCTCCCCAAGCCGTGCCGGGGCAAGATCAAGAAGAAGACCGATCTCGTGATTACGCCGACCGGTGGCCGCATGACCGTCACCCAGGTCCGGGCAAACTTCACGGGCAAGATGCTCAACGACACCGAGGATGCCACGTGGGTGCCGGGTCAGCTCGAGAAGCTGATCGCGGACAAGACGAAGGTCGTCGTCCTGTTGCGCCAGGGCCTGGGCAAGGACGCGCCATACGGGATCACGACGATCTACCTGCCGATCACCGACGAAGAGCGCGCCGAGATCGCCCGCATCGAAGCGCAGGTCGAGGACGTCGACTGACTAGCTCAGCGAGTCGGCCACCACCGTTCCGGCAAAGAAGTCGGGGTTGGTGGCGGTGAGCAGCTCGGCCACGTTGTCGCAGGTGAACGCGCGGAAATCATCGGCGTCCATGTGACCGTGCTCGACGAGCTCCCAGGCCTCGGGCAGGACCTCGCGGAAGTCGGGCACGTCCCAGTGTCCGATGTCGCTCGCGAAGATCGCGTTCATGCGCGCTCGCAGCGGCGTCTTGTCTCGATCGAAGGCGATCGCGTTCATCGGGTCGTCAGCCTCGCAGCCGAAGAAGAACTGCCGCTCGAACACCTCGCGGATGTCCTCGGCGTCGGCGACGCCGCTGTCGGCGAACTCGTCGAGTGTGCTGCGGTCCTCCTCCGGGTCGCTCAACATCAGCAGCGCCTCGTCGAGGCGGTCGATCCGATCGACCACCGCCGCCGAGCCGTGCTCGCGCATCAGCTTCTCGATCAGTGCACGATCGAGCGCCTCCGGGTCGTATTGGCTGACGGCCGAGCCGCCGCGCTTGGCGTAGTGGCCGAGAATGTCCGAGTACAGGTTGGTCGCCCAGGCGACGCCGCCTTCGAGAAAGGCGAAGCGCAGCCCGGGAAAGCGCTTGGGCACGCCGCCCAGGAAGAGCGAGCGACACGCCGCTTCGCCCGCCCAGGCAAAGTTGCCGATGTGGTTGTACACGTAGCTGGTGCGTGAGACGCGTGAGCCCACGCCTTGCCCGCTCGCGTGGAAGGTCGGCGACACGCCGAGCTCCAGACACCGCTGCCACACCGGGTCGTAGTCGTAGTCGCTGTCGTGGGCCAGCGTGTCCATCCACTTCGCGCCGCGCACATCCTCGGCACCGGGGACGGGCCGCGGGACGACGCCGGACAACATCACCGCCCTGAGCCCGAGCTCGCCGACCGCGTGATCGAGCTCGGCGATCGCCTCTTCCGGGGTGAACATCGGGATTGCCGCGACCGGTGCCAGGCGATCCGAGTACTCCGAATAGGCCTCGGCGTAGTAGCGGTTGTAGGCTCGCGCGATCGCGCAGCGCACCTCCGCGTCGTCGAGTGCGGTGACCGTCAGCCCGTACGTCGGGTAGAGCAGTGCGAAGTCGATTCCCAGCTCGTCGAGTCGCTGGTACATGAGTCGCGGAAGCATCGCCGTCGCGCGGTCGAGTGTGTTGCGTGTCGGGACCCCCCACCAGGCGAACCGCGTCATGCCGAGCTCGCGCCGTTTCTCGATCGGAACCTGGCGAGCCAGCCGTCCGCCGGTCGCGAGCAGGTCGAAGCGCTTGGCCACTTCCTCGCCTGCGAGCTCGACGACGAAGTCGCGCACCAGCGGTTGGTATTCGATCAGATGGCCATCGCCGTCGATCACCGGGTGGTCGAGTTGCCGCTTGATGGCCGCGACCGGATCGCTTCGCAGGATGTTCATCGGCGCCTCCGACTATGCGCTGGGTGTGGGGTCACTGGCGGAGCCCGTGGTGTGCGGCTCCGAGCGCTTCGAGAACGGCTGGATCGGCAGGTGGCGCGCCATCGCCGAGCCGGCCGGGCCGAGCAGTGCCTTGAGGCGGGTGAGCCTCCGGTGGAAGAGCAGCGCCAGCTCGGCGTCGTGCACCCCGCCGTCCGCCTGCACGTACCTCGCGCGCGCCGCGGCGCCTTCCTGCCAGCTCGCGGGCCGGCGGCCCAGCAGCTCGCCCAGATCGTCGAGATCCGCCTGGCTGGTGGCGTCGCCGATCTCGTCGAAGCGCGCGGTGTGGCGCGCCAGTCGGAACAGGATGCGCACCGCGTGCTGCGTATTCGGAGCGCTCGTCTCGAGCTCGCGCAGCGACGTCACCAGGTGGCGGTGGGCGGTGGCGATCGGCGACTCGCGCGGTTCCGGGATCTCGACCGGGGGCAGCTCGAGGCCCAGGATCTCGGCCAGCGCTTCGACAGCGAACAGGTTCGTCTCGCTACACCACTGCAGGTTGGTCATGAAGTCCGACTCGGCCGGTGGGTCGGCCAGCGCCGCGTGGAAGGCGAGCTGGTTGGTCAGCGTGAAGGCCAGGTGGTGGTGCTGGATGGCCGCGATGTCGACCGGCTCGCCGGTGATCTCCGCATAGCGATCGTAGAGCTCGCCAAAATCGCCGAAGCCGAGGATGGTGTCGCGCATGCGGAAGCCCGCGAGGTCCATCATCGGGTCTCCGATGTGTCCGATCTCGAGGTCGAGCACGGCGACGATGCGGCCGTCTCGTTGATGGAACTGGCCCGAGTCCCAGACGATCGGGGTTTCGCGGCTCCGTGTGTCCACCGGGTTGCGCGCCAGCCAGCCGAGGCAGAACTCGAGGAAGGGATCGGGCTGCTTCTTCCTGCGCCGATACGCCTGCTCGTAGGCCTGCATGCCGATCAGCCCGGATTGCGCGGGCTCGGGGGCGCGCAGGATTCCGGCGTCAGCGAAGGGCTCGGGCTCGAGCGAGTGGATGCGCGCGAGGATCGAGATGTAGTCGTCCATCGCCCTTCGGCGGTCCTCAGAGGACGTGCCCTCGAAGTCGGGCCGGCCGTCGACGCGGTCCATCACGTAGGCGCGCGGTTCGTCGATCCATCCGTGGACGCGCGAGACGGGGATGCCCCGCTCCCCGAGCAGCTGCTGGAAGCGCATCTCGTGCTCGAGCGTGAAGCCGATCTGCGCGTCGCTGCGGTCGCCCCGCACGCACAGCGCGAGTGTCTCGCCCTCGCGCTCGACGTCGGCGAACCACACCGGGCGCCAGCGCGGCTGGCGATCGATGGAGACGACCCGGCCCTCGAAGTGGGCCTCCAGCCACTCCACGACGCGGGCGGAATCGCGGTCTCGGGCCTCCACCGGGGATCTCCTCGCAGTTGGTGGTCGGGGCAGGATACGCGAGAGGAGTTGCGCCGGGGGTGTAGGTTACGCTCTCGACATCCACCGAACGGATCGGGTACCGCGTGCGCGCCGACCTCCTGCCCCACCGTACCCGCTGCCAGATCGAGCGCGCGGCGCTCACCTGCGCCTGCGCGCTGGCCGTCGGGCTGCTGGCGTCGCTTGCCGCATGTGCCCCGCGTGTGGATTCGCCGATCGACGCGGGGGCGCTTCGCGACCGGATGGTCCGAGAGCAGATCGAGGCGCGCGGGGTGCGCGATCCGCGGGTGCTGGCGGCGATGCGCGAAGTCCCGCGAGATCGCTTCGTTCCCGCCGGGGACGCGGCGCGCGCCCACGACGACCGCCCGCTCCCGATCGGCCACCGCCAGACGATCTCGCAGCCCTACATCGTTGCCTCCATGACCGAGCTGGTCGATCCGCAGCCGGGCGACCGCGTGCTCGAGATCGGAACCGGCTCGGGCTATCAGGCCGCGGTCCTGGCCGAGATCACGCCGCACGTCTGGACCATCGAAATCGTCGAAGAACTCGGACGCCGCGCCGCGCAGACCTTGCGCCGCCTCGGCTACGATTCGGTGCAGTGCCGGATCGGAGACGGCTATCACGGCTGGCCCGAACAGGCGCCCTTCGACGCGATCATCGTGACGGCAGCTCCGGAGACCCTGCCTGCTCCCCTGGCGGAGCAGCTGGTGACCGGCGGCCGGCTGTGCATCCCGGTCGGAGCTCAGGGTGAGATCCAGGAGCTCCGGAGGTACACCAAGAACCCTGACGGCTCGCTCGAGCAGGAGATGCTCGAGTCCGTTCGCTTCGTCCCGATGATCGGGGCGATCGAGCAGCAGCCGATCGAAGAGAGAGAGTGACCATGGCTCGCACCACCATCGGCATCGGCGTCCTGCTGATCGTCATCGGACTGATCGGGTACTTCGGCAGCGGTCGCGTCAGCGTGACCGCGCTGATCCCCGCCTTCTTCGGCACGCCGATCGCGTTGCTGGGCACCCTCTCGCTTCGAGAGTCACGGCGAAAAGCGTGCGTGCACGCCGCCGTCGTCCTCGGAGTCCTGGGAGCCGGCGGCGCCGGATCGCGCTCCCTCCCCAACATCGGCGCCCTGCTCAGCGGCGAAGCCGAAAGCGCCTTCGGAACGAGCATGCAGCTGTTGATGTTCGTCGTGTGCCTCGTCTTCGTCGCGCTGTGCGTGAGGTCCTTCATCGCTGCGCGACGCGCGCAGTAACCCGCGGACGCCGTCCTCGCCGAGGCTCCTCGTCGACCTCGCTGTTTCCGGGCCCGCCAGGCGTGAAGCGCCGGCGGCGATCATGGCATGCCTGACGCGAAGGTAGAACGAGCCGCCGATGGACGCGGCGGCTCAGGTGCGCGGCGCGTGTAGCTCTCGATACCCGGACTCCAGCGCGACGGGCCCCCCCATCATTCAGAGAGGCAGCTCCTCGATCACGACGCGACCTGCGGTGCGATCGCGCAGCGCGCTGCAGAACTCCCCGGCCTCCTGCTCCGGCACCTCGAACACCATCCGCACCTCGGCTCCGTAGTCACTGTCGATCGGCGAAACGGACCGCGCGCTGAGCAGCGCCTGTATCGCGCGGCCGTGTTCGTATGGAAATCGCGCTGCGAACTTGCACATCGGCGTGACGACTCTCAGCGGCGCGTGATCGAGCGCCGCGCCGGCAGCGCCGCCGTACGCGCGCATCAAGCCGCCGACCCCGAGCTTCACTCCGCCGAACCATCGCGTCACCACCACGACCGCGTCGCTGACGGCGTGCCCTTCGATCTGGGCCAGGATCGGCCGACCAGCCGAGCCGCCGGGCTCCCCGTCGTCGCTGAACCGGTACTCCCGTCCACCCGGACCCAGGCGGTACGCCCAGCAGTGGTGGCGCGCGTCCGACAGCTCCGCCGAGACCTTCTCCGCGAACTCCCGCGCCGTCTGCGTCGAGCTCGCGTGGGCGACTGAGGCGACGAAGCGGGAGTTCTTGATCCGCGGAATCTCGTGACGGAACTCCCCGCAGGGCGTGTGGTGACTCGGGGGCATGGGAGACAGACTATCTCGCCCGCTGCCAGCCGGGCGCCTATGATCGAGAGGCTCGCCTTCCCTGCGTCGTCACGGTGCTGAGACATGTCTCTCCTCACGTGCTTGCTCGCTTCTCTTTGCGGCCTCCTCCCGCTGGCGGAGGACGAGGGGGAGATCCTCGACCAGTTCGAGGCCGCCCTGCGACTCGCCGCGCACCGGGGTGAACTCCCGGCGACCCTCGACCCGACCTTCAAGACGCTGGAAGGGCTCGACTCGGCGGCGGTGGTCGACGCGCTCGCCGACGCTTACGCCGCGATCGAGGAGCGCGCCGAGACGACCGAGGCCAAGCGCCAGAAGCGCCTCGAGGTCGGAGCGCGCGACCGCAAGGAGATCGACGACCTCCGGCGCGCCCAGGACCGCATCCTCAAACGAATGAAGCTGCTGAAGAGCGGCAAGGCGCGGCGCCGCGCATACGAACGTGCGCTCGCGGAAGAGAGGGGCTCGTGGTCGCTGCGCATGGCCTTGGCGGCGCTCTGTGGGCCCACCAAGGTCGAACTCGCGCCGCTGCGCGCTGCGCTGGAGAGCTCCGGGCAGGACCTGTTCATCGCCCTCGAGATCGCGCGCCGACTCGGCAAGCGGGCCGGCCCCCTGATCGAACCGGTGGTCGCGGCGCTGCACCGCCAGCAACC
>JAYZFK010000013.1:0-42246 GCA_036336835.1 Myxococcota bacterium | reverse complement strand
CTCTACGTCTGCGGGTGCCGGCGCTTCCTCTACGTCTGCGGGTGCCGGCGCTTCCTCTACGTCTGCGGGTGCCGGCGCTTCCTCTGCGTCTGCGGGTGCTGGCGCCACCCCGAGAACTCCAGCTGGAATCGTCTCACTGGGCGGCACCTCGTCAATGAAGCGCCAGGGGTGGTACAGCCGTTGCGCGCGTAGCTCGTCGTCGGGATTCGCGAGCGGGCTTCGGGAGGAGCCGGTCCCAATCCGGCCACCGGTTAGCGGCATGACGTGGGCGTCTACCGGTGCGGCTACTGACCCCTCGGTGTCTGGCATCGGCTCGCCGAGCGGGCGGTCGCGAATGAAGCGGTAGGGGTCGTACAGTAGCTGCTCGCGCAGTTTCTTCTCGGCGTCGGGATTCACGATGAGAGTCGGTCCGGCGGCGATGCCGTACGTCACAGCGCCCAGTGCCGCGAACCCGACTGTGAGCGGACGAAGGACCACGAGGTCGCCCATCCGGTTGAGGGTGACGGGCGATCGATCGATTCCCAGCAACTCATCGGGAAGAAGGACAATCCAGAGCACCAGTCCCTGAAGCGAGCTGGCGGCGACGTCGAGCGGCGAACCTTCAGGCCAAGAGCGCGGCGGTACGTCGCCCCAGCTTACGTCGGAGAGCGCATCCATCCGCTCGCTCTTCGAAGCGGCTTCCGGTTCCCCGTCTTCCGTGCCGCCCGCGTACTCCGCCGCCGGAATGTCATCGGCTGCGTCGGCCAGGGCCGCGCCCGGGTTCGACACCAGCGGCACGACGAGCAGCAGGCTCCGCAGCAGCACGTTCGAGCGTTTGCGCATCAAGGTCTTCCTCCAAGGCCTACCCGGAGGATAACACCGCAGCTTTTCGGGCCTCAAGCAAGCTGGACTGGCGTTTGCCAGCGAATCCCACCGAATCCGACGGGGCGGCGAGCTAGAAGGCGTCGGAGCGCAGCAATCGGGCAGCGTCCTGCTGGGTACTGCGCTCGGTGGCGCGTTCGGTGGGCTCGCTGCCTTCGAGGAAGGGCTGGAAGTAGGCTCTGGCCGTCGTCGCGCTCGCGAGCAGCCCCGTCTCGGGATCCACCCGGACCGAGACGATCCCCTCGGGCTCGAGGAAGTCGCGCACCGGATAGCGTTGCAGCGCCTCGCGCATGTAGTCGCGCCAGATCGGCAAGGCCGCGCCAGCCCCCGTCTCGCCGAAGCCGAGTGCGCGCACCTGATCGTGACCGACCCAGACGCCGGTCGTGACATCGGACGAGAAGCCCATGAACCAGGCGTCGGCCTGCTCGTTGGTGGTGCCGGTCTTGCCGGCGAGATAGCCGCCGAGCCGGAGCACGCCGCGGCCGGTGCCCTCTCTCACGACGGCCTTCAGCAGGTCCGTCATCAGGAAGGCTTCGGCCTCGCTGATCACTCGGTCGGTGGGCAGGATCTCGCCGTCCGGGTAGGGTTCGAGTTCAGCCGCCAGGGCGTCGTCAGCTGAATCCGCGAGCGACTTCAACACGGGCGGGGGTACCTCGCCGAGCGGTAAGTCCTCGAGCAGCACCTCGCCGCTGGGGTCGGTCACGCGCGTGATGAAGCGCGGGATCACGCGCTTGCCACCGTTCGGGAAGATCGCGTAGGCGCGCGTCAACTCCAGCAGTGTCACCTCGCTCGACCCGAGCGCCAGCGACAGATCACGCGACAACGGGGACTCGATCCCCAGGCGCCGGGCGTAGTCGATCACGTAGTCAACGCCGACATCGCGGAATAGGTGGACCGTGGCGTTGTTCACCGACTTCGCGAGCGCCCTGCGCATCGAGATCGGACCATAGAACTTGCGACCGTAGTTGCGCGGCTTGTACTTCCAGCCGCTGATCGGATCCTGGTACACGTTGGGCCGGTCGATCAGCTCGGTAACGGGTGTGTAGCCCTTCGAGACGGCGGCCCCGTAGATGAACGGCTTGAACGCCGATCCGGGTTGGCGCTGTGCCTGGGTCACGCGGTCGAACTCGCTCGACTCGTAGTCGTAGCCGCCGACCAGGGCCAGGATGTCGCCCGAACGGTTCTCGATCGAGAGCAGCGAGCCCTGCACGAAGGGTTCCTGGTGCAGCACCAATCGCGGCGGCGTTGCCGCAACCGGCTCTTCGGGATCCTGGGTCTCCTCATCGGGATCGGTCGTCGCGTCCTGGTGATCGGGCACGCGGACGAACCTCGCGACGTCGCCGACCGCGAACACTTCGGCGATGCGGTCGACCGGGCGACCGCGCGTCTCCGGGTTCGGCTTGCGGGCCCAGGCGATGTCTGCAACTCGAACCAGGCCCTCGACGTCGGGAGCGAGGGCGATGCGCGCGATCTCCTCCCGGATGTCGAGCGCAACGACCACGCCTTCATAGGGCGTGTCGAAGGCCACGCTCTCGAGGGGCTCATCCTCTTCGTCGCCGCCTCGTCCCAGGACCAGCTCCGCGCTGGGCGACGCCGCGGCGCTCTCGGTGTCGCCGTGCGGCGTCGACGCGCGATCGGCTGGCGCCGCCAGCTGGTGCGCCGCTTCGTCTTCCGCAGCGGGGTCGAGTTCGGGTGGCAGCAGCGGCAGACCGTTCGCCTCGCCGAGCGCGGCGATCTCGGTCTCCATCTCGTCTCGCTGGACCCGGCGCAGTGGCCCCCGGTAGCCCTGGCGACGATCGTGAGCCTGGAGCCCGCTGCGCAGCGCATCGACGGCCGCCGTCTGCAGCTCGATATCCAGGGAGGTCTCGACGCGCAGGCCGCCGCGCAGAACCCGATCGCCGCCGACGCGCTCATACAGGTAGCGGCGGACGAGCTCGGTGAAGTAGGCAGCCTTGGCGAAGTGATCGAGATCCGGTCCGTCGAGCTCGGGTGGATTGTCGAGCTCGGCTTCGTACTGTGCTTCGCTCAGCATGCCGTCGTCGAGCATGCGGCCGAGTACATAGCGACGCCGCGTCTCGGCGAGTTCGGGATTGCGGAAGGGCGAGTACTGCGACGGGCGCTGCGGCAGTCCCGCGAGCAGCGCGCTCTCCGAGATGGTGAGCTCCTGCACCGTCTTGTTGAAGTAGGTGCGCGCCGCCTCGCCAATGCCGTAGGCGCCGTTTCCCAGGTAGATCTGATTCAGGTAGAGGTAGAGGATCTCGTCCTTGTTCAGGTTGCGTTCGACGCGCAGCGCCAGCACGGCCTCGCGGATCTTGCGCGTATAGGTCTTCTCCGGAGTGAGCAGCAGGGTCTTGACCATCTGCTGGGTGATGGTGCTGGCGCCCTGTACGCGCTCGCCGCCGGCCTTCGCAACGGCGATCGCGGCGCGCAGGATCGACATGTAGTCGAGGCCCTTGTGCTCGAAGAAGGCGCCATCTTCGGAGGCCACGAACGCGAGGCGGGTGATCTCGGGGATCTCTTCGATCGCAACGGGGCGGCGACGTTCGACCGCGAACTCGGCGATCAGCTGACCGTTGCGATCGAGCACCTCGGTCACGACCGCCGGTCGGTAGTCCTCGATCGTCTCGAGGGTCGGCAGGTCCCGCACGAACAGGAAATAGAACGCTCCGGCGGCCCCAACCACACAGGCCGCCCCCACGGCCAAGGCAGCGAGCAGGATCCGGACTCCCCTTCGCGCTCGGAAAACCATGAAAACTCCAGTAGTTACCGAACCGTAGCCGAGTAGCCGCGCAGTGCGCTACGGCTAGGGTCGGCCCTGCTGTCCTCCATTGGGACACCACCGGAGGTCGTCCGGCATCAGTCACTCATCGGCAGGTGCTCCGCATCTCTAGATCGCCAATCGGCAGAAATGTGCCATGTCCCCGCCCCTCCAGATCGCCTTCGTGATGGACCCCATCGAGGCCATAAACATCGATGAGGACACCACTTTTGCGTTGATGCTCGAGGCGCAGCGGCGCGGGCATCGGGTTCTCTACGTCGATCCGAGAGATCTCGGTGTGACCGATGGCCTTGCCAGCGCGCTCGTCAGGCCGGTCGAGCTGCGGCGCGAGCGCGGCAATCACGTCGCTCTGGGGCCCGAGGAGCGGCTCCTGCTCGATGACAGCGTCGACCTCGCCTGGCAACGCACCGATCCGCCGGTCGACGCCGCCTACGCGATCGCCACGCAGATTCTCGGGCTGTGCCACAAGACATTGGTGGTGAATCGCCCCGCAAGCATCCTGGCCTACAACGAGAAGCTCTTCGCCACTCACTTCGCCGACCTGATGCCGCCCACGCTGGTGTCGCGTCGAGCCTCGGAACTCATCGAATTCATGGAGAAAATGGGCGGCGAGATGATCGTCAAGCCACTCGATGGCCGGGGTGGCGAGGGGGTTTTCCACACCGGCAGCCAGGACCGCAACCTCAACTCGATCCTGGAGCAGTCGACTCGCTTCGGCACGGTGCGAGCCATGGCTCAGCGCTTTCTCCCGGCGGTCTGGGAGGGCGACAAGCGCATTCTGCTCCTCGATGGCGAGCCGCTCGGGGCCCTGCTGAGGGTCCCCGCCGCCGGCGATGTGCGAGCGAATCTCCACGTCGGAGGCTCCGGGGCCCGTGGCGTCCTCGATGAGGCCGATCGGCGCATCGTCGAGCGCCTCGGACCCGTGCTGAAGCGCGAAGGGCTGTTCTTCGTCGGGATCGACGTGATCGGCGGCCTGCTGACCGAGATCAATGTGACCAGTCCGACCTGCCTCCAGGAGATCGACGCGATCGAGGGGGTCCGTCTCGAGGCGACCGTGCTCGAACGCGTCGAGATCGCCGTCGCCGAGCACCGGGCGAAGCGCTAGCGAGCGCCTCCAGCGACGGGAACGATCTCGCAGCCCGACGGGCAAGTCTTCGAAAAAGCGTTGACACCGTCGGGAAGCGCGCGATCATTCGACGACAGTGGGGTGAGGGATCCATGAATCCCCGTTCCTCGACCCGCTTCCTCCGACGACAGATTTGGCTTTTGGCTTTTGGCCGTGTGCTAGGTGCACACGGAAATGGGGGCGTCCGCAGACGCGGACTGAAAAGAGGGGGGCATCGATGGCCACCAAGATCGCAAAGACCGGTGTCGAACGTGAGTACGGCTTTCTCTACTTTCTCGACAAGCGAGGAGATGTGAGCCGTGTTCCTGCGCAGCGCGGAGGCGGCAAGCAGAAGCGCGGCAAGAAGGAGCGCATCGCCAAGGCTGGCGTCGAGCGCGAGACGGGTTGGCTCTACTTCATCGACAAGGATGGAGACGTCGCGCGAGTGAAGATGGCGAAGCCCGGCAGCAAGCGCCGCACGGGCAAGGCCAAGGCCAAGCCGAAGACACGGCGTGCCACTGCACGTCGCACCACCAGCAAGACCACGCGGAGCCGTACGGCAAAGCGCGGCCGTCGTTAGTCAGCTCGACGAAGAGCGTATGGGGCCGGCGGGTACTACCCGCCGGCCCTTCGCATTTCGTCGGCGAGTCCACCCCGCGGTCAACGGGCGAGCGACCAGTGGTTCCATCGCTATGCTCCATCGCCCATGAGCGACGAGCCCGCTGCAGCCAGGGAGCCGTACGGCGTCCTGATCGTCGACGACGAGCCCGCGATTCGCGAGTCCCTCGAACTGACGCTGGGGTCGGAGTACCGGATCTTCACCGCGGAGAGCGGAGAGCAGGGGCTCCGGATTCTCGAGCGTGAGGAAATCGCCTGCATCATTGCCGACCAGGTGATGCCCGAGATGAGCGGTGTCGAGTTCCTCGAGCAGGTCAGCGAGCGAAACCCGGCGGCGATTCGGATGATGCTCACCGGCTACGCCGACATGCCGTCGCTGGTGCGCGCGATCAACGAGAGCCGCATCTACCGTTATATCCCCAAGCCGTGGGAGCCCGACGAGCTGCGCCTCAACGTGCAGCGTGCACTCGAGACCTACGAGCTCGGCTGGAAGAACGAGAAGCTCCGCGCGCAGCTCGCCGAGGCGATGGAGCGACTGCGGGCGGAGAACGTCTACCTCCGGCGCGAGGTCGAGCGGCGCTACAGCGTCGAGGGCATCATCGGCGACAGCCGGGCGATGCAACGGGTGTTCGACGTGACCGAGAAGGTCGCGGAGACCGCGACGACCGTGCTGCTGACCGGTGAGACGGGCACGGGCAAGGACATGATCGCGCGCGCCATCCACTACGGTGGTCGGCGCAAGGCCAGCCGGTTCGTGGCCCAGAACTGCGGCGCACTGCCCGACACGCTGCTCGAGAGCGAGCTGTTCGGCCACAAGCGGGGCGCCTTCACGGGGGCGCTCGAGGACAAGAAGGGCCTGTTCGAGGTCGCTCACCGTGGCACGATTTTCCTCGACGAGGTCGGCGAGACGGAGCCCGGAATGCAGGTGCGCCTGCTGCGGGTGCTGCAGGATGGCGAGATCCGCCCACTCGGCTCGTCCGAGACGCGCCATGTCGACGTGCGCGTCATCGCCGCGACCAACCGGGATCTCAAGCACGATGTCGAGGAAGGACGTTTCCGCGAGGACCTGTTCTATCGGCTTCGCGTGGTCGAGATCCCACTGCCTCCGCTGCGCGAGCGGCGCGAGGACGTGCCGTCGCTGGCGCACCACTTCCTCGACATCGCCAACGAGCGGGTCGGTCGGAAGCTTCGCGGCTTCACCAATGCGGCGATGGATCGGCTGGTAGCGGCCCCGTGGCCCGGCAATGTCCGCCAGCTCGAGAACGAGATCGAGCGTGCGGTGGCCCTGTCGGCGGTAGACGCCGAGGTGATTGCCGCCGAGATGCTGTCGGCCGAGCTGCGCGGCACGGGCCCGGCGGGAGGTCTGGCCAGCGGCGACGCCGAGTCGATCGCCGACTGGGACATGAACCGTGCAGTCGATCGCCTCAAGGCGCAGATGATCCTCGAGTCCCTGCGCGCAAGCGGCTCCAAGACCCGGGCGGCCGAGCGCCTCGGCATCCCCCGCCAGTCGCTTCAGAAGATGATGAAACGGCTCGAGATCCGGGACGACGATGTCTGACAGGCGGTATCCTGGAATGCCAATGGAGATCCTCCATTTCGCCGATGTCGAGACCGCGATGGGTCGGCTGCGCACGGTCTCGTCGAGCCTCGGTCTCGTCTACATCGAGCTCCCCAATGCAAGCGGTCGCGGTCTCGCCGGGTGGATGAAGACCAACGCGCGCGCGGCCAGCCTGCGCGAGGGCTATGCGCCCAACCGCGCCGCCGCAGGACAGCTGGTCGAGTTCAGCGAGGGCAAGCGCAAGACATTCGACCTCGAGCTCGATCTGCGAGGCACGGACTTCCAGCTAGCGGTCTACCAGGAGGTGGCACGCGTTCCGTTCGGCCAGACCGCGAGCTACTCCGAGATCGGCGCGCGAATCGGTCGGCCCAAGGCGCAGCGCGCGGTCGGCGCCGCCAACGGCGCGAACCCGCTGCCGATCGTGATCCCGTGCCACCGCATCGTCGGGGCGAGAGGCAAGCTGCAGGGCTACGCCGGCGGCCTCGAGCTCAAGGCACGGCTGCTCGCACTCGAGAGCGAATCGCCGCGCGAGGGCTGGCTGCTCTAGCCGGGTCGGCGAGTCGTCAAGGGCCGTGGGTCGCGAAGGTCGTGATGTTCGCGTCGGAGTCGAAGGCGAGCACGCGGTAGCGAACGGGATTCGGACCCTCCATCCCAGGCGAGCCGCGCGGCATGCGCGGGACGGCGAGACCGCTGACGGCCGGCTTCTCTTCGAGCAGGCGGGCGATGTCGCCTGCCGGGACGTGGCCTTCGATCACGTAGGAGCCGACGATCGCCGTGTGGCACGACGACAGCCCGCGCGGGATGCCGTTTTGCTGCTTCACCGAGTCGAGCCTCGGCAGGTCGGTCGTGCGCACCGGGAAGCCGTGCGCGCGCAGGTGCTCGACCCACTTGCCGCAGCATCCGCAGGTCGGGGTCTTGTAGACGTGGACCTCGGGCAGCTCGCGCGCCGCGTCGGGTTCGGCGTCGGGTTCGGCGATCGCGGGTCCGATGAGGGCGGTGAGCAGTCCGCAGAGCGCGAGTCGCGAGAGGGTCTTGAGCACGGGGAATCCTCCAGGGTCGATTGAGTCGGCGAGCGTTGCCGGATGCTAGAGGGCTTTCGGTGCTCGCAGCCACTCCGCGAGCTTCGAGTGCCTCTGACGTTCCTCGTCGCGGCGCAGTGCGATCTCGAGCGCTCGCTGCTGGCCCACCACGACGACGAGCTGCTTGCCCCGTGTGATGGCCGTGTACGCAAGGCGCCGCTCGAGCATAGGGTAGTGCTGTGTCGACAGTGCCAGCACGACGGCCGGGTACTCCGATCCTTGCGACTTGTGAACCGTGATCGCGTAGGCGAGGGCGAGAGAGTCGAGCTCGCTGCGCTCGTACTCGAGGCTGCGGCCGTCGAAAGCGACCTGTAGCGTTCCTTCGTCGGGATCGACTCGCTCGACCTTTCCCAGGTCGCCGTTGAAGACATCCTTGTCGTAGTCATTCTCGGTCTGCATCACCTTGTCGCCCTGAGCGAAGGCGTACCCGGCGTGCGAGAGCGACGCGCTCTCGGTGGCTCCTGGGTTGAGCTCGCGTTGCAGCAGCGCGTTGAGGTTTTCGGTGCCGACGACGCCTCGGTGCATCGGCGTCAGTACCTGCACGTCGCGCAGCGGATCCAGACCGAAGCGGCGCGGGATGCGTTCGCGCACGACCGTGAGCACCAGCTCGGCCGCTCGCTCGGGCTCGCCCGCCTCGATGAAGAAGAAGTCGGTCGCCTCGTCGCGTCCGAGTTCAGGCGTGCGCCCGGCGTGGATCGCGTGGGCGGCGCGGATGATGCCGCTCTGCTCGGCCTGCCGAAACACTTCGACCAGCCGGACGGCTGTGACGGCTCCCGAGTCGATCACGTCGGCCAGCACGCGGCCCGGGCCGACGGAAGGAAGTTGATCGGCATCACCGACCAGGAGCAGGGCCGCGTGGCGTGGGATCGCGCGCAGGAGTGCGGCAAACAGCATGACGTCGACCATCGAGGCCTCGTCGACCACGACCAGGTCGCAATCGAGCGGCAGCTCGACGCCGCGGCGGAAGCCGCCGCGTGCCGACGGGTCGACCTCGAGCAGCCGATGGAGTGTGCGTGCCGCGAGGCCCGTCGCGTCGGCCAGCCTGCGCGCCGCGCGACCCGTCGGCGCTGCGAGCTCGACGCGGACTTGCTTGGCGCGCAGGATTGCCAGCAGTGTGCGCATCAGGGTCGTCTTGCCGACGCCCGGACCGCCCGTCAGCACCGCCACCTTGGCGCCCAGCACCGCGGCGACGGCTTCGCGCTGGCTGCGCGCGAGCTCGACGCCGAGCTCTGCCTCTGCCCAGCCCATCGCGCGTTCGGGATCGATGTCGGGCCACGGCAGCGCGGTCTCCGCGAGCGCGCGCAGCCGGGCCGCGGCCTCGCGTTCGGCGCGGTGGAGCCGTGGCACGAAGATCGCCCGGTCGTCCCCGAGCGAGTCGCGCACCAGCTGCTCGGCGGTGATTTCGGATTCGAGTGCCTCGTGCAGTGCGGCATCGTTGCCAGCGAGCAGCTCGCATGCTTGGCGGAGCAGCTCTTGCTCGGGCAGGCCACAGTGCCCGTCGGAGGCGGCTTGATCGAGCACGTGGTGGAGCCCGGCGCGCAGGCGGATGCGGGCCTCCGGCGCGATGCCGAGCTGGCGCGCGAGCCCGTCGGCCGTGGCGAAGCCGATGCCGCGGATGTCGCGTGCCAGGCAGTACGGATCCTCGCGGATCTGCTCGACCGCGCGCTCGCCGTAGCGGCGGTGGATGCGCGCGGCCCGCGCCGTGCCGAGGCCGTGGGAGTGGAGGAACAGCATCAGCTCTCGCACGCGGCTCTGGGTGCGAAACGCGCGCGCGATGCTCTGGGCGCGCTTGGCTCCCACGCCCTCGACGTCGCGCAGCTGGTGCGGAGCGCGCTCGACCACGTCGAACACGCGCTCGCCGAAGGCGCCGACCAGCCGCCGCGCGAGCTCCGGTCCGACGCCGTGCACGGCGCCCGAAGCCAGGTACTTCTCGATCCCTTCGCGCGTCGACGGGGGGGCGACCGCAAGCTCGCGGGCCTTGAACTGCAGGCCGTGTCGCGGATCGCGCTCGAAGCGCCCCTCGGCGCGAATGCCCTCGCCCGCCGACACGCTCGGCGTGTTGCCGATGACCGTGACGAGTTCGCGCCGATCGGACACGCGCACGCGCAGCACGCAGAAGCCGCCCTCGGGCCGGTGGAACGTGACCCGCTCGATCTGGCCGGCGAGCGAGCTGTCGACGCCGACCTCGCTCGTCGCCTGTGCCAGCGAGAGCTGCTCGGCCGCGCGTTCGGCGGGGCCTTTGGGGGGACGTTTGGCGGGGCCTTTGGGGGGATGT
Source organism: Myxococcota bacterium (assembly GCA_036336835.1). Classification (GTDB taxonomy): domain Bacteria; phylum Myxococcota_A; class UBA9160; order UBA9160; family UBA4427; genus JAYZFK01. The sequence goes on along the minus strand of JAYZFK010000013.1, from coordinate 31,971 downwards.
TTGGGGGATCGGTCGGCCACGGGACGATGCTAGCCCGCATGCCGTCACGCGAGGCAGGTGTGCCCCGTCAGACCCGGTCGAGCGCCTGGCCGATGTCGCGCAGCAGGTCCTCGATGTCCTCGACGCCCGTCGAGAAGCGCACGAGCGAGTCGGTGATGCCCATGGCGAGCCGCTCCGCCGGCGGGATGTCCCAGTACGACATGGTGATCGGCAGCTCCACCAGCGACTCGACCCCGCCGAGGCTCGGCGCCTGGTAGGGCAGCTCGAGCGAGTCGATGAAGCGCTTCGCGCCTTCGAGATCCGTGTCGAGCTCGAACGTCACGACGCCCCCGAAGCCCTGCATTTGCCGCTTGGCGGCCTCGTAGTCGGGGTGGCTCGGCAAACCCGGGTAGACGACGCGCCGCACCTTGGCGTGGCCTTCGAGCCATTCCGCCAGCGCCTGACCGTTTGCGTTGTGACGCTCCATGCGGAGCGCCAGGGTCTTGAGACCGCGCAGCAGCAGCCAGGCGGCGTGGCTGTCGATCACGCCGCCGAGCACGCCCACCGCGTTGCGGATCGGTCCGATGATCTCGGAGCTGCCCGAGACGGTTCCAGCCAGCAGATCGTTGTGCCCACCCAGGTACTTGGTGGCGCTGTGCAGCACGAGGTCAGCACCCTGCTCGAGCGGTCGGTGGTTCACGGGCGACGCGAAGGTCGTGTCGATCACCACCTTGACATCGCGTTCGTGTGCGACCGCAACGGCCTGCTCGACGTCGATCACGCGCAGATACGGGTTGGTCGGCGATTCGGTGAAGAACACCGCGGTGTCGTCGCGCAGCGTCGCCGCGAGCTTCTGCGTATCGCTCGGCTCGATCACCGTGGTCTCGACACCCATGCGCCCGAGGTACTCCTGGATGAACTGCCGCGTGCGGCGGTAGCAATCGCTGGTCACCACGAGATGGCTGCCCGCTGGCAGCAGTGCCAGGAAGGTCGTGGTGGCGGCGCACATGCCCGAGGCGAACAGCACGCTCTCCTCGGCGCCCTCGAGCTCGGACAGCTTGCGCTCCACCGCGCGCCAGGTCGGGTTGCCGTAGCGCCCGTACTCGTCGCGCGGATTGCGGCCCTCGTTGTAATCGATGACCTCCTGCGAGCCCTCGAACCAGAAGGTGGACGTCTGGTGGATGGGGGTCGTGACGGCGTGGGAATCGCGGTGCTGGCGCTCGCCGCCGTGCACCGAACGCGTCGACGGACCCGACGGTGTCTTGCCGCGCGACTCCCCGTCACCGGAGCGCTCACTCATGATGCTCTCGCTCTCGCAGCTCTCGCTGTCGACATTGGCGCTTAGCACGTCGGTTCCGCGGGTTCGGAAACCGTCCCCTTGCGGGGAAGCGGAGGTCCGAGGGCCTGCAAGCGCCTGAAATCATCCCTGTTGTTCGAACCTGGACCGTCAGGGTAGCTCGGGAGCGAGCCGCGGCAACCGGCGTTTGGTTTTCGCGCTGCCCCGGCGGGCGCGCGCTCCGGAGCTTGCCCACCACTCGCTACCCTCGGTCGTCGCCATCGTCGACCGGAGGGCACGCGCGTTGAAGCTCCGCCAAGTCCTGGTGTTCTGTGCATCGAGCCGCAGCTGTGACCCGGCCTACTACGTCGCCGCGGATCGCCTCGGCGGTGAGTTGGCGCGCGCCGGCGTCGGGGTCGTCTACGGTGGCGGCGGCCACGGCTCGATGGGGGCGCTCGCCGACGGTGCGTTGCAGGCGGGCGGCCGCGTCCACGGCGTGTTGCCCCAGTTCATGCGCGATCTCGAATGGGGTCACGACCGAATCAGCCAGCTCGATCTCGTCGAGGATCTGCGCGAGCGCCAGCGCCGGATGCTCGATGCGGCGGATGCGGTCGTCGCCCTGCCCGGTGGCTGCGGCACGCTCGAGGAGCTGATGGAGGCCATCACGTTCAAACGCCTCGGGCTCTACGCCGGCCCGATCGTCGTGGTGAACACGCGGCGCTTCTTCGATCCCTGGATCGAGCTGCTCGACCGCTGCATCGCCGAGCGCTTCATGAGCGAGCAGCACCGTCCGATGTGGCAGGTGGTGGACGAGCCCGAGCAGGTGCTGCCGGCGATCGCCCAGGCACCGCGCTGGAGCGAGGAGGCGCGGGGCTTCGCGGTTTCGTGAAGAAACTTCGGGAAGTCGATCTCGCCGACATGCTGCGCAGCCTCGTGCGCGCGCAGCCCTTCCCAGATCCGCGCGATGCGCCCGCCGAAGGCTTGCTCGCGTGGGGCGGTGACCTGTCCGCCGATCGTCTGCTGTCCGCCTACGCGAGCGGCATCTTCCCCTGGTTCAACGAGCCGCCCATCCTGTGGTTCTCGCCCGACCCGCGCATGGTGTTGTCGCCTGGCGAGGTGCACGTCGCGCGCTCGCTGCGCCGCCGCATCGATTCGGGTCGTTACGAGCTGCGCTTCGACACGGACTTCGCGGCTGTGATCCGCGCCTGCAGCGCGACGCCTCGGCCCGGCCAGGACGGAACCTGGATCACGCCGGAGATGATCGACGCCTACTGCGAGCTGCACGCGCTCGGCTTCGCCCACTCGGCGGAAGCCTACGAGGACGGGGAGCTCGTCGGGGGTTGCTATGGCCTGTCGCTGGGGCGGGCCTTCTTCGGCGAGTCGATGTTCGCGCACCGAGCCGATGCCTCGAAGGTCGCCTTCGTCGCGCTGGCCCAGCGCACCGAGGCCTGGGGCTTCGACTTCATCGACTGCCAGCTGCACACCGATCACCTCGCGCGCCTCGGAGCGCGGGAGTGGCCGCGCGAGCGCTTCCTCGAGGCGCTCGCGCGAGCCCTCGACGCGCCAACGCAGCTCGGAAGCTGGACCTGACCCGCGAGGTGCATGATCGGGAATCTGGGGCCGATGGCCGAGAATGCGCTCGTGGCGCTGGCTCAGCGTTCGGCGAGCACATCGAGGAAGATCGGCGACGACCAGGCGCGCTCCTCGACCTCCGCAAGGCAATCGTCGGGCAACCCGTCGGGCCCGCGTTCGCACGGGCGCGAACGAACGCACGATCCCGTCTCGTCGCGCTCGCAGCGGAGGGGATCTCCGTTGACGGCGAGCGAGGGCTCCTGGATCGCGCGGACGTAGTAGATCGTTTCGCGGCCATCGCGGAGGAAGTCCGCGTCCTCGAACGTCGCCCGGCATCCTTCGCGCGACGGCTCGCATTCGTGAACCTGCCAGGGGTCCTCGATCAGCGGGGCCACTGGCTCGCCGCGCTCGCGCTGCGTGCGCACGCGCACGACCTCGATCCGGGTGATGCGCCGCCGGATCTCCGACGGGTGGTAGCAGCTCCCCTGGCAGAGGCTCGCGATCCGCTCCGCGGTGAGTGCGTCGTGCACGAAGTCCGGACAGCCGGGACGACGCTCCCAGTCGCCGACCGCGCGGACCTCGAAGCGTGGGGTCGAGTCGAGTGACACCTCGGATCCCATCGCGCGACGCGACCCGTCCGGATGCAGGAGATCGAACCACAGCAGGATGCGGTCGCCAGAGGTCGCATAGACGCGGCGCTCCCGCAGCGCTTCGAAGATCGACTCGCGGTCCCGCGAAGCGGAATGCACCGCGGCAAGACCACCCGTGTAGAAGAAGGATGCGCGACGAGGATCGAGCGCACCGTCGGGCAGTGGATAGGGGACACCGTCGGTCATGATCTCGCGCGAGATCTCGGCGTAGCCAGTGCCGGGGCGCGAGCGATGGTTGTCGCTCGATCCGATCAGCCCCCAACGAAGCCGAGCATCGGTTGCGTTGCCGTCCGCATCGGTTGCGAGCGCGGCGGCGTACTGCGCACTCTGGCGCGGGCGGTAGCTGTATGCGGGGAGAAAGGCGTCCCGGAGCTGGTTGCAGTCGCCCCAGTCCTCGACGGTCGTACCCGCCACCGCAGAGACCGGTGACAGCAGGCCGCCCCCGTTGTCGGCGGCGCGCTCGCGTGCGTCGGCAACCGTCTGGTCGCATGCGTCGCGATCGCCGTCCTCGCAGCGCTCGCGCGCGAGCTCGGCGGCGCGCGCGCAGCAGGGCTCGAAGTCGCTGCTGCCGGCGGGGCAGGTCCACCCCTCGGCTTCTTCGCGCGGCCACGCGACCTCGCGATAGACCTCCGAGTTGCCGTGGCCCGAGTAGACCTCGAGCAGCCGCTGCCAGCGCGGGTCGTGCTGCTCGATCTGGTACTTGAGATCGGCGTGGGGCGGGTTCGTCATGCCCCAGGCGAGGCCGTGCGGGATCACGATCGCCGGGAGGTCCCAGTCTGCGAGCTTTGCGAACAACTCGGTCGGCGTCGTCGCAGACTCTCGGCAGTCCGTGGAGAGGTCGCGGACCCCCGGGCCCGAGGGACAGTCCTCGACAGCCAGCACATCGCGCGCATAGCGATGGAACGCCGCCCACTCGTCGAGGTCTCCGCGGACCAGCGGCGCAACGACGCCCATCGACAGGAACATGGCAGGAGCGCCTGGCGCAGAGGCGATCGGACGGGTGGGGATCCGTCCATCCTCGATGTCGCGGAGCACCACGTTCTTGTGTCCGTAGTGCTCTTCGGGCGACCCTCGGTGGGACCACTCCCAGCCGAGGAAGCTCACGAGATCGGGGTTCGCCGGATCACCCGCGGACGCGTTGCACTGCCGGACGGCCTCGACGGTGCGCGACCACAGGTCGGGAGTCAGGCTCTCCGCGTGGTCGTTGATCGACCAGAAGTCGAGCTGGGAGCAGAAGCGCGCGAAATCGCATGCGTCCGCCGGAGGGTTGGGGCTGATGCGATCCCGGATCCGGACCGACTGGAGGTGGGCGTCTGCGGAGTAGACCGTGTGGACGTGGAGATCCCCGAACAGAATCTGACTTGCGTCCGCGCGCTCGACGAGGGCGCGACGTGCCGCCTGGCGCGCCACTGCGGCGCGGACGACCGCTTCCGGGCGAGCCTCGTCGACGGGCTCGGCTTCCGGGGGAAAATCGGCGCGCCCGCCGTTCCAGAACAGCACGGCGAGGTAGAGCGCGACTGCGACGATCGGGAGCGCGACGAGTGCGATCAGAACCCGGAGCATCGTTGGCGAGCGCTACCTCCTTCGGCTGCGGTCGCTGACGGCCGACCCTCGCCAGAGATCGTCGCACGGGCGTGCTCGTTTGTGTTGGAAAGGCGGAGCTCGGCAGGAAGCCCGGGTCGGCGCCGACCCGTTCTCGCTGGGCTTGCGCGCCGGCTCCGAACGCAGGCAGTCGAGCGGTTGAACGAGCATTGCGACTGCGCCCGCCGCGAGGCCGAAGATCTGCGCGCGGCCACCGCCGCTCCCCTAGCGGACGGCGTGCTGCCAGCGACCCGATCGGAAGCGGCCGGTCAGCAGCAGCGCCTTCACCGTGTAGTCGCCGATCAGGGCGGCGAACACCCAGCCCACGGACAGGCCCCACCAGGCCGCCAGCCCGGCCAGCGAGCTGCGCACCACCAGCATGCCCGCCAGCACCACCACCAGCGGGAAGCGCGTGTCGCCCGCACCGCGCAGGGCCCCGGCCAGGCAGAACTCGAGGGCCATCAGCGGCTGCACCGCGCCGAGGATGTAGATGAAGATCACGGCCAGTCTCACCACGTCGTCGTCGTCGATCACGAAGCGCGCGATCGGCTCGGCCGCCAGCGTGATGGCCAGGCCAAAGACCGCCATCAGCGCGGTCGCGATGAAGGTGGAGCGCCAGCCGCTGCGCGCGGCGCCGGCGGGATCGCCGGCGCCCAGGTGCTGGCCCACCAGGGTCGAGGCTGCGACGGAGAAGCCCGAGCCGATCACGAAGGAGAACGCCAGTACGCGCCCCCCGACCCCGTAGGCGGCGGGCGCATCGCTGCCGTAGGAGGCGAGGAACCAGAGAAAGATCACGAAGCCCAGCTGGAAGGCACCCTGCTCGAGCGCCGCCGGATAGCCGATGCGCGCGATGCGCTCGACGCGCTTGCGCTCGATCGATCCCGGCCCACCCCCGCGCACCGCGAGGGAGCCGCGCTGCCACAGCCAGACGAAGAGCACTCCGCATACGGCAAAGGAGCTGCCGCCCGCGATGGCCGCTCCGGCGATGCCGAGGCTCGGGAAGCCGAAGCTGCCGAAGACCAGCGGGAAGATCAGCGCCGCGTTGAGCACGTTGGCGAGGGCACCGATCCACAGCGGTGTGCGCGTATCGCCCGCCGCCCGCAGCGCCGCGCCGAGGGCGAAGTAGATGGCGAAGAACGGGTTGAAGAGCAGCAGCCAGCGCACGTAGGTCACGGCGAGCCCCGTCGTCAAGTCGTCGAGGCCGAAGATGCCGAGCAGCTGCGGTGTGAAGGCGATACCGAGCAGGCTCGCCACCGCGGCCACCCCGAGGCACAAGAACAGGGATGCGCTGGTGACGCGCGAGGCCTCGTCGCGCTGGCCCCCGCCCCAGGCCCGCGCCACCAGTGCCGTGGTGCCAGCGGTGACGCCCATCAGCACGGCCTGCAGCACGAAGAAGATGCGCTCGCCCGCCGTTGCGGCCGCCAGCGCGGGAGCGCCCAACGACCCCACCGCCACGCCGTCGACGATGGCGACGGTGGAGTGGAGCAGGTTCCCGAGGATGGCCGGCCAGGCCAGCTCCCAGATGCCGAGTCCGACGGTGGACGTCTGGGGCTGCCCGATCAGGGCGTCCGGTGTCTCGGCTGCTGTGGGGTCTAGCGACAAGAGGTCACCGCCGGCTCGCCTGCGCGAGCGGGGCTGGCTTGCGGGCGGAAGGCCACCGTAGCGCGATCTGCTATTGCTGCCCTTGGATGGCTCGCAGCTTCTGCGACATCTTCGTTGCTCCCTTTCTCACGCTCGGTGCACTGCTGCTCTGTCAGCTCGTCTGCTACACGACGAAGCCGTCGCCCCTGCAGCTCTCTTTCCTGGCGCTGTCGCTCGTCGCCGCTTTCCATTGGAGCCGAGCACTGGTCGGCGCTGGCCGGTCGATACGGACTCGAGTGCCGTACTTCGTCGAGGGGATCCTCGTCGTAGCGGCAATCCAGAAACGCTTCGCGGCAGCGGGACGCGCGGGTGCCACAGGACCGCACTGATGCCAGTCATTCACCTGGCGAGCGGGTGGTACAATCGTCCTCGCTGGTGCACCGCAGCTCGAGAGGATCGCGTGCCCTTCAAGTTCGACATCTTGTTCGAGATCGAGGTGGCGCGTCCGTGGGACGGACGCAAGGAGCGCGATCGCTTCCACGAGGCGTTGGAGCAGGCCGTGTTCGCCGAGCAGATGGGCTTCGACACCATCTGGATCGTCGAGCACCACTTCCTGCAGGAGTTCGCCCACTCGTCGGCACCCGAGGTGTTGCTGGGAGCACTGGCAATGCGCACCACTCGCATCCGGATCGGCCACGGGGTGGTGCTGATGCTCGACCCGATCAATCACCCGATCCGGGTGGCGGAGCGCGCGGCGACGATCGACATCCTGTCCGACGGTCGTCTCGAAATGGGAACGGGCCGCTCCTCCAGCCCTTACCAGGTCGAGTCGTTCGGCGTCGATCCCAACACCACACGCGAGCAGTGGGAGGAGGGTCTCAGGCTGCTCCCAAAGATCTGGGCGAGCCAGGACATGACCTACGAGGGTCGCTTCTGGAGCTGGAAGGACAAGATCACCGTTCTGCCCAAGCCACTCCAGAAGCCACACCCGCCGCTCTGGGTCGCGGCCACTCAGCCGGACACGTGCCGGCTGGCTGGGGAGCTGGGCATCGGCCTACTGTGCCCGGCCATCGGCCCTCCGGAGATGTTCCGGGGACACGTGAAGGCGTACAAGGACGCGGTGGCCAATCCGATCGATGTCGCGGGCGAGTTCGTCAACGACAACGTCGGGCTGTTCACCGTGACCTTCTGCCACGACGACGATGAGAAGGCGCGCTACCTCGGCGGCTCCGCGGGCCTCTGGTACATCAACACGGTGGCCGAGATCTACAAGAACGACTGGCGGGGCGTGCCGCTGGAAGAGGTACCCGACGCGTACAAGTACCACGCCGAGATGCGCCGCCGGGGACGCGGGGTCAATACGGCCACGGGGATCGAGCTCGGAGAGAACGACGAAAAGAGCTGGAACGATCTGATCGACTCCGGCGCGTTCTGCGTGGGCGACCCGGCGGGAGTGCTCGAGAAGGTCGAGCTGTATCGCGCGGCCGGGGCGGACCGCCTGGTGTCGGTCATGCAGCTCGCGGATCTCCGTCACGAGGACCTGATGCGTTGCATCGAGCTGATGGGGACGAAGGTGATCCCGCGTGTGCGCGAGCTCGAAGACGCAGAGGAGCTGGCGACTCGATGAGCCCGGCGTCGTCGTAGGAGGAACTCCCCTTGGCCGAGCTGTGCTTCAACTGCATGAACCGGTCCGCTTACATCATGGGCGACGAAGACCCCGACCTGCCGGGCCAGATCGACGCGGCGGGTCGCGCGGGCTTCCGGTTGATCGGTCCCGACAGCTTCTCGATCAGCCGCTGGTGTGAGGGCGGGGGTACCGTCGAGCAGCTGGCAGATCGGATCGCGGCGGCGGGCATGCGCACGTTCGAGCTCCCGGCCCTGATCGTCGGCGAAGACACGGCCCAGACGCGCGCGCAGACCGAAGAACTGGCCGCGATCGCGCGGGTGCTGCGACCGGCTTTCGTGCAGCTCAACGTCGAGTCGAAGGTGGACGACGGCGTGCTGGACGAGCTGCGGCGCGTCGGCGATGTGTTCGGGCAGCTCGATATCGGCCTCGCGGTCGAATACCTCCCGTGGCTGCCCGAAGTCCGCAACCTGCAGTCGACCCGCGAGCTGATGCAGCGCGCCGGGATCGACGGCGCGGGCATCATCGTCGACACCTGGCACTTCTTCTTCAGCGACGACAGCTGGGACGATCTCTCCGCCCTGCCTCTCGACGAGATCGCCTACGTGCAATTCGACGACCACCCGGCCCTCGAGAGCGACGACCTCGTGGCCGAGACCCTCGGCCGGCGGGCCATGCCCGGCGAGGGTCGCTTCGAGCTCGAGCGCTTCTGCGAGCTGCTGCGCGACAAAGGCTTCGATGGCGTGGTCAGCTGTGAGATCTTGTCGGACGAGACGCGCCGGATGGATCTCGGCGAGTTCGCGCGGCGCGTGTATATGAGCAGCCGGCGGTTCTGGCCCTGAGCCGGGCCGCTCGATCCCCGGTGCGGAGGGCCCCGTGAAGTTCGGACTCGGCTTCCCTTGCCTGAACCTGTACCCGCCGACCCTCCAGCCATGGGAGGCGTCGGCAACCAGTGCGGACCTCGTCGCGATCGCGCGGCGCGCCGACGAGGCGGGCTTCGACTACCTGTCGGTGTCGGACCACCTGCTGATGACCGTCGAGATGAACGAGGCGATGGGCGCGCGCTGGTGCGAGGGCGTCACCTCGCTCGCCTTCCTGGCAGGAGCGACCCGCGACATCCAGGTGTACACCAGCGTGCTCGTCCTCCCGTACCGCAATCCCCTGCTGCTCGCGAAGCAGATCGCGACCCTCGACTTCATGTCGGGCGGGCGAGTCGTGCTGGGCGTGGGGATCGGACATCTCGAGAAGGAGTTCGAGCTGCTGGGCGTGTCGCGCCGCGATCGGGCGGCGATCAGCGACGAGTACCTGCGAGCCCTGGACGTGCTCTTCCGCGAAGAGCGGCCGGCCTTCGCGGGGGACTGGGTGTCCTTCGACGGCCTGGTCTTCGAGCCCAAGCCGGTGCGCGAGCCCCACCTTCCGGTCTGGATCGGAGGCAACAGCCCCGCGGCACTGCGCCGGGCAGCGCGCTTCGGAGACGGCTGGGTGCCCTGGCGGATCACCCCCGACGAGCTTCCCGCGTGCATCGAGACGCTCAAGAGCCAGCCGGACTACAGCGAGCCCGAGGGCGGGTTCGACGTCGTCATGCCGCTCACGATCATCCAGCGCGAAGAGGGCACGCAACGCGAGCTCGGCGAGACGCGGATCCCGGACGGCGTTGGCGAGTGGTGCGATGTCGTGGGCGAGAATGCGCGGAGCGGCGCGACCGTTTCTTCGGTGAGCTTCGGAAGTACGCGCACCGTGGACGAGTATCTCGCCAAGATCGACCTGTTCGCAGCAGAGGTCGTACCGAAGTTCCGCTAGTCTGGTCGTGCTCGGGTGCTCAGGTGCTCAGGTGTTCAGGTGCGGATTGATCAGGTACTTCTCGCCGGTCGCCTGCTTGCCATACGCCGCGATCGCATCGAGCTGCAACACTTCGGCGAGTGAGACCTCCTTCGCATAGGAGCTCGCGAAGGTGGTCCGGATCTCCGCGGCGACTCGCTGGCGGAGCTTCTTTCCCTGCTCGGCGCCGACCTTCTGCAGGAATGGTGTGAGCAGCCATCCGCCGACGCCCCAGGTCATGCCGAAGTTGCGCAGGAGCGTGGTCGGCGAACGGTCCAGCCCGCCGTAGATGTAGACCTGCTTGTGCGTCGACGACCCGTAGCGGTCGAAGCCCTTGGCATCTGCGCTGAGCGCCGCTTCCATGCACGTCAGGATCTGTCCCGCGAGCTTGCCGCCGCCCGTGGCGTCGAACGCGAGCGTCGCGCCGGTCGCCGTGATCGCCGAGGTCAGGTCCGTCATGAACGTCGGCGCACTCGAGTCGACCACGTGCTTTGCACCGATCGTGCGGAGCAGCGCTGCCTGCTCCGGCCGCCGGACGATGTTCACCAGATCCACACCCTCCGCGATGCAGAGCTTGGTGAGCATCTGCCCGAGGTTCGACGCGGCCGCGGTGTGCACCAACGCACTGTGGCCTTCCATGCGCATCGTCTCGACCATCCCGAGCACGGTGAGCGGGTTCACGAAGCAGGAGGCCCCTTCGGCGGGGGTGGTCCCTTCGCCGAGCGGCAGACACTGACCGACATGGATGACGCGGTACTGGGAGTACATGGCGCCTCCGATCGCGCCGACCGTCCTGCCCTCGAGTGCCCGTGCCGCCTCCGAGTCGCCAGTCGCCACCACGACGCCCGCACCCTCGTTGCCCACGGGCAGGGGCTGGCCCACCCGCGCGGCGACGCCCTTCATCAGCTTGTCGGGAATGGTCGCCGTCACGACGGGACTCTCCGCGGTGCCCGATGCCTTCGCGGTCGTCATGTCTGCGGGTCCGAACAGGAGACCGAGATCCGACGGGTTGATTGGCGCGGCCTCGATGCGGACCAGCACCTGGTCGGGGCCGGGTGCCGGAACGGCGACGCGTGCGAGCGAGAGCTCGAGCTCGCCTTCCGCCTTGATCGTCGAACGAAGCTGCAGTCCCGTATCAACCATCCGATGTTCTCCCTTACTTGTTCGCTTGCAGGATCATCTGGGTACAGCGGAAGAGCGCAATCACCTTGCCGCTGGACTCGTCGCTGACCTCGACGTCCCACACCTGGGTCGTCCGGCCCCGGTGGGCCGGCCACGCCTTGCCGACGACGGCCCCACCCTGACGCACGGTTCCCAGAAAATTCGTCTTGATCTCGAGCGTCGTGAAGGACGAGCCCTCGGGCAATGACTCGCCGATTCCCGCCGCACAGAGCCAGTCCGCGAGCGTGATCACGACGGGAGCCCAGAGGTAGCCCGTGCCGGCGATCACCGCTTCGCTGACGTCCAGCCGGCCCGTTACGAGATCGGGCTCGCAGCTGAGGATCTCGACCCCGACCAGGCCGGGATGCTTCCCGCGCGCGAACTCGTTCAACCTGGCGACCCGCTCGGAGGACACGGCCGCAGGCTATCAGCCATCCGCCAGTCAGCGGGCCGTGTTCGCCTCCGAACGCGGCGCGATCGCCCTGGTCGATGCCGAGAGCTTCGTCCCCGTCCCGGGTGTCCGGGTCCTCGAGATCCGCCGGAAGTAATCCGGCGGCGCGGGCAGCTTCACCTGGAGCGCATTCGGGTCGATTCATTTCTGGGCCGAGGTCGAGCCAGGCGCCTCGGCCGAGTCCTGCCAGCCCCGGTGAGCGCCCGCCAGGGCGAAAGGCCAGCGGGCGGTGAACCGATAGGTCGGAAGTGCGCTGACGGGGGACCTCGCAGCAGGCGACGGGCTTCACGAGAAAATGACGCAATACCGCGATAAAACAGAGAAAAATGTGCTGATCGCCGCTGGTCGACGGCGCCGGACGGCCGTGCTCTGGAGTCTGGCAACGGCACTGGCACTGCTCGCGCCCGCGCCGGGCTGGGCGGCCGAGAGCGTGGTGGGCTGGTACGGAACCGTGGAGTTCGTGGCACCCGAGCTGGCGGCCGCTCTGCCCCCCGGCTCCGAGCTCGAGGTCGGGGCCAGCGCCTATGTGGGAATTTCGGTCGAGACCAGCACGCCAGACGTCAACCCCGACCCGGAGTGGGGTGACTACCCCGGTGCCGTGGTCAGCTGGACGCTGCAGGTCGCAGGCCTGGTGTTCACCAATGACCCGAACGGGCCGCTCAACCGGGTCGAGGTCCTGCTCGATCCAGCCATGGTCCTCTACTGGCCCACCAGCAGCGTGGTCGCGATTCCCTCCCTCCCGGGGCTTTCGTCGCTGGAGTCGGACGTCTTCTTTCGGAGCGTCCGGCCAGACGCGCTGCCATCGGATGCCCTCCCCCCGCTCCCGCCCGAGCCAGCCGACTGGGAAGAGGCCGTGACCGGGGTCATCGATGCCACGACCGGCGAGGTGCTGCTCGACATCGACCTCACGGACGTCTGCGTCGGGGCGTGCCAGCCCCTGATTGCTGCTGTGCCGGTGCCGGAGTGGGCGACCCGAGGCCTCGGCGTGCTCCTGCTCCTCTCGGGGGCGGCCTACCTCTATGCGAGGCGGGGCGCGCTCCGCCTGGGGTGGGTCCAGCCGGATGGGAATCCGCGTCGGCAGGCGTAGACTTCGGCGGCGCCTGCTGGCCCGAGGAGAGAGACCCCTGTCGCGTCGCTTCTTTGCACTGCTGCTGGTGTGCGCCGCGTCGGGCTGTAACGGCCCGCTGATGTTGCTGCCCGGCGGCCGGCTCGACGGCGAAATCAGGCCGGCCCCCTCGGACTGGGCGTTTGCCGGGGACTACGGAACCGCTCAGCTCGAGACCCGGCCCGAGGATCCCTACTCGGTCAACGTCGCCTTCACGGTCGACGAAGGCCGTCTCTACGTCAACGCAGGGGACACCGAGACGCAGTGGGTCAAGAACATGACGGCGAACGCGCTGGTGCGATTTCGCATGGACGCAGTGCTCTACGACCTGCGGGCCGAGCGGGTGACGGACGCGGACGAGATCGCCGCCTTTGCCAGGGCCTGGACGAGCCAGTCGACGTTCCGTCGCGACCCGACCGATCTCGATCAAGTCTGGCTCTATCGCCTCGTCTCTCGCTAGGCGTTCAGCCGAGACACGGATCGGGCCGGCGCCTGCGATACCGGATGGAAGTCCCGGCGCGCCGTCCGTGACGCGATCCGTCCCGCTCCACGACACGGCCGAAAGAGACGAGTCATGATCCGGATCGAGACCGCGCGTTTGCTGATGCGTCCGTTCGAAGCCACCGACGTCGACGCCCTGCACGCATTGTGGGTGCTGCCGGATGTGCGTCGCTACCTTTGGGACGACGTCGTGATCGAGCGCGACACCGCCGTGGCCGTGATCGAAGCGAGCAGGATCTCGTTTGCCGAGCGGGGCTACGGGCTCTGCTGCCTGCAGCGCCGCGACACCGCCGGGCTCGTGGGCTTCTGCGGGCTGCGCGACTACGACGAGCTGGGGGGCGCGACGCGCCCCGAGCTGCTCTACGGCCTCGCTCCCGACCACTGGCGTCGGGGATACGCGTTCGAGGCTTCCGCTGCGGCACTGCGCTTTGGCTTCGAGGAGTGCGGCCTCGATCGGATCGACGGCGGCGTCGATCCTCCCAACGAGCGATCGCGCCGCGTGCTCGAGCGCCTCGAGCTACACGACTGGCAGCGCATCGAGGTCAAGGGGCTGCCGGCGGACTTCGCACGGCTCACGCGGACCGATTTCGAGAGCGCCGCGTACCGCGAAGCGCCCTACCGGCTCGTCGCCTGAGGGCTCTCTGTAATCCGCTCAGCGCAGCGACTTCTCGTACCAGGCCACGTCCCAGTAGCGGTCGTGCTTGCGGCCGACCTGGCGAAAGGTTCCGGCGTGCTCGAAGCCGAAGCGCTGGTGCAGGGCCAGCGAGGCGGGATTGGGGAGCGTGATTCCGGCGTAGGCGCGGTGGACGTCCTCGCTGGCGAGTGCGTCGAACAGTGCCGCGTACAGCCGCGCGCCGAGCCCGCGACCCTGCCAGGCGGGGTCGAGGTAGACGCTGGTCTCGACCGAGGTGGCGTAGGCTCCCTTCGGCCGGAACGGATGGCTGCTCGAGTAGCCGACGGCGCCGCGACCGGCATCGGCGACGAACAGGCGATGCCGACCGCGGAGATCGAAGCCCTCGAACCACGCGCGCCAACCCTCGGCCCCGAACGGCTCTAGGTCGAACGTGATCGTCGAGTGTACGATGTAGTGGTCGTAGATCCGGGCGAGCGCCGCGAGATCAGAAGCCTCGGCCGGGCGGATTTCGGCGTCAGCGATCGCTGCCACCGCCCTCTCCTTCTTCGTCGTCCTGGCTCGAGCGGACGAGATCGATCGGGTCGCAGTCGAAGGCACCGGACACCAGGCACAGCGTCGAGTAGGGCACGGCCTCGTCGTGCTCCTCGATCCCGATCAGCAGATTCGGCGTGATGGTCTCGCGCAGCCCCGTGGTTGCAAAGTGTACCCGCGCGATCTCGTCGATCAGCGCGCGCGGCGACCAGCCGCGATCGTGGCGCAGACGGCGCACGGTCCGTCCGTCGGGCTTCACGGCGCGATCGTCGTCGTACATCGGGGCCAGTGTAGACTGTCGCGCCATCGCGACGAGGAGAGAGGCATGACCGACGCCGACGAGAAGACCGGAGTGGTGGCGCGCGTCGCTGCGCAGCGGCGGGTGCGCCGGGCGTAGGCGTGCGGGGCATCGAGATCCTCGAGCGCATCCGGGATGCCAAGGCGAAGCTGCTGGCGGTCGAGCAGCTGCCGGGCGTCGGTGGCGAAGAGCAGCTGGCGGCGGCGTTCCTGCTGGTCTTCGAGGTGGGCCGCGTTCTCGTGGCTGGCGACACGGCGGCGGGCGCGCTGTGTGCCATACACGCCGAGGACGCGGACGACGTACCGGGTGGGATGCAGACGAGCCTCGAGGACGAGCCCTGGTGGCGGGTGGTCGGGTGCCCGCTCCACGGCTCGTGGTCGGAGTCGGATGGCCGCATGCTGCGACTCCAGCTGCGGGGCGACACCGAGTCCCCGCGCTTCATCACACTCGCGCTCGAGGGCGAGGCGGTGCGCAGCGCGCTGGCCCGCGGTCCGAGCTAACGGCCGGGCCGGTATCCTGGAGCGCCCGGGGGCGCTAGGGTCGCGCGCGGGCGCCGCCCAGGCTGTGCATTGCGAGCCGGAGGAAACCATGGCCGACGACAAGATTCGCAAGTCCGACGATGAGTGGCGGGAGCAGCTCGAGGCCGAGCAGTATCAGGTGACGCGCTGCTCGGGGACCGAGCGCCCCTTCACGGGCAAGTACTGGGACAGCAAGGACGCCGGCACCTACAAGTGCGTCTGCTGTGGACAGGATCTCTTTCGCTCGGAAACGAAGTACGACTCCGGAACCGGCTGGCCGAGCTTCTATCAACCGGTGAGCAGCGATGCGGTCGGCGAGCAGACCGACGCCTCGCTCGGCATGGCGCGCACCGAAGTCGTCTGCAGCAGGTGCGACGCGCATCTGGGGCACGTCTTCCCGGATGGACCCGCACCGACGGGGCTCCGCTACTGCATGAACTCCAGCTCGCTCGAGCTCGAACGCGACTAGCGTTCGCCCGCCTGCCAGATCGCCTCGATTTCTTCGCCCGTCGTGAGCAACGCGAGATTGCGCACGGAGTAGCGCAGCGCCTGCTCGGCATACTCGGGCGGATCGCCGGCGACGCAGTCGGTCGGGACGATTGCGGTGTAGCCGCGGTTGACGGCCTCGATGGTCGTGCCGAGTACGCCGACATTGACGGAGACGCCGGTGATCACGACGGTCTTCGTCCCGGTGTTGCGAAGGAAAGCATCCAGCCCGCTCTCGTAGAAGGCGGTCATCCCGTGTTGACGGGCGATGACCACCTCACCGGGCCTGGGCGTGAGCGCCTCGACCACCTCACCCGCACCGTGCGCCTTCGTACCGCCGCCCTTCTCGCGGAGCCGCATCTCGATCGGCGTGTTGAAGGGATTGCCGATGCCGTCGGGTCGCTTCGCCGCGGTGCAATGGAAGATTCGCGCGCCGGCGGCTCGGGCGGCGTCGAGTAGCGCAGCGATGTGCTCGACCATCTGCCCCGCGCGGACCGCCTCGGCGAGACCAGCGAGAGCGCTCCCCTCCCCGATCACCCCTTGCTGGCACTCGAAGACCAGCACCGATGTCTGGGAGGGCTCCAAATGTCGACTCAAGTCATAAGCCATCTGCGTATTATAGGATCAGGCTCCGGGCAGTGGTCTAGTTGGTTTCGGCTTCGCTGCAGTCTTCGACGTAGCCGAGCATCCGGAGCTGCTCGCATTCGGCGAATGACATCTCGGCATCGCCGCCGCCCTGGACGGCGCTGCCTTCCGCAGCCTTGCGCTGGAGATCGGCGTGGCGCGCGAGCCGGTCGGCGGTGTCGTCGAAGCCCTTGCCGACGAGATTGTTCTGCTCACCCGGGTCGGCGGTGAGGTCGAAGAGCTCACGGGTTGGAAGACCCCGGTGGTTGTCCGCATTGGCTTCGATCAGCTTCATCGTGGCGGTGCGCAGGGACCACAGGACGTTGCCCTCGTGGTCCTCTTCGGCGAACGCCTCCCGGTCTTTCTCGCTGCGCGCGGTGTAGGGCAACGCGAGGTCGACACCCTGCATGGCGTCCGGAATCGCCGCGCCGGCGCGTGCGAGCAGGGTCGGTGCGACGTCGATCAGGCGCGCGATCTGGTGACTCGAGCCGGTCGGCCGCTCCGCGCGGCCCTTCGGCCACTTCACCAGCAGCGGAACGCGGATCTGCTCGTCGTAGAGTGTGAGCCCGTGCCACCAGCCGCCGTGCTCGTAGAACTCTTCGCCGTGATCCGCTGTGAGCACGATCAGCGTGTCGTCGTACACGCCGAGCGCGTGAAGCTTCTCCAGTAGCTCGCCAAAATTGCGGTCGAGGTACTCGATCTCGCCCTTGTAGAGCTCGCGCAGTCGCTCTGCCTCGGATGGATCGGGATCTCCCGTCACCCGCGCGACGGCACTGCCGTCGTAGGGGTGCGCGAAGTAGGGGTCGTGCGGGTCCATGTAGTGGAGGAAGAGGTAGAAGCGATGCTGGCCGTTGCGGTCGAGCCAGTCGATGGCGCGTCCGTTCACGACCTCGGAGTCCTGGTAGAAGTCCGAGAAGTACTGGTTCTTTCCGCGCAGCTTCAGGATCACGCTGCGAGCGATCTGGTAGAGGATGAGTTTGGACGACGACTCCTCGGCGCCGATCAGATAGTCCGGCGCCAGATAGTGGTACTCGTGGTAGCCCTGGTCGAAGCCGAAGCTCTGCGCCAGGTTGATGTTGCTCACCACGCCGCCGGTCGTATAGCCGTGGTCCTGCAGCGCCTCGGATACCAGCACAATGTCATCCGCGAGCCGAGACGGCTTCGACATCGCCTGGTGGCTCGACGGCAGCAGAGACGTGAGCAGCGATGCGGCCGCCGGCTTGGTCCACGACGCGTGTGAGTAGGCGTTGAAGCGGCTGCCACCACCCTGCTCGAGCGCGCACAGATTCGGGGTTGCCACGTCCGCGGCGCCATAACAATCCAGATGATCCGCCCGCAGGGTGTCGACCATGACGAGGATGATGTTGGGCTTGTCGGTGAGCCGTGGCGCGATCTCGCCGGTCGCCGAGACTGCGGGAGCGGCCGGCCCGAAGACGATCGAGGCGGCGAGGCCACTGGCTACGGTGGCGGCCAACAGCGCTGCGGCGGCTCGCGGCCGGACGAGGCGGCCGAGTCGGCCTGCGAAGAGGCGACGCCCCCCGAAGAACAACCCCACCGCGGCAGCGCCGAAGACCGCGAGCACGCCCAGCAGCACCGGAAGCGGAGGCATCTGCTCGAGGAAGACATCGCGCCTCAGCCGGAACAAGGTGATCGCCAGGCCCAGCGGGACCAACGTCGCGAGCATCGCGAGCGAGGGCGTCCAGCCCTCGGCCTCCTCGCGGCCCATCGGAAGTACGCCCAGCAGCGCCCCGCCCAGTGTGGCGAGGCCGCCGAGCAGGGCTGCATAGGCCAGCGGCCCGTACCACAGCACCTGAGCGTCCTCGCCAAAGCCACCGAGGGCGATCACGATCGTCTCGCTCACGCCGATGATCAGACCCGCGAGCACACCGCCGCCGAAGCCGAGGCCCATGTTGTGGACGACGCGGGCGCCGAGCGGCGGCGCCGCCGTGACCGTACCGCCGTCGTCGCGCGCGGACTTGCCGATCTCCAGATCCGTGGCGGCCCGGGCCGCCTCGGCATAGTCGACCTGCTGCCCGTCGACGCGACACCAGGCGGGCGTGTAGTCGGCGGGGCGCACCCACCAGAAGACACCGCCCGCCAGCGTCAGCGCCTCCGCGGCCCAGAAGCCGAGCGCGGCCGACACGATCGCGGGCCCCGCGCCGATCATATTCTGCAGCAGCATGAGCTGCGCCAGCTCGCGGATGCCCTCACCTGCGATCGTGAACGGCGACAGCACGGTGGCGAGGATCTGGATCGACGATGCGAGCACGATCGGCCAGAACTCCGCCCCCGGAGCCGAGATTGCGAGCGTCGTGAAGTAGTACATCGCGGCCGTCGTGAAGTGGACCACGAACGACAAGCCGAACGCAGTGGCCACCAGCGGGAGTTTGTCGCGGTACGCGGCGGCTGAGTGCGACACGCGCATCACCAGGCCGCCGAGCTGTGTCTTGCCCGGGATCGGCAGCTTTTCGACGATCCACTGCACGACCTGCGGCATCAGCAGCACCAGCACCAGGCCGATCACGACGGCGAAGCACACGGCGCTGCCGAGCAGCGCAACATTGAGCCCCGTCTCCCTGCCGAAGATCGAGTAGAACATCGTGATCCCGAACGGCAACGCGATCAGGAACGACAGGAAGATGCCAGAGACGCCGATGACCTTCTCGAGTGCCTTCGCTGCCGTGGCCTCGATGGTTCGGCCACTGAAGCGCGCCGCGTCGTACAGCGTGTAGCCGTCGAGTCCGGCGGTGCTCGGGAGGAAGGTGCCGAGGAAACGTCCGATCAGGAACGAGCCGAAGATGTGACGGAATGGCAGCTCGATCCCCTGGCCTCGCAGCAGGATCGTCCAGCGTTGCATCGATGCGAGGATTCCGAGGAACTTGATGCCCGCCGCCGCGGCGCAGAACAGCCAGAAGGTTGCGGCGTCCACTTGCTCGAGCGTGTCGAGCACCAGCCGTCCGGCGACGACCTGCGAGCCGTCCACCATCCGCACTTCGTGACTGAGCAGCATGTAGAAGAGGAGGACCGTCGCCCACACCTTGCACAGGTTCAGCAGCCGGCCCCGCAGCGGCTGGGCCTTCACCAGCACCGAGGTGAGGATCGCGACCAGCACGACGAGCAGCATCTGCAGGAACGGACCGGGCATTGCCAGACTCCGGGTTGCCCGGGGGCGCGGGCGCGCGGCTCGGGAGGCTATGGGATCCGGGCTGTGACGCCAACGGCCGCCAGTGATGTCGATCGGCAGCGCATCAGCGGGCCGCCAAGGCTCAGTACCGGTCTTGACCGAGCAGGTTCTCGCGCCGTTCCCGGTACTCGGTCTCCGTGATGCCGCCGTCGCGGCGTGCCTCCTCGAGGTCCGCGAGCGCTCGCAGGATCTCCGGCTCGATGTCGTCGAGCCCCACATCCTCCGACTCTTCGAGCTCTGCGGCGGGGATCTGCGACTCCATCAGGATCGTGCGCTCCCGACGCGGGCCGCCGACCTGGTTCACGGTTCGCACCGGCGAGCTGAACAGGTTGTCGCGCCAGCGCACCGCAACGCCCTGACTTCCCGCCTGGCTCATCTTTCGCTCTGCCACCGTGCGGAAGGCCATCTGCTTCTCGCCGCGCTGCGGCTCCGGCATCACCTTCTTCTCGCGCTCCTTCGGGATCTCCCACTCGACGCGTGAGAAGTAGATGTAGAGACGGTCATCGAGGAAGAATGCGATCAGCGTGGTCAGGAATTTCTTGTGGAAGACGCCCAGCCGTTGCTGCTTGCGCACCGCGATCACCGTGACTTCCTGGCTCGAGTCGGCGCGCTCGAACGCGTCCACCATCGCTTGCGACACCGGCTCGAGCAGTGCGGGGTGGATGGCGGCAACGCGCACCTTCTTCTCGTCTTCCTTGCGCATCTCGATATCGACCGCTCCCAGGATGTGGGAGAGTCGCTGAGCTGAGATCGCGGTGGGGTGCTGGAAGCTGCGATCCACGACGGCGCCGTTGCGGAGCTGATGCCTCAGCGTCACCTCGAGTGCGGGCTTATCGACGATCGCTGTCTTGATCGTGCGCGTGCCGCAGCCGGCGAGCACGAACACGACGAGGGTCGAGAGGCAGGCAGCGACACTCGGCTTCACCCGGCCAAGAGTAGGTCGCCTCAGGTAGAGGCGGCCACCAGCCCGACGAGCCGATAGGTGACGAAGCTTGCACCGTATGCCAGCACGAGCAGGTAGCCGAACGCGAAGGCGGGCCAGCGCCACGAGTTGGTTTCTCGTCGCATGATGGCCAGCGTCGACATGCACTGGAGCGCAAAGACGAAGAAGACCAGCAGTGACGCCACGGTCGGGGGGTCGAACACGGGGTCGCCCGTCTCGCGGTCGACGTCGTTGCGCACAGCCTCGCGCAGCGACGTCCCCTCGTCGGAGACGGCGTAGATCTGTGCGAGTGTCGCCACGATCACCTCGCGCGCCGCGAGGCTCGCGATCAAGCCGACGCCGATCTTCCAGTCGAAGCCGAGCGGAGCGATCAGGGGCTCGAGCGCGTGGCCCAGGCGACCCGCCGCGCTGTGCTCGAGCGCAAACTGCGTCGCGGCCGCGTCGTCGAGCCCTGCTGGCGGTTCGACGCGCGGAAACGTGAGCAGGAACCACAGCGCGATCGAGGCGACCAGGATGATGCTGCCGGCGCGCCGCAGAAAGGCCCAGGCGCTCCCCCACACCTGTGAGGCCCACAGCCTGGGCGTGGGCCAGCGATAGCTCGGCAGCTCCATCGTGAATGGCAGTCCCTCTCCGCGCAGCAGCGTGCGGCCGAGCACGGCGGCCGCGCCGAGCGCCGCCAAGGCTCCCAGCAGGTAGAGCCCCAGCAGCACCAGCCCCTGGAGCCCGATCGGCCCCCAGACCGAGGTCGCCGGAACGAAGGCGCCGATCAGCAGGGCGTACACCGGCAGTCGCGCGGAGCAGGTCATCAGCGGCGCGACCAGGATCGTCAGCAGCCGATCGCGCGGCGACGGGACGGTGCGCGCCGCCATGATCCCCGGCACGGCGCAGGCGTAGGAGGACAACAGCGCAACGAAGGCGCGGCCTTCGAGGCCGATTCGCCCCATTGCGCGGTCCACGACGAACGCTGCGCGCGCCATGTAGCCGATGTCCTCGAGCAGGTAGAGCAGCGAGAACAGCAGCACGATCTGCGGCAGGAAGATCACCACTGCGCCCGCTCCGGCGATCACTCCGTCGGCGAGGAAGTCCGCGAGCAGGCCTCTGCCCAGGGTCGCGCGCACGCCCTGCGCGAACGCTCCCACCGAGGCGTCGATCCAGTCCATCGCGGGCGTCGCCCAGGCAAAGATCAGCTGGAAGAATGCCACCATCACCAGCGCGAACAGCAGCGTGCCGGCGATCGGGTGCAGCACGACGCGGTCGATCGCCTGCGTCACGCGGTTGTGCCCCGGCCGCGATGTCAGTGCCGTCGAGAGGATCGAGTCGGCCCAGCCGGCGCGCTCGAGCCGGTCTGCGGGCGGCGGGATCGGGGGGCGGCTCCAGCTCTCGGGCGAGCCGAGCTGCTCTCGCAGGCGGTCGATCCCGAGCCCGCGGTGGCCGACCACGCCGATTACCGGGACGCCCAGCGCCGCCTCGAGCCGTGCGGTGTCGAGGTGCCCACCGCGCGACTCCAGCTCGTCGACCATCGTCACGACCAGGCAGGTCGGAAGCCCCCGACGCAGCACATCGCCCACCAGCAGCAGCGAACGGTCGAGCGAGCAGGCGTCCGCCACCACGAGCAGCGCGTCGGGCGGCGCGACCTGCGCGATCTCGCCGTCGAGCACCCGGACCACCACCGCCTCGTCCGCACTGATCGGGTCGAGGCTGTAGGTGCCCGGCAGGTCGATCACGACGCCGGATCGCTCGCCGAGCTCGAGCCGGCCCTCGCGGCGCTCGACGGTGACGCCGGGGTAGTTGCCGACACGCGCGCGCAGGCCGGTCAGCGCATTGAACAGCGTGGTCTTGCCCGAGTTGGGGCTGCCGACCAGGCCGAGGCGCAGCGGCGGCGTCGCCGTCGTCACGGGTCGTCCCCGACGTGGACGCGGACGCGGACGCGCGCCGCATCCACCCGGCGCAGGCAGATGCGATAGCCCCGCAGCTCGTAGACGACGGGGTCGCCGAGCGGGGCGCGTCGCAACACGCGCAGGGGGGTCTCGGGCAGGAAGCCGAGGTCGAGCAGCCGGCGTCCCGCCGCAGCCGAGGCATCCACGTCCAGGATCCGCGCGCTCTGGCTCGGGCCGAGCTCGCTGAGGGCGCACTCCTGACCGATCGTGAAATTGAATTTCGATTTCATTTTCTCTCGTGTGGGAAGCTAGCCGAGGCCCAGGCGGCGCGTCAGCCCCAAGCCGAGGTCCACCAAAAATGCGAACATGTTCTGGTTTCTCAGCCGGAGAAGTCGTCTCGCTCGCTGCCGAGCTGGCGGGTCATCAGCTGCAGACCGGCGTCGAGCGGCGTGACCTCGCCGTCGAGCAGGGCGCGAACGGTCTCGGCGATCGGCATCTCGATGCCCGTGCGGCCCGCGAGCTGACAGACGGCGCGGGTCGTTCGGACTCCCTCGGCGACCTCCCCCATCGACGCGAGGATCTCGGGCAACTGCCGTCCGCGACCGAGTTCCAACCCCACTCGGCGGTTGCGCGAGAGATCACCAGTGCAGGTCAGGATCAGGTCTCCCATTCCGGAGAGCCCGAGGAAAGTGGTCGGTTTTGCACCCAACGCGATTCCGAGCTTGGTGATCTCGGCAAGGCCGCGCGTCATCAAGGCGGCGCGTGCGTTGTTGCCGCCTTCCATTCCATCCGAGATTCCGGTGGCGAGCGCGATCACGTTCTTCAGCGCGCCGCCGAGCTCGACGCCGATGACGTCATCGTTGGTGTAGCAACGAAACCACGGACACGAGAGCGTGGCCTGCACCGAGATGGCGTAAGTCTCCTCTCTGCACGCGATGGTCACCACGGTCGCCTTGCGGTGCGCGATCTCGCGCGCGAACGACGGCCCCGACAGACAGGTGATGCGCGGGTGGTGCTGCTCGGGCAACACGCTCTCGAGCACGCCGTGCATCGTCAGCCCGGTTTCATGCTCGATGCCCTTCACCGTCGAGACGAGGATCGCGCCGTCTGCGATGTGCTCGCCGGCCGCGGCCATTACGCCGCGCAGCCCGTGGCTCGGTACGGCGCAGATCACCAGCTCTCGATCGGCGAGGGCCTCGGCCAGGTCGGCCGTTGCCCGCACCGACTGGGGGATCTCGACGTCGCTCAGATAACGCGGGTTGTGGCGCTCGGAGTTGATTGCATTGGCCACCGCGGGGTCGCGCGCCCAGATGGTCACGTCGTTCTCGCGGGCACACAGCATGGCGAGGCACGTGCCGAAGCTGCCGGCACCGATCACGGCCACGGGGGTTGCCATGGGTCGGGATTCTAACGGGAGGTCGCGCGCGCGCGAGGCGCCGCCGGTGCCTCGTGCCCTGTCGCATTGTTGACCTCGAACAGGCCCCTGGCTACGTTGCCGCTCCCCGGTTCGCACACGATTTCTTTACCGGAACCAAGCAGTTGCGGCGGGCTGCTTGCCCGACTCCTCCGCTGCCGGGACCGTCGAGGGCGGAGGGGCCGACATGCTTGCCGAGTACCTCGGCGTCCTGATCATCCTGGCGATCGCGCTGCTCCTGGCTGCCGGGCTGATGGTCGTCCAGGCGACGCTCGGTCCGAAGCGCGTGTTCGACGAGAAGCAGGAGCCCTTCGAGTGTGGCGAGCGACCGATCGTGTCACCGCGCCAGCGCTTCTCGGTGAAGTTCTATCTGGTCGCGATCCTGTTCATCGTCTTCGATGTCGAGGCCGTCTACTTCTATCCGTGGGGCGCAACCTTTCGCGAGGTCGGCGTCCCCGGGCTGATCGCGATCGGGCTGTTCACCGCGCCGCTGCTGGTCGGATTGGCGTACGAGTGGGCCAAGGGCGCCCTCGAGTGGTGAGTCGATGATTCTCGGGGACGCCATCCGAGCCGAGATCGACGAGCTGGCCACCCGGTATCCCGAACGGCGGGGTGCGCTCCTGCCGGCACTCCATCTCGTCGAGCGCGAGCACGGACACATCTCGCCCGACGCGACGCGCGAGCTGGCGGACCTGTTCGGGCTGCGCCCCAACGAAGTGCTCGCGGTCGTGTCGTTCTACGAGATGTTCGGCACCGAGCCGCGGGGCCGTCACCGGGCGGGGGTGTGCACGAACCTGCCGTGCTCGCTGCGCGGCGCGCGCACGCTGCTCGCGCAGCTCGAACTGCATCTCGGCGTCCGCGCTGGCGAGACTACGGACGACGGGCGCCTGACGCTGGGCCGAGAGGAGTGCCTGGGCGCCTGCGCCGCGGCTCCGATGATGCGCGTCGACGAGGTGGACCACGAGCATCTCGACTTCGAGAAGGCGAGCGCGATCCTGGACGGGCTGGAGTAGGGCGGGCAGGTGACGCTCTCCATCCCGAATACGACGGGCTACCTGACCGAGCACTGCGGCGACGACGCCTTCGCGACACTGAAGGGCTACACCGCGCGAGGCGGCTATTCCGCGGCTCGCAAGGCGCTGCGCTCCAAGCCCGCCGAGCTACTCGAGCTCGTCGAGCGGTCCGGGCTGCAGAGTCGCGGTGGGATGGGCCTTCCGACCGGCGCGAAGTGGCGCTGCATGCCGAGCGAGCGCGACGGTCCGAGCTATCTGGTGTGCAATGCCGGCGAGTCCGAGCCCGGCTCGTTCAAGGACCGCCTGCTGCTCGAGCGCGCGCCGCACAAGCTGATCGAGGGCATCCTGATCGCGGCGAAGGCGACGGGTGCCGAGAAGACCTTCCTCTACATCCGCGGCGAGTACTTCCGCGCGGCCAGGGCGATGGAACGCGCGATCGAAGAGGCGCGGTCCGCCGGGTACCTCGGCAAGGGCCGCCTGCGCCGTCGCTTCGCGCACGACATCGTCATCACCCGCGGCGCCGGCGCCTATATCTGCAGCGAGGAGACGGCACTGCTCGAGTCGCTCGAGGGCAAGAGGGGCGAGCCGCGCAATCGGCTGCCGCTGCCGGGAGGGCTCCACGCCTTCGGCCGGCCGACTACGGTGAACGACGTGGAGACCCTGTGCCACCTGCCACACATCGTCGAGCACGGTGTCGACTGGTTTCGCTCCTTCGGCACCGAGCAGAGTCCGGGCACGACCCTCTTCGGCGTCTCGGGACACGTGGTCCAGCCGGGCCTGTACGAGCTGCCGCTCGGCACGCCCCTCGACGAGATCGTCTTCGAATACGCGCGCGGCATTCCGCACGGGCGGCGCGTGAAGGGCGTGATCCCGGGCGGGTTGTCGATGGCGATCCTGCCCGCAGGCCAGCTCAACGTGCCGATGGCCAACGAGTCGCTGCGCGAGCGCAAGGCCATGCTGGGCGCCGGCGGCTTGATAGTGATGGATGAGACGACCTGCATGGTTCGGGTCGCCTGCATCATCAGCGGGTTCTTTCGCCACGAGTCATGCGGCCGGTGCACGCAGTGCCGCGAGGGAGCCGGCTGGCTTCACAAGCTGGTCCAGCGTCTCGAGCGCGGAACGGGTACGCGCAAGGACATCGCGATTCTCGAGGACGTCGCCCGCAAGATGGAGGGCCAGGCGATCTGTGGCTTCGCCGACTCGGCAGCCTGGTCGATCCAGGGACTGCTGCGTCACTTCAGGGACGACTTCGACGCCCACGTGCGGCAGCGCCAGTGCCCTTTCGCGGGGAGCTTCGAGCTGTGATCCGGTTCACGGTCGACGGGCGCGAGTTCGACGCCGAGGAGGGACAGACGATCCTGCAGGCGCTCGATGCCGCGGGCGTGCTGATGGATGGCGTCGACGTCCCGCACTACTGCTGGCATCCCAAGCTCTCGATCGACGGCTCCTGCCGGTTGTGCCAGGTCGAGGTCGAGGGTTTCTCCAAGCTCCAGATCGCGTGCGATACACCCGTCACGGATCGCATGGTGGTCCACACCACCAGCGATCGCGTGAGCGCCGCGCGCGAGGGAGTGATGGAGCTCCTGCTGCTCAACCACCCGCTCGATTGCGCGATCTGCGATCAGGCTGGCGAGTGCAAGCTGCAGGACTACGCGTTCGCCTACGGTGTCGCCCGAAGCCGGACGCGCGAGCCAAAGCGCGCCGCCAAGAAGCGAGTCGATCTCGGTCCGACGATCGTGTTCGACCAGGAGCGCTGCATCCTTTGTCGACGCTGCGTGCGCTTCTGCCGCGAGGTTCCCGGGACGGGCGAGCTCTCGGTCTTCGCGCGCGGCGATCGCTCGATGATCGACGTCTTCCCGGGTGCCGAGCTCGACAACCCGTACTCGATGAACGTGGCCGACCTCTGCCCGGTCGGCGCGCTCACGACTCGGGACTTCCGTTTCAAGGCCCGTGTCTGGAACCTCGAGGACGTGCCGAGCGTGTGTAGCGGCTGCAGCAACGGCTGCAATCTGTACATGGGCGTCGCCAGCAATCGGATCTATCGCCATGTCCCGCGGCGCAACGACGCGGTCAACGATACCTGGCTCTGCGACGCGGGCCGGCTCTCGTACGCCGAGGTTGGCGCCGCGCACCGGCTCGACCAGGCTCTGGCACGCGATGCCGAAGGTATGCTCGTGGCGCGGCCCTACCGCGAGGTGATCGACGCGGCCGCGGCGCGGCTGCGGCGCGTGGTCGATGTGAAGGGGCCCGGTGTGGTGGCGGGAGTCGCATCGGCGAGAGGCACGAACGAGGATCTGTTCACCTTCAAGCGGATGTTGGACGCTCTCGGGACAGAAGGTGCCTACGTCGCGCTGCGACGAGGCGAATCCGATGAGCTACTGGTCAAGGAGGAGAAGGCGCCCAACGCTGCCGGCGCGCGAGCGCTCGGATTCGCAGAGGCGGAGCAGGTAGTCGAGCGAATCCGCGGCGGCGCAGTCGATGCGCTCGTCGTGGTCGGCAGCGAGCTGCTCGACCCCGGGCTGCTCGGGTCCGTCGACGCGCTGGCCGACCTCGACACGTTGATCGTGATCGACACGCACAAGAGCGACCTCGAACTCGTCGCGCACGCGATGCTGCCCGAGCGCCACGCCGCCGAGCAGCGCGGCACGTTCACCAACCACTCGGGCCGTGTTCAGGCGATTGCGCCGGGGGTCGAGCCGGGTTGGGAAGCCTACGAGGCCGGCGCCGTACTCGCACATCTCGCTTCGGCGCTTGGCCTCGCGTCGTTCGAGGGGGGCTACGACCCGGTCGGAGTGTCGAAGTCGATGGCACGTTCGGTCGCTGCGTTCGAGGGCATCGATCTCAGCACGGTGGGCGAGCAGGGTATCGCCTTGCGCAGCGCGGACGGGGGCGGCTGATCGTGCTGTTCCTGGTGGCCGCCAAGTGCCTGTTCGTGGTCGTGTTGGTCGTCGGCGTCTGCGTGCCTCTCCTCGCGTGGGTCGATCGCAAGCAGAGCGCTCTGATGCAGGACCGGATCGGCGGAAACCGCGCCGCGATCGGCGGCGTTACGCTGATCGGGTTGTTCCATCCGTTGGCCGACTTCGTGAAGTTGCTGACGAAGGAGGACGTCGTTCCGGCCGGGGCGAACCGCGTCCTTCACGCTCTGGCGCCGATCATCGCGGTCGTGCCCGCGATCGCGGCGCTTGCGGTGATCCCGTACGGCGGCGTCTATACGTTCGGCCGCTCGACCGTGTCGCTGGTTGCAGCGGATATCGACTGGGGCGTGCTCTACATCTTTGCGCTCGGGTCGATTGCGACCTACGGGGCGGTGCTCGCCGGCTGGTCGAGCAACAACAACTGGTCGCTGCTGGGCGGCGTCCGAGCCGCTGCGCAGATGATCTCGTACGAGGTCACGATGGGCCTTTCGATCGTCGGCATCTTCATGGTGTTCGGCACGTTGAAGCTCACTGACATGGCCGCGGCACAGGACTCGACGATCCGAATCATGGGTTTCGTCGAGGTGTTCGGCTGGATTCTGCCCGAGTGGGCGAGCCGTTTTCCCTTCACGCTCCCCAACTGGGGAATCGTGCTCCAGCCCCTGGGCTTCGTGATGTTCCTGACCTGCAGCATGGCCAGGAACAAGCGGCCGCCCTTCGATCTGCCCGAGGCCGGGAGCGAGCTCGTCGCGGGCTACCTGACCGAGTACTCCGGGATGCGCTACGGCTTGTTCCGGCTAGCGGAGCTCGTCGAGATTGCGGTGATCGCGGGCCTGATGACGTCGCTGTTCCTCGGCGGCTGGACGGTGCCCTGGCTCTCGACGGACCGCATCATCGGTGCAATCGCGCCACTGCTCGGCGAGGCGTTCGCCAACGTCGTTTGTCTGCTCGCCCAGGTTGCAATGTTCATCGCCAAGGTGGTGGGAATGATCTGGCTGCAGATGCTGATCCGCTGGTCTCTTCCGCGCTTCCGCTACGACCAGCTGATGAATCTGTGCTGGAAGGTGCTCCTCCCACTCTCGATCGCGAACATCTTCGCGACGGCGGGTGTGTTGCTGCTACTCGGGGAGGTCGGATAGCCAATGACGATCGAAGTCGTCCTGTTCTACGCCCTGGCGGCTCTCGCGGTGTTCGGAGCACTTGCGATGCTGTTGTTCGTGCGCGAAGTCGTCGCGAGTGCGATGGGCCTCGCGGTCACGATGGTCTCGCTCGCCGGTATCTATCTGCTGCTCGAGGCGCACCTGATCGCCGCGTTGCAGATCATCGTGTACGCCGGTGCGATCCTCGTGTTGTTCCTGTTCGTCATCATGCTGTTCGACCCGAACAACGACGACTTCGACCGCGCCGATCCGCCACAAATTGCGATCAAGGTTGCCGGCATTGCGGCGGCACTCATGCTGGGTGTTGCAATCGCTGGTGTGGTCTCGGCCGGACTGCCGGACGCGGGGGAGCTGCCGGAGGGCTTCGGTGGCTTCCGCGACATTGGACTCCAGCTGTTCACAGCCTACGTCATCCCGGTCGAAGCCGCGGGCTTGTTGCTACTCGCGGCCATGGTCGGTGCCGTGGTCCTGGCAAAGCAGAGGATCGATTGATGCTGCCGATCGATCACGTGATCGGGCTGTCGGCCGTACTGTTCACGATCGGCACGGTGGGAGCGCTGACGCGTCGCAACTTGATCGTGATGCTGATGTCGATCGAGCTGATGCTCAACGCCGCAAACCTGGCGTTCGTAGGCTTCAACCGCATCTGGGCGGCCAACCCCGAGGGCAGCGCGCTCGACGGCCAGATATTCGTGCTGATGGTGGTGACCGTCGCCGCGGCGGAGATCGCGATCGGCCTCGGCATGGTGATTGCCCTGGTACGCAACCGCGACTCGATGAACGTCGAGGACCACAGCGTGCTCAAGTGGTAGAAGACGCCGTTGCCGAGCCGCTGCTGCGGTGGATTCCGCTGCTGCCGATGCTGTCCGCCGTGCTGCACGCTGTGTTGCTCGGTGTCCTGCGCCGCCCGCTCGCGCCGGGCGCGGTGGTGGCGATTTCGTGCGGTACTCCGCTGCTCTCGCTGCTGTGCACGGGCGTGGCATTCTCGAGCCTGATCGCGTTGCCGGGCGGCGGCGGGTTTCTGCTCGATCCCGCGTACACCTGGATCGGAGGAGGTCTCGGGGCCGCGGCCTTCAGCGCCGACCTGTCGTTCCAGCTCGACGCGCTGTCCGGAGTGATGGCCCTGGTCGTCAGCGTCGCGGGCTTTGCGATCCACGTCTACTCGGCCGGCTACATGCGTGCAGACGCGCGCGACGATCGCGGCTTCCAGCGTTTCTTCTGTTATCTCAATTTCTTGCTCTCCGCGATGCTCGTGTTGGTGCTGGCCGACAACCTGCTGATGATGTTCCTCGGCTGGCAGGGCGTCGCGCTCTGTTCCTATCTGTTGATCGGTTTCTGGTACGGAGAAGCCGAGAACGCGTACGCCGGGTCCAAGGCCTTCATCGCAAACTGCGTCGGCGACCTCGGCCTGCTCGTGGGCATCCTGCTGCTGTTCTGGTCCCTCTCGGAAGCGGGGGCACCCACGATCTCGTTCCGAGGCATCGAGGCGGCGTTCGCAGATATCGCGGAACGCACGCTCAGGCTGCCGGGAGCCGGCGGCCACGAAGTGCTGCTGGTCGACGTGATCGGGCTGTGCTTCCTCCTGGGCGCCTGTGGCAAGAGCGCGCAGTTTCCACTCCACGTCTGGCTGCCGGACGCGATGGTCGCGCCGACGCCGGCCTCGGCGCTGATCCACGCAGCAACCATGGTGACCGCCGGCGTCTACCTCGTCTGTCGATTGTCGTTCCTCTTCGCTGCGGCTCCCGCCGCGTCGACCGTGATCGCGTGGGTCGGCGGACTTACCGCGCTATTCGCCGCGATGATCGCGATCAGCCAGCGTGATATCAAGCAGGTGCTCGCCTACTCGACGATGTCGCAGCTCGGCTTCATGTTCCTGGCGGCGGGCTGTGGCGCCTACGCAGCAGCGATGTTCCACGTCGTAACGCACGCCTTCTTCATGGCGCTGCTGTTCCTCGCTGCGGGTGCTGTGAGCCTCGTTCTACATCACGAACAGGATCTCTTCCGCATGGGTGCACTGAGCAAGCGGCTCCCGAAAGTGCGCGTGATGATGCTGGTCGGCGTGTTCGCCATTGCGGGTGCACCGGGGCTGTCAGGCTTCTTCAGCAGGGGCGAGATCCTGGTCGCGACGTTCTCATCCGAACTGACCGGTCACAGGGTGCTCTACTGGATGGGCGTGCTCACGTCGCTGCTCACGTCCTTCTACGCCTACCGAATGTACTTCCTGGTCTTCGAGGGCGAGAGCCACGTCGAGCGGGAGGTGCGCGCGCGCCTGCAGGAGCCCGGCAATGTCCTGCTCGGCCCGCTGTATGCATTCGCGGTGCTGTCCGTTCTCGGTGGCTACATGGGGCTGTCGCAGTTCTGGGGCGACATGATTGGGATCGACCGATCCGACAGTCTCGGGAACTTCGTACGAACGGTGGTCGTTTCGGGGGCCCGGGACGGGTTGTCGGCCGGCACCGAGTGGCGGTTCGTGGCAACGGCGGTCGCAGCCTGGGCGCTCGGCGCGGCGGGAGCGTGGTGGCTCTACGTCCGCAACCCGGCGGTCGTCGAGCGTGTGACGGGATCGCTTGCGACGCTCGGCCATGTGCTCAGCAACGGATTGTTCATCGATGTGCTGTACGAGCGCGTGATCGTGCGCCCGCTGGTCGTGCTCTCGGATCGGGTGCTCTACCGAGGCGTGGAGCTCCGATTGATCGACGGGCTCGCGGTCAACGGCACCGCACGCTCGATCTGGTTGCTCGCGCATCGCGTGCTCAGGCTGCCGCATTCGGGCATGACTCAGGGTTATCTGTTCCTGATGCTAATCGGGATGCTTGGCATCCTGCTCTATCTGGTGGGCTGAGCGATGGAAACCAGCTCGCTCAGCGTGGTGATCTTCCTGCCTCTGGCGATCGGGCTGCTGCTGTCGTGCAGCGGGAAGTGGCTCCCGGGACGCGTCTGGCAGGTCCTGGGCTTCGGCGCGACCGGGACCACATTCGTCCTCTCGATCCCGTTTTGGACCCACTACGACCTGGTCGATGGCGGCTACCAGTTCATCGAGCGCGTCCCCTGGATCGAGGACTACGGCATCTACTA
>JAYZFK010000012.1:0-16390 GCA_036336835.1 Myxococcota bacterium | reverse complement strand
CGGAGGCACGCCGCTGCTTCGAGCGCTGTCTGGAGCTGCAGTCGTTTCACGTCGAAGGGCATTTCAATCTGGCGAACCAGCTCGACGATGGGGGTGGGTCCGAAGCGGCGCTCGTCCACTATCTGGCCGCGCTGCGCGGCGATCCGCTCTGCGCGGATCTTCACATCAATCTGGCGCTGCTGTACGAGAAGCTGGGACGGTCCGCAGAGGGTCGAGAGCACTGGCGCCGCTACCTCCAGATCGAGCCCAGGGGAGCGCTCGCCGACATCGCTCGCCAGCGCCTGCGGGGTCGTTAGCAGGCCGCTATCGATCCTGCTGGCTGGCCGGCTGCCAGCGCAGAACGGGGTGGCGCGCGGCGCGCGTCTCGTCGAGCCGCGCGTGGCGGGTGCGGTGGGGTGCTTCCTTGAGGAGCTCGGGATCCTCACGCGCCTCGCGTTCGATCGTCAGCATCGTGTCGATGAAGCGGTCGAGTCCCTCGAGGCTCTCGCTTTCGGTCGGCTCGATCATCAATGCGCCCGGAACGATCAGCGGAAAGTACGTCGTGGGCGGGTGGTAGCCGTAGTCGATCAGTCGCTTGCTGATGTCGAGCGTCGTCACGCCCGTCGCGTGCAGGTTGCGATCCGACAGTACGCACTCGTGCATCACCGGCTCGTCGTAGGGCACATGATAGACGCCGCGCAGTCTGGCGAGCACGTAGTTTGCGTTCAGTACCGAGATCTCCGCGCAGCGGCGCAGGCCGTCGGGCCCCAGGCTGCGAATGTAGCAGTAGGCGCGCACGAACATGCCGACGTTGCCGAAGTTGCCGTGCAGCCGTCCGATCGTGCGTGGGAGTTCCTCGTCGAGCCGGAAGCCCACCTCGCCGTCCCGCTCGTCGCGCACGATCAGCGGCGTCGGCAGATAGGGGGCGAGGATGTTCTTGACACCGACCGGCCCGGCGCCCGGGCCGCCGCCGCCGTGTGGCGTCGAGAACGTCTTGTGCAGGTTGAAGTGCATCACGTCGATCCCGAGATCGCCGGGGCGTGTGATGCCGAGGGTCGCGTTGAGGTTCGCGCCGTCGCCGTACACGAGCCCGCCGCCCTGGTGGACGATCTCGCAGATGCGCGCGATGTGAGGCTCGAACAATCCGAGCGTATTGGGGTTGGTGATCATGATCGCGGCGACGCCGTCGTCCATCGCGGCTCCGACGGCTTCCGGGTGCAGCACTCCGTCGGCGCCCGACGGTACTTCGACCACGTCGTAGCGGTTGAGCGCGGCACTGGCGGGGTTGGTCCCGTGGGCCGTGTCGGGGATCAGGACCTTGCTCCGCCCCTCGCCGCGTTTCTCGTGATAGGCCCGGATCATCATGATGCCGGCGAGCTCGCCCTGGGCGCCGGCGGCCGGCTGCAGGCTCACGCGATCCATGCCGCTGATTTCCGCGAGCTGGCGTTCGAGGGTCCATGCGAGCTCGAGGAAGCCCTGCGACAACTCGGTGGGCTGGAGCGGGTGACCGTGCGCGAAGCCCGGTAGTCGCGCGGCGCGCTCGTTCAGCTTCGGGTTGTACTTCATCGTGCACGATCCGAGCGGGTACATCCCGATGTCGACCGCGGCATTCCAGGTGGAGAGCCGTGTGAAGTGCCTGACCACCTCGACCTCCGACAGCTCGGGCAGGTCGAGACGATCGCCGCGCACGCGGTCTGCTCCGAGGGTCTCGGTCGCATCGACCGCGGGTACGTCGAGCGGCTGGAGCTGGTAGCCGGCCCGGCCGTCGCGCGAAAGCTCGAAGAGCAGCGGCTCCTCGTAGCTCGTGCCGCCGGCGACGTTATCGAAGCAGGGCTGCGCGCGGTCGGGGGCGGGGCTCATCGCACGACTCCCTGGTTAGCGAGCGCGGCGACGAGGCGGTCGATTGCCTCGCGGCTGGTGAGTTCGGTGGTGCAGACGAGCACGGTCTGGTCCATGTCGCGGACGCGGCCGGTCAGGTCGAGCCCCCCGACGCAGTCGGCGTCGAGTGCGCGTTCGAGTGCGCGCTCGGAGGTGTCGGGCACACGCACGCAGAACTCGTTGAAGCTGGGAGCCGAGTAGGCGAGTTCGACCCCGGGGGTCTCGCGGACGCGGCTCCGGGCGTACTCGGCCTTGGCCAGGTTGTGCTCGGCGAGTTCGCGAAGTCCGCGTCGCCCCATCAGCGCGAGATAGATCGTGGCCATGGTCAGGCACAGGCCCTGGTTGGTGCAGATGTTGCTGGTCGCCCGCTCGCGCCGGATGTGCTGCTCGCGCGTCGAGAGTGTGAGCACGTAGCCGCGCCGAGTGTGGGCGTCCACGGTCTCGCCGACGAGCCGGCCGGGCATCTGACGCACGCGCGCTGTGCGGGTGGCCAGGAAGCCCAGGTGCGGGCCCCCGAAGCTCATCGGTACCCCGAAGCTCTGGGCCTCACCGCAGACGATATCGGCGCCCAGCGCGCCGGGCGCGGTCAGCAGGGCGAGCGACAGCGCCTCGGTGACCGTCGTGACCAGCAGTGCGCCCGCCCGGTGCGCTGCCTCGGCAAAGGGGCGCAGGTCCTCGATGCTGCCCAGGAAGTTCGGCTGCTGCACGAGGATGCAAGCGGTGTCGGCGTCGATCGAAGCGGTGGCATCCGCGGTGATTCCCGAGACGTCCAGCGGCTGGGTCTCGATTTGCGCGTCCAGCCCGGCGAGGTAGGTCTCGAGCACCTGAAGATAGTGCGGATGGAGCCCGGTGCTGACCACGACCTTGCGCCGACGCGTGATCCGGAGCGCCATCAGCGCGGCTTCCGCCGTGGCCGAAGCGCCGTCGTACAGCGATGCGTTGGCGACGTCGACGCCGGTGAGCGAGGCGATCATCGTTTGCCACTCGAAGATCGTCTGCAGCGTTCCCTGGCTGATCTCGGGCTGATACGGCGTGTAGGCCGTCGTGAACTCGGCACGCGAGACGAGTGCGTCGACCGCGCTCGGCACGAAGTGCGCGTAGGTACCGGCGCCGAGGAACCAGTCGTGCGTCTCGAGGCTGGCGTTCTTCGCCGCGAGGCGGGCGATCTCGCTCGAGACCTCCTGCTCGGAGGCCGCTGCCGGCAGGTCGAGCGGCCCGTCGCGCCGGTGCTTGTCCGGGATGGATTCGAACAAGGCTGCGATGCTGGCGACGTCGATCGCGTCCAGCATCTGCCGGACGTCGGCCTCGGTGTGCGGGATGAAACGGTGGCTCAATCCTGGCGTTCCTTGATGTATTGCGCGTAGTCGGGCGCATTCATCAGGGTATCGAGTTCGCCCGCATCGGACGGCGTGACCGCGAGCAGCCAGCCGTCGCCGTAGCACGACTCGTTGATCGTCTCGGGGGCGTCGGCCAGGTCGCCGTTGACCTCTACCACCTCGCCCGAGAGCGGGGCGTACAGATCGGAGACGGCCTTCACCGACTCGATGACGCCGAATGGCTCGCCCTGCGACAGGGTGGCGCCGACCTCCGGGAGCTCGACGAAGACGATATCCCCCAGCTGGTCCTGGGCGTAGTCGGTGACGCCGAGGTAGGCGACGGTTCCGTCGTGTCGAACCCACTCGTCCTCGCGCGTGTAGAAGCACTCCTCGGGAAGCTCGAATTCGGCCATGTCCATTCCTTGTGTAGTGCTCAGCGTTTTCGCGCTCGGACGAAGGGGGTGTCGACGATGCGGGCAGCGACAGACTTCCCGCGGATCTCGATTGCGATCGTCTTGCCGATTTCGGCGTGCTCGATCGGCAGATACCCGAGGCCGATCGACTTGTCGAGTGTCGGCGACGGCGCGCCGGACGTGACCCGGCCGCAGGGCTCGCCGTCGACCAGGATCGGGTAGCCATCGCGGGCGACACCGCGCTCGCTGAGCTCGAAGCCCACCAGTCGCCGATCGTGTCCGTGTGCGGCGCGCTGCTCGATGGCCTCGGCCCCGAGGAAGCCTCCCTGCTCGCGCTTGACGAAGCGCGCGAGGCCCGCCACGAGCGGCGAGGTCTCGTCGTCGAGTTCGTGGCCGTAGAGCGGCAGTGCTGCCTCCAGCCGGAGCGTGTCGCGCGCTCCGAGTCCGCACGGGATCGCCCCGCCGCCCTCGATCCGCTCGCCCGCTGCCAACAGCGCGCGGAAGACGCGCTGGCAGCTGCCCGCACCGACGTAGATCTCGAAACCGTCCGAACCGGTATAGCCAGTGCGCGAGATCAGTGACTCCATGCTGTGCACCAACGCGGTGGCGAACGAGAAGCGCCCGAGTTCTGCCGCGCGCGGTGCGCCTACCTCGGCGAGTAGCGACGCCGACAGCGGGCCCTGAAGCGCGATCAGGCCGGTCTCCGCACTGCGGTCTTGGACGCCGGCCTCAGGCGGCGCATGCTGCCGGATCCAGGCGAGATCCTTCTCGATGTTCGCTGCATTCACGCACAGGAACAAGACGTCGTCGGCGACGCGGTAGACCGTGACGTCGTCGACGATCCCGCCGCGTTCGTTGCACAGCATCCCGTAGCGGACGCCCTGATTCTTGAGTGACGCGACCGGACAGGTCACCAGCCGCTCGACAGTTTCGAGGGCCTTGGGACCGGAGAAGTGGATCTGTCCCATGTGCGACACATCGAACACGCCGGCGCGCTCGCGCACCGCTGCGTGCTCCTGCTTGATCGATGTGTATTGGACGGGCATTTCGAAGCCGGCGAAGTCGACCAGGCGCGCGCCTAGCTGCTTGTGGCTCTCGTAGCAGGGAGTGCGGCGCAGGGCCATCGGCGATCAGACACCCTTGCGCGTTCGATACGCGCGCAGCGTGTTGCGGAGCAGCATGGTGATCGTCATCGGTCCGATGCCGCGTCGTGACGGCGTGATGATTCCGGCGATCCCTTGAGCCGCCTCGAAGTCGACATCGCCGACCAGCGTGCCGTCGACCTCGGTGACCCCGACGTCCATCACCGCGGCGCCCGGCTTGATCCAGTCGGCCTTGACCAGCTGCGGGTTGCCGGCGGCAGCGATCAGCACGTCCGCAGTACGGCACACGGCCGGCAGGTCGCGGGTTCGCGAGTGGCACATCGTGACCGTGGCGTTGCGCTGTTGGAGCAGCAGGGAGACCGGCTTGCCGACGATCTCGCTGCGGCCGATCACGACGGCGTTCGCGCCTTCGAGCTCGACCTCGTAATGATCGAGCACCGCGAGGATGCCGAGCGGCGTGCAGGACACGAGGTCGGCCGTGCCCTTGAGCATCCGGCCGGCGGTCGTTGGATGGAGCGCGTCGGCGTCCTTTGCCGGGTCGATCGCCTCGGCGACGACTGCAGGATCGATCTGCTTCGGTAGCGGCAGCTGTACGAGGATGCCGTCGATGGCGTCGTCGGAGTTGAGCCGGCCAATCAGCTCGAGCAACTGTGCGGCCGGGGTGTCGCCGGGCAGCAGGTGCTCGACCGAGTCCATGCCGATGGCTGCGCACGCGCGCTGCTTGCCCTTGATGTACGACTTGCTGCCCGGATCGTCACCAACGAGAACGACCGCGAGACACGGGGCGCGGTGCCCGCTTGCCACGAGTGCGCCGATCGCCTCGGATAGCTCCTTGCGGATCGTCCTGGCGAGTCCGAGCCCGTCGACCACACGGGTCTGTATCTCGCCCGGCTTCGCCTGGTCCATCACGCGCGCCCCTCATGAAACGAAGGGCGCCAGTATAACGACACAGAAGAGGAGGTCGCGTCGTCAGGCGGCCGCCTTGCCGGACTTCTTGGACTTCTTCTTGTTCTTGGGTTCGGCGTCGGACGCGCTCTTGGAATCGCTCTTGGACTCGCTCTTGGACTCGTTCTTGGACTCGCTCTTGGACTCGCTCTTGGACTCGTTCGAGGACTCGTTCGAGGACTTGGCGTCAGCCCCGGTATCGTCGGCCTTCGAGTCCTTCTTGTTGCCGTAGCCATCCGCATACCAGCCGCTGCCCTTGAGGACGAACGACGTTTGCGAGATCAGGCGCTTGACGCGCCGGCTGCGGCACTTCGGGCAGGTCTTGACCGGATCCTCGGTGATTCGCTGCTCGCGTTCGAACTCATGCTCGCATTTGGCGCAGAGGTACTCATAGATCGGCATTCGGTCGTCTCCCGCGGTCGAAGCACGAGGCCCTGGGGGGGTGGCGCCCCCGCGAGGAAGCGGGGACCGGCATTGTAAACCCACCATTTCGGTGCTCGCCAGCCGGTATCGATCCGTGCAGATCGAGCCCCTGGCGGCTTCAGTCGCTCTCCGAGCCCGCCTTGCGGGAGCGCGGTTCGAGCCAATCGCTCTGGCTCCCCGTGTGGGCCTCGAGCGTCTCGGCCTGGCTGTGGGCCTGGTCGGTCCGGGGATCGCCCGCGAGCGCATCCACCAGGGCCAGCTGTGTCTCGAGCGTGCTGCGCAGGCCGCTAGCCAGGCGCGCGCGCAGGCCTTGCATCTCCCGGATCTGCTCGCCGAGCTGCCCGACGCGGCGGTGGGCGGCGTCCAGTAGCTTCTCAGCCTTCACCTCGGCCTCGCTGACGCGAATCCGAGCTTCCCGCTCGGCGGTGTTGCGCAGCTCGTCGCCCAGGTTCTGGGCGGTGACCAGGGTTTCCTTGAGCAGCGCTTCGTTGAGCGTCAGCTCCTCCAGACGGGCCTCGAGCCGGCGGGTCTGGTCGCTGCGACTGGCCGCATCCAGGACCAGGGCAGCGTAGTCCTCCGCGACGGCACCGAGGAAGGTCTCGACCTCATCGGGATCGAACCCCCTCCAGCTGGAGCGGAACCTGTGATTCTGGATGTCCAGCGGGCTGATGCGCATGCGCGCGAGATCCTCCGATCGCTCACGAAGCCGCAGCTTCTCTTCGGGCTCAGGCAGGGGATCGGCGCAAGCGGGCCCGCGCTTGAGTGATTGGACGCGTCGCGCCGCTCAGCGGCCCCCGAGCTCGCGCGAGCGACGGGTCGCCGCGGCCACGGCCTGGTGGAGTGCGGCCCGCACGCCGCCCGCCTCGAGCCGCTCGAGGCCGGCAATCGTGGTGCCTCCCGGCGAGGTCACTTGATCCTTGAGGGCCGCCGGGTGGCGCCCCGAATCGATCGCCAGCTGCGCAGCGCCGCGAACGGTGTGGAACGCCAGCTGGTAGGCGGCGTCGCGGGGCAGGCCGGCCCGGACGCCGGCGTCGCCCAGAGCCTCGAGGATCAGGAAGACGTACGCGGGACCGCTGCCCGACAGCCCGGTGACCGCGTCGAGCAGATGCTCATTCGGCGCCTCCCAGACGTACCCGACTGCCTCGAACAGTGCGCGCGCCGCAGCCCGATCTGCAGTGGTGGCCCTGCGGTCGGCCGTGAACGCGGTGGCGCCGCAGCGTGCCAGCGCGGGCGTGTTGGGCATTGCCCGCACGACGCGAGCACCGTCCGGCAGCCGAGCCGAGATGTCGGCAATGCTCACACCAGCGGCGATCGACACCCAGAGCGGACGCTCGAGATTGGGCTCCGCCGCCAGCGCGTCGAGCGCCAGCGGGACGACGCCGGGCTTCAGCGCGAGCACGACCAGGTCGCTGTCGGCGACCAGGCCTCCGTTGTCCTCGCGCGTCTGGGCGCCGACGCGCTCGGCAAAAGACTTGCGGCAGCCCGGATCGGGGTCGGCGCCGGCAAGTCGATCGCGGCCGATGCCCGCCGCGAGCAGCCCACCGCCCAGCGCGCTTGCCATCGCGCCGCAGCCGACGAAGCCGATCCTCAGGTCCTGCAGTGCATCACTCACCGTGTCCGTCCTTCCTGGCTCGCATCGCGCTCGCCGAACAACGCCGTGCCCACGCGGATCGAGGTTGCGCCTTCCTCGATGGCCACCTCGAAGTCGCCTGACATGCCCATCGACAGCGCGCGGAGCGAGTCGCCGCCGGGCTGCCCCTGGAGCGTATCGCGCAGCGCCCGCAGCTGCGCGAAGGCGGCTCGCGAGGCCTCGGGATCGCGGTTGGCGGCGGGAATGCCCATCAGGCCGACCCACGCGAGCGAGTCGTGCTCGCGGCAGGCTGCGAGTAGCTCAGCGGCGCGTTCCGGAGCGACGCCTCCCTTCTGGGGCTCGCGGGAAATGTTGACCTGTAGCAACACCGGCACTCGGCGGCTGGCCTCGCGCGCGTGCCGTGCCAGCGAGGCGGCCAGGCTCTCGCGGTCGACGGTCTCGATGCTGTCGAACAGCTCCGTTGCGAGGGCGGCCTTGTTGCGCTGCAGACTTCCGACCAGATGCCAGCGCGGCCTGGCCGCGTCGCCGATCGCGGCCAGCACGGCGGCGCGCTTGTCGCGCGCCTCCTGGACGCGGTTCTCGCCGAGATCCCTCACGCCGGCGCGCACCGCGGCGGCGATCCGCTCGACGGGCTGCCGCTTCGACACGGCAACCAGCCTCACATCGTCCGGGCTGCGTCCGGCGCGCCGGGCGGCGCCTGCGATGCGCTCGTGGATGCGCGACAGCCGATCGGCGA
Organism: Myxococcota bacterium; assembly: GCA_036336835.1. Classification (GTDB taxonomy): domain Bacteria; phylum Myxococcota_A; class UBA9160; order UBA9160; family UBA4427; genus JAYZFK01. The sequence goes on along the minus strand of JAYZFK010000012.1, from coordinate 8,006 downwards.
TTCGCGCGTCGATCGCGTCGCTCACGACGTGTCCCGCGCACGGTCCGCGTCGACTCCCACCGCGTGCAGCAGCTCGAGCGTCTCCTCGATGGGCAGGCCGATGACGTTGCTCTCGCTGCCCTCCACGGCCTCGACGAAGCGGCGTCCCTCGCCCTGCAACGCGTACGCGCCCGCCTTGTCGAGCGGCTCGCCCGTCGCGACGTAGGCCCGAATCTCGGCCTCGCCGGCGGCGCGCATATGCACGCGGCTGTGGACGGCCAGACTGCGTACCGCGAGCTGGGCACCCGCGACCACGGCGACGGCCGTGGTCACGACGTGGCTGCGCCCGACCAGTTGCCCGAGCATGCCCACGGCGTGCTCGGCGTTGCGCGGCTTGCCGAGCACGAGGTCGTCGATCACGACGATCGTGTCTGCGGCGAGCACCGCGCGGTGGGCGGCGTCGGGGTCCGCGAGGGCGTGTGACGTGGCGAGCGCCTTCTCTCTGGCGAGGCGGAGCGCGAACTCCTCCGGTGGCTCGCCCGGGGCGCGCTCTTCGGGGATATCGGCGGCCCGCACAGTGAAGCCGATACCCGCCCTCTCGAGTAGCCGACGCCGGCGTGGTGAGCCGCTGGCGAGCACGAGCGACGGCTGCCGATGGGCCATGGGGGCGGGGTAACCCCGCAGCCGCCGAGAGTCAATGGGCCCCCGGGATGGGGTAGCGTCGGGGAGATGCCTCGTCGCCAAACGGGCTCGCGCGTCGTTGCGCTGGCGTCGATTGCCGGCTTGTGGGTCGGCGTCGGATGTCAGAGCGCACTGCTGCCCGCTTCCGGAGGGCGCTGGGTGCATCCCCAGCTCGGCTATACGGTCGATGCGCCCGCGGTCTCGCCGCTCGTCTGGGAGGCCCTCGCGATCGACGGCGCCGACCTGGCCTATCGACATCGCGACGGCTCGAGCCTGGCGCTGATGTCCGAGTGCGCGCGCGGGCCAGCACCTCCGTCGCTGCTGGCTCGGCAGCTGCTGATCGGCATCGGCGAGCGGGAGCTGATCGCATCGCATCCGATCGAGCTCGGCCCGGACTCGGGCTGGAAGCTGGTCTTCCGGACCCTGGAGGAAGAGCGCGAGTTCACCGTCCGGGCGGTCACGCTGGCCGCCGGCAGCTGTACCTTCGACTGGCTGTGGGTCGCCACTGGCCGACCCGCAGAGGCCGTCTGGTTCGATCAGTGGTGGGAGAGCTTCCAGCGCGAGGGGGGTGATCGATGAGCGCGCCGCTGTCGCTCGAGCAGGGACTGGCCGGTGTGGGCGATCGCGCGCTCGGGGCCGTCGAGCAGGTGGGAAACTTTGTGCAGCTCGGTGTGCGGACCGCCCGGGCGCTGTTCGCACGCCGCTTCCCGCTGCGCGCCGCGCTGCAGCAGTTCGAGTCGATCGCGGTGCGCTCGCTCTCGATCGTCGCTGTGACGGCCTTGTTCACCGGCATGGTGCTGGGCCTGCAGGCGGTCGTGTCGCTGTCTCGTTTCGGCGCGAAGCCCTACACGGGGAGCTTCGTCGGGCTCGCCATCGTGCTCGAACTCGGCCCGGTGCTGACCGCGCTGATGGTGTCGGGCCGAGTCGGCGCGGGGATTACCGCCGAGCTCGGCTCGATGGCCGTCACCGAGCAGGTCGACGCGATCCGCGCCATGGGCGCCGACCCGGTGCAGAAGCTCGTCGTGCCGCGTGTACTCGCCTGCACGCTCGGGCTTCCGCTGCTCACGATCGTCGCGGATGTGCTCGGTGTGCTCGGCGGAATGCTGATCTCCGCGCAGAACGGCATCAGCCCGGACTTCTATCTCAGCACGGTGATGTCGACCGTTACCCTCGCCGACTTCCTCCAGGGCTTCGGCAAGACGTTCGCGTTCGGCTGGCTCATCGCGGCGGTCGGTTGCTACATGGGGCTCACGACCACCGGCGGAACGGTCGGTGTTGGTCGGGCGACGACGCGCGCCGTGGTGATCGCTTCGATCTCGGTATTCATCTCGAACTTCTTCTTGAGCAAGCTGTTCCTGATGCTATGAGCGAAACGGTCGGTACCTCGCGCGCCGTGGAGGCGCCCCTTATCGAGCTCTCCGGACTCGAGAAATCGTTCGGCTCCAATCGGGTGCTGCGGAGCATCGACCTGCGCGTCCAGCGGGGCGAGGTGTTCACCATTCTCGGCGGCTCGGGTTCGGGCAAGAGCGTGCTGCTCAAGCACGTGATCGGTCTGCTCGAGGCCGATGCTGGAATCCTGTGCTTCGACGGTCAGGATGCCACGCACCTGCGCGAAGCCGAGTGGATCGGGCTGCGCAAGCAGGTTGGCTACGTGTTCCAGGGCTCCGCGCTGTTCGATTCGCTCAGCGTGTACGAGAACGTGGCCTATCCCCTGCGTGAACACGAGCGCTGGACCGAGGCGCAGATCGGGTCGCGCGTCGCGGCGTGCCTCGACGCCGTGGGGCTGCCCGGCGTGGAGTCGCTCGAGCCCGCGGCGCTGTCCGGCGGCATGCGCAAGCGGGTCGGGGTCGCGCGAGCCATTGCGCTCGAGCCGAGTACGATCCTATCCGATGAGCCCACGCCCGGGCTCGACCCGGCGAACTCGAGGCGAATCGGAGCGCTGATTCGCGAGCTCCAGGAGCGGCTGCGCGTGACCTCGGTCGTGGTTACGCACGACGTGCAGCTGTGCCGCGATATCTCGGATCGGGTCGCGCTGCTGGCGCACGGCGTGCTGGCGGAGCAGGGCACGAGCGACGATCTGGCTCGCGGGAGGCTGCCCGAGGTCGCGGAGTTCCTGGAAGGCGCCGTCGGAGACGAACCCTCCGCCGGCGGGGAAGGGGGAGGTGTTGAGGGCTGAACGCCGTCTGAGCCTGATCGTTGGCACCTTCGTGGTGGCGTGTCTCGGCGCCGGGGCGGCCGTCGTCCTGTCGCTGTCGGCACAGAGCGGTTTCTTCGCGCCGCGCTATTCGCTGCTCGCGCACTTCGAGAATGTGCTCGGCCTGCAGGTGAACGCTCCCGTCTGGCTGGCAGGCAAGGAGGTGGGACGCGTCGAGGCGATCCACTTCGGGGTCCTGGGGGGACGCCACCCTCTCGAGGTCGAGCTGCGCATCGACAGCGACGTGCGCGAGCTGATTCGCGCCGATTCGCATGCGACGGTTGGCACCATCGGCGTGCTCGGCGACTCGTACATCGAGATCAGCATCGGCACGCTGCAGGCGCAGCCGTTGCGCGATGGAGACGAGATCCAGGCGATCACGCCAGTCGGGCTCGGTGCCTTGATCAACAAGGCCGGCGCGGCGCTCGACAGTGTCGGCAGGCTCGCAGACGACATCGATGCGGTCGTCAGCAGCTTCAGCGAAGGCGGCGGTGGCGCGAAGGCGGCTGGGGCGATTGCGGCACTCAGCGAGATGACGCTCGAGGTGCAGACGGGCGACGGCCTGCTCCACAGTGTGATCTTCGACAGCTACGAGGGAGGTGGCGTCGAGAGCATCGAGAGCTCGCTCGCGAGCCTCGAGAACATCCTCAACGAGGTGCGCACCGGGGAAGGGATCCTGCACGAGCTGATCTACACCGAGACGACCGAGCAGGATCTGGTCGTCGAGGTACTCGAGGCCGGCGCGCGTCTCAACTCGATCCTGGCCAAGGTCGATCGGGGCGAGGGCAGCCTCGGACTGTTGCTGAACGACGCCACGCTCTACGAAGATCTGAAGATCCTGGTCGGAGGCGCACAGCGCAGCACGCTCGTCCGCGCGCTCATCCGGATGGCCGTCGAGGCGGGTCGCGACGAGCAGTAGCCCCAGCTCAGCGGTCGATCGAGATCACCTGGATGCGAGCCGGCTCGGTGCCGCCCGGAGTGAGGTTTGCAACGATCTGGCTGGCGATCCCCCGGCGGGCGAGGTCGCTGGCGGCGCGGCGCGCGGCTTCGAACAACGCGGCGAGCAGCGCCGAATCGCAGTCGGCAAGGGTGACGGTCCGGTCGCGTGGGCCAACGACGAGGTGGTGAGCGCGCGCCTTGTGCGCGGGCTCCAGCAGCAGGACATCGCCGAGCTCCTCGATCACGCGGTCCGCCTGCGCGATGCGCGGGACGTCCGCCGGATCGAGCAGCACGGGCGTCGTGCCCGCGAGATCCCGGCAGAGGCTCGCGCACGTCACGTCCGACAGCTCGACCGTGTGGCGATAGGCGCGGTGATCGATCTCGATGCGGGCTGCGGCGCCGGCCAACAGTCGCTCGCGCTGGTCGGAAGACAGTGGAAAACGCAGGTAGTGCACGGCCGAGATCCGATCTTCCGCGAGTTGGCGCGCGTCGAAGACGGCGCGCACCCGAGTCGTCTGTTCGCCGCCGTCGATCGCGAGTACCACGCATCCGTCGATTCCCAGCAGCCGGTCGAGCTGTTCTCGGATCTGGTCCATCTCGGGAATCTGGATGAACAGCGTGGCGGCGAGCTCGCGTTCGTTTGGCAGCAGCTCGCTGTACACCTCGATCTCGTGTGCGATGCGCGCCGGGTCGACCAGCCGTTCGACGCGAGCCATCTCCTGGATCTGATAGCGGACTGTCTCGCGGTCCTCGAAGGTGAGCGATACCAGCTCGCCAACTTCGACGCGTCGCTCGGCCTTGTGGGCGATCAGGCGCTTGCGATAGTCGTCTCGGATGGTCTCGTAGCTGGCGATGTCGACGATGTCGGACAGCTCCAGATGGTTTCGACTCACGACGGATCGTCTCCATAGGCATGGCGCAGCAGCACGACGGGGTGGACCGGCTTGCGTGCCAGCCCTTCCTCGATGCGCAGCGCCGCCAGCGGACAGTCGGTCGCGATGTGATCTGGCGAGGTCTGCTCGATGCGCGACAACAGCGGACCCGAAACCTGCAGCGAGGCTTCATGGAAGCGAGCCTGCATCCCCCACGTGCCGTCGACGCCCGAGCAGGCGTCGATCAAGGTCACCTCCGCGCCCGCGGCCTTGAGCAACGCGTGCGAGGGAAAGCCGATGTTCTGCGCTCGCAAATGGCACGGCGCGTGATAGGCGACCGTGCCCAGGGGCCGGCTGAACTCGCGGTCGAGCCGCTTCGCCGTGGCCAGGTGGAACAGGAACTCCATCAGGTCCTCGGTCGCGTCCGCCACGCGCTGGGCCTCTGCGGTCCCGAGCAGCCTCGGGTACTCGTGCTTGAGCAGCAGCGAGCACGACGGACCCGGGACGACCACCTTGGCGCCCTCGTCCACCGGGCCGATCAGGTCGGCGACGTTGCGTTCGGCGTTGCGACGCAGAGACTCGAGGTCGCCGGTGTCGCTGAAGGGCATGCCGCAGCAGCGCTCGTAGCAGACGTCCACGCGGACGTCGCTGCGCTCGAGCACCTCGACGGCGGCACGACCGGTGAGGGGGTCGTTGTAGTTCACACTGCAGGTCGTGAACAAGACGGCGCGCCCGTTGCTGCCCTCCGCGCGGGGGCCCCGCTTGCGGAACCAGCGCTCGACCGTCTCGAAGTAGTACGACGGCTGCACCCAGTCGCGGTGGATGCCGAGCGTCTTCTCCATCGCGACGCGGGAGAGCGGGTTGGTGTTGGCGAAGTTCATCAGCGCCGGGGCAGTGCTTCCGACCCTCCCCAGCAGATCGGTCTGCGTCGTCAGCCGCCGCGCCAGCGGAACGCCGTCGCGGCGCGCGCGCACGAGCTGATGGCGGCGCATCAGTTGCGGAAAGTCGACGTCCCACTCGTGCGGTGAGGTGTAGGGGCAGTGGTTGTAACAGAGCTTGCAGTGGAAGCAGAGCTCGTTGACCTCGTCGAAGCCTGCCATGACCACGCCGGCGATCTCGTCCGGCGTGGCGTCGACCAGCTCGAACAGCTTCGGGAACGACGGGCACAACGGCAGGCAACGTCTGCACTGGTGACAGATGTCGCCGACGCGCCGAAGCTCGCGCTCGAGCGCCTCAGCCTGCCAGAACTCGGGGTCGTCGTAGGACCACTCGACGGTGGGCGTATCGGGTGCTTCGACGGTCATGGACTCGACTCTAGCTCGTGCGATGGGGGCGGCAGAGCCGCCTCCATCGCACGAGCTAGCTGGCGCGACTCCAGCTAGAGCTGCGGGAGTCCGTCGAGCGCCTGCTGGAAACGGCCAGCGTGCGACTTCTCCGCCTTGGCGAGCGTCTCGAACCAGTCCGCGACGTCGCCGTGGCCCTCGTCTCGGGCGGTCCTGGCCATCCCCGGGTACATCTCGGTGTACTCGTAGGTCTCGCCGGCGACGGCGGCGCCGAGATTGTTTGCGGTGTCACCGATCGGCTTGTCGGTCGCGGGATCGCCGACGGCCTTCAGGAAGTCGAGGTGGCCGTGGGCGTGGCCAGTCTCGGCCTCCGCGGTGTCGCGGAAGAGGCCGCCGACGTCCGGGTGTCCCTCGATGTCGGCCTGCTTCGCGAAATAGAGGTACCGGCGGTTGGCCTGTGATTCGCCGGCGAATGCGTCCTTGAGGTTCTGGTGGGTCTTGGTGCCCTTGAGCTCGGCCATGATCGGGTTCTCCTGTACAAGCGTGAAGTCTGTTGCGTGCGGCGCGTAGCCTCGTCTCTCCAGCCCGCGGCACCGCTCAACTCGCTGCTGGGAACCGGATCTTGGCGGATGCCGACCGGCGGTGTCAAACGGCTCGGCGCGGACCTCGCGCGGGCCTGGCCAGGCTCGCTGGGTGGGTCGGGTCGCCGGGCCGCGTGTCCGCCAGCGCCGTCCAGCGCTCGTGATCGCGCCAGCGGCCGGAGACCTTCAGGTAGCGCGGCGAGTAGCCCTCGAGCCGGAAGCCGTTGCGCATGGCCACGCGGCGCGATGCTTCGTTGTCGGGCTGGATGTTCGCTTCGACGCGGTGCAGCCGCAGGCGCCCGAAGGCGTGCCGCAGCGCCAGCCCGACGCCTTCGGTCAGGAGGCCGTTGGATTCGAAGGGCGCTCCCACGTAGTACCCCATGTAGGCACTCTTGAGCGGCCCGCGGAAGATCTGGCTGAGGTTGACGACGCCCACGATCGCATCGTCATCGTGTCGACAGACCAGCAGGCCCTCGTTCGCTTCCTCGCCGACGCGGCGCAGGTAGGCCCGGTACTGCGGCAGGGTGACCGGAGGCGAGACGAAGCTCCGGTGGAGCTTGCGGCTCGCCTGGTTCAGGGCCACCAGCTCTCGCCCGTCGCCTCGACTCGGATGACGCAGATAGCAGCGTGTGCCGCGCGCCAGCCGTCTCATCTGCGCGGCACCGTAACGCGGATCAGACTGACCTCAGGAGCGGGCACGCGCAGCAGCGACGGAACCTGCGTCACGCCGCCAGGGTAGCCTGCTCAGCGTTCGACCTGCAGGACCTCGCGCTCGTAGTCGGCCAGCGACTCATAGACGGCGAACGGTCGCCCCTCGACGGCCTCGCGGTCCGGCAACGGAACGGCGCCCGAGCGTTCGAGCAGCAGCGCGGCGAACTCGCGCAGCGCGTCGTTGGCTCGCGCCGAGCGGGTCGTGAGATCGCGGGCGTCGAAGGTGTCGCTGCGCAGACGGACCGCGCGCAGCGGGCCCTCTGTGCACTCGCTCCAGTTGAGCAACAGGTCGATCAGCAACACGGGCTTGCCGCCGAGCCCCTCGGCTGCCGCCACCGCAATCGCATCGAACGCGGTGTACTCGATCTTCGCCTTCGGGGCCTTCGACGTCTTCAGGTAGAGCGCGTCATCCGAGAGCCGCGTGGGGACCGCCTCGGCAAGCTCGAGCTCTTCGAAGCGTGGCAGATCGATCAGGACCGCCAGGGTCCCCTCGTGGTCCGCAGGCGGTGGCGCCGGGGCGTCGATCTCGAGTTCTGCGTCGAAATCGATCTCATCAAAGTCGAGGGCGCCGTCCTCGTCCAACGCCGGGCGGGGCCGCTCTGGCTCCTCGAGGGCGCTCTTCGGGGCCCGCTCGACGCGCGTACCCTCGAGCTCGGCGACCAGCGCTTGCAGCTTGCGGCGCATGGTCTCGTGAAGATCCGAGTTGGACAGCGCGACCTGAGCAGCGCGCAGCGAGGCCGCCGGATCGGCTTCACCGAGCTCGTCG
>JAYZFK010000011.1:0-44116 GCA_036336835.1 Myxococcota bacterium | reverse complement strand
GTCCGGTGAGATCCCGAGCATCCCACTCAACCTCGTGCTGCTGAAGGGCGTCATCGTGAAGGGATTCGAGATCCGAACATTCAGCAAATTCGCGCCGGCACTCGCCGCCCGAGACCGGCACGAGCTACTCGACCTGCTCGCCGCAGGCCGTCTCGTCCCGCACATCTCCGCGACCTACCCGCTCGAAGAGACCGCCCGAGCCCTGCGCTTCGTGGCTGATCGTGAGGCCACTGGAAAGGTCCTGATCCGCCCATGACCGATGGCGCTCCTCCCCGACCACTCGACGGTGCTCTTGCGAACTACTTCCGGGAGGGCCCACCGTCAACCATCTGCGTCAACTGGGTTTTGCGGCGGTGAGCTGAAGACCGGATGCTGAACGTGGCAGGTCGACGTCCGCGGGCCGGCAGGCGTCGAACGGCGCCGCCCGCAGGAAGGAGAGGGGAAGATGGCTGCATCGGCTGCGTTCGACGGGGATTCGGGGCTGGGTATATCGAGAAGTCGTAGGCTCGTTGCGCTCGTCGCGACGCTCGTCTGGCTGGGCTGCGAGGGCGGGGACGTGGGCTCCGTCGTGACGACCGGCCCGGGTGGTGGCCAGCAGTCCGGTACCCAGGCCATCTTCGAGATCCAGGACGAGATGCTCGAGCGCGGGCGCCCGGCACCTGATCCGGATCGGTTGGCGTTCTTTGGCGACCTCCACGTACACACCACCTATTCCTTCGATGCCTACTCGCTCGGCACCCTCGCCACGCCCTACGACGCCTATCGCTTCGCCCTGGGCGAGGCGATTGCTCATCCAGCTGGTTTCGATCTCCAGCTGGCGCAGCCCCTCGACTTCTATGCGGTGACGGATCACGCGATGTTTCTCGGCGTCGGAGACGCAGCAGGGGACACGACGACGGAATTCTCCAGGCACGAGATCGCCCTTCCGCTCAACGATCTCAATGCACCGGACAACAGGGGCACTCTGAGCTTGCTCGGTCGCATCAGCACCTTCGGGAATTTCATTCCAGGAATGGTGTCCGCCATCGCGGACGGGCAGCTCGAGCGCGAGACGGTGCTCGACATCACCCGAAGTGCGTGGCGCGATACGATCGACGCGGCGGATCTGTTCAACGATCCCGGCCGCTTCACGACCTTCGTCGGCTACGAGTACACCACCTGGAGCGAAGGCTTTGGCAACCTGCACCGCAACGTGATCTTCGAGGGGAGCGACAGACTCCCGGCGGTTCCGTTCTCGCGATTCCACTCCGGGAATCCGGAGGATCTCTGGGAGTGGATGGACGCGCTGCGGCAGCAGGGGGTCGAGAGCCTGGCGATTCCCCACAACTCGAACGGCTCGAACGGCCAGATGTTCAAGCTCGTGGACTGGGCCGGGGATCCGATCGACGACGCCTATGCAGAGCTGCGGATCCGCAACGAGCCGCTGGTCGAGATCACGCAGATCAAGGGCACCTCCGAGACGCATCCCCTGCTGTCGACCCGCGACGAGTGGGCCGACTTCGAGATCATGCCCTATCGCGTCGCCACCATGCTGCCGAGCGAGCCGGCTGGCAGCTACGTGCGCGACGCGCTGCGTCGGGGGCTGGCTCTCGAGAGCCAGGGCGTCCGGAACCCCTATGACTTCGGCTTGATCGGCTCGAGCGATACCCATACCGGGGCTTCGGAGAACGACGAGTCCAACTTCGTTTCGAAGCTCGGGCTGCTGAGTGCGACGGCCGCACTGCGCGGCTCGGTTCCCTTCCCGTGGCTGATGGGGACCGCGCTTCGCGTCGCTGCGCCCGAGACGACCACGGAAGTGGACGGCGAGACCTACGTCGGGGCGGCTTCCCCCACGTACAGTGCTTCGGGATTGGCGGCGGTCTGGGCGGAGGAGAATACGCGGGAGGCCATCTACCGGGCCTTTCGGCGCAAGGAGACCTTCGCGACGTCGGGCCCGCGCATCCGGCTGCGCTTCTTCGCTGGATACGACTTCGAGCCCGGGATGCTGGACGCGTCCGATGTCGTCGCCCGCGCGTACGCCGGCGGCGTGACGATGGGAAGTGATCTGGCCGCGCGGGCAGGTGCCGCGCCGCACTTCCTCGTGTGGGCGCTCGCCGACGCCGCGACCACGCCTCTCCAGCGTCTGCAGATCATAAAGGGATGGATCGATTCGGAGGGCGAGACCTTCGAGCGCGTGTACGACGTCGCCTGTTCGGCCGGCGCCCCAGTCGATCCCGTCACCCATCGCTGTCCCGACAACGGCGCCCGGGTGGACCTGTCCGATTGCTCGGTCTCCGGCGATGGCGCAGCCCAGCTCAGAACGCTCTGGAGCGATCCGAGTTTCGACCCCGACGAGCGCGCGTTCTACTACGCACGCGTGCTCGAGAACCCCACGTGTCGTTGGTCGACCTGGGATGCTCTTCGCGCCGACGTGCCACCGCGCTCGGACCTGCCAACGACGCTCCAGGAACGGGCCTGGTCGTCACCGATCCACTATCGGCCTGCGAGCTAGCCCGCCCGGCCATCGGCTCACAGCAGGTCCCGGATCGTCCTTCGCGCGAGCTGCGACATGTGGACCTCGTCCGGGCCGTCGGCGATCCGGCAGTAGCGGCTCGACATGTAGATGTGCGAGATCGGGGTGTCCTGGGTGACACCCATCCCGCCGTGCGCCTGGATGGCTCGCTCGGCCACGTTCTGGCACATCTGCGGAGCGATGATCTTCACCATCGAAATGTAGTCGCGCGCGCCCTTGGCTCCGTACTTGTCCATCTTGTCGGCGGCCGCGAGCACCAGCATTCGGCATTGCTCGATCTCGCAGCGCGATCGCGCGATCTCGTGCTGGATGCTGGTCTTCTGCGACAGCTTCTCGCCGAACGCGACGCGGCTCTCGACGCGCTGACACATGAGCTCGAGGCAGCGTTGGGCCATGCCGACGAACATCATCGCGTACTGGAAGCGGCCGGGTCCCAGCCGGCCTTGCGCGATCTCGAAGCCGCGGCCTTCGCCCAGGATCAGGTTCTCCGCCGGCACGCGGACATCGTCGTAGAGCACCTGGGCGTGGCCGCCGGGCGAGTGGACGCGCCCGAAGACCCGCAGCGGGCGCTCGAGCACGACGCCCGGTGTGTCCTTCGGCACCAGGATCATCGAGAACTGCTCGTGCTTGGTGGCTTCGGGGTCGGTCTTGCCCATCACCACGAGCAGCTTGCAGAGCGGATTGTAGGCGTTCGACGTGAACCACTTGCGCCCGTTGACGACGTACTCGTCGCCGTCGCGGACGATCGTCGTCTCGAGGTTCGTGGCGTCGGAAGACGCGACCGCAGGCTCGGTCATCGAGAAGGCAGAGCGGATCTCGCCCTCCATCAACGGCTCGAGCCACTGCTTCTGCTGGGCCTTGCTGCCGAAGCGCGCGAGCACCTCCATGTTGCCGCGATCCGGGGCGCTGCAGTTGAACACCTCCTGTGCCCACTGGACGCGCGCCATGCGCTCCATGATCGGTGCGAACTCGAGGTTCGTCAGGCCGGGGCTCCAGTCTTCGTACTCCTTCGGGAGGAACCAGTTCCAGATTCCCGCTTGCTTGGCCTTTGCCTTCAGCGCTTCGAACCAGGGCGGATAGAGCCACTGGTTCTGTTCGTCCTCTACCCACTCGGCGAAGTCGAGCTCGCGCGGGAAGATGTGCTCCTCCATGAATGCGTCGACCTGGGACATCAACGAGAGTACTTTGTCGCTGTGCTCGATCATGTCTCGCTCCCTTCAGGCTCCCGAGCTCGACGCGCAGCCGTCGGCTCGCCGAGATGGGGGAGGCACGAACCGTCCGACTCTTCCGGGCGTTCTCTGCGAGACGTTTCGCCCCGCCCTCGAGGCAGTCTACTCCCGCCCGCGTCATCTGGCGCTCTGGATCGGCCCACGGCCTCGTTTCCCGCACAGGAGTCGTCATGCAAACCCTTCGCACGCCCGATTCTCGCTTCGACAACCTCCCCGGCTATCCCTTCTCTCCTCACTACACGAACGTGCCCGACGGAGAGGGAGGGGAGCTTCGGATCCACCACGTCGAGGCAGGACCGGCCGACGCGAAGCCGGTTCTCTGCATGCACGGCCAACCGACCTGGAGCTATCTCTACCGTCACATGATTCCGATCATCGCGGGTGCCGGGCTCCGTGTGGTCGCGCCGGACCTGGTGGGCTTTGGCCGCTCGGACAAGCCGTCCCGCCGCGAGGACTTCAGCTATCAACGCCAGGTCGACTGGCTCACCGCCTGGCTCGTCGAGAACGACATCCGGGACGCCACGCTCGTTGGGCAGGACTGGGGCGGGCTCATCGGACTTCGCATGGTGGCCGAGAACCCGGAGCGCTTCGCGAGCGTGGTCATCGCCAACAGCGGGCTTCCTGCGCCCGAGGGTGTTTCCGAAGAGCGGGCCAGAGCGGTGCGCGAGTGGCGCGCCAACACACCGCCGCTCACGATTCCCGAGGTCATGAACGCGCTGTCGAACCCGGACCGCGAGCGACCCGAGGCGACCTTCGCCTACTGGCAGAAATGGACCTGGGAGAGCGAGGACCTGCCGGTCGCTCTCACGGTTGCCGGCGTGGTCGACGGTCGCACGCTGTCACCCGCGGAGGTGGCGGCCTACGACGCTCCCTTCCCCGACCCGTCGTTCAAGATGGGCCCGCGGGCCATGCCGAGCCAGGTTCCCACGCTTTCGGACGACCCCTCCCTTCCGGCGAACTTGAAGGCCTGGGAAGTGCTTTCGAAGTGGGAGAAGCCCTTCCTGTGCGCCTTCAGCGACAACGATCCCGTCACCGCAGGAGCCGACAAGGAGTTGCTTCGCCGCATTCCAGGCACGAAGGGCCAGTCTCACCAGACGATTCGAGGCGGGGGACACTTCGTCCAGGAAGGACGCGGCGAAGAGCTCGCCAAGATCGTGGTCGACTTCGTGACGGGCGTTTGATCCGGATCTGCATCGGAGAAGGATCCCCGATGCGTGCAGTCTGATGGAGTGACCACCCTGCAGAGCTCGAGTGCGCCCGCGACCGATTACCCCGGCGGCGGCGAGCCGCCGGGTCGCTGGCAACGCCTCACCCAGCGCGACCACACGCGCGGCAGCCTCGTGCGATCGATGTGGGTGTTGTCCATCCCGCTCATGCTCTCGAGCGTTCTCGGCGGTCTGGTGCTGCAGCTGGTCGACCTGTCGTTCATCACGCGGCTGGGCGAGGACTCGGTCACCGCCATCGTGGTGTCCAACCAGAGCCTCCGCCAGGTGATCTTCATGATGATGATGGGCGCGGCCACCGGCGCCCAGGCACTCCTCGCTCGCAACATCGGCGCAGGGGATCGCGAGTCGGCCGACCACGTGGCGGGACAGGTGTTTGCGCTCGGGCTCGGTGTCTCGCTTCTGTTCGCCATGGTTGGCCTGCTGTATGCCGAGCCCATGCTGTCGCTGATGAACGTTTCGCCCACGGTGCTGGCGATCGGCACGCCCTACCTGCGGCTCACCTTCCTGCTCAGCTTCGGCTTCGTCCTCCACACGATGTTCGGAGCGATCATGAACGGCGCGGGCGATACCACCACGCCACTGGTAGTGATCCTCGTGAGCACGATCGTCACGCTGCTCGCGGAGTGGGCGCTGATCTTCGGCAACCTGGGCATGCCGGTGCTCGGCGTGCAGGGCGTGGTCTGGGGGGTCCTGGTCGGGCAGCTCGCGAGCGGAGCGATTGCACTGCGCATCATCGTCGGGCGCGATGCGCGGGTCCGCTTGCACGTCCGTCACCTGTGGCCGGACTGGAGCGTGATCCGCCAGATCGTGAGCTTGTCGTGGGCGCCCGCGATCCAGATGACGAGCCAGTTCCTGGTCGCCGTCTTCTTCATCCGCCTGCTCGGCTCGATGGGCGAGCAGGCGCAGGCCGCCTACTCGATCGGGCTGCGCATCAGCATGATGGGACCCGCGATCGCCTTTCCGCTGGCTGGCGCGTGCGCCACGCTCGTCGGCCAGAACCTGGGCGCCGGGCGGGTGGATCGCGCCTGGCGATCGATCGGCGTGGGCATCGCCTGCAACGTGGCGATCCTCTGGCCCCTTGCCGGCGGGCTGGTGCTCTTCCGCACCGAGATCATGGAGCTGCTGGCGACCGATCCAGAGGTAATCCGCATCGGCAGCGAGCTCTTTCTCTACCAGGGCGCGGGCTTCTGTCTGTGGGCGTTCCACTTCGTGTTCATGCGCGGGCTGCAGGGCGCTGGCGACATGACGGCTCCCATGCTGATCTCGATCGTCGGGGCGCTGGGCGTCACGTTGCCCGTTGGCTTCGGGCTGGCGGAGGGGCTCGGCTGGGGTCCGACCGGCGTGTTCGTCGGCACTCTCGCGGGTAGCTTCGTCAGCACGACCGCCACGGGCCTGTACATGGCCACGGGTCGCTGGACCAGGCGCGAACTCCGCGGCTGAGTGCCCTCACGCGCATGGTGGTGACTCGCCAGGCTGGTGTATTTCCGACCTGTACCACGATCATCCACCATCAGTTCTCGTCCTCTCGCGTCCACGGCCAGGTGGCTTCGATCACTGGAGCCTTCCCGAGAGCGCCGCCGTCGATCAGTTCGTCGTCGGCTTCACGAAGGAGCCGGGCACCGTATGCACCAGACTCCGTGTTACTGTCGCGGCCGTCGGTCTCGCTCTTCACGGGGCCGACGGCGCGCGAGGTGGAGACCGCATGCGGTGGACTCGAATCGGTTGGCTGCTCTTGCTCGGGCTCTGGATGAGTCCGCCCGGAGTGTCTGCCGAGCAGGCGGCGCTCGAGGCGGTTCCCGAGTCTGAGCTCACCGGTGAGCAGATCTACGAGCGCGCTCTGGAGAATCGCTTCTACACCTACCTCCAGGACATCGAGATGGAGTCCGGTGACCGGTCGGCGAGGACCCAGAGGACGGAGCTCGAGATGAAGTATCTGAGCTTCCGCGGTGTCGACGAGCGCATCGTCTCGAAGACCATCGCGAAGTACTCGAAGCCCGAAGACGTCCGACACATGGGCTATCTGGTGATCAAGAAGGTCGGCGGGGGCGAGGACCAGTTCATCTACCGCCCGAGCGCCCGGCGGGTGCGTCGCATCAATCTGCGGGGCGAGTCGGTGTTTGGGACCGACTTCAGCATGGAGGACGTGCTGCCCCGAGAGATCGAGGACGCGACCTACAAACGCATGCCGGACGCCGCGGTCGACGGGATCCCGGTCTTCGTGGTCGAGGTCCATCCCAAGCCCGAGAAGAAGTCCGAGTACTCCAAGTTCGTCGCCCACGTGGAGAAGGAGCATTACGTCACGATCCGCAACCACTACTGGGATGATCGCGATGTGATGATCAAGGCGCTCAACGCCGAGCCCGACTCGATCGAGAAGTTCGTGGGTGAGGAGCGCGGCGGCACCCCGAAGGAGATCTGGGTACCGCAGCGGTCGAAGATGACCCAGCTCAAGACGGGCAGCTTTACCCACCTGCGCGTGAAGAAGCTCGAGCTCGATGTCACGCTCGGCGCTCGCGACTTCACGGAGCGGAAGCTGACGGCGTCCCGCTGAAATTGCGCAGTGCCTCCCGCCCCCCGCCGATCCAGGGATCGCCGTGGGCGAGCAGCAGGTGGTCGAACTCGAGCGGCAGCAGTCGCGCGTAGGCAGCGCACAACCCCCGCTTGACCGCCTCGGGATCGTCGCCGAGCAGCGCATCGGGCACGAACGCGAGCGGGCCATCGCCGTCGCGGATCACGCCGTCGGCGATCGCCAGCGCCGGCTCCCGGCCGGGGATCCGGAAGGCGGTCTCGTCCGGGCACAGCACTCCGACCGCCAGGCTCTCGAGACCTCCCGGAAGGCTCTCGCCCGCCTCGAAGCCACGCACGTCCAGCCCCTGGATTTCGCCCTCGGGCCCGAAGTGGCTCAGTCCCTCGCGGTTGGTCCACACCTCGCACCCGAAGGCCTCGACGAAGCGGTGCGTGTGCCGGCAGTGGAGTCGGTTGGTGAGCAGCACGCGCAGCGGTGGCTCGCGCTCGTCGAACAAGCCGAGGCCTTCCGCGGGGACCAGTGGATCGAGAACGGTGCGAGCTTCCGCAAGGTAGTAGCTGCTGACGCGAACCCGGATGATCGGGTGGAGTGCGCTCCAGTGGAAGATGCCCGGGGCGATCTCGCGAACGCTCACTTCTTGCGTATCGGACATGCGTCGCGCCTTGCGCAATCGGGCCGGAGCGAGCTAGAGCGGAATCCCGGCCATCATGCCTCCGTCGGCAGTGAACTCCGAGCCCGTGCAGTACGAGGAATCATCGGAGGCGAGGAAGGCCACGAGCTGCGCGATCTCGGAAGCTTCACTGATCCGTCGCAGTGGCACTCCCGCGTAGATATCGCGCCCGTCGCCTGCCTCGGCACCCATTCCGATCGGGGCGAGCATCGGCGTGTCGACGCCGCCCGGGTGCACGGAGTTCACGCGGATCCCGAGCGGGCCGAGCTCCAGCGCAGCCGTCTTCGTCATGCCGCGCACTGCGAACTTGCTCGAGACATAGGACACCATGCCCGGAACCCCGGCTAGGCCCCCGACCGACGAGATGTTGACGATCGAGCCGGCCCCGGCCTCGGTCATCGGGCCGAGCACCGCCTTCATGCCGAGGAAGACTCCGACCTGGTTGACCTGGAGCACGCGCATGTACTCGTCGAGGCTGGTCTCGGCAATGCTGCCCGTCATCAGGATGCCGGCATTGTTGACCAGCACGTCGATCTTGCCGAAGGCTTCCAGGGCCCCGGCGCAGAAGCCCGCCCAGCTCTCTTCGTGACTCACGTCGTGATTCAGATAGATCGCGGCGTTTCCGAGCGACTCGGCCACCTGCTTGCCGAGGTCGTCTCGCATGTCGCCCAGGACGACCCGGGCGCCTTGCTCCACGAAGAGGCGCGCCTCCGCCTCGCCCTGACCTCGCGCGGCGCCAGTGATCAGCGCCACCTTTCCGTCTAGCTTGCCCATGCCGGCTCTTCCTCTTGGCTTGCGAAGTTGCGACTAGTCGATTCGCAGTATAACCGGCGCGCCGGCTGCCCGGGGCGTCGGCTCGCCATGCACACCGCGATCGCGTATAAGGCTACGGTGCGCGACGCGGCGATCGCGCCGCAGCGCTCACAGTGCGCCAAGCGAGGAATGGCTGGGATGATCGACTACGACCCATTCTCGGACGAGATGCGCGACGATCCCTTCCCGGTCTACGCGCGGCTGCGCGCAGAGAGTCCGGTCCACTACGTCGAGCGCCGCGGCGTCTGGGCCCTGTCGCTGTTCGAGGACGTGTGGCACGTCGGCGAGAATCCCCAGACCTTCACTGCGCCCGGGCCGTCGCTCGATACCACGGTGACGGCGGAGGTCCTCCAGGCGGAGGACCAGACGGAGGTGTCTGCCCGCAGCAGTATCTTCGGCATGAATCCGCCTCAGCACACGCAGCTGCGAAAGCAGCTGACGCGACACTTCTCGCCGCGCGGCGTCGCGCACCTCGAGCACGCGGTGCGCTCGCTCGCCCGCGACTGCATCGCCAAGGCCCTTTCAGTGGGTCGGCTCGACGTGATCGACGACCTGGCGGGCCAGGTCTCCGCTCGCGTCGTGTGCCTGACGATCGGCCTGCCGGTCGAAGACGGTCCGCAGCTGGCGGCCGTGGTGAAGCGCTTCTTCGCGCGTGAGCCCGGCATCGAAGGCATGCCGCCCGACGGGATGGCCGCCTCGGGCGAGCTGCGCGGGTACCTGCTCGACGCGGTGCGCGAGCGGCGACGGCGCGGGCTCGGCGACGGCGACGTGCTGGACGCCTACCTGCAGGTTGCGATCGATGGTCGTGCCTACAGCGACGAGGAGCTGGCCTCGCACCTGACGACCCTCGTGGTCGGTGGCACCGAGACGCTGCCGAAGGTCTTCGCGGGAGGCGTGCTGCAGCTCGATCGGCACCCCGAGCAGCGAGCGGAGCTCGTCGCTGATCCGTCGCTCATTCCCACGGCCTTTACGGAGATTGCGCGCTACGAGATGCCCACCCAGTTTCTCTCGCGCACCGCCACGCGAGACGTCGAGCTGCGCGGCCAGAAGATTCGCGCCGGACAAGGTGTGCTGCTGCTCTATCGATCGGCCAACCGCGACGCGCGCGAGTTCGACGACCCCGACCGCTTCGACATCCACCGCCGCGCGCCGCGCATTCTGTCGTTCGGCCACGGCACACACCTGTGTCTCGGGCAGCACGCGGCGCGGCTCGAAGCAAGGGTCATGTACGAGGAGCTGCTCTCCGCGTCGCCGGAGTACCAGGTCGTCGAGCACGAGGTCGTCCGGGCCCGCTCGGAGTTCGTGGACGGCTATCTGCAGATGCCGATCGTGTTCGGTCCGCCCAGCTAGCACGGCCCAGGAGCACGGCCCAGGGGGAAGCGGATGCCGTCGAACGGCGGGACCTTGCCGTGAGCTCGGGCGTCAGCTGTCCTTCAGCTCGATCAGGATCTCGCGGTAGGTCTCTTGGCCGACGTTGACGGCCCACTCGGTCGCGCCCTTGCCGAGTCCAATGGTGTTGCCAGCCTTCGGCACGTGCCAGACACCGAAGTCCTCGTGGCCGACACCGGCCACCAGGTCACCGGACAGGATCGCCAGGTAGTAGTCGTGGTCGTGACGGTGCAGGTCGCTGCACTCGCCGGGCTCGAGCGTCATCTCCCAGATCCTCACGCGCTCGTCCTCGAAGAGGACTCTCGACGCGACGCCTCCGAGCTCGTCCCCGGCGTGCTCCTCCCGGAAGGCTTCGATGCGCTGCTGCAGGGCGGGGGTGATCTCGGCCGGCATCGGCTGCGTGTGTTTCATCTGGATAGCCTACGCAACCTTCGGCGGGTCGTCCCGGATCGTCTGTGGCGGCCAGTCCGTGGCCAGTCGGCCGGCAGAGGTGGCCGGCAGAGGTGGCCGTGCTGCGGGCGTCGGATGCGCGGCGCGGTGTTCGCGATCAGTTGGATCGCTCTGCCTGACGAATGAAAGCGATCAGATCGGCCATCTGGGACGCCGAGAGGCGCCCTGCGAAGGGCTGCATCGTGGCGGCGAGCCCGACCGATTCGCCGCCTTCCCCGATCACATGGGCCAGGTACGCGTCCGAGACACTGCCGAGGAAGTCGGCGCAGTCGAGGCGGGGATAGCCCGCCCGCAGACGCGAGCGGGCGGCTTGTTGCGGCTCGTGACACTTGGCGCACTCCGTCTCGAAGAGACTGGCCCCGGCGGCGGCGTCTCCCTTCGGCAGCTCGATGGATGCGGGGACGTGGACCCGTCCGAGGTTCGGGGAAGGACACGGCGCAAGCCCCGGAGAGGAGGCACAGGCAGCCCCGGTCAGCTGGACGGCGATGAGCGACGCAAGCAAGCGCAGCGGTCGGGCTCGTGTCGAGCGATTCATGGTGTCTCCCAAGCGGTGTCGTCGCCGATCGGCGTCCGGAAGATACCAACAGGGAGGGCATGGTTGACAAGCGCCAAGCGAATCCCTCAGTTTCGCCTGATGACCCGTGGCGGCGTTTCTCTGCATTCGAGGATCGGCCGCTCCAGCGCAGTCCTCGTGGTCTGTGGTTGCGCGACACTCGCACTGGCGGCGACACGCGTAGCCGATGCCGACGTCCCGATCGAGCGGATCGGCGAGGTCGAGGTGCTGCCGTCGCCGTTCGGGCCGCATTGGATGTGGGTCTCCGATGCTCTGCTCGAGCGCATTGCACTGGTCGATCTGGACTCCGGAGCGTTCCTGGGTCAGATCAACGCCGGCTACGGCGTCCCGGTTGCGCTCTTCTCTCCGGACCGGGCCGAGATCTATCTGCCGGAGACCCATCACTCGCGTCGCACACGCGGTATCCGGACGGACGTGGCCACGATCTACGACGCGGCCTCGTTGTCGCCGGTCGATGAAGTGATCCTCCCGCCCAAGCGGGCGGTGAACCCGCTGCCCGTTGGCAACTCGGCGCTGTCCGACGACCAGCGGTTCCTGGCCGTCTTCAACATGACGCCGGCCACGTCGCTCGGCGTCGTCGATCTCGAGGAGCGTCGCTTCGCGGGAGAGATTCCGACACCGGGCTGCAGCCTGGTCTACGGGGTTGGAGACCGCCGCTTCGCGATGCTCTGCGGGGATGGCTCGTTGCTCAGCGTGACGCTCGACGAAGCCGGCCGAGTCCGGCAAAGCCAGCGCAGCGCGCCGTTCTTCGATCCCGAGCTGGATCCGGTGACGGAGAAGGGCGTGCGCTGGGGCGATTCGTGGATCTTCGTGTCGTTCGCCGGCTGGGCACACGTCATCGACTTCTCCTCGGGAGAGCCGAGCTTCGAGTCCCCC
The DNA here is from genome assembly GCA_036336835.1 of Myxococcota bacterium. Taxonomy (GTDB): domain Bacteria; phylum Myxococcota_A; class UBA9160; order UBA9160; family UBA4427; genus JAYZFK01. Next base: position 31,850 of record JAYZFK010000011.1, on the reverse strand, counting down.
TGGTCGCTGATCAGCGCCGAGGATCGTGCGCGCTCCTGGCGCATCGGCGGGGCGCAACACCTCGCACTGCACGAGCCGACGGGTCGGCTCTACGCGGCGGTCCACCAGGGCGGGCCCGATACGCACAAGGAAGGTGGGACCGAGGTCTGGGTCTACGACATCGCCGCTCGAGAACGCGTGGGGCGCATCGAGCTGCGCAACCCGGGCGTGACAGTCATGGGGATGTCCCTGGCGTTCGGTCGCGACTGGGCCTGGCCGTTCGACGGTCTCTACGACTTCCTGCTCGACCACGTGGCACCCGCCTTTCCGATCGAGCACATCGCCGTGACGCAGGACGAAGAGCCGATCCTCGCGACGGCATCCTCGTTCAGTGCATCGTTGGCGGTCTATGATGCACTGAGTGGGGAGTTTCTCAGGCGGGTCGTCACGGGCAACATGACTGTACAGGCGCTCCAGCCTTCGCCGTTTCGCGGTCTCGTCGCGGCCGGCGTTGGAGCACTGCCGTGACCGCACTCGATCGCTGGATTTCCGGCGTGACGCGCTGGCTGGCGCAGCGTACCTCTCGCCGCGGTCTGGTCGGCACGTTGGGAATGTTGCTGATCGGTGGCGCTGCGCTTCCACTTCTGCCGGTTGCACGCCGCGCGGGAGCTCGCGAGCCCGCTCCCGACGAGCCGGACCGCTCGACACCGGAAGGCGATCCCACCAGCTGCGAGTACTGGCGTTTCTGCTCGATCGACGGCTTTGCCGCGAGCTGTTGCGGGGGCACGGCCACGTCTTGTCCGCCGGGGACACAGATGTCGGCGGTCACGTGGATCGGGACCTGTCGCAACCCGGCGGACGGCAAGGACTACATCGTCTCCTACAACGATTGCTGTGGAAAGGGACCCTGCGGAAACTGTTTCTGCCATCGCAACGAAGGTGACAAGCCCGTGTACTCCCCGCAGCGGAGCAACGACATCGGCTGGTGCATGGGAAGTGCGGGGGTCATCTACAACTCGACCGTTTCCATCGTCATCGGGGTTGCGACCGAGCAGCGAGGACGGACGGGAGGTGCGGCGTGAAGGCACTGGTCTACGGAGTGGAGTCCGAGAAGCAGTCCGTATCCGACGACGCGAACGAGCTGGTCCGCGGTCTCGCCAGCACGCCGATGAACCTCCAGACGGTCGACGATCCGGGTCTGCTCGGCCCCGACTGGGCAGTGGTCGAGTCTCGCCTGACGGGCATCTGCGGATCGGACTCGAAGCAGGTCTTCAGTGATTTCGGCAACAGCTTCGAGAGCCCGATGATCTCGCTGACCTCGTTTCCCCAGATCCTCGGCCACGAGTACGTCGGCACCGTGGCCCTGCTGGGACCGCAGGCGAGCGGGCTCGAGCTGGGACAGCGGGTCGTGCTCAACCCGTGGCTGTCCTGCGGGCCGCGCGGCATCGAGCCGCCCTGCGTGTTCTGTCGGGCCGGCGATCTCAGCCTGTGCGCCAGCTTCCAACAGGGTCGGCTCGCGAACGGGATTCACAGCGGGACGTCGAGCGATGGTACGGGAGGCTTCGCGGAGCGCTTGCCGGCCCACGACTCGATGCTGTTTGCGGTTCCAGACGGCATGTCCGACGAAGCTGCGGTGCTCGCCGACCCCTTCGCCGTCTCGCTCCACAGCATTACGCGCAATCCGCCGCTCCCGGGAAGCAAGGTGCTCGTCTACGGCGCCGGGGCGCTGGGCAGCACGCACATCGCGATCTTGCGAGCCCTGTTCGCAGACGTCGAGGTCGGCGTGGTCGCCCGCTTCCCGGCACAGATCGAGTTCGCCCACGAGCTGGGTGCTGCGAGAGTCTTCACGGATCCCTTCGATCGAGGGCAGCTGATCGAAGACGTGTGCGACTGGTCGGGTGGCCAGCTGCTCGCGGTTCCGCGCGGCCTGCCGATGGCGTTTCCCGGCGGCATCGACGTCGTGTACGACACGATCGGCAAGGCGGAGACGCTCGAGGTCGGTTGTCGGGTCGTTCGCTCCCGAGGGACGTTGGTGCAGGCCGGTGTCCACGGCGCGGAGCGCTGGGAAGCGACGCCGCTCTACTTCAAGGAGATTCGTCTGGTCGGCTCGAATGCCTTTGGAGTCGAAGAGGTCGAGGGTGTGCGCAAGCACGGCATCCAGCACTATCTCGATCTGGCCGACAGCGGCCGCATCGACCTCAGCGGACTCCTCACGCACACGTTCCGGCTGAACGAATGGCGAGAGGCATTCGGCGTGCTCGCCGACCAGGGCGAGAGCGGTGCGATGAAGGTCGCGTTCGACTTCCGCTAGTGCGTGGGACAACTGACAGCCCGGCCACGGAGGCGCCCGCAGCCCGATGACGAAGCACTCGAAGGGCTGGCCAGGCTCGCCAAGGGGACGGGACCGTCGGTCACCAGCTGATCGCGCGGTCTGGAGGCTCGAGATGTCGTCCAAACTCGATTATCGCAAGTGCAGTGCCGTTGTGACTGGCGCCTCCGGTGGGATCGGCGAAGCCATGGCGCGCGAGCTCGCGCACCGCGGTGCCCGCGTCGCGCTGGTGGCTCGTCGCCGCGAGCGACTCGTCGAGCTCGCCAGTCAGATCGCGGATGAGGGGGGCGAGGCCGCCGTGCACCCCTGCGATGTAGCCGACCCGGATGCCGTCGCGACGGTCGCCCGTGAGATCGCGCGCGCTTGGGGGGGTTTCGACCTGCTCGTGAACAACGCCGGCTACGTGCGGCACATCCTGTTCAAGGATCACGCCCTGGATGACATCGATCGCATGATGCGGACCAACTATCTGGGCACCGTGGCCTGGATGAAACAGGCAGTCCCCATCATGCGAAGCCGCGGCCAGGGCTGGATCGTGAACCTGTCGTCCTTCGCAGGAGTTCTCCCCCAGGTCGACGAGGCTGCGTACTCGGCGACGAAGGCAGCCGTGAGCGCGATCTCGGACGCGAGCGCGCACGAACTCGCGCCGCTCGGGATCCGGGTCATGGCGGTCCATCCGGTCCTGGTCCGCAGCGAGATGTTCACCGACGAGGTGATGGCGCGTATGCCCAAGGGCAGCGCCAACCGCTTCATCGAAGCCGACGATTTCTGTCGTCGACTGCTGCACGCCCTCGAGCGCGGCGAGACCTCGGTGGTGATTCCGAGCAAGTTCCGCTTCGTCCCGAAGCTGAAGGCGCTGTTTCCGAGATTCATCGGGCGCTCAGTCGCGCGAAGCCGACTCGCGGCGCTGTCCGATCTGACCGATTGACGGGGACGGCCTGGGGTCCTCTTCTGGGCGCTTGCGGATATCCGTCTTTGCGTGAGGGCTGGGAGCCCGTTGCCCGCGGGCTATTCTGCAAAGACGATGGAAGGAGCGATCCTCGCGCCGGGCCAGCGGCGTTCCACCTGGGCGGCCGCCTTCATGGTGAGTTGCCTGGCTCTGGCCTGTGGGATCGGCGACGACGAGGTGCCGCCTGCTGGGCGCGAGGCGCTGCAATCGGTTTCGCTCGTGGGCGAGGGCATCGACGACGCCGAGGCCGAGCGTCTGATGGCGCTCGGCTACGTCGAGACCGTGCCCGAAGGCGAGGGCGATGAGCCGGACGGCGCGCGGACCCTCGATGCATCGCGCGTGCAGCCGGGCCTCGACTTCTACGTCAACGCGCACCTCTGCTCGGCCGACCTGATCGATGCCGAGGGCGAGCTACTGCGCAGCTGGCGTCACGAGCCCTGTCTCAAGTGGGGCAATGCGGTCCTCACGCAGGACGGCGAGGTAGTCGTGATCCACCGCCGGCCGGGAGATACGGCCGAGGAGAGCTTTCGTGCGCGCCGGGTGCTGAAGCTGGGCTGGGATGGCGAGCAGCTGTGGAGTGCTGACGTCCCCGCACACCACGACCTGGATCTGCTGCCCGACGGCCGGGTGGCCGTACTCACGTACCGTCATCGACTGATTCCCAGGATCGACCCCACGATTCCGGTGCGCGACCACTACGTCGCGATGCTGAGCGCCGAGGGCGAGCTGCTCGAAGAGGTATCGATCAGCGAGATCCTCGAGGCTTCTCCCGACGTCTTCCGCTTCCGCAGCAGGCGTCCGCGCGAGCACGAAGGCTCGTTGGAGATCGATTCCATCCACTCGAACTCGATCGAGTGGATGCGCAGCGACTCGCTCGCCAGGCAGAACCCCCTGTACGCGACCACGAATTTCCTCCTCTGCTCGCGCAATCAGAACGCGCTCATAATCATCGACTGGAGCTCGAAGCGGGCCGTCTGGAGCTGGGGACAGGGCACGCTCTCGGGGCCACACGACGCCACGGTGCTTCCGAGCGGCAACATCCTCGTCTTCGACAACGGTCTCAACCGTCGCTATTCGCGTGTGCTCGAAGTCGATCCACGTACGGACGAGGTGGTGTGGTCCTACAGCGCCACGGAGCCGCGCAGCTTCTTCTCGAGTCATCGCGGCGCCGCGCAGCGGCTGGTCAATGGGAACACGCTGATCACCGATTCGGCCGGTGGTCGCGCCTTCGAGGTCACCGCCGAGGGACAGGTGGTCTGGAGCTATCTGAATCCCAACCGCAGCGAAGCGGGCGATCGGGTCGTCATCGTGCGCATGCGGCGCGTCCGGCAGCTGGATGCCGAGGCGCCCGAGTTCGCATGGTCGGACTAGACCGGATGCGCGGGGGGCCGACTCGAGGTCTGCACCCGGCTGCGCTCTGCTGCCTGGGCCTCGCGATCGCTTCGCTGGCCTGCGTCGAGAAAGTCCGCGATCCGAGGCCCGGTATCGTCGTCCTGATCGCAGACGACCACGCAGCGGAGTCGCTCGGTGCGGCGGGTCACCCGTGGCTCCGCACGCCGAGTCTCGACCGTCTCGCGCGCGAGGGTGTGCGTTTCACCAACGCGTTCGTATCGACCTCACTGTGCGCGCCAGCCCGCGCGAGCTTCCTCACCGGCCAGTATGTACGGCGCCACGGTGTGGTCGACAACGGCACGCCGCTGGCCGAGGACGCCGAAACCTTCGCCACGCTGCTGACCGCGGCGGGCTACGACAGCGCCTACGTCGGCAAGTGGCACATCGGTGGCGTTCGGGGCAGGCCGACCGGGTTCGTCCATGTGGCGAGCTTCGCCGGCCAGGGTCGCTACCGCGACTGTCCCTTCTGGATCGACGGGAAGCCGACGCCAACCTCCGGTCACGTCGACGACGTGTCGACGCAGCTGGCGATCGACTTCCTGAAGCGCCCGCGGGACGGCCCCTTCCTGCTCGTGCTGGGTTTCAAGGGTGCGCACGCGCCGCGCGAGCCCCCGGCTCGCTTCGAGGACCTGTATCGTGACGCCGAGATCTCCTGGCCCGCGAACCTGCGTGCACGGCCGCCGTACCCGCGTCGCCAGGAGCACGCCGCGCTCGCGGAGGCGGCCGGCGTGGACGTCGATCGCTTCATTGCACCCGAGAGATGGAAGCAAGGCATCGATCGCGTGGCCTTCGACGTACCCGAGGCGCGGCGCGCGCGCGGTCGGCGTCGCTACTACCAGACGCTCACGGGCGTCGACGACAATGTGGGCCGCGTGCTCGACGCGCTCGATCAGCTGTCGCTTACGGACGAGACGATCGTCGTCTACGTCAGCGACAATGGTGCTCATCTCTACGCCCACGGCATGGCCGACAAGCGTTCGGCCTACGAGGAATCGATGCGCGTGGTGACGCTGCTCCGCTATCCGGATCATGTGCAGCCGGGCAAGACGATCGACGAGCTGGTGTTGAACGTCGACCTCGCGCCCACGCTCCTCGACTTCGCGGGCCTGCCGAGCCCCGCAGCGATGCAGGGCGAGAGCTGGCGGGGACTCCTGGAGGGTCGCTCCGGCGGCTGGCGCGACGCCTTCGTGTACGAGTTCTACCGCGGGAAGCACTTCCGGTTCGTCCCGAGCTTGATCGCGATTCGAACCCGCGAGGCAAAGTGGATCGACTACCTGGACCGCCCGAGCTGGGCCGAACTCTTCGATCTGGTCGACGACCCCGGCGAGACCGTGAACCTGTCGGGTGAAGCCGCGCGACGTGACGAGGTCGCGGCACTCCAGCGCCGGCTCGCCCAGCTCGAGGCCGAGCTCGGGCCGCGCTATCAGCCCGCTGCCGGCACGTCGTCCGGACGCGGCGACGACCGGTCATCTGAAGCGAGGAGAACCCCATGAATGCGGACGATGTCGTTCTGGAGACGAGCCACTTGATCGTGCACGTGGCGGACACCGATGCCACGATCGACTTCTGGTGCGGGGAGCTGGGCGGCGCGATCGAGTCCGACGAAGAGCTCGAGGCGCCCGCGCTCGATGCGATGTTCGGACGCGAAGGGGTTCGGATCCGGGATACGTTCATTCGGGTCGGTGGCATTCGACTGCACACGATCGAGACGCTCGACGAGCGACGCAAGTACGAGCCCGCCGCGCAGAAGTACCCGCTGGGGCTGGGGGGCGTCTCGTTCCGTGTCGCCGATCTCGATGCGGCCCATACGCGCGCTGAATCAGCGGGTCGCGAGCCGACCCCGATCTTCGCGTTCAGCGAGATCGATCCCCCTGTTCGGATGTTCTTTCTCGAGGATCCGGACGGGATCCGGGTCGAGATGATCGAAGGGGGCAGTTGAAGCGCCGGCTCAGGGGTGACTGGGCTCGAAATCGGGATTGGCCTGGCTCGGAACCGAGGTACCGACTCGAGCGCGCCATTGACGCAGGCGAGTGTGGAGCTCGCGGACCTTGTCGGGCATGGCACCGGCAAGGTCGTCTCGCTCACCGATGTCACGGCGCAGATCGTAGAGCTCGAGCTTGCCGTCCTCGAAGAACTCGATCAGCTTGTAGCCGTCCTGGCGGATCGCGCCCGCGGGCGTGGTCCGGAAGGGCTCGGCCGAGCCGGGGCCCGCCTCGAGATACGCGGGGAAGTGCCAGTACAGGGCGCGTTCCTTCAGAGCTTTCGGGTCGCCGACGCCGAGTAGCGGTGCCAGGCTGACTCCGTCGATCAGCTGGCTCGGCGGGGGGGAGACCCCAGCGAGTTCGAGGATCGTCGGGTAGAGATCGATTCCAATCACCGGGACGTTCGACTTCTGCCCGGCCCCGCTCTGGCGTGGCCAGCGCACGATCAAGGGCTCGCGGATTCCGCCTTCGTAGAGCATGCCCTTGGTGCCTCGCAGGGGCTCCATCGAGCTGACTTCGCCGGCGCCGCCATTGTCGGAGAAGAAGAACACGACCGTGTCGTCGGCGACTCCGAGCGTGTCGAGGTGCGATAGCACGCGCCCCACGCTGTCATCGAGGCTCTCGATCATGCCGGCATAACGCGCGTCGCCGCGGCTTGCGCCCTTCGCGCGGTACTTCGCTTCGAGCTGTGGCTTGGTCTGGTGCGGAGTGTGGACCGCATAGTGCGAGAGATACAGGAAGAAGGGCTGGTGGGCGTGCGCGTCGAGCCAGCTGATGGCCTCGTTGGTCAAGCGGTCGGTGAGGTACTCGCCCGGGCTCCCGCCTTTCCGAAGACTCCGGATGCGAAACACGTCGCCGCGCCGGTTCACGAACTCGTAGGGCCAGTGGTAGCTCGGGGGGATGCCGCGCGCGTTGCCGCCGATGCTGAAGTCGAAGCCCTGGTCGGTCGGGCCGTGGCCACGTCGTCCGAGGTGCCACTTCCCGACGCTGGCCGTAGCATAGCCCGCCGTCTTCAGCGCCTCTGCGATGGTGATGACTTCGAGCGGAAGCTCGGTCGCGGTCTCCGCGACGACCAGCTTTCGCTGCGCTGACTCCCCGCGGGCCGAGGGCGGCACGGTGAAGATGCCGTGTCTCGGTGTGTACTGGCCCGACAGCAGGCTGGCGCGCGTCGGCGCACAGTTCGGTGCATTGGCATAGGCATCGGTGAACAGCATGCCCTCGCGGGCCAACCTGTCGAGGTGAGGGGTCTCGTAGAATGTGCTGCCCATGAAACCGGCGTCGCGCCAGCCGAGATCGTCGGCGAGGATGAAGACGAAGTTCGGGCGCGTGGACTGACTCGCGTCTCCGCCCCCGTTGCCGGATGGCGCGCCCTGGGCAGCAGTGCCGAGCAGGATCGAGATTCCGGTCGCAAGGGCGGCGTTCCACGACCTCAAGGGAGTACCTCGGCCAGGAAGAGTCGGCAGGGTCGCGCATCCCGGTGCAACGCGCTGCCGCTCGGCGCGCGCATCGGGTTAGACTTGTCAGCCTCGATCTAGCCAGGAGCTCAGCGTGCCCGATCCGAACTCGCCCGGTCCTCTTCACGACATCCGTGTCCTCGATCTCGCGACGCCGCTCGCCGAGGCCACGGGACGCGTGCTCGCCGATCTCGGTGCCGAGGTCATCAAGATCGAGCCACCGGGAGGCTGCGCCGCCCGCTTTACCCCGCCGTTCGAGGACGGTCGCGAGAACGACCCCGACGGGTCGCTCTTCTGGCGCGCCTGGGGGATGGGCAAGAAGAGCGTCGTTCTCGACCTCGAAGACGCGGGAGATTGCGAGCGGCTGCTCTCGCTGGTCGACGGCGCGGACATCCTCATCGAATCGAGCACACCCGGCGAGATGACGCGCCTCGGTCTCGATGCCGAGACGCTAGGCGGGCGCAATCCGGCACTCGTCTACGTGTCGGTGACCCCCTTCGGTCAGACCGGGCCGATGGCGACGCACCCGGCCAACGACCTCACGATCGCAGCCGCCGGTGGGCTGATCGACTGTCAGGGCGATGGAGACCGAGTCCCGATTCCGATCGGTCATCCCGAATCGTCATGCCACGCGGCGGTCCAGGCGGCCGCTGATGCGTTGTTCGCGCTCTACGGCCGTGACCGCGACGGGCGAGGCCAGCACCTCGACAGCTCGATGCAAGCCGCCATGGTGTGGACCCTGCTGTTCGCAACGGGGTTCTCGGCGTTGCTAGGGGTGGACAAGCCCTCGTCCGGCGAGGGGCGAGACGCTCCGCTGGAGCTGATGCCGGGGCTGCGGATCCCGGACCGCACGAAGCTCGCCGACGGATTCGCGGTGATGACGCTGCTGCTCGGCGAAGTGGGCCAGCGGAGTCTGACGTCGATGATGCAGTGGGTGGGCGAGCAGGGCGGGCTCGACGACGACCTGATCGGACTCGACTTCGGCAACTTCCTCGGCCTGATCGGCGAGGGCAAGCTCACGCCGGCCGATGCGCAGCGCGGTTTCGACCAGCTGATGGCGTTTCTCGGGACGCGTACCAAGGCCGAGGTCCAGCAGCGCGCGAGCGAGGCTGCCTGGTTGATCGGCCCCGCCTGGACGTCCGCCGATCTGCTGGTCGATCCACAGCTCGCGTCGCGCGACTACTGGACCGACGTCGCGGAAACCCGTCACCCCGGGCCTTTTGCTCGTCTGTCCCGAACCCCGATCCGCTACCGCGCGGCGGCGCCAAAGCTGGGCGCCGACCAGGCGCTGCAGGGCGATCTCGCTCGCACGCCGTCTCCTTCGGTGAAGCGGGTATCGGCACCGCGTGCGTCGCTGCTCGAAGGGCTCAAGGTGGCGGACTTCGCGTGGGTGGGCGCCGGCCCGCTGATCTCGAAGGATCTCGCCAATCTGGGTGCAACGGTCATCCACGTCGAGTCCGAGAAGCACGTCGATCCACTGCGCTTCATCCCGCCCTGGAAGGATGGCGTCCCGAACGTCAGCACCGGGCACACGGCGGCGAACTTCAACCAATCGAAGCTCGCGCTCGGTCTCGACCTCGCGACCGACGCCGGGCGCGAGGTCGCTTACCGGATGGTCGACTGGGCCGACGTCGTGCTCGAGTCCTTCACACCGGGGACGGCGGCCAAACTGGGCATCGACTACGAGACGCTGCGCATGCGCAAGCCCGAGATCGTGATGATCTCGTCCTGCATGCGCGGCCAGACCGGGCCCGAGGCGAAGTACACGGGATTCGGCCTGCAGGGCGCCGGGCTCGCGGGCTTCGTCGCCGTGACCGGCTGGCCCGACCGGTTGCCCTCGGGGCCGTGGGGTGCCTATACGGACTTCATTGCGCCGCGTTTCTCGCTCGCCGCGATCGGTGCGGCGCTGCATCACCAGTCCCGCACCGGCGAGGGGCAGTACATCGATCTCTCCCAGATCGAGGCGGCGATCCATTTCCTCGAGCCGATGGTGCTCGACTACACGGTGAACGGGCGGGTGACAGGCCTGCAGGGGCTCGATTCCCAGCGCGCGTGCCCGCACGGCGTGTTCGCCGCCCAGGGCAAGCACCGGTACGTGGCGGTTGCGGTCGAGGGCGCACAGCAGTGGACCGCGCTGCAGGAGCTGGTTCCCGGGCTCGGCGCGGTCGGCGACTGCGAGGAGCTCTCGGCTCGGCTCGCGTGCAAGGCCGACCTCGAGAAGGTTCTCGCCGAGTGGTGTGCGCAGCAGGATCCGTTCGAATGCGCCCAGTCTCTGCGCGAAGCCGGCGTCCCGGCCTACGTCGCGATGCGTGCCACGGACCTCCATCACGACCCGCAGCTCGCGCACCGCGAATTCTTCGTCGAACTCGACCACTCGGCGATCGGACGAGCGCTCTACGACGGGTCGGTGACACGCTTCTCGCGTACACCTGCGGTCCTGCGCAATCCGGGCCCACCGATCGGCGAGGACACCCTCCAGGTCCTGACCGAGGTCCTGGGCTACGGCGAGGACGAGATCGCCGAGCTGGCGGCGTCCGGAGCGTTGACCTGACGCCGAGCGACCGGCCTGGGCTCAGATCATCGCCTGGCTCCGCTGCGCTCGGCCTGTCGCTTGAGCTCGATGCGCGAGATCGTGCGCCGGTGGACCTCGTCGGGGCCATCTGCGAGTCGCAGGGTGCGGATCTGCGCGTAGGTGCTGGCGAGGCCGAAGTCACTGCTGACCCCCCCGCCGCCGTGGGCCTGGATCGCGTCGTCGATGATGCTGAGCGCCATCAGCGGTGCCTTCACCTTGATCATCGCGATCTCCGCGCGAGCGACCTTGTTGCCGACGGTGTCCATCAGGTGGGCCGCTTTGAGCGTCAGGAGACGGGCACACTCGATGTCGATGCGGGCGTTCGCGATTCGTTCCTCCCAGACGGAGTGTTCGTAGAGCTTCTTGCCGAACGCGGTCCGTGACATCAAGCGATCGCACATCTTCTCGAGCACTCGCTCGGCGACCCCGACGACGCGCATGCAGTGGTGGATGCGCCCCGGCCCGAGGCGACCCTGGGCGATCTCGAAGCCGCGTCCCTCGCCTAGCAGGATGTTCGAGGCCGGGACGCGGACGTCCTCGAAGCTCACTTGGCCGTGGCCGTGCGGGGCATCGTCGTAGCCGAAGACGGTCAGATGCCGCTCCACCGTCACGCCCGGCGTGTCGCGCGGGACCAGAATCATGCTCTGCTGTGCGTGCGGCGGGCCATCCGGATCGGTCTTGCCCATCACCACGAGGATCTCGCAGCGTGGATCCATGATGCCCGAGGTCCACCACTTGCGACCGTTGATCACGTAGTCGTCGCCGTCGCGGCGGATCGCGGTTTCGATGTTGGTCGCGTCGGACGAAGCCACCGCGGGCTCCGTCATCGCGAAGGCAGAGCGGATTTTCCCGTCGAGCAGCGGATCGAGCCACTCCTTCTTCTGCGACTCCGTCCCATAGCGCTCGATCGTCTCCATGTTGCCGGTGTCCGGAGCGGCGCAGTTGAAGACCTCGGGCGCGAAGCCGACGCGCCCCATCTCTTCGCAGAGCGGCGCGTAGTCGAGATTCGAGAATCCGGCGCCTCGCTCGCTCTCCGGCAGGAACAGATTCCACAGTCCTGCCTCTCGCGCCTTCTGCTTGAGCTCCTCCATCATCGGCGGGATCTCCCAGCGAGTCTCGAGCTCGGCGTGCTGGCGGTAGTACGCCTGCTCGTTCGGATGGATGTGCTCGTCCATGAAGGCGCGTAGCTGGGTCAACGCCTGTTGGCATTTCTCGCTGTAGTCGAAGTTCATTCGGATGGTCTCCCCGAGTGGAAGATCAGTCTACCGCGGCTGGGGCAGCCCGCGTCGAGAGCGGCTAGCCTCGGACGCCATGGAGATTCGACTCGACGGCAAGGTTGCGGTGGTGACCGGTGGCTCCCGTGGGATCGGCAGGGCGATCGCGGAGACGTTCGTGCGGTCGGGCGCTCAGGTGATGATCACGTCTCGCAACGCGGAATCCTGCGAGCGGGCAGTCGCGGAGATCGGAGCCGGTGCCCACTTCGAGGCCGGGCACATCGGGCGGGACGAAGACTCGGAGCGCGTGATCGAGGCGACGCTCGACCGCTTGGGCCACATCGACGTGCTCGTCAACAATGCGGCGACCAATCCGTACGCGGGTCCTGTGATCGATGTCGATCGCGGGCGCTGGGACAAGACGTTTGCGACCAATTTGACGGCGCCGCTCTTGTGGACCCAACGCATTTGGCAGCGCTCGATGAAGGAGCGCGGCGGAGCGATCGTCAACATCTCGAGCGTCGGTGGCCTTGCGACCAACCCGGTGCTCGGGGTCTACGATGTCACCAAGGCGGCGCTGATCCACCTGACCAAACAACTCGCAGCCGAGCTCGCGCCGCAGGTGCGTGTCAATGCGATCGCGCCCGGTCTCGTGAAGACGGACTTTGCGCGGGTGCTCTGGGAGAAGGGCCGGGGAGAGAAGGTGGCCCAGGCCTATCCCCTGAAGCGTCTCGGTGAGGTCGAGGATATCGCCGGCGCGGTGCTGTTCCTGGCGGCCGACACGGGACGCTGGGTCACGGGCCAGACCTGGGCTCTCGAGGGAGGAGCCCTGATCGCCTTCTCGGGCACTGCCTGAGCTTCCCGTTTGCCGGCGGGCCCATGTGGCTTCGCAACCGATCGTCGGTGCGCGTGCTGAGAGCAAGGCGTCCCGACCAGTTCCGGTTTGCGGTTCCGGATTCCAGTCCGGATAATAGGGCAATCTTTTTCCGGTTGCTCGACGTGCTCGACGTGCTCGACGTGCTCGACGTGCTCGACGTGCTCGACGGGTTGGCTGGAGTCGGAGCAGATGATGGCACAACGGCTCGGCGTCTGGTGCATTGCGGAGGACCACCCGGAAGCGCCCGCGATCCTCGCATCGCCGTCGGGCTCCCGCTCGTTTGGGGAACTCGTGGGTCAGGCTCATCGCATCGTGCACGCTCTGCGCGCTGCGGGCCTCAGGCGAGGTGACGCCGTCGCCGTGCTCCTGCCCAACGATCTTCACATCGTCGAGTGGTCGCTCGCGTGCGAGGAGAGCGGCTTCTACTTCGTGATGCTCAACCCGCATCTCTCGGCGAAGGAGATTGCCGGTGTTCTCGACGCGTCCGGCGCCGCGGTGCTGGTCGGGCACGAGCTCCATGCCGCCGCGATGAGCGAGCTCGTGGGGAATCCCGGGCTGCTCGCGATCCTCGCAATCGGTGAGATTCCGGGCGTGATGTCCGTCGAGGAGTTCCTCGCACCACACCCGACGACGCTGCCCGATGATCGAAGCCCGGGACAGCAGTTCAGCTTCTCCTCAGGGACCACGGGTCGGCCGAAGGGCGTGCGCCGCTCGCTTCCCGAGGGCGACCCTTCGCAGCGCGCGAACGAGGCAGCCATCTTCGGCAGGGCCTTCGGGTTCGCACCGCGGATAGGCTGCCACCTGGTGTCGGCCGGCATGCACCACGGTGGCTGCCGCACCTTCTACATCGGAGCGCTGAACATCGGTCAGGCGCTCGTGATCCTGCCGAAGTTCGACGCCGAATCGGTTCTACGAGTGATCCAGGAACATCGGGTGACGACCGCCTACATGGTGCCCACCATGTTCCATCGCCTGCTCCAGCTTCCCGAGGAGACCAGGGCCCGCCACGATCTGTCGAGTCTCGAGGTCGTCGCGCACTCTGCAGCTCCTTGCCCGCGAGTCATCAAGCAGCGGATGATGGACTGGTGGGGACCCGTGATCTGGGAGACCTATGGCGGCATGGAAGGTGCGGCGACGATCGCTAAGCCCCATCGCTGGCTCGAGAAGCCGGGCACCGTGGGTCGGAGCGTGCGCGGTGTGACGGTTCGGATCCTCGACGAGGACGGCAACGCGCTGCCGCCCGACCGAGTCGGTCAGGTCTACATCGACATGGGGTCGAGGTCGTTCGAGTACACCGGCGCTCGCAGCGAAACCGAAAAGATCTTCAGCGGTACGGGATTCACGATTGGCGACATGGGCTACCTCGACGAGGACGGCTATCTGTTCATCTCCGATCGTGCGAAGGACATGATCATCACGGGCGGTGTCAACGTCTATCCCGCCGAGGTCGAGGCTGTCCTCGTCGAGCATTCGGCCGTCGCCGATGTCGCTGTCATCGGCATCCCGGACGACGAGTGGGGCGAGCAGGTCAAGGCCGTCGTGGAGCTGGCAGCCGGGGCGATCCAGGACGCCGAGCGCGAAACGCTCGGCAGAGAGCTGATCGCCTTCTGTCGCGAGCGGCTTGCCAGCTACAAATGTCCGCGCTCGGTCGACTTCCGCGACGCGCTGCCGCGCAGCGATACCGGGAAGCTGTTCAAGCGTCGACTGCGCGACGAGTACTGGGCCGGCGCCGGCCGCCACGTCTAGAGGGAGAAGGAGCGCTTCATGGACTTTCAGGACATCCAGTTCGAGGTGGCAGATGACCACGTCGCGACCGTTACCCTGAACCGGCCCGACGCCTACAACGCGTTCACCGAGAAGATGGCCACGGAGATGCTGACTGTCTGGAAGACGGTGCGCGAGACCGACGACATCCACGCCGTCGTCTTGCGCGCGGCTGGCGAGAAGGCGTTCTGTACCGGCATCGACATCAAGGCCGGCAAGTGGTGGGGCGATTGGAACATCTGGAATCACGAGGACCCGGGAACCGTCTTCGGTCCGCGGCACAACAAAGTGTGGAAGCCGGTGATCGTAGCGGTACACGGCATGTGCGCGGGCGGGGGACAGTACTTCCTGAACGAAGCGGACATCATCATCTGCTCCGACGATGCGACCTTCTTCGATCCGCACGCGAACGCCGGCATCGTCTCGGCGCTCGAGCCGATCGGCATGGTGGCGCGGGGCGTCCCGATCGGGGATGTGCTGCGCTGGGCGCTGATGGGCAGCGAGGAGCGGGTCGGTGCCGAGACGGCGCTTCGCGTCGGGCTGGTGAGCGAGGTCGTGCCTCGCGCCGATCTGTGGGACCGGGCCCAGCAGATTGCCGGCGAGATCGCGGCGCGCCGGCCGGCGGGCGTTCAGGGAACCGTCCGCGCCATCTGGGAATCGCTCGACATGACGCGCTCCGCTGCACTCCAGAACGGGATCGCCTATACGCACATCGGCAACGACCTCGGCGGGCCGCCGGGAACACGCTCGCGCGGTCGCAAGCCCGAGACCCGATGAGCGCGCCCCGGGATCGACCGGGCGTCGAGGTCGTCGATCGCAGCCTGCTGCCCGAGCGGCTCGTCCACTGGATCGAGCACGCGCTCGGGGGCCCGATCGAACGGATCGAGCCGCGCGCCGGGGGCGGTGCGGTGCGCGAGGGGGCCGCAGTCGACGTTCGAACCCGGGACGGCGGCCTGCGTGCGTGCTTCCTCGTCTACGCCCGAAACCGGACGTCCACACGCGGTCTCGGCAGCGATGCGCACTACCAGCGTGAGGGTTCGTTGCTGACGGCGTTGAACGATCGTGAGCTGCGCACGCCCCGACTAATCGCCTACAGCGTCGAACAGCGGGCCCTGTTGTTCGAATTCGTCGAGGGCGAGACGCTCTTCTCGCGGATCTCGGACCCGGGCGAACGCCAGCGGGTGGCGTTCGACTTCGTTCGCGAGCTCGGGAAGCTTCACGCCCTCGATCCCGAGACGCTCGAGCTCGAGGGATTCGGACCGCAGCAGCCCGTCGAACACACCCTTCGCGAGCGACTCGCAGTACTGGAGAGAGAGCACCTCGAGGGCGGCTTGCCCGATCCGCTGATCGTCTTCGGGCTCGACTGGCTACGCCGCAACGTTCCGGCCTACGACGGACCGCCGGTGATCGTTCACGGCGACGCCGGCCCCGCGAATTTTTTGCACCAGGACGGACGGGTGACGGTGCTGCTCGACTGGGAGCTCGCTCATCTCGGAGATCCGCTCGAAGATTTTGCCTGGATCAGCATTCGCAGCCTGTTCCAACCCTTCGTTGCGCTACCAGCGCTGTTTGCCGAGTACGAGAACGCGACGGGTACGCCCGTCGAGCTCGCCCGAGTCCGTTTCTACCGGCTCTATTGCCTGCTCCAGCTGATCGTTGGATCGCATCGCACATGGGTGCAGCAGCCGGAGAGCATCGTCGAGCTGGGCGGCGCAGTCGGGACTGCGATGGGCTACTCGATGCTTCACAAGCGCGTGTTCGTCGAGGAGCTGGCGCAGGCGATGGATGTCGAGCTCGAGGAGTGCACACTTCCCGAAGCGGAGCGCTCCGCTGCGGCGCCGTACTTCGAGGTGGCACTCGGCGAGATCCGCGACGTGATCGTGCCGCGAAGCCACGACCAGGTCGTCGTGCACCGCGCAAAGGGACTGGCTCGGCTGATCAAGTACCTGCAATCACGCGAGGAGAGCGGCGCCGCCTTCGCCGAAGACGAACTGCGCGATCTGGCAGCAGTGCTCGGCACGCCACCGGCCAGTGTCGACGCGGGCCGACTGGCCCTGGTAGAACGCATTGGCGCGGGAAGTATCGAAGCCGCGACCGCGCTCGGCGCGATCCACCGGCGCACGCTGCGCGAGACGTCGATCCTCGCTGCCTCGATGGGTGCGCTCGCTGACCGACACTATCCGCCGCTCGACTAGCTCGACTAGCTCGACTAGCTCGACCCGGTCGAACCAGGGCGAGGGGGTTGCAGGTGCCGAATCTGGACGACATCACCGGCTGGGTGGTCGAGCCGCAGGACGACGGCTTTCACGAGCCGACGAGTCATCCCTGGTTCGTCGAGACGTTCTGGACCTCCTTCTTCGTCCCCGAGCGCAAGCTGAGCGGCTGGTTCTACAACCAGTTCTTGCCGAACCAGGGCGACACGGGGCTCTACAACGGTGGGGCGTTCGTGTGGGACGATCAGGACGAGTCGCCCTACCGGTCGCTGGTCGAGGGCGAACCGCTACCGGCCGAGCGGGATCTTCGCGACATCGTGACGCCCGGCGGCAACCACCTCCAGATGTTGGAGCCACTGCACCGGTATCGGGTCACGCGCCACGATCCTGGCCGCTTCGAGGCCGAGCTGATCTTCGAGTCCGTGATGCAGCCGAACCCGCACCCGGTGGGCGTCGCGCCCTTCTGGAAGGGCCGTCACTTCGATCAGGCCATGCACGTCACGGGTGAGCTGGTCCTCGGTGGAGAGAAGCTCGTGATCGATTGTCACGCCGGACGCGATCGAAGCTGGAGTCCACGGCCGCCGAAGGGCGCGAAGCGCCCGCCCCCGCGTCCGGGCGCGCCGGCGCGCAAGCCCACTCCGGAGTTCCAGCTCGGCTATGTCCTCGCGACGGCGTCTCCCCGCGATTCCTTCCTCGCCTACTCGATGATGTACCAGGGAACGGAGCTGGACGAAGTCGCGACCGGATACCTGATCCGCGACGGCGTCTGGGCACACCTGGTCTCGGGCGAACGCCGCTGCATCGTCGAGCCAGAGCGAGAGTGGATCTGGCACATCGAGCTCGAGGCCGTCGATACGCTGGGGCGCGAGCTGCGCGCTACCGGCGAGCTCGTGAGTCACGAGACTCCGACAGGCCCAACCCGGGGTGGCTCGGGGAACGGCCTGTTCTACTGGAGGTGGGACGGTGCCGAGGGCTGGGGAGAGAACCAGGGCGGATCGACGCAGTGGTATCCGCGAGAACGCCAACCGGAGCGGCCGTGAAGTCTCGGCTTCGTGGAGGCTGCATGGCGTCCGACCTGGCGGGGGTCCGCTTCAGCGTGGAGGCTCGTAGAAGAAGCTGCGGCGCGTGGCACTCACGCGCGCCGAGCTGCGATCCACGAAGAAGCGGGTGATGACGACCTCGATCGCGACGTCGCCTCCGACCTCCGATGCTGCGATGCGCGCCAGCGGCTCGGGGTCCGCGAGCTCGCCGTAGAACTTGGCATCGAAGACCAGCTGCTCGCTTGCCGCTCGCGAGGCGGGGAGGTCGTGACTTCCCAGCCCGAGCTGCTGGCGCTCGCCGCCGCGCATGGCGAACACTTCTACCCTCGGAAGGAAGTTGACGACGGTGTACATCGCCCAGCCGCCGAACTTCCACGGGTCGAGTCGGTAGACACGCACCAGCTGGTAGTGCACGAGCGGCCAGGTCGTGAACACGATCAGTAATGCGGCAGCCAGGCGTCGCTTTCGACGCGCAATCATCGCAGCACCGCGTCCGGGAGCGCGAACCGCAGTGTCGCGAGTGCCGCGTAGTAGGCCAGGAAGATCCATAGCGCCCGCGAGTGCAGATCGCGCGGCCAGAAGAGCAGGGCCAGGTTGACCAGCAGACCGCCGAAGAACGCCTCGCGCGCGCCGAACTGAATCGCAATGGTGAACGGCAGCAGCGCGATCACTGCCGCACGGCGCGTCGGCCGCCACAGCAGCAGGAGTGGGATCGCGAGCTCGAAGAGATAGACGACGTTCGACGCGAGTATCAGGAGAGGAGCGTCGCTCCGGATCGGCCCGGCGCCGACGCGATCCCACTGCAGGGTCTGCAGTCTCGTGATCTCGTCGGCCGGCACGATCCAGCCGAAGACCTCGGCGAACTGCGGCTTGAGCATGATTTGCGCGGAGAGGAACTGAGCGTCCACGTAGGTGCCGTGCAGCAGCTTCTGGAGACCCGTGTAGAAGAGCATGATCGCGACGATCCCGCGCAGTGTGGCGAGCAGCACTACGCCTTCGTCACGCGTCGAGCGGCCGACCAGGACGAGTAGAAGCAACAGCCACAGCTCGAGGAAGCTGTGATTTCCGGTCTGTGGGAAGACCAGGTATTGCAGTCCGAGCATCGCGCAGAACGCACCCGCGATTGCGAGCCGCGCAAATCGTGGTGTGAACCACAGCGCGAGACAGCCGCCGAGCACCGCGGCGAGGAACATCTGCAGGCCCGGTTCGACGTGTGTGCGTGGGAAGGCTCCCGTAGCGACCGTCGCGAGCAGGTGGACGAGCAGGATCAGCTCGAACGCGCGGAGTCTCGGAAGTGGATCGCTCGTCGGTTCGTCCGAAGCGATCGCGATCAATCGGTCGATGGCGACGTCGACGCGCGATCGTCGCTCGGGAGCAGTGGCGGTCATCGAATGGAGTCTGGCACAGCATCGCAGTCGGGGCGGCGCCGCTC
Organism: Myxococcota bacterium; assembly: GCA_036336835.1. Taxonomy (GTDB): domain Bacteria; phylum Myxococcota_A; class UBA9160; order UBA9160; family UBA4427; genus JAYZFK01. Next base: position 12,653 of record JAYZFK010000011.1, on the reverse strand, counting down.
AAGCAGGAGCTCTCGACCGGGAGCTGGCCGTCCACTGTCGTGAGCACTCGGCCGACGTCGAGGGTGCCCGCAGCGTCGACTTCCGCGACGACCTTCCTCGTCACTCCACCGGGAAGCTCTACCGTCGCGTTCTCGAGGACGAATACCGGAAGGTCCGGGACACCCGCCTCTCGTAGCGGGGTTGCAGCAGCTCCTGACTACCGGCGCAGGATCTGCCCCCCTCGCGCACCGGTGTGGTCGTCGTCCTCGAGGATGATCTGACCGTTGCAGAGGGTGGCCCGGTAGCCTCGGGCTCGCTGAATGAAGCGGCCCGCGTTGTCGGGGAAGTCGTGGACGAATTCCGGCATGCACTCCTCGACGCGTTCGAGGTCGATCACGTTGAGGTCAGCGCGCAGACCGGGCTCGATGCGGCCCCGGTCGCTGAGACCTGCGATCCGGGCGGGCGCAGACGTCATGCGCCGCACGCCTTCTTCGGCACTGAACAGGCTCGTCTCGCGAACCCAGTGCGCAAGCACGAAGGAGCACCAACCGGCGTCCATCACCTGTCCGACGTGAGCGCCGGCATCCCCCAGGCCGGGAAGGACGTGACCCTTCGAGATCAGGTCGGCGACGGCGCGAATGTTTGGATTGAACATCTGCAGCACGAAGAGCGCGCGACCGCGAGTCTCGCGGCTGATGCGCAGAAAGGTCTCGGCGGGGTGCTCGCCCGCCGACTCGGCGAGGCGTGCGACCGAGTTCTCGTCGCAGAATCGATAGTCGGGGGTCTGCCTGTCTCCGAGCCAGAACAGCGGCACCTGCGAGAAGAAGCCCTGGTCGCCGCGGGCGTCCTCGACCAGCGCGGCGAAGGTCGCGTCGTCGTCGACTGCCGCGAGCCTTCCGTCGAAGTCGAGGCGCTGGAGATCGCGCCACGCGCCGTGGCTCCAGGGAAGCGTGTTCACCAGGCCGGCCACGAAGCCCGAGCCGCGCGGAATCGCCACGCCGTTCACGTCGAGCCCTTCCGCGCGCATCGCGTCGATGCGGTCGTTGAACAGATCTCCGGAGCGGTCCGAGCGCCCCGCCGTGATGCTGAACAGCACCCGGTCTCCGGTCGTCTCGGCCTGCTTGCGGATCAATTCGAGCTCACCCTCGAAGTCCCCCGAGAGGTTCAGCACGTTCTGCATCAGCCCGCCGCCAGCCGCCTTCACCGCTTCCGCGATCTGAACCAGCTCGCGGTGCTCGGCGTGGGTGCCGGGCACGTCTCGCCCGTCCGGCAGGCGGTGCCCGATGATCCGCGAAGTAGAGAAGCCCATGGCACCGTCCGCGAGCGATTCGCCGACGACCTCGGCCATGCGCGCGATCTCGGCCTCGCTAGGCTGCTCGTCGACCGCGCGCTCGCCCATCACGTAGAAGCGAACAGCGCAGTGACCGACGAGGCCCGCGACGTTGATGGCGGGCGCGCTCTGTGAGATGGCATCGAGGTAGCCGCCGTAGCCTTCCCAGCTCCACGGCAGCCCGCCCAGGATTGCCGGCGCCGGGATGTCCTCGACCGTCTCCATCATGCCGGCGAGAGTGTGGGAGTCGTCGGGCCGAACCGGAGCAAAAGTTACGCCGCAGTTGCCGAGCAGCGCGGTGGTGACACCGTGCCACGAAAGGGGAGTCAAGTACGGGTCCCAACCGATCTGCGCGTCGAGATGGGTATGGATGTCGACGAAGCCGGGCGTCACGATGTGGCCGCGTGCATCGATCTCACGGCGTCCGGGCTGTTCGACGCTTCCCACGGCGGTGATGGTGTCGCCGTCGATCGCGACGTCGGCCAGCCAGCCGGGGCGCCCGGTTCCGTCGATCACCTGCCCGTTCCGAATCACGACATCGTGCGCCATCAGCTGCCTCCCCGGCTCCCCTCGTTGGGGCCGCTCCGATCTTAGGTCATGCGGCCCCGACGCCGGTGCGAGCTCTGCCCGAGGGTCACGGGCCGTAGGCGATGCTGGGGAGCCAGGTCACGAGCTCTCGCCAGAAGAAGAGCATCACGAGGCCCAGGAGCTGGAGCGCGATGAAGGGTGTGACACCCCGGTAGATCGTCTTCACGTCGATCTCGGGAGGCGCTACGCCCTTGAGATAGAAGAGCGCAAAGCCGACCGGCGGCGTCAGGAACGACGTCTGCAGACACACTGCGAACATCACGGTGAACCACACGAGGTCGAAGCCCAGGCCCTCCACCACCGGCGCGACCAGCGGGAGCACGATCAGCGTGATCTCGATCCAGTCGAGGAAGAAGCCCAGCAGGAAGGTGACCGCCAGGATCGTGACCAGGATGCCCTCCGGCGGGAAGGGCAGCCCGACGAGCGCGCGCTCGATCAGGTGGTCGCCCCCCAGCCCGCGCAGTACCAACGAGAACGCCGTTGCGCCCAGGAAGATCGCGAAGATGAAGCCCGTGGTGCGGGTCGTCTCGCGCAGCACATCGCGCATGCTCTCGAGCGACAAGCGCCGCTTGCCCACGGCGAGCAGTGTCGCGCCGAACGCGCCCACGCCGGCCGCTTCGGTCGGCGTCGCAATCCCGAAGAAGATACTGCCGAGGACCGCAAGGATGAGTCCCGCTGCCGGAACCACGGCGACCATTACATCGAGTACGACCCTCAGGTCGACGGGAGGCGCGTCCTCCGGAATCGGTGCGGCCTCGGGCCGCCACAGTGCGTAGCCCAGGATGTACGCGATGTAGAGCCCGCCCAGCAGCACGCCCGGCAAGAATGCGCCGAGGAACAGATCACCGACCGACAGCGCGAGCCGCTCGGCCATCAGCACCAGCATGATGCTCGGCGGAATCAGGATCCCGAGCGTGCCCACCGAGCAGACAGTTCCCGCAGCGAGCGACGGCGAATAGCCGCGCTCGAGCATGATCGGCAGCCCGAGCAGCGCCAGCAACACGACCGAAGCGCCGATGATGCCGGTCGATGCGGCCAGCAGCATGCCGATCATCGCCACGGTGACGGCCAGTCCGCCACGCACCCGCCCGAACAGGCGCGACACGCCCACCATCAGGTCGCTCGCCACGCGCGACCGATCGAGCATGATGCCCATGAAGATGAACATCGGTAGAGCCACCAGCACCCAGTTGTTCATCACGTCCCAGCTGCGATCGACGACGAGCGACGCGTAGCTCCAGTCGACGCTGGTGAAGATGCCGAGATCGCGCTCGGCGATGATCGCCAGTGCCGTGAAGAGCACCGCGAGGCCCCCGAGCACCCAGGCGACCGGAAAGCCCGTGAAGATGAGCACGATGAACGAGGCGAACATCGCAATGGCGAGCCACTCGCGCAGCTCCACGGGTCAGCGCCCCTCGCGACTGGGAAGAGGCGTCGGGGCGCCGAACAGTGCCGCGCACACCCGCAGCAGACGGGAGAAGCCCGCCAGCGCGAGCAGTCCGAAGCCCGCCAGGAGCGCTCCCTTGATCAGCCAGCGGTAGGGCAGTCCACCCGCCGAGACCGAGACCTCGCTGCTCGCGAACGACAGCGCCACGAAGGGCACGCTGTAGAAGAGCACGAGCGCCACAAACGGAAGCTGCAGCAACAGCAGGCCGTACAGCTCGATCCAGCTCCGGGTCCGAAACGAGAAGTGCTCGCGCAGCACGTCGACGCGCACGTGCACGTCCGCTCCGACTCCGACCGCGATGCCCACCAGGAAGCCGATCGAGTAGAGGTGCCACTGCAGCTCCTCGAATTCGATCCGCCCCTCGTCGAACGCGTAGCGCGCGATGACGTTCACCACGATCAGCGCGAGCAGGACCAGCCAGATCCACGAAGCCGCGCTCTCGAGTGCCAGCAGGAAGCTGTCGAGCCGCCTCGAGAGAGCAGTCTGGGGCAGCTCTTCCAGTGTCGTCGGCGCCACGCTCAGAAATCCCGCGGCAGGAAGCCCACTGTCTTCCAGTGCGTGTAGTTGGCGCGGAATTCGCGTTGCGCCGCAAGCACCTCCGCGAACAGCGAATCGCGCGCGGCCTCTTCTTCGAGTACCTCGTTGGCGACGCTCTCGAGCTCGCGAAGCACGGGAATCGGGAGCACCCGCGCCGAGACGCCACGCCCGGGATAGTCGCGCAGTACGGGTCCCTGTAGCGCCTCACCCTCGGACAGGCTGTTTCCAACGCCGGCGCTGCAGACGTTCTCGATCATCGCCTGGTCGACGGGGGTCAGGCGATCCCAGGCGTTGCGGTTCACCGCCAGATGCGCCGCCGTCGACGGCTGATGCCAGCCCGGGAAGTAGTTGTTCTTGACCACGCGGTCCAGGCCGAGTCGCGTGTCGACCGCGGGCATCGAGTACTCGCTCGCGTCGATTGCACCGCGGTCGAGAGCCTGGAAGATCTCGCCGCCTGGTAGCATCGTCACCGATGCTCCGAGCCGCTGCATCACCTTGCCGCCGAGGCCGGCGAAGCGGATCTTCAAGCCGCGCAGGTCATCGAGCTCGCGGATCTCATCGCGAAACCAGCCAGCGCTCTCCGGCCCGATCAAGCCGCACAGAATGGGCTTCACGTCGTGTGGTGCGTAGATCTTCTCGCCGAGCGCGCGCCCGCCGCCGTGGTACCACCAGGCCATGTACTCCCAGGGCTCCATGCCGAAAGGAACCGATCCGATCAGCACGGAGGCCGGAATGCGGCCCTCGTCATAGCCGAGCCAGGTGTAGCCGGCCTGCACCTTGCCGGCGGATACAGCCTCCGTGATGGCGAGCGCGGGCACGACCTCGCCGGGCTCGAAGACCTCGAACTCGATCCGGCCGCCGCTCACCGCCGAGATCTGCTCTGCCACGAACAGCGCGTTGTCCCCGATTCCGGGCAGGTTGGTTCCGAAAGCGACCGGCAATCGCCAGCGCACCGGCTCGCCCGACGCGCTGGCAAGCTCGGACGAGACGACGCGGGAGGCCGGGCGCAGGGCGAGCGAGCCGATTACACCGACCGAGAAGGCGACGCACACGCCGAACAGTGCGGCGCGGTGCGAGAGACCGCGCGGGGATGCATCCATGCCGCGAGCCTACACGCTCACCGTCGAGATGGGTCCTATACTGATCGCAGGGACGCGGGAGAGTACATGCGACGCACGGCATTGATCACAGGAGCCTCGGCGGGACTCGGCGTCGAGTTCGCGCGACAGCTGGCTGCGAAGGGGCTCGATCTGCTGCTGGTCGCGCGCCGCGAAGATCGCCTGAAGGAAGTCGCCGGCGCGCTCGAGGCGGAGCACGGCGTCCGGGCGGCGACCTTCGGTGCGGATCTCGCTCGGCGCGATGCGCCTGCCGCGATCGAAGCGTACGCGCGCGAGCAGGGAATCGCGGTCGACTACCTGATCAACAACGCTGGCAGTGCCGGGCCGCATCTGCTCGAAGAGCCCGACTGGGAGGTGCAGGCGCGTTTTCTCGAGCTGATGATGCTCTCGATCGCGCAGATGTGTCACCGATTCGTGCCGCCGATGCGCGAGCGCGGATTTGGGCGCGTGATCAATGTGTCATCGTTCGCCGGGCGCATCGCGCGACCGGCCGGCTCGAACTACGGCCCTTCGAAGGCGTATGGGATCGCACTGTCCGAGGAGCTGGCGCTCGAGCTACGGGGTACCGGAGTCCATGTATCGGCGCTGTGTCCCGGCTTCGTGCACACCGATTTCCACGAGGTGGGCAATCTGGCCGAGATGAAGCGCGGCCTGCCGGGCTTCATCTGGTACGACGCCGCTACGGTGGTGCGCGAAGGGCTCGACGCCGTCGAACGCGGCCGTGTGATCATGGTCTCTGGCCGGCTCTACCGCTGGCTCGACCCGCTGGTGCAGTCGGTCTGGCTGCGCCCGCTGCTCAAGGCGCTCGCACCGGGACGCTAGCCACCGGGTCCGGCCCGCTCAGTCGCCGCGCGCGGCGCGCCGCCCCGCGCGCCGGCCGAAGAAGCTGCCGTCGCCGAGCGACATGCCGCTGCTGTAGCCCTGTTTGGCGATGCCCGAGGTGCTGCGCCCCGCCGCGAACAGGCCCGGAACGGGCGCGCCGGACGCCTGCAACACCGCACCGTCGGCGTCGATTCGCAGACCGCCCAGCGTGAAGGCGGAGTAGATCGCGTTGTCCACGCCGACATCCAACGCAGCGAATGGTGGGGTCGAGAGTGGCTTCAGGTACTGGAAGCCCTTGTGTAGCAGCGGATCGTCGCCACGCTCGGCGTGTCGGTTGTAGTAGGCGACCGTGTGTTGCAGAGACATCGTCGGCAGACCGAGCTCGGCTTCCAGCTCTGCGATCGTCTCGCCAACGGCAGCGACCTCGAGCGGGGCCAGCTCCGGCTGTGCGTACACGTCATCGTCGACGATCAGCCAGATCCGCCCGTCCTGCTGGAGCAGGGCGAACTCCCCCGCCCGTCCCATGTAGGCATCTTCGTTCAAGAATCGTTGGCCGAGACGATTGACGAAGATGCCCTGGCGCAGCTGATTCGGCGGAAAGATCGCCAGGCTGATGTCGCCGGCCTCCATCCGAATGGCCTCACCGCCGGCGGCCAGACCGAGCCGGATGCCGAGCCCGTCGTCGTTCTCGGTGCCGACCTTCATCTTGCAGCGCTGTAGCAGTGGCGCGTGGTGCTCGACCATCTCGCGGTTCCAGATGAAGCCGCCGGTGGTCAGCACGACGCCGCGAAGCGCGCGGATTCGAACGTCTCCTTCCAGGCTCGCCGCGATGGCTCCTACCACGCAACCGTCGCCGGCCGTGACGAGCGCATCGCAACGATGCTGCGTCCGCGTGGCGACGCCCGCCGATTCGGCCGCGGTGATCAGGTGCCGCATCAACAGACTGCCCTTGTTCTGGACCTGCCGCGCAATGTGGCCTCGCGGTGCCGGGCGCGCGATCTCGTTGAATGGGTGGACGTGCTCGCTGCCCGAGAAGGTGAGTCCGTCGTCGGTCGTGAATGGTTCGTGTGCTCCCTCGAAGAAGCTCGGCCGGAACGGGATGCCCTTGTCGACGAGCCAGTGGAAGTGTTCGACGCTGCCCTCGCAATAGGGCCCGATCAGGGCCGCGTCCGGATCGGGGCCGCAGGCTGCCATCATGTACTTGAACATTTCTTCGGGCGAGTCCTCGAAGCCGCACGCTTTCTGGATCGGCGTGCCTCCGCCCAGGTAGACCAGCCCGCCGGACATCGCCGACGTCCCGCCGGCACCGCCCGCGCGCTCGAGAACAAGGACCCGCATACCGGCCTGCGCTCCCTCGATCGCGGCGCACGCACCCGCGATGCCGAAGCCCACGACCAGCAGATCGCACTCGACGTCCCAGCTCGCGATCTCGCGTTCGTCGCGGCTCAGCGGTCCGGGCTCACTCATGGCACGGCATTATGCCAGCTCGGCCCTTGAACAATCGGCACCTTCGGCGCAACGTGTGGTCCCGGTCGAACCTGGAGCGAACCATGCGTGATTTCGAGGACAAAACGGCGGTCGTCACGGGTGGTGCGAGCGGAATGGGACTGGCGCTCGCGGAGTGCTTCGCCCGCGAGGGCATGAACGTGGTGATCGCGGATGTCGAGGAGAAGGCGCTGCGCGAGGCCGGCGCCCGGATCGAGGCGCTCGGCGGCTCCGTCTCGCTCGTGCCGACCGACGTGGCCGACTCCACGGCAATGGATCACCTGGCTGAGGCGACGCGCGCGGCCTTCGGTGCGGCGCATGTCGTCTGCCTCAACGCCGGGGTAGGCGGCGGTGTCGGTCCGCTGCAGCAGCTCTCGATCAACGACTGGAAATGGTGCCTCGACGTGAACCTCTGGGGCGTGATCCACGGTCTGCGGGTGTTTCTGGGCGGGCTGATCGAGCAGGACGAAGGCCACGTGGTGATCACGTCCTCCGTGGCGGGCCTCACCTCTTATCCGAACATGGGTCCCTACAACGCCAGCAAGCACGCCGTCGCGGCGGTCGCCGAGACGCTGTTCGCGGAGCTCGCCGAAGCGGGCTCGCAGGTCGGGGCAAGCTGTCTGTGCCCCGGGCTGGTCGCGACACGCATCTTCGAGTCGGAGCGCAACCGTCCGAAGGAGCTGACCGACGACGTTGAAACTGCGGCCCCGGACCCCGCGTTGCACGAGTTCGTCTCGGCGTCGTTCGCGGCCGCCAAGCCACCGGCCGAAGTCGCCGAGCTGGTGCTGGCGGCGATCGTCGAGCGTCGTTTCTGGATCCAGACGGATGAACTCTTCCGCGAGCCGATTCGCCAACGCCACCGTGCCATCGAGACCGACGGCGATCCGCCCGCGCGCGGCAGCATCTTGAGCTCGTACCTAGCCTGACCGGAGGCAGCGCGCCGGCGTGATACGCTGGCCCTGTGATCCCGTGCCGCGTCGTGTCGAGCTGCACGCCCGTCGAACGGACGCCACGCCAGGTTGCGCGTGACTTCGAGCTGCGGCTGCGTGGAGGGATGCAGATCCGCGCCGCGGGAACGGCTCGCCGCCGCCCCCGGCGCCTGCTGACTGCCGGCTACGGCCCGCGGCACGCGGTCGACCTGTTCGACGCGCGCTTCTGGCTGAGCAGTCTGCGGCAGAACAGCGACATTCGTTTCTTCGTCGCCTGGGTCGAAACGCAGCGCGGCGGCCGCACCGTGCATCCGCGCATCTTCTACAAGGACGTCTCGCTCGTCTGGCGCGTGGCGTCGCACTGGGTCCGCTCGGCGGGAGAGAACTGGATCGGCAAGGGCGATCTCGCGACTGCGATCGTGGATGGAGAAGAGATCGAGTACTCAGCCGAGCAGACGACGGATCTGCCGATCGAGGTACAGCCGGCGCTCGAGGAGCTGTGTCGCCGTCCAAGACGCATTCCGACCGACGTTGCCGCGCTCGGCCTGGTGCTGCGCCGCGCTCCCGACGCGCGCCTCGATCCCTACCACGACTTCAGCGCGCCGCGGCGCCGGGCACGCGAGGACCGTCGCAACCTCGTGAACGGAGGCCGGCGCGTCGCCTGGTTCACCCGCGCCGGCCAGCCCGAGTCGCTGCGTTTCGCGAAGGGGTTCGAGCCCGATCTGGGGCGCGGTGTCCTGCACCACAGCGTGATCCGAAGTCGGCTCTACGGCGGCCGCGTGGACCGCTACCGGATCTTGTCGACGAACCGCCGGATTCAGTACGAATTCATGGCGGGACCGCGCAACGTCTGGATCGTGCCCGCCCAGGCCACCTCCAGCGAGCTGTCGACCTACGGTGTGCGCACCATCGACGTAGTCGCCGCCGACGATCTCTATGTTCCCGGCTACGAGTACCACTACATGGACGAGACGGTCGACCCGCCCGAGCTGGTCACGCAGATTCCAGCGGGCTTCGCCGGCGCGGCGAACCCGCTCGACGAGTCGCGCGCCGACGCCTCTCCCTGGCTCGACCGGTTGCCGATCGTCAAGGCGTTCCGCAGGAAGATCATGAGGGCCAGATCATGAGACGCCCGGTGGATCGATTCAGCTGGGTCCGACCTGCGTTCGCAGTTGTCCCCAGCGCGCTCGCAGCCGTTCGAGCACGTCTTGGTGGAGGGGCGCACCGGCGAGGTCGTCGAGCTCGAGTGGGTCCGCGGCGAGGTCGAATAGCGACTCCGCATTGGAGGCAGGATCGAGATAGCGGACGTACTTCCAGCGATCCGTTCGAACCCCCTCGATGCGCGGGAGGTATCCCGCGCCAGGGTCGAGATCGTGCTCGTAGAGCCAGTCTTCCCGCCAGGCGCCTGCCGGCTCACCGCGCGCCAGGCCGGCGATGCTGCGTCCCTGCATCAGGTCGCCGACATCGAGGCCCGCTAGATCGAGCAGGGTCGGCGCGACGTCGATGTTCAACACGGGTTGCGAGATCCGTCTCGGCTCCTGGCCCGGCAGGTGCAGCAGCATCGGCACCCGGATCGACTCCTCGAACATCAGCCATTTGCCGATCAGGCCGTGCTCACCCATCAAGAGCCCGTTGTCGGATGTGTAGAGAATGGCCGTGTCGTCACTGGCCCCGTGGCGGGCGAGTGCCTCGCGCAGCGTGCCGACGGCGAGGTCGATCCCCGCGACGAGTCGATAGTAGTTTCGGATGTGCGCCCGCAATCGATCCGGCTCGGCGACCCAGCGCCGGCCTGCCTCGGCTCCGAGCGAACGCTGCAGGAACGCGGGCAGGCGATCCGCGGCTTCGAGCGATGCACTGGCTGGGAGCTCGATCTCGAGCTCGCGGAACGCTCCGGCGAGCTCGGGCGCGTGCTCGTCCCAGGGTCCGTGCGGCGCCTTGAAGCTGAGCGACAGACAGAAGGGCCGATTGGCGGGTGCCTGCTCGATGAACTCGACTGCCGCGTCGGCGAGCATCCCGGTGAGATGGCGCTGCTCACCGTCGATCTCCTGGAAGTAGCTCCCCTGTCGCGGGAAGCCATCGAACACGTCGAACGCATCCTCCGGCAGCGCTCCGCCCAGCCCCCATTTGCCGATGAAGCCAGTGTGGTAGCCCGCGCTGCGAAGCGCACCCGGGTAGCTCCGCGCGAGCGCAGACGGGGTGAACGGGGCGCCGAAATGGCGGATGCCGTGCCGACGCAGGGGCTGCCCGGAGAACAGGCTCGCTCGGCTGCAGGCGCACACCGAGGTCGTGACGAATGCGTTGTCGAAGACGGCGGATTCGGCAGCCAGCGCGTCGAGGTTCGGCGTGGCGACCGGCCCGCCGCCGAAGCCGGTCGAGTCGGCCCGCTGATCGTCGGCGACCAGCACCAGCAGGTTCGGCGGCCGGCCGGAGCCTCGGCCGCCGAGTTCGCACGATGCTGCCAGCGCCCCCCCCGCGAGGACGCCCTGCAAGAACCGACGGCGCGACAGGCCGCCCGGCTGGTCGTAGTGAGTCACGAACCGGATGATACCCGCCTGCGTCGCATGCCTTGCGCGGGGGATGTCACATGCCGCAGGGTGGGCGGATGCGTCTGCTAGAGCTGCGCCCGCCCCGCGTAGCGCACGCTTTCGCCGCGCTAGCGCTGGCCTTCGGCACATTGTGGCTGCTCGCGACGCCTCCGTTCGATGCGCCCGACGAGCCTCGCCATTTGCAGCGCGCGTGGCTGTTGTCGCAGGGCCGGATCGCGGTCCCCGGCTCTGCGCGAGGTACCGGAGGAGCGATCCCCGCGAGCTTGACGCGCCTGCACCCTCCCTACACGTACGGGACGAGCGGATGCCGCCACCGCAGTGAAGAGCTGCTCGCGCGGCTCGCGATCCCTCTCGCGCTCGAACGAACGAGCGACGAGATCCGCACGCCGATTCTGTACGGGCCCATCGGCTACCTGCCGCAGGCCCTGGCGCTCGCGCCGGCTCGCTGGCTCGGTGTAAATGCCGGTGGCGTCCTGTATATCGCTCGGCTGGCCAATCTGATCACCTGGACGGGTCTGTGCGCGCTCGCCATCGGGTGCGCGCCCGCGCGCCGCTGGGCACTCGCTAGCGCCGCGCTGTTGCCGATGTCCCTGTTCGAGGCCAGTACGGTCTCTGGGGACGCCGTGACGAACGCGCTGGCGTTGCTGCTGCTCGCCCTCGTGCTGCGCGGAGCTTCGTCGGCAAGCCAGCGGGCGACGCGATGGGAGCTGGCTGCGATCCTCGGAGTGGTTGCGCTGCTCGGTCTGGGCAAGCCCGGCTACTCGTTGCTTGCCTTGCTGACGCTGGCGATTGGCACTCATCGCTTCGAGCGTGCAGGCCAGCGACGCAGCTTCGTCGCCGCGGCGCTTGCGCTGGGCGTGGTCGTTCCTGGGGCCTGGTGGGCGAGTGTGCAGCAGGCGGGCCCGTTCCCGTATCCGAACGCGGACCCGGTCGAGCAGCTCGCGGGGCTCGGTCGGGCGCCCTGGCGACTGCTCGGGGTGATCGCGACCTCGCTTGGCGAGCGCGCGTTCGACTACGTCCGGGGAACGATCGGCGTCCTGGGCCGGCTGGACGTGATGTTGCCCTCTGCTGCCTACCTCGGTTACGGGCTGCTGCTGGCGGTGGTCGCGTTGACCGACCGCAGCGGCGCTCCGCGGCTCGCCCGCCGCGCGCGTGCTGTCGTGGGATTGGTCGCGGTCGTCGGTGCCGCGGCGATCGTTGCGCTGCTCTACGTGTCCGCAACGCCGCCAGGTGCCGCGCGGGTGACGGCGGTTCAGGGCCGCTACTTCCTGCCGTTCGTGCCCCTTGGCCTGGTTGCGCTCCCAACGCTTCGAGAGTTTCGGCCCGCTGCCGGATGGGGGCTCGTGGTCGGCTGGGGCGCGGGTCTCGCGGCGACTTCCTACGCGATTTGGCTCCGCTACTACGGGGTGTGACAGCCACCCTGCGGCTGACGGATGCCAGCGGATCTGGCTCGATCGCCGTGCGAATTTACCCGTGAATCCAAAGCCTTGTGGGGCGTGATCGAGCGCACGCATACGCGTTCCCAGCCAAACGGTGCTGGCTTTTCGAGTCGGTCGGGTGGTAGCCTGGTTGCCCCGGCCCAGGACATCCTCGCCACCTATCGGATCAATGTATGGAAGTTGAGCTGGGTGGATCGGCGGAATGCTCTCGATCCGCGGATTTCGAGCGTGCAGGCACACATCGGCAGCGTGGCAATTCGTAGGAGAGGATGGTGAGTCAGTACATCCAGCGGCAGTGCAGAGGGTTCGCATTCCTGCTCCTGGCTCTCGGCCTTGCGTCGCCCGGACAGGCCGGCAATCTGATCGACCTCCCCTCCTTGCTGTTCTTCACGAAGGATGAGCGCGCCGGTATCCAGCTGCCGACACCGGAGC
>JAYZFK010000010.1:0-11759 GCA_036336835.1 Myxococcota bacterium | reverse complement strand
CTCGTCTGTCAGGCCTTCGAGCCCGACGAGCTCGAGGAGCGCGTGCTCGAGATCGCCCAGCGCATCAGCGAGACTCCGCCGGCCGTCGCGGCCGTCAACAAACGCTACGTCTACACGGCGCTCGAGGCGCGCGGCGCACGCAGCGTGATCCGCACCGGCGGCGACTTGCAGGCCGGGCCGCACATGCAGTCGCTCAGCGCCGCCGACATCACTTCCCGCGTGAAGGCGACGAACAAGCAGTGACGAGCTAGTGAAGCGGTCTACCATGGCGAGCCGACTGCCGTATTGACGGGCCCCTACAGGCCGACCCACAGGGAGGATTCCCGTGCCCAGCGACACCATACTTCTCAGCTACGACGGGCCGATTGCGGTGATGACCCACAACCGACCGGACAAGCACAACGCCGCGAACGACGAGATGGATGCGCGGCTGTTCGAGATCATCGAAGAGCTGCGCACCAACAAGGACGTCAGCGCCGTGATCTGGAACGCCAATGGGAAGTCGTGGTCGTCGGGCCGCGACGTCAGCCAGCTCGGTGTGCGGACCGAGGACATCGACAACCTGTCGTTCATCGAGCGCGGCCAGGGCGGTTTCATGCGCATCTTCGAGATGCAGGCGCCGATCATCTGCGCGCTCAAGGGCTGGGTGATCGGTGGCTCGTTCGAGCGCTGCCTGGTCGCCGACATTCGGATCTGCACGCCGACGACGCGCTTCATGCTTCCCGAGGTCAAGCACGGCGTGATCACCGACACGGGCGGGATGGCCCGGCTGTTCCAGATGTGCGGCCACGGCGTCGCGATGGACCTGATCCTGACCGGGCGCGTGCTCGACGCCGAAGAAGCCCTGCGGCACGGCATCGTCTCGCGCATCGTCGGTGAGGACGAGCTCGAGGACACGGCCCGTGAGATGGCCGAGACGATCGCGAACGCCCCGGCGTTCACGGTCAAGATGGCGAAGCGCAACATGGGTCTGATCGCGGACGACGAGGTGCGCCGCTCGATCCGCGAGGAGGCGACGACACAGACCCTGACCTTCGCCTCCGACGACTACGCCGAGATGAAGGCCTCTCGCAGCGAGGACCGCAAGCCGACCTACCGGCGCCGCTAGCCCGGCGCGTCTGGAGAGGCATGAGCGAACCCCGCGACGTCGACACCGGCTCGCCGAAGCTGCTCTACCGGATCGACGGCGGCGTCGGCATCGTCACCTTCAACGATCCCGAAGCGCGCAATCCGCTCGGCTACGACCTGAGGCCAGTGTTCCGGCGCACGATCGATCGGGCGGCGGCCGACGCGGAGGTCCGCTGCCTGCTGTTGACCGGCGCCGGTCGAGCCTTCTGCGCCGGCGGCAACGCCAAGGCGATGGCGACGATGGAGCAGCCGCCGCTCGAGGATCGGATCCGCATGATCCGCTGGGAGAGCGAGGTCACCGCCGTCATCCACGAGATGCCAAAGCCCGTGATCGCAGCACTGCCGGGCGCGGCGGCGGGCGCCGGGTTCTCGATCGCCCTGGCAGCCGATCTGCGAATCGCCGGGGAGAGCGGGTTCATCGCCGCGGCCTTCGCGAGGCTGGGCCTGCCCGGCGATTTCGGCGGCAGCTGGCTGCTGACGCAGCTGGTCGGGCCGGCGAAGGCACGCGAGATCTTCTTCACCTCCGCGCGGCTCGACTCGGCGGAATGCCTGGCGCTCGGCATCTTCAATCGGGTCGTGCCGGACGACCAGCTACAGGGGGCCGCGCTCGCCTGGGCGAGCGAGCTGGCGGCCGGGCCCCCGGTCGCGCTGCGCTGGATGAAGGCGAATCTCAATCGCGCACTCACCAACGACCTGCGAAGCTGCATCGCCGAGGAGGCGGAACGGCAGTGCTGGGCCGCGGAGACCGAGGACTTCCGAGAGGCAACGCGCGCCTTCGCCGAGAAGCGCCCGCCGCGCTTCCAGGGACGTTGACGACCAATCGAGGACCAGAAGCATGACGGCATTCGAACCCAAATTCATGCCGCTCGGCGTACTGACGGCGGCACTCCAGGAGCTGACCCCGCGCGAGAAGCGCGACCCCGACCCCGATCTCGCGGTCGAGGAGTGGCTCGACTTCGCGCGAGAGCTCGACGCGGACGTGATCCAGCTGTCGGCCGCGCTCCATCCGAGCGAATCCGATGTCCCACCCGAAGCCATGCTCGACCCCGTCGCCAACACGCTCGACTTGCGCGAGCCGTTCGACGCGGCACGCGCCACCCGAGTCCGAAGCGCAGTCGAGGCGACGGGCGTCGAGGTCGCCGACATCGGCTACTTCGACAACATGCTGCACGAAGACGCCGCCATCCGGCGCAAGAAGCACGACTTCATGCTGCGGGTCTTCGACGCGGCTGCGGCGCTCGGCGCGCCCGCGGTGTGTGGCTTCGTCGGGCGCAATCAGCGGCTGTCGATGGACGAGAACCTGACCGACTTCGAGGAGAGCTTCGTCCCGCTGCTGAAGCAGGCGAAGGCACGCGGGCTCGAGTATCGGATCGAGCAGTGTCCGATGCCGGGCTGGACGACGGGGGACGCATTCCACAACAACATCGCCTACGCACCGGGGCCGTGGATCGCGCTCCACCGCATCTGCGAGCGCCACGGCGTCGGCGACCAGCTGCGCATCCACTACGACCCCTCGCACGCGGTTCTGATGGGGCAGGACACCCGGTCGATCTTCCAGTACCTGAGAGACGAGGGCTACGCGTTCCTGATCAGTGGCTTCCACGTGAAGGGGCAGGTGGTCGACGCACGCGGCGTCTCGAGCTGGGGCTACGGCGGCCAGACGATCGAGCGCGGCGACTGGATCGGCGGCAAGCCGTCGCCAAACCCGGCCGATCAGGCGAACGCCTGGAACAAGCAGACGGTGCTGTGTGAGCACGAGCTGCCGGGCACCGCCCGCCACGACCCGCTCGCCTATCTGCAGAATCGCACCGTCGATTGGCTCGACCACCAGCTGGCCGCGCGCGAGCTGCTCGATCTCGACGTCGCAAACACCCCGCTGATCGTCGAGCACGAGTACCCGCCGGCCCGCGTCCAGGAGCGCGAGCTGCTGCTGCCCATCCTGAAGGGCTCGATGGCCTTCGCCCGCAAGATCGACGAAGCCGCCGCCTGCATGTACGCCCTGCAGACCGAGGTCCTGCCCGGACAGGGCATCCCGGTACAGGGCATCGGTCGCGAGCCGTACCGCACGTAGCGGCACACCGCAGGAGAAAGCGTGGGATCTTCGCTTCGCGTCGGGATGATCGGCTACCAGTTCATGGGCAGGGCGCACAGCAACGCCTGGCGCCAGGCTCGGCGCTTCTTCGAGTTGCCGCGCGAGCCGGTGCTGCAAGTGGTCTGCGGCCGCAACGAGGAGGCCGTCTCCGCGGCGGCGGATCGTCTCGGCTTTGCCGAGCACGCCACCGACTGGCGCGAGGTGATCGCCCGGGACGACATCGACGTGATCGACATCTGTACGCCGGGGGACTTGCACCTTCCGATCGCGCTCGCGGCGGCCAAGGCAGGCAAACCGATGCTGTGCGAAAAGCCGCTCGCGAACACGCTCGACGAGGCGCGGCAGATGTTCGAGGCAGCCGAGAAGGCGGGCGTCGTCCACATGATCTGCCACAACTACCGGCGCGCGCCGGCTGTCGCGCTCGCCCGGCAGCTGATCGACCAGGACCGAATCGGCCGAATCCGCCACTACCGCGGCAGCTATCTCCAGGACTGGATCGTCGACCCCGAGTTCCCGCGCGTCTGGCGGCTCGAGAAGGCGCGGGCCGGCTCCGGCTCGCTCGGCGACCTGGCGAGCCACTCGCTCGACCTCGCGCGCTTCCTGGTGGGCGAGATCACGGAGGTGTCGGGTCTGCTCGAGACGTTCGTCGCGCAGCGCCCGCTCGAGGACGGATCCGGCACGGGCCCGGTGGACGTCGACGATGCCGCGCTCGCCCTGTTGCGCTTCGAGAACGGCGCGATCGGGACGGTGGAGGCGACGCGCTTCGCCCCCGGCCGCAAGAACTACAACCGCTTCGAGATCAACGGCAGCAAGGGCAGCCTCAGCTTCGACCTCGAGCGCATGAACGAGCTCGAGCTCTACGAAGAGACGGGCGCCGACAGCGGCTTTCGCACCATCCTCGCGACCGACGAGAGCCACCCGTACGTCTCGGCCTGGTGGCCGCCGGGACACATCCTCGGCTACGAGCACACCTTCGTGCACACGATCGCGGACTTCGTGCGCGCGCTTGCGTCGGGCGAGAAGGCGCGACCCTCCTTCGAAGATGGCCTGCGCAATCAACAGCTCCTCGATGCGATCGAGCGCTCGGCCGCGAGCCGGCGCTGGGAAGCGGTCGGGTGAGCTTCGAGCTGGAGACCGACTCGGAGGCGATCGACGCCTTCCTGCGCGAACGGCAGTGGCTCGCCGCAGACGAGCGGGTCACCGGCGCCGCGCTCGCCGGCGAAGGCAACATGACCCGGACCGTGCGCATTCGGACGACGCAGCGTTCGCTGGTGCTGAAGCAGTCGCGGCCGTACTGCGTCAAGTTTCCCGACATCCCCGCTCCGATCGAGCGTCTCGCGACCGAGGTTCGCTTCTATCGGGTCGCCAGCACGAACCCGATTCTGGCTGGGCGCATGCCGCGCGTCCTCGCGTTCGATGAGAAGGAGTTCGTGGCCGTGCTCGAAGATCTCGGCGAGGCGAGCGATCTGCTCGGCTGCTACGCGGGCGACCCCTTCGGACGCGCTGACCTCGAGGTACTGTGCGAGTTCGCGCGCGAGCTCCACGCCCTCCCCGTTGGTGACGAGGACCGTGCGGCGCTGGCGAACCACGCGATGCGCGAGCTCAACCACGAGCATATCTTCGAGCTCCCCTTCGACCCGGACAACGGACTGGATCTGGACGCCCTGACTCCCGGACTCGCAGAGCTCGCGGCGAAGCTGCAGGCCGACGACGCCTACGTCGCCGAGATCGTCGCGCTCGGCATGCTCTACACCAACGCCGACGGCCCATCGCTGCTGCACGGCGACTACTATCCGGGCAGCTTTCTACGGACGGGCGGCGGATTGCGCGTGATCGACCCGGAGTTCGGCTTCATCGGCCCGGCCGAGTTCGACCTCGGCGTGCTCGCGGCGCACCTCGTCTTCGCCGGCGGTGAACACGACGTCATCGACCGGATCGGCGCCGCCTACGCAAGAGCTTTCGACCGCAAGCTGCTGGCCGGCTTCGCGGGCGCCGAGCTGGCGAGGCGGCTGCTCGGCGTGGCCCAGCTGCCGCTCGTGGCCGATCTCGAGTGCAAGCGCGGCTGGCTCGAGCTCTCCCATCGCTGGCTGACCGGCCGCGCCTGATCCAATGAGCCAGACCCCATGAGCAGCCTGCGTATCTGGATCGACACCGACCCGGCGCTCGGCTACGCGGAGAACGACAATCCCAAGGACGTCGACGACGCGTTTGCCATCGCCGAGGCGATCGGCGACGAGCACGTCCTGGTTGCGGGCATCTCTAGCGTCTTTGGCAACTCGCCGGCCGACGTGGGCTTCCGCGTCGCCAGCGAGCTGGTGCGGCTGACACGCGCAAACGTCGGCGTGGTCGAGGGCGCCGCCGCGGCGGGCAGCCCCGACGCCGGCTTCCCGCGCAACGCCGCCGCGGTCGCCATGGCCGAGGCGTTGCACGAGGCTCCGCTCTCGATCGTTGCCATCGGGCCGCTCACCAACGTCGCGGCCCTGATCCAGCACTTCCCCGACGAAGCCACGCGGATCGAGCAGGTCGTGGTCGTCGCCGGACGCAGCGTCGGCCAGATCTTCGAGCTGAACGGAGCGAAGGGCGTTCCCGATTTCAACTTCGAGTGCGATCCCCACGCGGCGCGCATGCTGATGGAGTCGGACGTCCAGGTCGCACTGACCGGCTTCGAGCTGACGAGCCAGGTCGTCGTCACGCGCGAGCAGATCGAGTCGCTGCGCGGCCGCAGCCGCGTGGCCGACGCCATCGTCGACGGCGCTCTGCCCTGGCTCACCTGGTGGCAGGGAGTGTTCCCGAGCGAGGCGGGGTTTCACCCCTGGGACTCGGCTGCGCTGGCCTACCTCACCCAACCCGAGCTGTTCGTTCGCGAGCAGCGCGGCTGGCGGATCGGAGCGAGCCCCGAGGGCACGCCCTGGCTCGAGCTCGGCAGCGACCTGCCCGGCACCCGGGCGACCTACTGTCCCGGCTTTGCCCCCGGCGGAGCGGAGGCCTTCGTCCGCGAGATGCTCGCCGGCGTGCCGTAGCACCCGGCTCGTCCCGGCCAGTCCTCGACGAGGCTCCAGGTGTCTTCGGGAACCGACCTCGACGAGTCAGACGCCCGCAGCAGGCAAGAGCGGGATATGATGACTCCCAACGCGGCATGACCCGTTCGAGCCGCCGAGGGGACCTCTCGTGACCGAGACACACACCTCGATCTGCCGCTTCTGCCACGCATCGTGCCCGATCCTGGTCGACGTCGAAGACGGACGTGCCGTCCGCACCGTGGGCGACAAGGCCAACCCGATCTACCACGGATACATCTGCCCCAAGGGCAGAGCGCTCCCCGAGCAGCACGCGCACCCCGAGCGGCTGCTCCACTCGCAGCGGCGCCGCGCCGACGGCAGCCACGCCGCGATCGGCTCGCAGCAGGCGGTCGACGAGGTCGCCGCGCGGGTTCAGCAGATCCTCGACCGCCACGGCCCGCGCTCGATCGCGATGTACACCGGCACCTTCTCGTTTCCCTACCCGGCGGCCACCCCTCTGGCCAACGCCTGGTTCGATGCGATCGGGTCGAACATGCGCTTCACCAGCGCGACGATCGATCAACCCGGCAAGATGATCGCGCCGCGGCTGCACGGAGCCTGGGCCGCGGGCGCCCAGCCCTTCACGGGCGCCGACACCTGGCTGCTGGTCGGCGCCAACCCGACCGTGTCGAAGTCGATCGGCATCCCCAGCTACAACCCGGCCTGGTATCTGAACGACGCCGTCAAGCGGGGCATGAAGCTCGTCGTGATCGACCCGCGCCGCAGCGAGGCCGCCAAGCAGGCCGCGGTCCACTTGCAGCCCCGGCCCGGCGAAGACCCGACGATCCTGGCGGGCATGCTGCGCTTGATCCTCGACGAGGGGCTCGGCGATGCGCAGTTCGTCGCCGAGAACGCCGTCGGCTACGACGCGCTGCGCAAGCAGGTCGAGCCGTTCACTCCGGAGTACGTCGAGCGGCGCGCCGACATCCCGCGCGATCAGCTCGTGCTGGCGGCGCGCACCTGGGCGGGTGCCGAGCGCGGCGGCGCCAACGCCGGCACCGGTCCCAACATGTCGCCGCGCGGCAACCTGACCGAGTACCTGCTGCTGTGCCTGACCACGCTGTGCGGTCGCTACATGCGCGAGGGCGAGACGCTCCCGAATCCGGGAGCACTGCTGCCCGCCGTGACGGCCCGCGCCCAGCCGATCGCTCCCGGCCCCGCCTGGGGCTTCGGCGAGAAGCTGCGCGTACGCGGCTTCAGCAATACGGCGGCGGGCCTGCCGACCGCAGCGCTGGCGGACGAGATCCTGCTCGAAGGCGACGGGCAGGTGAAGGCGCTCTTCTGTATTGGCGGCAACCCGATGGCCGCCTGGCCGGATCAGTTGAAGACGCACGCCGCGATGAAGGCGCTCGAGCTGCTGGTGTCGTTCGACATCAAGCTGTCGGCGACCGCAAAGCTCGCCGACTACGTGATCGCGCCGCCGCTCTCGCTCGAGCAGCCGGGCATGTCGCTGCCTTCCGAGACGCTAGTCCCCTACGCCATGGGCTACCTGGTGCCGTACGCCCAGTACACGCCCAAGATCGTCGATCCGCCCGAGGGCTCGGACCTGATCGAGGAGTGGAAGTTCTTCTACGGCCTCGCCCAGCGCATGGGACTGCCGCTCACCATCGAGTCCGCCTACTCGTGGGGCCCGGACATCGAGACGCCCGCGCGCAACGAGCTCGACATGCAGAGCCCGCCGACGACCGACGAGCTGTTCGAGATGCTCGCAGCGGGCTCGCGCATCCCTCTCGCCGAGGTCAAGCGCCATCCGCACGGGGCGGTCTTCCCCGACCCGCCGAGCATCGTGCAGCCAAAGGACCCGAGCTGCACCGCGAAGCTCGACCTGGCGAACGAGATCATGCTGGCGGAGCTCGCGGCGGTCGCCGCCGAGCCGACCGAGCGCCAGACCGAGTACAGCCACCGGCTGGTGTCCCGGCGTCTGCTCGACGTACACAACAGCGCGGGTCGCGACATCCCGAAGCTGGTGCGCAAGTACCGCTACAACCCGGCCTTCATGCATCCGGACGACCTCGCGTCGCTCGGCGTGGCACCGGGCGAGTTGATCACGATCGAGTCGGACCACAGCACAATCCACGGCGTGGCGGAGGCGGAGGCGAACCTGCGAACCGGCGTCATCTCGATGCCCCACGCCTTCGGAGACGCACCGGGCGACGACAACGATGCGCGCGTGCGCGAGATCGGCAGCAACACCGGACGCCTGACGAGTGTCGAGCGCGACTACGACCCGTACACGGGCATCCCGCGCATGAGCGCGATTCCGGTCAACGTCCGGCCCTACTCGGGCAACGAGCCGTGAGAGCACCGCTCGACGGCGCCCGGCCAGAAGCTGCCTGAAGGGGCGCATGCAGCGCGCCATCGCGGGATTCGAGCTCGACGACGAGCAGCAGTGGGTCGCCGATCTCTCGTGTGGGCACCGCCAGCACACGCGCCACGCGCCGCCCTTCGTCGAGCGCGAGTGGGTGCTCGTCGAAGCCGAGCGCAGCGCACGGCTCGGGACCCCGCTCGACTGCGTGCGCTGCGACCGGCGCGAGCTGCCGGATGGTCATGCACCGTACCGGCGAACCCCCGAGTTCGACGAAGCGAGCGTGCCGGCGGCCCTGCTCGCGCGCCACCAGACGAAGCCGGGCATCTGGGCACTGATCCACGTCGCCCGCGGTGAGCTCGAGTACACGGTGCACGAGCCCACACCGAGCTGTGAGATCGTCCGCCCGCCAGCCCCGGCGGCGATCCTGCCGGAGGTACCGCACCAGGTCCGGCCACTCGGCGAGGTGGCGTTCCACGTCGAGTTCTGGCGCCGGGACGCCGCCCGGGCGATGCTCGCACCGTCGTGAGAACACTCGCCCGCCTCCTGGTCGGTATCGGTCTATGCGCCGCGATCGCCTGCTCGCCCCACGGCCGGCGGCCCGGCACCTGGCTGTCGGGTGAGCTCACAACGCGGCCCGCCGCGGGCTGGAGCTTCACCTCCGAGATTCCCGAGATCTTCGTCGAGACGCGCAGCGGCTTCGGCGTGCCGCACTCGGTCACCACCGTGTGCGCGAGCCACGCCGGCGCCCTCTACGTCCCCTCGGTCTACTTCGAGGGCGGCGAGTTCCCCGACCATCGGCGCTGGAACCGCAACGTGGCGCGCGATCCACGCGTGCGCGTCGGCATCGCCGGCAAGCTCTACGAGGGCCGTGCCGAGCTGGTGACCGACCCGGCCGAACGCGCCGGCGTGCTCGGCGCGTTCGCCGCCAAGTATCCATTCTGGCAGCAGATGCTCGATCAGCCCGAGGCAGAGCGCCCGACGCTCGTGCTGCTGCGCATCGACCCGCGGCGCGAGTCCTAGCGACCCGCGGGCGCACGGGACCTCGCTCGCTCCGCCCGCCGTCCTAGGTCTTCCGGAGGTCTCGCGGGAGCCCCAGGAGTCGCTCGCCGATGATGTTGCGCTGGATGTTGCTGGCGCCGCCGGCGATCGAGGGGCCCTTCGAGAAGAGGTAGTTGTGGACGGCGGCCTGCTCGTCGCTCGTCGTCGCCCACATCCCCATCTCGGGCGCCTCGATGTCGAGCAGCCCGTCACCTCCGGCCAGATCGTAGGCGGCCTGCGCGATCTTCTCGGATGCCTTGGTCGCGTACAGCTTGATCATCATCATCGGCTGCATGACCTTTGCGAACTCGCCGTGCAGCTCGGCAGACAGCATGCGCATGTTGCAGGTCTCGACCGCTCGCACGTAGCCTTCGACCTCCGCAATGGTGAGCTGGACGGCCGGATCCTCGATCGCGGGACGGCCGTCCCGTTCGACCTTCCTGGCCAGTGCCACCAGCAGCTCGAACTGCGTCATCATCAGACGCGGGTTGCCGATCAGCTTGCGCTCGTGCTTGAGGGTGGCGCGCGAGACCTGCCAGCCCTCGCCTCGCTTGCCCACCAGATTCGAGATGTGCGTACGCGCGCCGTCGAAGAACACCTCGTTGAACTCGTCGCTACCCGTCAACTGTTTGAGCGGCCGGACCTCGATCCCGGGCTGCTCCATCGGCACCAACAGGTACGAGATGCCCGCGTGCTTGGACGCCTCGGGCTCGCTGCGAAACAGGCCAAACATCATCTGACACTGGGCCGCGCCACTCGTCCAGATCTTCTGGCCGGTGATGACGAACTCGTCGCCCTGCAGCTCCGCTCGGCACTGCAACGAGGCCAGATCGCTGCCCGAGCCCGGCTCGCTGTATCCCTGGCACCAGAGGATCTCGCCCTCCAAGGTCGGGCGGATGTACTTCTCGCGCTGCTCCTCGCTGCCGAACTCGAGCAGCGTCGGCACGAGCATCGCCGGCCCTTGGGACATCACCCGCAACGGCACCTTCGTGCGTGAGAGCTCCTCGAGGATGATCCGCTCCTTGAGCGGGTCGCTCTCCTGCTCGGAGCCGCCGTACTGCTTCGGAATGTCGCGATAGACATAGCCGCGATCGACCGCCTGCTGCCGAAACCAGCGCTCCTGGTCTTCGGGCGGCAGCTCCGCCTCGGAGCCGGTCGGCGGCCAGCTGCGCAGGAACTCGTGCAGCTCACGGCGGTAGTCCTCGTACTGGACTCCGTACTGGAGATCCATGGCTACCAGCCCTCCTGCCGCGCGATGCGCCGGCGGTGATGCTCGGGCGTCCCGAGGAATGCGCGGTCGAACATCACGCGCTTCTTGTGGATGTGGACGTCGCACTCCCAGGTGAAACCGAGGCCGCCGTGCAGCTCGACGCTCTCCCGACCGATCGCGGCGGCGACGTCGGTCAGATGCGCCTTGGCGATCGCCGCGGTGCGCATCGACTCGCTCTCGATGTGATCGAAGGCATGTGCGGCGTACCAGAACAGTCCGCGCGCGCACTCGATCTGGGTCGCCATGTCGGCGAGCTGGTGCTTCACCGCCTGGAACTGCGCGATCTCCTGTCCGAACTGTCGGCGCGTGCTCGCGTACTCGACAGTGATCGCCACCAGCTTCGACGCGGCACCGAATGCGTCGGCGGCCAGCAGCACCAGCGCGCCGTCGCGCACGCGTCGCGCCAGCTCGACGCCGCCGACCCGCTCGCCGGGCGTCGCATCGAGCACCAGGTCGCCGACCTGGCGCGTGTGATCGATCGCGCTCACGCGCCGGGTCTCGAGACCCGGCGCGCCGCGCTCGACCACGGCCAGCTCGCCACCGGCCGTGCCGACTACGAACAGGCCCGCGCTGTCGACATCGGTCGCGAAGCGCTTGCACCCGGAGAGTTCACCGTCGCGGCAGGCAACCGCCGACCAGCTCTCCGGCTCCCAGCGATCGCCCTCCTCGGCGAGCGCCACCGCACCGATCGTCTCCCCGCTCGCGAGCGCCGGTAGCCAGCGTTGCTTCTGCTCGGGGCTGCCGCCGTGCTCGATCGCGTACGCCGCCAGCGCATGGCCGAGCAAGGGCACGGGCAGTCCGAAGCTGCCGAGCACCTCGCCGACCAGTGCGAGCTCGAGCCAGTCCATGCCGGCGCCGCCGAAC
>JAYZFK010000009.1:0-24833 GCA_036336835.1 Myxococcota bacterium | reverse complement strand
GCGGCAGCTGCTCCGGAGGCCGTGGCAGCTGCTCCGGAGGCCGCGGCAGCTGCTCCGGAGGCCGTGGCAGCTGCTCCGGAGGCCGTGGCAGCTGCTCCGGAGGCCGCGGCAGCGCCTCCGGATGAGGCCGCCGCAACCCCGGCGTCGCCAACCGACGGCGCGGAAGGCTGAGGCGAGCGGCCGCGGCGACTCGAGCTGTGGAACAACGGGCTGGCAGGTGCGCTCCAAGGCAAGGGAGTGGGCTGCGGGTCGAACACGGGAAGACACGGGAGAGCTTCGTGGTTATTTCAGCTACCGAGGTGAAGGCGCTCCGCGATACGACGGGCGCGGGAATGATGGACTGCAAGGCGGCGCTCACCGACGCCGAGGGCGATATCGACAGGGCGGTCGAGTTGCTCCGCGAGCGCGGGCTGTCGAAGGCGGGCAAGCGTGCCGGTCGCGAGACGAGTGAGGGAGTGATCGGAGTGGCGGTGGACGGCGGCAAGGCCGGCATCGTCGAGCTTGGCTGTGAGACGGATTTCGTGGCCAAGACCGACGCATTCCAGGATCTCGCCCGCGAGATTGCGGAAGTGGTCGCCAGTGGGGGCATCGAGGGTGCGGAGGCCGCAAGTGCCGCTGCGCTCGGGAGCTTTACGGTCCAGGAGCGCATCCATGACACCATTGCAAAGGTTGGCGAGAATATCGAGCTCAAGCGCGTGGGTGCCTTTCAGACGGTGGGCACCGTTGGCCGCTATGTCCACATGGGCGGCAAACTCGGCGTGATCGTCTCGCTCGACGGCAGTGGCGGCGAGGTCGACACGCTCGCCAAGGATCTCGCGATGCACGTCGCCGCGGCGGATCCGACCCCGATCGCAATCGACCGGGACGACGTGCCACAGGCCAAGGTCGAGAGCGAGCGGCGCATTCTGACCAACCAGGCGCGCGAGAGCGGCAAGCCCGACGACGTGATCGAGAAGATGGTCACCGGGCGCCTGAACAAGTTCTACGCCGAACACTGCCTGCTCGAGCAGGCCTTCGTGAAGGATCCCGACACCACTGTCGGCAAGCGGATCGAGAATGTCGCCAAGGACATTCGCGTCGAGCGCTTCATGCGGTTCAAGCTCGGAGAGGCGGCTACGGGGTGAAGCCGGTCTACCAGCGCCTGCTCATCAAGTTCTCCGGCGAGGGTCTCGGCGGGGGGAGCGGCTCTGGCATCGCCCCGGCCATCTTCAAGAGCGTCGCTTGCGAGATCCGCGACGTGCACGTGCTCGGCGTCGAGATCTCGATCGTGATCGGCGGTGGAAACATCATCCGCGGCATCCACGCTGAGAACGAGGGGATGGATCGCTCCCAGGCCGATTACATGGGCATGCTCGGCACCGTGATCAACGCCATGGCGCTGCAGGATGCGCTCGAGAAGGTTGGCGTTCCGACGCGCGTCCAGACGGCAATCGAGATCAGGCAGGTTGCCGAGGTCTTCATCCGGCGCCGTGCGATCCGTCACCTCGAGAAGGGCCGGATCGTGATCTTCGCGGGCGGTACCGGCAACCCGTTCTTCAGCACGGATTCGGCGGCGGCGCTGCGGGCCGCGGAGATCGGCGCAGAGGTGATCCTGAAGGCAACCCAGGTCGACGGAGTCTACGACGCCGACCCCGAGACCAACCCCGGCGCGAAGCGCTATGCGCAGGTCACCTTCGAAGAGGCGATTCAGAAGAACCTGCGTTTCATGGACCAGGCGGCCATCGCGCTGTGCCGTGAGAACGCCCTGCCGATTGTGGTCTTCGACATGAGCGTGCCGGGCAACGTAAAAAGGGTGGCGTGCGGCGAGTCGGTGGGCACACGAGTTCACGACTAGGACAGTTGGACGGAGGAGAGCACGGTGGCGGACGAGAACGTCGAGATGGTCCTCGAGGAGACCCGCGAGTCGATGGACAAGGCGGTCAGGAGCCTGCGCCACGATCTGCTGTCGGTGCGAACGGGCCGCGCCAGCACCGCGCTCGTCGACGGCATCCAGGTCGACTACTACGGGACACAGACGCCGCTGAATCAGCTTGCGAACCTGAGCACGCCGGATCCGCGGCTGCTGGTGATCTCGGCCTTCGACAGGTCATCGATCCAGGCGATCGAGCGTGCCATCCAGAGCAGCGATCTCGGGCTGACGCCGACGAACGACGGCAAGGTGATCCGCATCAGCATTCCGCCCCTGACCGAGGAGCGGCGCAAGGAAATGGTCAAGCAGGTCGGCAAGCTCGCGGAGGACCACAAAGTAGGTGTTCGCGACAGCCGCCGCGCGGCACTCGGCATGCTCAAGGATCTGGTCAAGGAAGGTCTGCCCCTGGATGATGGCAAGCGCGCCGAGAAGGCCGTGCAGGATCTGACCGATGAGTTCGTCGGCAAGATCGAAGGGATGGCCGCCGGCAAGGAGAAGGAGGTACTCGAGGTCTAGCCTCGGGGCACCCATGGGTACCGCGCGTCTTCAGCCCGATCGCATTCCGCGTCACGTCGCCATCATCATGGATGGCAACGGGCGCTGGGCCGAGGCGCGTGGTCTCGACCGCGTCGAAGGCCACCGCGCCGGTATGGAGACAGTGCGCGAGGTGATCCGCGCAGCGCACGAGTTGGGCATCGGCACGCTCACGCTCTACGCCTTCTCGCTCGAGAACTGGCAGCGGCCGCGTGACGAGGTGATCGAGCTGATGCGGCTGCTCGAGCAGTACATGGATGTCGAGATCGACGAAGTGATTCGCAACGGCATCGAGCTTCGCGCCGTCGGTCGTCTCGATCGCCTGATGCCGCGGCTGCGCCGGAAGGTCGAGTCCGCGGTCGAGAAGTCGGCGGGCAATGACGAGATGAGGCTTTGCATTGCACTGTCGTACGGCGGTCGAGCCGAGATCGTCGACGCTGCTCGACGGCTGATGCGCGATGCCGAGCAGGGCAAGCTGGCCGCAGACGATCTCGATGAGAAGACCTTCGCGGCGTATCTCTACGATCCCGATATTCCGGACCCCGATCTGTTGATTCGCACCGGTGACGAGCGTCGCATCTCCAACTTCTTGCTTTGGCAGATCGCGTATACCGAGCTGTACTCGACGCCAGCGATGTGGCCCGATTTCGGCAAGCTCGAGCTCGTCGAGGCGCTCCTCGATTACCAGGGTCGCGAGCGTCGTTTCGGGATGACGAGCGCGCAGGTCCGGGCGGGGACCGGCGCTGCGGACGGCTCGTGAAGCGGCTCGCCGTCCTCGGTTCGACGGGCAGCGTCGGGGTACAGACGCTGGCAGTGGCGCTGGCCAACCCCGATCGCTTCGAGGTCGTCGCGCTGGCGGCCGGCCGCAACCACGAGCTGCTGGCCGAGCAGGTGCGCCGCTTCCGGCCAGTGCTGGTCTCGGTGGCCGACGAGGCAACCGAAGCGGCGCTGCGAGCGAGGCTGGGGGCTGAGGGCGCTGGTCTCCGGATCGAGCGCGGTGCCGAAGGACTCGTCGCGGTGGCAGAGCAGGACTGCGATCTCGTGATGGCCGCGCTCGTGGGTTCCGTGGGCCTCGAGCCCACCTTGGCCGCGATTCGCGCCGGCCGTGACGTCGCCCTCGCCAACAAGGAGGTGATGGTGATGGCCGGTGCGCTGGTGAATCGCGCCGTCGTCGAGCACGGCGTGCGTCTGTTGCCAGTCGACAGCGAGCACAGCGCAATCTTCCAGGTGCTGGCCGGGCAGCGCCGCGAGGACATTGCGCGACTGGTGCTCACCTGTTCGGGCGGGCCGTTTCGCACCTGGGACGCGTCGCGGATCGCGACGGCGAGCATCGAGGATGCGCTCAACCACCCGAACTGGAAAATGGGCGCCAAGATCACGATCGACTCAGCCACGCTGATGAACAAGGGACTCGAGGTGATCGAGGCCCGCTGGCTGTTCGGCGTGCCGCCGGAGCGCGTCGAGGTGGTCGTTCACCCGGAGTCGATCGTCCACTCGTTGGTCGAGTATCGCGACACCTCGGTCCTGGCGCAGCTCGGGCTACCGGACATGCGGGTGCCAATCGCAGTCGCCCTGGCCTGGCCGGAACGGCTCGAGCTCGACTTCCCGCGGCTCGACGTCGCGGCCTGCGGGCGGCTCCACTTCGAGGAGCCGGACCGGAAGCGCTTCCCGTGTCTCGATCTTGCCTACCTCGCTCTCTCGGGCTCCGAGGCAGCTCCAGCCGTATTGAACGCTTCCAATGAGGTGGCAGTGGCTTATTTCCTGGATGGGCAAAGCTCCTTTCCCCGGATTGCCGATACGAATCGAAGCGTGCTGGAAGCGCATCTCCGAGAGGCGCGTGGCGCCGTGATTCGGGACCTTGCAGACGTGCGTGCGGCGGACGCCTGGGGGCGCGCACACGCGGTGCAGTACATCGAGGCGATGCGCACCGGCTGAGACCGGCGCGCGATCAGTGGAGCGGACGAGAGCGAATGGCCTTGCTGGACTACCTGGTTGCCTTCATCCCGATGCTCGGGATCCTGATCTTCGTGCACGAGCTCGGCCACTTCCTGGTGGCAAAGGCGTGTGGTGTCCGCATCCTCAAGTTCTCGTTGGGCTTCGGTCCGGCGATCGGCTTCGGCAACTTCCGCCTGCGCTGGGAGCGCGGCGGAACCGAGTACGTGATCGCGTGGATCCCGCTCGGCGGCTTCGTGAAGATGCTCGGCGAGAACCTCGAGGTGCAGGGCGAGGAGCCCGATGCGGCCGCGATCGGCGCGCGCCCCGACGAGTTCCTCGACGCCAAAGCGACGTGGCAGAAGCTCTCGATCAGCTTCGCCGGCCCCGCGATGAACCTGGCCTTCCCGGTTGCCGTACTCGTGGTCGGACTGATGATCGGGATGCCGCGCGCGGCCACCCGAATCGGTACGGTCGATATCGGTTCGCCGGCTGCCCTCGCGGGGTTGGAGCCGGGCGACCGGATCCTGGCGATCGACGGCGAGTCGATGCGCTTCTGGGACGATGTCGAGGAGCAGATCCGTTCCACCGCCGCGGGCGAACTCACGATTACCGCGGAGCGCAACGGCGAGCCGTTCGACGCCGCGGTTTCGGTCATTGCGCGCAGTGGTCTCAACGTGCTCGGCAAGACCGAGCAGCGCGGCTGGATCGGCGTGCAGAACCAGCGGCTCCAGCCGCTGGTCGGCGTGCCCGATGCAGACTCGCCGGCAGCGCTGGCGGGCTTGCGGTCGGGGGACCTCGTGGTCGGCGTCGGCGACGAGGAGATCGGCGACTGGAACGAGTTCGTTCGCGCAGTCGGGGCCGGGGCCGGGGCGCCGCTCGCGATCGATATCGAGCGCGGCGCGGATCCTGTCCAGCGCCTAGAGCTCGAGCTACCGGCGGCGGAGGGGCTGGACGGACTCGGGATCGTGCCCGCTACCGTGCTGATCACCGAGGTGAGCGTGCCGTCGGCGGCGCATGATGCCGGCCTGGTTCCGGGCGACCTGCTTCTCGAGGTCGACGGCCGTTCGATCGGAAGCTTTGGCTCCTTTGCCGAGACCGTGCGCTCCAGTGAGGGACGCGAGCTTCGACTGCGCTTTGCACGGGACGGCGAGCTGCACATGGTCGGTGTCGCACCGCGGCTGGTGACACGCAAGGGAGAGCTGGCCGGGATCGAGGAGGAGCTCTACCAGATCGGCGTGCGACCCCACGTCGGCTCGCTGGAGGGTGAATACGAGACCGAGAAGTACTCGAACCCGATCGCTGCGCTGCCGCGCGCGGTGCAGCTCACACTCGATATCACCGGCACCTTCCTGCGCGGTCTCGGCATGCTGCTGACGGGCGAGGTCGACACCAATTCGCTGACCGGCCCGATCGGAATCGCCCAGATCGCGCGCGACTCGCTCGACCGAGGTTGGTGGGCCTACTTTGGCATGATGATGCTGATCAGCATCAATCTCGGGATCCTGAACCTGCTGCCGATTCCGGTGCTCGATGGGGGGCAGGCGCTCATCTACATCGTCGAGGGCGTGAAGCGCTCGCCGATTTCGCTGCGCAGCCGCGAGCTGGTGCAGTCGTTCGGCCTGGCCGTGCTGGTGATGTTGATGGGACTCGCGCTCTGGAACGATCTCGCGCGCAACTGGTCGGTCTTCGTCGACTGGCTGACTGGCGGGCTGTGAGCCAGTCGTCGCTGCTGCTCGCGATCGAGTGTGCGACGCGTACGGCGAGCGTAGCGATCGCGCGAGGCGAACAGATCTTGGTCGTGCGCAGTGCGCGCTCCGATCGGCACCACGCCGAGAGCCTGCTCGCCGAGGTCGACGCGGCCCTGCGCGAGGCGCGTATCGGACTCGACGCGGTCGAGGCGTTTGCGGTGAGCGTCGGACCGGGGGCCTTCACCAGCCTGCGCATCGGTCTTGCCACCGTCAAGGGCCTCGCGTTTGCCTCGGGCCGTCCTGTGGTGCCCGTTTCGACGCTCGCCGCGATCGCCCATGGTGCGCCGCCGGGACATCCGCGCGTCGCCGCACTGCTCGACGCGCGGCGCGGTGAGGTCTACGCCGGGGAGTTCGATCGCACGGGCCCGCTCCCTCGCGCGCGAGGAGAGGAGGCCGTCGAGACGGCCACGACGCTGGCGACGCGGCTGGCTCCCGGGACCCGGCTGGCGGGCGAGATTCCGCCGCGGATGCTCGACGCCTTGCAGCGGGCGGGCAGGGCCGATCTCGAGCCCTTCGACCCACCCGAGACCCGGCCCCGCGCGCTCGCCGTGGCATCGCTCGGGCGGGTCGCCCTGGCCGCGGGCGGCGCGGTCGACGCGGCGGAGCTGGTGCCCCGCTACCTGCGGCGACCCGAGGCGGAGGAGCGTCGGCTGGCGGCCGCACCGTCGCTGGACACTGGACAAAAGCTCGAGTAGCCTCGCGTAGTTAGCGACTCCCGGCGGTGACCTGCGCCCAGCGCAGCGCGGAACCCACTGCAGCCCGCGGCTCTTCGGATGGCCCAGGCGTGGCCTGGCTTCGGGAAGATCCGCATGTCGGCGGGTGGCCGAGACGTGGCTTGGAGTGGGATCCTCTGGCGTCGCAACCAATCCCTAGCGCAAAGCAGCGGAGGTCCCAGTCCGATGGCACTCAACATCTACTACGACAAGGACGCGGATCTCGGCCGTCTCGGCGGCAAGACGGTCGCGATCATCGGCTACGGCAGCCAGGGCCACGCGCACGCGCAGAATCTGCACGCGTCGGGTGTCAGTGTGGTTGTCGGGCTGCGGCGCGATTCGACGTCCTGGCAGAAGGCCGAGGGCGCGGGTCTCAAGGTCGCTGAGGTGCCCGAGGCCGCGAAGGCGGGCGACATCGTGATGCTGACGTTGCCCGACGAGCTGGCGGCTCGGATCTACCGGGAGCAGATCGCGCCGAACCTCCAGGCTGGCAACAGCCTCGCGGTTGCCCACGGATTCAACATCCACTTCCAGGCGATCCAGCCGCCTGACGACGTGAACGTCTTCATGGTGGCTCCCAAGGGCCCGGGCCACACGGTGCGCCAGAACTACGAAGAGGGCCGCGGCGTGCCAGCTCTCGTTGCGGTCCACCAGGACCCGAGCGGCGACACCCTGCAGGTTGCGTTGGCCTACGCGTCGGGCATCGGTGCCGGCCGCGCCGGCATCCTCGAGACGAGCTTCCGCGAGGAGACCGAGACGGACCTGTTCGGCGAGCAGTCGGTCCTGTGCGGTGGCCTCGTCGCGCTGATGCAGGCCGGCTACGAGACGCTCACGGAAGCCGGCTACGCACCCGAGATGGCCTACTTCGAATGCATTCACGAGGTGAAGCTGATCGTCGACCTGATCTACGAGGGCGGCGTCGCGAACATGCGCTATTCCGTCTCGAATACTGCCGAGTACGGTGACTTCACGCGCGGACGCCGAATCATCGACGAGGCGACCCGCGAGCGGATGAGGCAGATCCTGAGTGAAATCCAGCAGGGCCAGTTCGCCAAGGAGTTCATCCTCGAGAACGAATCCGGCAGCGTGAGCTTCAACGCCATGCGCCGCCGCGCCGCGGAGCACCCGATGGAGGAGGTCGGAGAGCGGTTGCGCAGCCTGATGCCGTGGCTGCGCGAGAAGCGCCTGGTCGACCGGTCGAAGAACTGAGGCCCGAGGTGAGCGAGGCACGCACCCACCGCGAGGCTCCGGCTTTTGCCGAGCGGCCTACTGAGTGGCTAGTCGAGGACGCCTACCGCCTGGGCTGTGTCCCGCTCGCTGTGTCGGCCCTGTGCGGGATCGTCGGCTGGTCCGGACTGGCGTTGCTGTGGCTCGGCCTGGCCGTCTTCGTGGCTGCGTTCTTCCGCAATCCCGATCGCTCCATTCCGGGCGACGAGGCTTGCGTCGTCGCGCCGGCGGATGGCCGCGTGGTTGCCGTTGGCGAGACCGAGACGCTCGACGGTCGCAAGGCGCTGCGCATCGGCATCTTCCTTTCGGTATTCGACGTCCACGTAAACCGAGCTCCCGTCGCCGGACGCGTCGTCGACATCCGGCGCAGTGGCGACGCCTATCTGGCCGCGTTCAATCCCGATGCTGAGCAGCGCAACGTGCGCGTCGACCTCGAGATCGAGACGGCCGACTCGGGCCGCGTCGTGGTCTCGCAGATCACCGGGCTGATCGCCCGGCGGATCGTGTGCCATCCGAAGATCGGCGACTGGCTGCGACGCGGCGACCGCTACGGGCTGATCCGTTTCGGCTCGCGTACCGACGTGCTGCTGCCCGTGGGGGCCGAGCCCGTCGTGTGCGAGGGAGACCGTGTGCGCGGTGGCGAGAGCGTGCTCGCGCGGTTCAGTGGTGGGGGTGCGATGGAATGAGCACGGAGGCGAGATCCGAACGGCGCGTGCGGCGTCGGCAGCAGCGCGGAAACCGCGATCACTCCGGGCTTGCAGCGCTGCTCCCGAACCTGTTCACCACGTTCAATCTGGCCGCCGGCTTCTACTCGATCGTCCAATCGGGCGAGGGTCAGTACGAGCGCGCCGCGGTCGCGCTGATCTTCGCGGCGGTGTTCGACATCCTCGACGGTCGGCTCGCAAGGCTCGCCGGCACCACCAGTCGCTTCGGCTTCGAGTACGACTCGATCGCCGACACGGTCTCGTTCGGCGTTGCGCCGGCCATGCTCGCGTTCAATGCGGGACAGTTCCACGAACTCGGCTGGACGGGCTGGGTGATGGGCTTCATGTTCACGGCCGGCGCCGCGCTTCGGCTGGCGCGCTTCAACGTGACCCCGCAGCGTTATCCCGGTCGCTTCGAGGGACTGCCAGCTCCCGCCGCCGCGGGCCTGGTGCTCTCGACGGTGCTGTTCGTCGGCCTGCTCCGTGAGAGCGGGCTGCACGTCTCGGTGCCGGCCTCGCTGCCTGCGTTCGGGCTGGCCGGACTGGGGCTGCTGATGGTGAGCCCGATCCCGTACCACAGCGGCAAGAACTTGAAGCTCGGCGGCTACCGGGCCCTGGTGGCTTCGGTGTTCACGCTGGGTCTGGTGCTGGCCAGGCCAGACCTGACGCTGTTCCTGATCGGTATCGTCTATGTGCTCTCCGGGCCGCTTGGCTGGCTGCTGCGCAAGCGCAGCGGACGGGCGCTCGAGGAGATGCCAGCTGGCCCGGACGGCGAGTCCGTGGACTCGCCGTCGGCGGGGACGGCGCACTAGAGAGCCCCCGGGGTCGTGGACGGGTTTGCCGCGGTACCTTGCGATCGGGTTCAATCAGATCTGAAAGAGTGGAAGGGAGCTCAGTGCATCGCATCGTCCTGCTGCCCGGTGACGGGATTGGTCCCGAGGTCACGGCCGAGGCCCGGCGGGTGCTAGAGGTCGTCGCCGCGAACCACGGCCTCGTGCTCGAGTTCGAGCAGGCGCTGATCGGGGGGGCCTCGATCGACGCGAAGCAGACGCCGCTCAGCGACGATGTCGTGGCGTGCTGTCGCGAAGCGCGCGCGGTGCTGCTGGGCGCGGTGGGCGGCCCGAGGTGGGACGACATGCCCGTCGACACGCGGCCCGAGCGCGGGTTGCTGCGCCTGCGCAAGGAACTCGGCCTGTTCGCGAATCTGCGCCCGGCAAGCGTGTTTCCCGCGCTGGTCGCAGCGAGTTCGCTGCGAGCGGAGGTGGTGGACGGCATCGACATGCTGGTCGTGCGAGAGCTGACTGGGGGCATCTACTTCGGCGAGCCGCGCGGCCGTGAGGTCGTCGCTGGCAAGCGCCGCGCCGTTAATACCATGACTTACGACGAGGAGGAGGTTGCGCGCATTGCGCGCGTCGCCTTCGACGCTGCGCGGCAGCGGCGCAATCACGTCACCCACGTCCACAAGGCCAACGTGCTCGAGGTCTCGCAGCTGTGGGTCGAGGTCATCGACGAGGTGGCGAAGGACTATCCGGACGTCGAGCTGGCCCACCAGCTGGTGGACTCGGCGGCGATGCTGCTGGTCAAGGAGCCGAGTCGCTTCGATGTCCTCGTCACCGGCAACTTGTTTGGCGACATCCTGTCCGACGAGGCGGCGATGATCACGGGCTCGCTTGGCATGCTGCCGTCTGCGAGCCTGGCCGAGGGAGGTGTGGGGTTGTACGAGCCCGTGCACGGCTCGGCCCCGGACATCGCTGGCCGCGATCTGGCGAACCCGCTGGCGGCGATCCTGTCGGTCGCGATGCTACTCGAGCACTCGCTGGACGCGCCTGCGGCGGCAGCGGACATCCGCAGTGCGGCCGCCTCGGTGCTCGAAGCCGGCCATCGGACTGCCGACTTGATCCTCGCCGGCGAGGACCGGCCCGCAACGGGCTGTCGCGCGATGACCGACCGCGTGCTCGAGCAGCTCGGATGAGGTCGGGTGGGCTGCGCGTCGTGCTCGCCGGGGCCAGTGGTGCGCTCGGCAGCGAACTGGCGCGCGTACTCGGCGAGCGCGGTTTTCCGGTTGCCGAGCTGGCTGCGTTCGGCACGCAGCGATCGGTGGGCAGCGAAGTGGAGCTGGGCGACGACCTGATCCCGGTCGAGAGCGAGCCGCCGCCGCTGCAGGGCTACGACCTGATGTTCCTTTGCACTCCGCGCGGCCCCGCGCTCGAGCTGGTGCGCCAGGCGCTGCGAGCCGAACTCGCGTGCATCGACTGCTCCGGCGCGCTGATGCGCTCGCCCGACGTCCCGCTCGGTCTTGCGGAGCGCAGCCCGGCGGCTCCGCTGGTGGGTGCTCCGGTGATTGCGGCCCCTGCGGGCCCAGCGCTCGCCTGGGGCCGAGTGCTGGCGGCACTCGACGATCTAGGCGGGCTCGTCCGAGTTGCGGGAACGGTGCTGCAGACCGCCTCGCGCGCCGGGACGCTCGGGATCGAAGCGCTGTCCACCGAGACCGTGGCGCTGCTCTCTGTGCAGCCGCCGCCGGAGGTCCGGGTCTTTCCGACCGAGATCGCATTCGACTGCGTGCCCCGCAGCGTGGCGGGTCCAGGGCCCGACGAGGCCGACGGCGGGCTCACGGGCGACTTGGCGGCGGTGCTCGAGCGGCTCGTCGGTCGTCCGGTGCCGCTGGCCGCCAACGCGGTGCAGGTGCCGGCTTTCGTCGGCGAGGGCAGTGCCCTGTTCGTCGAGCTCAGCGAGGCGATCGACCCTGCAGCCGCGCTGGCAGCGCTCGACAAGGTGCCGGGGATCGCCCGTCACGGTGCTGGCGCGGGGAGCCTGCCCGGCCCGAGTACTCGCGATGCGGCGGGCAGCGACGATGTGCGGATCGGCTCCCTGCTCAGCGATGCCTCGTGCCCGCGCGGGCTCCAGCTGTGGATGGTCGCTGATCCTCTGCGCCTGGCGGCGAGCAATGCCGTGAAGCTCGCCGAAGCGCGGATCCATCTGCACTGAGTGGGCTGGGCTGGTCGATGTCGGTGCGGCGCGTCTTTCGGATCACGCTGGAGTACGACGGCGGTGATTTTGCCGGCTGGCAGCGTCAGGCCCAGGACGAGCGGACGGTCCAGGGATGCCTGGAGGTGGCGCTCAGTGAGATCGCCGGCGAGAGCGTCTCGGCCATCGGCTCGGGCCGGACGGATGCAGGGGTCCACGCGCTCGGCCAGGTGGCGAGCGCGGTGCTCGCCACCCGACTCGACCCGGCGACCCTGCAGCGCGCACTCAATGCCCGGCTCCCGCGGGACATGGCCGCAATTGATGTCGCCGCGGCACCGGCGGGCTTCGACGCTCGGCGCTGTGCCACCGGCAAGCTCTACCGCTACTCGATCTGGAATGGCCGCGTGCGCTCGCCGCTGCGCGCCAGTCGCTTCCACTTCGTGCCGACGCTGCTCGATCTGGCCGCCATGCGCGAGGCCGCGGCCGCGCTCGTCGGAGAGCACGATTTTGCGGCCTTCCAGGCAGCTGGCTCGAGCGTGCAGAGCAGCGTGCGGCGGCTCGACCGCCTCGCGCTGGAGGGCGAGCCGGGCGGCGAGATCCACTTCGAGGCACAGGGGTCGGGTTTCCTGCGCCACATGGTGCGCAACCTGGCGGGAACCCTGATCGAGGTCGGGCAGGGGCGCCGCCAGGCGTCCTCGCTGCCGGACCTGCTCGCTTCGTGCGATCGCGCCCGGGCCGGTCCCACGGCGCCGCCGCAGGGGCTGGCGCTGATCCGGGTCGAGTACCCCGACGAACTCCTGCGGGACCCCGGGGCGCCTGATGATTTCGCTTTGGAATCGGGAGTTTGACCCGGGCCGTCGGCGCCCCGGAAGGCTTGACTGCGGCGCGGGGCTCGGGTATCCCTCCGCGCTCCCGAGCGTTTTCCGGAGGTTCGAGGCGATGGGAGCCACGGCTCACCGCGCGACTCAGAGTGCCAAGCCCGCCGAAGTGGTGCGGAGCTGGTACGTCGTCGATGCCAGGGATCAGGCCCTCGGCCGGCTCGCCACGCGGGTGGCGTCCGTGCTGCGCGGCAAGCACAAGCCGACGTTCACCCCGCACGTCGACACGGGCGACCACGTGATCGTCGTCAACGCCGACAAGGTCAAGCTCACCGGTCGCAAGCGCGAACAGAAAATCTACTACCGACATACCGGATATCCGGGGGGTATCAAGTCGGTCACGGCCGGCAAGCTGCTCGATGGCCCTCACGCGGACCGCGTCGTGCGCAGGGCCGTGCGCGGCATGCTGCCCAGGAACTCGCTCGGCCGAAAGATGCTCAACAAGCTCAAGGTGTACGCCGGTCCCGACCACCCGCACGCGGCCCAGCAGCCGCAGGAGCTGCCGCTTGGCAACTAGTGAAATCATGGCAACGGGCAAGCGCAAGACCGCGATCGCGCGAGTGCGCCTCCGGCCCGGAACGGGCAACGTGGTCGTCAACGGCAAGCAGTCCGACGACTACTTCGGCCGCGCTGCCGACCGGCTAATGGTGCAGCAGCCGTTCGAGACCACGAACCTCGTCGGCCGCTACGACGTCATCGCGGCGCTGTCCGGTGGCGGCCCGACCGGACAGGCCGGCGCGCTGCGCCACGGCATCGCGCGCGCGATCGAGAAGCTCGATCCCAGCCAGCGTCTCGCACTCAAGCGCGTTGGCTATCTGACGCGCGATCCAAGGAAGAAGGAGCGCAAGAAGTACGGTCAGAAGGGGGCTCGCGCTCGTTTCCAGTTCTCCAAGCGCTAGCGCCGAGGCGTTTTCCCATCCTGGACGGGAGGCCGCTAGCGGCCTCCCGTTTTCGTTGTGACGGTTTTCACGCAGGAGTGAGCAAGATGCGAGTCGCGATCGTCGGAGCGAGCGGCTACACGGGTCTCGAAGCCGTTCGCATTGTGCTGCGCCACCCGCAGCTCGAGCTCGTTGCGATCACCTCGGAGCAGCGCGACGGCATGGCCGCGAGCCAGGCCTTTCCGGGCTTGCGCAGCCTGGTCGACTTGCCCTTCGAGAAGCTCGATACGGCCTCGCTGGCCGATCGAGTCGATGCGGCCCTGTGCTGTCTCCCCGAAGGGCCTGCGGCCCAGGCGGTCGCGGCGCTCCACCGGGCGGGCGTCACGGTCGTGGACCTGGCGGGCAACTTCCGGCTGCTGAGCCTGGACGACTACACCCGCTGGTATGGCGAGCACGCGGCGCCAGAGCTGTTCGGCAAGGCGGTCTACGGGATTCCCGAGCTCCATCGTGACGAGCTGGCTGGCGCGTCGTTTGCGGCGGCAGCCGGCTGCTACCCGACCGCTGCGCTGCTGCTCCTCGTCCCCCTGCTGCGCGCCGGGCTGATCGAGACGACCGGCATCGTCGTCGACGCCAAGTCGGGCGTTTCGGGAGCGGGGCGCACCCTCGCGGATGGCTACCTGTACGGCGAGCTCGACGGCAACCCACATGCCTACCGGGTCGGCAGTGCCCACAGGCACGTCCCCGAGATGGAGCAGGAGGCGAGTGCTGTAGCGGGTGAGCGGATCCGAATCGCCTTCGTCCCGCACCTGCTACCGGCCACGCGTGGAATGCTCTCGACCGTGATCACGCGACCGCGTCGGTCGCTCTCGACCGCGGATGCGCTCGAGGTGCTCGGGAGTGCCTATGCCGCCGAGCCCTTCGTGAGAGTGCTGCCCGAGGGCGAGCTTCCTCAGGTCGCGTCCGTGCGCGGGACCAACTTTTGTGACGTTGCCGCCGTCTCGGACGAGCGCTCGGGGACGCTGCTGCTCTTCTCGTCGCTCGACAACCTGGTCAAGGGAGCCAGCGGCCAGATGGTGCAGTGTCTGAACCTGATGGGTGGCCTCGACGAGACCGAAGGGCTCCTCGTCGCTCCCATGCTCCCCTGATGGAACGGCGTTACCCGGTTTGACGCTGCTCGGAAGCCCGGGCTATACACCGTCGAACCGATTCCCGGGAGTGATGCTCATCGCGCGGTTTGTCTCGCAGGCTCCGGCTGGTAGGAGGGGGAACGGTCCCCGAAGGGGTCGGTGACGATTCGCGAGGCGACGGCGATCGTTGCTTCATTGGCTGGGCCTTTCACTTCCCGTCTCGGTTCGAGCGACCGTCGATTCGATCCGGACATGGACCGGCTTCGCTGGCAGGGGGCGCGCGTGCGGACGCGCGAAGCTGCGGAGCCGGGGTGGGGGTGAGGGGCGTGCAGACGCGTTCGACCAAGTACATTTTCGTGACGGGCGGCGTGCTGTCGTCGCTGGGCAAGGGCCTGGCGTCGGCTTCTGTGGGTGCGCTGCTCGAGGCCCGTGGGCTCAGAGTCACCTTTCTCAAGCTGGACCCGTATCTCAACGTCGATCCGGGGACGATGAATCCATTCCAGCACGGTGAGGTCTACGTCACCGAGGACGGCGCGGAAACCGACCTCGATCTGGGCCACTACGAGCGTTTCACGACCGCCGTCATGAGCCACATCAACAGCGTGACGGCGGGCAAGATCTACGACTCGGTCATCGCCAAGGAACGCCGGGGCGACTACCTCGGCGGCACCGTGCAGGTGATTCCGCATGTGACCGACGCGATCAAGTCGCGGATCCGCGCCGCCGCCGAGGGCTTCGACGTGATCCTGGTGGAAATCGGCGGCACGGTCGGCGACATCGAGTCGTTGCCCTTCCTGGAGGCCATCCGCCAGCTGCGCGCCGACGTCGGGCGCGACAACGTGTGTTTCGTGCACGTTGCCCTTGTGCCCTACGTCGCCACGGCGGGCGAGCTCAAGACCAAGCCAGTCCAGCACTCCGTCAAGCAGCTGCAGGCGGTCGGGATCGCGCCCGATGTGATCCTGTGTCGCACCGATCGCTTCCTGCCCAAGGGTGTCAAGAGCAAGATCGCGCTCTTCTGCAACGTCGACGAGGACGCCGTGGTTACGGCGAAGGACGTCGACACCACCTATGAGGTGCCGCTGGTCCTCCACCAGGAGGGTCTCGACGAGAAGCTCGCGCAGGTGCTCAACATGTGGACGGCGCGACCCGACCTGCGTCGCTGGGAAGAGCTGATCCACGGCATCCGCAATCCCGAGATGACCATCCGAATCGCGATGGTGGGAAAGTACGTCGATCTGACCGAGGCCTACAAGTCTCTCAACGAAGCGCTCGCGCACGCGGGCTTCGCGCTCAGCGCCAAGGTTGATATCGACTACGTCGACGCTGACAAGTTCGAGGATCCGCGCGTGCTCGCCGACACAGACGGCATTCTCGTCCCACACGGTTTCGGGGGTCGTGGCACAGAGGGCAAGATCAAAGCCGTGCGCTTCGCGCGCGAGAACGAAATTCCATACCTCGGCATTTGCTACGGGATGCAGATGGCCGTGA
This sequence comes from Myxococcota bacterium, assembly GCA_036336835.1. Classification (GTDB taxonomy): domain Bacteria; phylum Myxococcota_A; class UBA9160; order UBA9160; family UBA4427; genus JAYZFK01. The sequence continues at coordinate 8,728 of JAYZFK010000009.1, read as the reverse complement.
TCGAGTTCGCCCGCCATGTCGTCGGTCTCGAGGGCGCCAACTCGACCGAGATCGATCCCGCCACGCCTCATCCCGTCATCGATCTGCTGCCCGAGCAGCGTGATATCCGGGACATGGGTGCGACCATGCGGCTCGGCGCCTATCCGTGCGTATTGCAGGCCGACACGCGCGCTGGTGTGGCCTACGGCGTTCGCCAGATCGATGAGCGCCACCGTCACCGCTACGAGCTGAATCTCGATTATCGCGAGCGTCTCGAGCAGGCCGGGATGGTCTGCTCGGGCACCTCACCCGACGGGCGCCTGGTCGAACTGGTCGAGTTGCGCGATCACCCATTCTTCGTGGCGTCGCAGTTCCACCCGGAGTTCAAATCGCGGCCCTTCGCCCCGCACCCGCTGTTCGAGGCCTTCGTCAGTGCCGGCATCGAGCGCTGTCGAGAGCGCTGAGCGCAGACATGGTTCCGGGTATGCGAGCGCTTGATCGCACGAGCGTTTTCGCCTAGAAACCCGGGTTCGTGGGACGTTAGCTCAGTTGGTTAGAGCGCCGTGTTCACACCGCGGAGGTCGGAGGTTCGAATCCTCTACGTCCCACCAGGGGCCCAGTAGCTCAGTTGGATAGAGCGCCAGCCTCCGAAGCTGGAAGTCGCAGGTTCGAATCCTGCCTGGGTCACCAGTCCTCCTCTTCTCGGACCTAGCAACTCGGGTTGGCACGCGAACTCGATCGTAGAGGCCGGATTTTCGCTGTTGTGCCGATTCGACCGACTCGGCCGATCCGATCGCGCGAGCGAGGCCGGTTGCGAGCTAACGGAGCAGGACGCTGGTCTGGGTGAGATCAGGTTCGCATCGAGCACGGCCGCGGCGGCAAAGGTTCCGGACCAGCCAGCACGAGATCGTCTCGCGTCTCGTGGAGGCGAGGATGCGACCGAGCGGACCTAGGAAGCCTGGGAGGCGAAGCCTCGCCGAAGTACCAGGACTCCGGTGCACAAGAGTCCGAGTGCGAGCAGAGCGATGCTGATGCTGGGCAGCGCGGGCACTGCGGGTGCCATGAACACGAGGGCCGCCCCCGCGTTGATGCCGTTGCTGTCGTCCTGCCAGGCGCCGACCACTGCCATGTCGCCCAGCGTGGCGTTGGTGATTGCGACCGAGACGCCGAGCGCGTCGTCCGTCGCGGCGTCGGACGCTGCGAGTTTCTCACCCGCGACCCAGTGCGTCCCGCTGTAGTGGAAGACGTAGGCCGATCCCGAATCGAGCGCGTTGTCGTCGTCACCGATCGCCCCGACCGCGACCGTATCACCGGCGATGGCGACCGACATGCCAAAGTTGTCGAATTCGGTGCCGTCGAAGGCCAGGAGCTTCTTTTCCTCGACCCAGGTCGTTCCGTCGTACCGGAAGACGTAGGCCGAGCCGGAGCCGCCGCCCATGTCGTCGTCGCCGAAGGCCCCGATCACCACCGTGTCGGCCTCGATCGCGACCGACATGCCGAAGGCGTCGAAGTCGGCACCGTCCGAAGCGGTGAGCTTCGTCGTCGGGACCCAGGTCGTCCCGTTGTTGCGGAAGACGTAGGCGGCCCCGGAGTTGGTGCCCTTGTCGTCGTCGCGCCCGGCTCCGATGACAGCCGTATCGCCGTTGAGGGCGACCGAGCGGCCGAAGAAGTCGCCGTCCGTGCCGTCGAAGGCGGTCAACTTCGCCTCCTGGGCCCAGCCAAGCCCGTCGTAGCGGAAGACGTAGGCCGCTCCGGAGTCGATCACGTTGCCGTTGCTTCCAACGGCGCCGACCAGGGCCGTGTCGCCGTCGATCGCGACCCAGTAGCCGAAGTAGTCGTCGCCTGCGCTATCCGAGGAGGTGAGCTTCGCCTCCTCGACCCAGGCGGTTCCGTCGTAGCGGAACACGTAGGCCGCCCCGGAGTCGGTCCCGATGCCGTCGTGCCGCCCGGCACCGACCAGGGCCGTGTCGCCGTCGACCGCAACGGAGATGCCGAAGTAGTCACCCACCGCGCCGTCCGAGGCGATCAGCTTAGGCCCCTCGATCCAGGCGGTTCCGTCGTAGCGGAAGACGTAGGCCGCCCCGCAGTCGACCGAGTTGCCGTCGGCGCCGACACCCCCGACGAGGGTCGTGTCGCCGTCGATTGCGACCGCGAGACCAAAGAGGTCGTCTGCGGCGCCGTCCGACACCATCAGCGCTGTCTCTTCCGGCACCGACGCCAGCGACGCCCGCGCGGGAATCAGGACGCCGACGATCGCTACCACAAGGCATCCCGCGAGCAAGCTAGGGACGGCTCGCTGGCTGCTCTTTCGCGTTTCCGGCTCGCATCGTGCACCGTTCAACATAAGCCCATACGTCTCCCCACCCATGAATCGGCAACCGACTCGCGGACCCAAGCCAAATTTCGAGAACTGATGAAGAATGCGTGCACGAGCGCCGGCCACGGCCGGTCTGGCGCCGCCGACAAGGCTGCGGTCGGGCCGAGCGGAGCGGTAGCGCCGGCAACTCTGCGGCAGGGGACGGTCGAGTCGGCGGCGGGGTCTAGCGATTCGGCGAGACGGCCGAGGATTCGGCCAAGCGAGCCCCTGGTACGGGGCACCAGGCCGCCGCGGACGGGAGACAGATCCGGTGTAGGTACTTGCCCACGGTCCTGGCCGGTGAGGTGACGGACCTCCCGACAGGATGCCGGCTCGGGGCCCGAGCAGCCGCTTGCTACGGACGGATCGCCGGCCGGTTCAGCTGCCCGGCGCGAGGAACGAGAAGCGCTCGGCCATGTAGCCGCGCTGGAAGGATTCGCTCAGTCGCCATACGCCGGCATCCAGCAGGAAGTGCCACATCACCAGGCCCAGGTAGGCGCCGTACACGGCCATCCGGTAGTCGCCGAAGGGCTTTGCCGCCTGCAGGAAGTCGAGGCCCATGCCGAGCAGCACGATGCAGGCGATGAGAGTCAGGGCGCGGCGGAGCAGGTCGGCGCGTGGCACGGCGGCGACGTAGCCCATGAAGATCAGGTACTGGAGGCCGTGGGCCATCGCATAGCTTCCGACGGCGAGCATCGGGTCGCGGAACAGGAATAGCGGCAGGTAGAAGAGCATCAGTACGGTCGACACGACCGTGCGCAGTGGATGCGCCGCGAGGCGGGCTTCGCGATCACGGAAGCAGGCCGCGAGATAGAGGAGCCAGCCCGCTGCATACGCGCCGAGTGCGATGTGGTGCAGGTGCCAGCCGAAATCCGCGAGGAACGTCTCTCGGTACGGCGCGACAAAGGTCAGTGCGCCGATCACGCCGCCGACGCCGCTCAGCGTGAGCGCCGTCCGCTCGAGCTCGCCAGGGGGCGCGCCGTAGGCACGTGCGACGAAGGACAGAATGCCGTGGTTCTGGCGCGTGTAGTGATGGGTCTGCCAGATCCAGTAGAGCGTGATGCCGTAGGGCAGCCACGAGCCGGCCGCGGCGAAGAAGGCGCTCGTCGTCGCGATCACGACGAGCGGTGCCCACACGACGCGGCCGCGGCTGTTGGCGAGCATGTGCGCGCGCCCACGCCGGTCGGTGTAGAAGAAGAAGCTCGCTGCGACGTGACCGCTCGAGCCCAGGAAGGTGACCCACAGGCTGGTCCGGGCGACGACGCTGTGATGGGGTAGTACGACTTCGGACAGGGCGTAGGCGCACACCGGAACGGCCGTGGCGACCAGCAGGCCTGCGAAGAAGCGGCCGGGCGCAACTTGCGAGGGCTCCACGGCGTGCCTAGCGGACCGCGGCGCGTCGCAGGTGTAGCTGCGCACTCGGCGGGATGCTGGCCAGGCCGAGCTCACGCAGTCCGAGTGGGTTGTCGAGCACGAGGTGCGAAGGGCCCTGCGACACGGTGATCAGCTCGCGCTGGTTGCCCAGCGACACAGCCATGCGCGCACGTGCAGTGTCGGCGGTCACGTCGAGCGCCAGGCTGAAGCGACGGGGCAGCGGGCGGTTCCAGACGATTCGAGCGGGTGCCGCGTCGATCGAGCGACCGCGTTCGGTCGCGGGGCCGAAGCCGAACAGGCTCGCCTGAGTCCAGCCGTCGATCTGCTGGTGGCTGGACAGGTCGAGCTCGCTTCCGGGAGCGAGCGGGATCCGGCCGAGCGCCAGGACGACGACGCCGATCGCGAGGGTCGCGGCGGTGGCCGTGCGATTGGGTCCGGCCGCGAGCGCCAGGCCGATGTAGGAGAGGCGTGCCATGGTCCGAAGCTACCTCATCGACTCTCTGGCCGACCTGCGCTGAGCGAGACCTCGACACCCCGCTCCGAGCGCCTTCCGCCCGGCAGGAAATGGCGGATGTAGCGGTCTCCAACGCCGTGCCCTCGGGCCCACTCGGGGTTCGCGCGCTCGGCTGCTCGGGGCAAGAAGCCGCGTTCGAGATCGAACGGAATGCCGAGCCCTGCGTAGTAGGTGGCGAAGGCGTTCCGGCTGGCGAGGCCCCGTTCACCTCGCCGCACCCAGATCGCGCTGTTGTAGCCGGCGAAGGTCCGCATCCAGCCTCGACTGCGGCGTCCGCGCTGGTGGTCGGTGTCGAGCCAGCCGCGTTCGACGATGACCCAGTCGATGTTCCACTGGTCGAGCAGGACGAGCGCTCGCGGACGCCCGGTGGCGATTACGTGCGCCTGGCGGACGATCTTTCGGCCGAGCGTGACCCAGCGGCCGTCGGCGAAGATCGGTACCTGCTCGTCGAGCATCAGCGTGATGAAGCCTCCCCACTCCGCTCGCGCGAAGCCGCGGCCCTCGAGCGGAACCTCGCGCAGGAGCTGCACGCTGCGGAGTGGGAAAGCGCCGGGGTTGAAGAAGGGAGTCCGTACGATCAGCGGCCGGTGGGCGGTCAACGCGAGGCCGACGGCGGCGAGCGCACAGAGTGCGAGTACTGCATCGCGTCTGGCGGGAGCCAGGCGCCCGAGCCAGCGCGCCACCTCGCCGGCCACGAAGCCGAGCGGGATGAAGCCCAGCCAGAGGAAGCGGATGCTCTGGAGCGGGGCCAGTGCCCCGGCCAGTGCCAGCGCTGGCATCGCCCAGCTGCGCCGCTCGCGCAGCACGAGGGCGGTGGTGAGGCCGGTCGCCGCGAGCAGGCATGCCCATACGACGAACAGGCCCGTGTGCTCGCCGGTGCTCGCGATGCGCGGCAGCGACAGCCACTCGGTGCTCATGTCCGCGTTGACCCGGTTCGAATCGATCAGATAGGGAAACAGGCGCACGTGGTTCGGGGTGGCGAGCAGTGCCAGGCTACAGGCCGCGGCGACGGCGAGCCCCCGGCGAGGGCTGCCGCCGGCGGGATCGTCCGGCCAGGGCGGGCGCGGGGCGACACGTCGTTGGACGAAGTCGATCCCAACCCAGACCCAGAGCAGACTGGGCAGCAGAACAGCCGCCGAGTGCAGGTTCGCCCACAGGCCGACCATTGCGGCGCCCAGTGCGATGCCGGCGGGCCGCAGCATTGCGCGTGAGCGGAAGAGCAGCGTGAACAGAGTGATCCCGAAGATCGGGTTCAACACATGGGGCCGCACCTGGAAGCGAGGGGCCGCGAACAAGCTGAAGGCGGCGGTTGCGAGGAGCGCCAGCGAGGGTGGTGCCCCAGCGGCTCGGAACGAGAGGAAGGCCAGCCCGAGCGTCGCCCCGGCGAACGCCACGTGTAGGGCTCGCAGGCCGTCGAGGCCGACGAGTGTGGTCCACTGCCAGTAGAGCAGCTGGGCAAGCCACTCGTGCGCCACCATCGGCGCGCCGGCGGCGGTGTAGCTGAACGGGTCGGCGAACGGAATCGACCCGTGCTGCGCGATCCAGCGCCCGAGCGCCAGGTGCCAGGCGATATCGCCGTTTTCGACCGGGGCCAGCACCGATAGGGCTGCGGGCGCTGCGAGCGCGATCAACACCAGCCCCACGACCAACGGGTGCTCGAGAGCGCGCACCACTCTCGCGAGCAGGCCGTTCATCGTCGCCCCCCGTACTCCGCGAAGTAAGGAAACGCGACGCCGAAGACGAAGGCGAGGAATCCTACCAGGGCGGCTCGCGCACCGAGTGGCAGGTGCTCCCAGCGCTCGCGCGCGCGCGGTAGCTCGCGCGCGCCCAGCGCTGCGAACACGAGCCACAGGCCGAGCCAGGGAATGCGGAAGCGCGAGGTTGCGTTCGAGATGAGATGGACCAGCAGCGGCACCGCGAGGACCGCAATCGCCAGGCGCCGCTCGGACGCGCGTGCTACGGCCAGCCCGAGGGCTCCAAGCAGCGCGACCACGGCCCAGCCGAGGGTGACCGCGGCGACCGACAGCCCGCGGACCGTGGGCGAGATCTCGCCGTAGGCGCCCACCGATTGCTTGAATAGCAGATACGAGTCAGGCGAAAGCAGCAGTGCCCCGTTTCGGATCGCCTTCTTGGCGGTCCACAGCGGCTGCTCGGCGACGATCGCCGCGAGTGCGTGGCGCCGCGCCAGGTCGCTTCGCGCGAGTTCGTCGCCCAGGCCGAAGTAGCGCTGGGTGAAGGCGAGGTGAGCAGGACCGGTACTGCGCAGCCAATCGGCTGCCTCGAAGGTATTGCCCTCGGCTGTCGCGAACCAGCCGATGGTCGATAGCGGCACGAATCGATCGAGCGCCCGGACATTGTGCAGGGTCCACGGTGCCACGCATACCGTCGCCACCGCAGCCATCAAGCCCGCGTGCGCCAACGAGCGTCGCCGCTGCTGTGGCGGTGCCTCGCGCCACCACCACCAGGCGCAGGCGAGCGCGACCCCCAGTGCGATCTCGCGGACCAGCGTTGCGGCCCCGAGCAGTAGCCCCGTGGCGACGGCTCGTGCAGGGCTCGGCGCGAGGCGGTACTGCACCGCGGCCGCGAGGCCTGCCGTCAGCAGCAGGGCCGTCAGCGTTTCGGACCACAGGTAGTGGCTGAAGGCGATCAATGTGGGGTAGGTCGCCACCAGCAACCCGGCGAGCGTGCCCACGCGGCGATCGAACAGCAGGCCTCCGAGCACCGCCGCGGCAGCCGCGAGCAGGCTCCCGAGCGCGATCTGGAGTGCCACCAGACGTCCGGCGCCGTGCACGCTGGTGTCGAGCCCGGATGCCGTCTCGCGATCGAGTACCGCGGCGAGGGTCAGCGCCTGGCCCGGTGGTCGCCAAGCGCGCAACGAGGGGCCACCGGCTTCGTGGAAGACGTGGCCCTCGCCGTGAACCAGGTTGCGCGCCACCTGGGCGTAGTAGAGCTCGTCTCCCACCAGCTCGAGCGGCGGAGCCAGCCAGAACGACGCGCCACGGACCGCGGCCGCCAGCAGGACGAGCGCGGCACACGTAGCGAGCCAGCTCCTGGAAGTATCGGGCTCGGTCACGTGGGCCCCGTTTGCTCGCTTCGCTCCGACCCCGATGCAGCGTCGGAGCCGTTGCAGCGAGACAGATCGTAGCGACCTGTTCACCCCGGGGGCCAAGGCGCTAGTTTTCGTCCGTGTGCGTGCACGAGCGGGGGCAGGAGAGGCGTCGAATCGGGCGGTCCGCGCCCTGGGCGATTCTCGCGGCGCTGGCGTGCAGCGCGGGAGGGGCGTCGCCGCCCTCGATCGTTCTCGTCACGATCGACACGCTGCGAGCCGACCGTCTGTCGTCCTACGGCTACCCACTGCCGACCTCGCCGAACCTCGACCGGCTGGCTGCGCGCGGCGTGCGTTTCGAGAACGCTCTCGCGCCGTCGTCATCCACCGCCCCCACCCACGCATCCATCTTCACCGGCCAGCTCCCGAGCTCTCACTCGGTCGGAGCGTTCAACAGTCAGTTTGCGCTCGACGACGAGTGGCCGACGCTTGCGCAGAAGCTGCGCGACGCCCGCTATGCCACGGCGGCGATCGTGAGCAACCCACTGCTCGGCCGCGGGCTCGGACTCGACCGCGGTTTCGAGCACTACGACGACGAGACGCTCGGTGAAGGGCGCTTCGCCGCCAAAGGGCGCCGCGCGCGACACGCGGTCGATCGCGCGCTGGCCTGGCTAGAGGCTTCGCCACCGACTCCATTCTTCCTTTGGCTTCACCTGCAGGATACGCACGGACCGTACGCGCCCGATCCGGACTGGACGTGTCCCGTCGGGCAGAACCCGGCCGGGGCGAGGCTCACGCTGCCGATCGGGAGCGACGCCTCTGGCCACGAGGCGATTCCGACCTACCAGGTCTGGGATGCTGCGCGCGAACTCGCCGAGTATGGGCATCGCTACGATTGCGAGTTGGCGGGGCTCGATCACCAGCTCGGCCGGCTGCTTGGCCGCACCCGAGACGACCCCGTGCTGCGCAATGCGCTCGTCGTCGTCACCGCGGATCACGGCGAGGCCTTTGGCGAGGATGGCTTCTACTTTGCACATGGCCACTCGATCGGTCTCGACCAGGTGCGGGTTCCGTTGATCGTCGCCGGAGCCGATCTGCCAGTGGGTCGCGTCGTGGCCCAGCCAGTCGGTCTTGCGGCGTTGTTCGTGAGCCTGCTCGAGATCGCTGGCGTCTCGGTACCCGGCGAGCCGGCTTCGCTGTTCGCCCTGCTCGACGGAAGCCCGGGCACGCCGGTCTTCGTCGAGAGCCTGAACCAGGTCGGCGTGGCCTCGAATGGAGTTTTCGCGCGGCGCGATCTGTACCCAGCGGACGACCGCGAGTTCTGGAGCCGCGGAAATCCGAACGGAGGCGGCTCATACTGGGCGCCGCTCGGGCCGGCGCGGGTCGAGATGCTCGGGGCGGACGGGTCGGCGGCGGGCGCGGGCGCGGCGCGGGGGCGCCGCCCGGGCTGAGCCCCCCG
>JAYZFK010000008.1:0-45952 GCA_036336835.1 Myxococcota bacterium | reverse complement strand
GCGCTGCGAAAACGAGGGTGACCACTTCCGCATCAACGGCCAGAAGATCTGGACGACCTATGCTGACAAGTCCGACTGGATCTTCTGCCTGGTGCGCACCGACCCGGCCGCGGCCAAGCACGACGGCATCAGCTTCGTGTTGATCGACATGGATCAGCCCGGCGTCACGACCACCCCGATCAAGCTGATCAGCGGATCGGCGCCCTTCCGCCAGACCTTCTTCGCGGACGCGCGACCCGAGAAGAAGGACCTGGTCGGCCCGCTGAACGGCGGCTGGACGATCGCCAAGCGCCTGCTCCAGTTCGAGCGCATGTCGATCGGTGGCATGGACACGGCGAGGTCGCGCGGTCCGCGGCGCGCAACGCTGGCCGAGCTCGCGAAGCAGCAGTTCGGACAGCGGAACGGCCGCCTCGCAGACGCCGGGCTGCGCGACGAGATCGCAGCGTTCGACATCGAAGACCACGCAATGCGCTCGACGATGCGGCGGGCGGCAGACGAGGCGCGCGGTGGCGGCGAGGTGGGTGCGGCGTCGTCGATCTTCAAGTATCTGGCGACCGAGAACAACAAGCGGCGCCAGGAGCTGCGGGTCGAGATCCTCGGCATGCAGGGGCTCGGCTGGGAGGGCGACGGCTTCGAGGCCGAGCACCTCCAGACCACGCGCGACTGGCTGCGCTCGAAGGCGAACTCGATCGAGGGCGGCACCTCCGAGGTGCAGCTGAACATCATCGCAAAGCGCGTGCTCGGTCTGCCCGACTGAGCCGCAGAGAACAACGAGATGGCACTGGTCTGGACCGAAGAGCAGCAGCTGTTGCGCGAGGTATCGCGCACCTTCCTCGATCAGCACGCCCCGATCGGCGAGCTGCGCCGCATCCGCGACGAAGTCGATCCCGACGGCTTCTCGCGCCCGCTGTGGAAGGAGATGGCGGAACTCGGGTGGGCCGGCATCCCGTTCCCCGAGAAGTACGGCGGAGCGGACCTCGGCTGCGCGGAGATCGGTGTGGTGATGCGCGAGTGCGGTCGCACGCTCGCTGCGACGCCGCTGGTCGGCAGCGTTCTGCTCGGCGGCACTGTGGTCGCCCTCGCGGGCAACGATACACAGCGCAAGGAGATCCTGACGCCCCTGTGCAGCGGCGAGCGGTTGCTCACCGCGGCGATTCAAGAGGGCGCCTATCACCAGCCCTACCGGGTCGCAACGAGCGCTCGGCGCGATGGCAACGATTGGGTCCTCTCCGGCGCCAAGGATTTCGTGATCGACGGGCACGCCGCGGATCAACTCGTGGTGGTCGCTCGCCTCGCGGGCGACACGGATGACCGCGACGGCCTGGGCCTCTTCCTGGTGGACGCGGACGCCGCCCGCATGAGCCGTCACCGCCGCCGTATGGCCGACGGTCGCAACGTCGCCCAGATCGTCCTCGACGACGTCCGCGTGCCCGACGCTGCCGCCCTCGGCGAGCCGGGGCGAGCCGCCGACTGGCTCGACGCGACACTCGACCGCGCCACGGCCGGGCTGTGCGCCGAGATGCTGGGCGGCATCGAGGCCGTGTTCGACAGGACCCTCGCGTACCTGAAGGTACGCGAGCAGTTCGGCGTCCCGATCGGGAGCTTCCAGGCGCTCAAGCACCGCGCCGCGAAGATGTTCATCGAGATCGAGCTTTCGAAGACTGTTGTGCTCGAAGCGCTGCAGGCGCTCGACGCGGACGCTGAAGACGCACCGCGCCTCGTGGGGATCGCCAAGGCGAAGCTTGGCGACGCGGCGCAGCTGATCAGCAACGAAGGCGTGCAGATGCACGGCGGCATCGGCGTCACCGACGAAGAGGACGTCGGCCTGTTCCTGAAACGATGCCGCGTGCAGCAGCGCACCTTTGGCGACACGCGCTTCCACCGCGATCGGGTCGCCTCGCTGAACGGTTTCTAGCAGCCCGACGGAGGCCCCCCTACCAAGCCGGCCTCCGTCGACCCGCCGCGGAGACAGCCTCCCACGCGCGGCCCGGGCTGCGCTCGTACACCCCGATCGGGCCGAGCCGCAGTCGGTCGCGCCCGCGGCTTGCCCGACACGGGAGACGACTGTGGCCGCTCTTGGCTGAACCCCCGCGGGGGCGCGACAACAAGGGGGGCGCACGAGCCAACGCCGACTATGGATTTTAAGTTACATTTATATTGTAATAATATGATCTTAATCTATAATCTTTAACAACATCAATATTTACATGGAATTTTTAATATGTTTTCGCATCTACTGAGTTACTTGACTGCTGTCTCGCTCGCGGTCTGCATCGGTGCCTCCGTTCACGCAACGCCCACCGACCCCTCTCTCGCCCTGCGAAACGCCGTGGTGATCGACGGATCGCCGACGATCCTGCGTGTAGAAGGGCAATTCCACAGCGACGACCTCGCACAGGTACCGTTCCCGCTCCAGGTCCTGGTTCGCAACCTGCATTCCGGTACTCAATACGTACGCCTCGACCCGACCGCCGGCGCCGTGCGCGGCGACGATCCCTCACTCTCCGACGGTCTGCAGATCAACGATGTGGCGGGGCTCCTCGCCGGCGGATCGCCCGAGCCCGCGGCGCAGCTCGTCGAGCTCTCGGAGGAGCGAATCGACTTCGTGCTCCCGGACTGGTTCCCGTTCGGCCCCGCGCAGGTGCAGCTCTTCGTCTGGAACGAAGGTGAGCCTGTGCTCTCGAATCCGCTCCGGGTCGCCGTCGGGGGCTCCCGATGAACCGGCGAGTCACGCTCGCGCTGGCGGGGCTCTCCGTCCTCCTGCTGGCCAACGCCTGCCCGCCGGGACCGGACTGGCTCGTGGCTGGCGACCCGGTCGACCCGACAACCGGCCTGATCTACGAGATCGTGCCGGGCGCTCCTCGCGTGACTGCCGCTCCCGACGGACCGGCAAGCGACGTCGCCAACGCCGAGGCCACCTCTGCCGAAGTCGACGACCAGGACACCGATGCTGCCGAAGACGACGACCGGGACACCGATGCTGCCGAAGACGACGACCAGGACACCGACGCGGCCGAAGACGACGACGAGGACACCGACGGTGTCGTGATCGGTCCCGAGATCGGGGACATCGACCTGGTGATCCGCTCCATGGCCGCGACCGCGAGCGCGATCCCGCCCCCCGCAGCGCTGCGCGCGGGCGGCGACGTGCCGCTCATCTTCGCGCACAGGGCGTCGCCGGGCGGAGGCGTCGCGTTCACGGTCTTCGGAAGCACGGGCACGTTGCCGCTCGAGCCCCCGCCCGACGGAACGGCGTTTCCGGGCCATCCCGTGCTGGCGCTCGCGTTCGCCGACCTCGACGGCGACGGCTATATCGGCATCACGCTGCTCGACGGCGACCCGCTCGACGCCGGCATCGAGGAGACCGAGCTGGTCCCGATCGCCCGCCGGTACGCGCTCGTGGGGACCAGCACTGCGTCGGGCGAGCTGTTCGTGCCGCTCGGCGGCCCGCCGGGCGCGGAGCTCGATATCGCGCTCGCCGCTGTGACGTATGCCGGACCGCGCCTGCCCGGCTACTACGGCGGCGGCGTACCGATGGGTCCCGCGATCATGACGCGGCTGCCATTCCCGCCGCAGACCGCGCCGTCGTTCGTATTGGGAACTCAGCCGAGCACAGCAAACGCGAACGCACTCGTCGGTGCCAACATCGTCCACCTGATCGAGCCCGATCCCTCCAACCCCGCGATCGGCGAGTCCTTCACGCTGCGGCTCGACGGATCACAGCCCTCGATCGACACGGCGCGCGTGCAGTCTCGCGACTTCGTTCGCTTCGCGTTCGGCAGGCGCCCCGACATCTTGACCTACAACGACATGCCTTCGCGTCCCCTGCGGCCCGGGCTCGGCGACGCAGGCGAACGGGTGGTCTACGAAATGATCCATCACCTCACCCTGCCCGACGACGGATCGGGCGAGACCTCGACGCTCCGCGTGCTACCGATCGACCACCTCGGCAACATCGCCGCGCTCCCGCAGCCCCATACGGTCGAGATCGTGGCATCGGGAGCGCTCCAGATCGTTTGGCCCAACACGGACGGCGACCCGACGCGCGAGACGCTCGTGATCACCGACTCACGCGGCGCCGAGATCGTGGTCGACGACCTCGGCGGCGCGGGCGACGATGCGAACACAGCGCAGCTTGGCGTGACGGGAGCGTGCCCGCCGAACCTGCTCGAGGTCGCGGTGGTCGACCCCGATGTCGACGACTCCGGCCTGGTCGACCAGGGCGATCTGGTGGCGATCGAGAACGCAATGGACTCAGAGGTCGGCGACCCGGAGTTCCAGCGAACGCTCGACCTCGACGGCAGCGGCCGGGTGCGCGAGTCGGACCTCGCGATCGTCACACAGGCACTCGGCCAGAGCGTCGCGGCACCCTGATACGCACCCTCTGGCTCGCATCGGCTCGTCCGGGAGATGAATCTCCATCTCCTGGGCCAGCCGATGCTCTCCTGTGAGTTCCCGTCGGTCTCGCGCCGGGGGTAGAATCGCCGACGGAGGAACCAGGCGATGAGGGCTGCGCTGCTCACGGAAATCGACAAGCCGCTCGAGGTCGCCGACCTCGAGATCGACGAACCCGGACCCCACGAGGTGCGGATCCGGACTGCGGCGGCCGGTGTTTGCCACAGCGACCTCCACTTTCAGGAGGGGAAGTATCCCTGCGCCACCCCGATCGTCCTCGGGCACGAGGGCGCGGGCGTCGTCGAAGACGTCGGCTCCGAGGTGGGCTACGTAGCGCCGGGCGACCACGTGATCACCTGCGTGACGATGTCGTGCGGAAGCTGTCGCAACTGCATGCGCGGCCGCTCGCACCTGTGCTCCCACGAGGGCTTGACGCGAACGGCCGCCGATCCGCCGCGCCTCACTCGAGGCGGCGAGCCAGTCAACCAATTCATGGAGCTCTCGTGCTATGCGGAGCAGATGCTGGTGCACGAGGCGGCCGTCGTGAAGGTCACGAAGGACATCCCGCTCGACAAGGCCGCGCTGATCGGCTGCGGTGTCGTCACCGGCGTCGGTGCCGTCCAGAACACGGCCCGCGTGCGACCGGGCGAAACGGTGGCCGTGGTCGGCTGCGGCGGCATCGGACTCAACGCGGTCCAGGGGGCACGGCTCTCCGGTGCCGAGCGGATCATCGCGGTCGACCGGCTCGCCTCGAAGCTCGAGTTGGCGCGCACCTTCGGCGCAACCGACACCGTCGATGCAAGCGCCGACGACCCCGTCGCAGCAGTACGCGAGCTCACCGGAGGCGGCGTCGACCACGCGATCGAGGCAGTCGGGCTGAAGCAGACCACCGAGCAGTGCTTCTCGATGCTCGCCACGGGCGGCACCGCAACCGTGATCGGCATGATCCCGGTCGGTACGAAGGTGGAGATCATGGGGGTCGAGCTGCTCTCGGAGAAGAAGCTCCAGGGCTCCGCGATGGGCTCGACTCGCTTCCGCATCGACATGCCCACCTACGTAAACCTCTACCTGCAGCGCCGCTTGAACCTCGACGATCTGGTGTCGCGACACCTCACGCTCGACCAGATCAACGAGGGCTTCGAGGCACTGCACACCGGCGAGGTCGCGCGCAGCGTGATCCTGATGGATTCCTGAGGGCAGTCGTACTCGCCCAACGCCGGAAGGGGCTCGGCTGCGCGGGCCCGGTCACCAGCCGAGTGAAACTTCAGCCCGCGATGCGCGAGGCCGCGGCCTCCGCGATCGCGATCGCCAACAGATTCGTATTCGTGCGAGGCACAGTGGGCGCGACGGATGCATCGACCACGCGCAGGCCCTCGATCCCGATGACGCGGCAATCCGGATCGACCACCCGCTCCGTGTCGCCGTCGCCGCCCATCCTGCACGTGCCGACTCCGTGGTAGAAGGCGGTGTGCTCTCCCACGACGCGCCGGTCGATCGCATCGTCACTCTGCTCCAGGAAGACCTCGAGCTCGCGCGATGAACGCGCCAACCCGGTTCCGAGCAGGATCCGCGCGGCCAGCTGCCAGCCCTTGCGCAACCGCTCGACATTCGAGGCGAACCTCGCGAAGGGCCAGTCGACCGCGGCGCTGTCCGCCGGATCGGCGCTGCGCGCGCGCACACGCGCCGTTCCTTCGGGCAGCTGCAGCGAGGAATGGACCACCAGGTCATAGCCCCCGTCGTCGCGGCGAGCGATCGAAGGCGTCAGCTGCAGATCGTTTGCCCGCGTGCTGCCCGCCGCCGTCGTCCGCAGCAGACACTGCAGCGCCGGCTCTCCGCGCGCACCGTGCGCCATCTCGGGGTCGATCTCGCAGCGCGTGACGACCACGCTGTGATCGCTCAGGTGGTCGCCGACCGAGGGCTGATCGAGCTCGACCTCGATTCCGAGCGCGCGCAGGCTGTCCGCCGGGCCGACCCCCGAGCGCCACAGCAGCAAGGGACTCTGTAGGACACCCGCGGACACGACGACCTCACCCGCCCCGAGTCGCTCCCCGTCCACGAGCTCGACGCCGCGGGCACTCCCCCGCTCGACCAGCACGCGCCGCGCGTGCACAGCGCCGCGCACCGAGAGGTTGGCGCGCTCCCTGGCCGGCTCGAGGTAGGCGACGTTGCACGACACGCGGGCCAGGCCATCGCGGTTGAGCGGGATCGGCCCGACACCGGTCGTGTCCGGCTCGTTGTGATCGTCGCACTCGGGGATGCCGAGCCTGGCGCACGAGTCGAGGAACGCGCGCTGACAGGGCGCCCAGTGCTCCATCGGGTAGCGCAGCACCGGAATCGGACCACCGCTGCCGTGCCACGGAGCGTCGGGGAAATCGAGGTCGCGCTCGAGACGGCAGAACGCTCGCAGCAGGTCGTCCCACTGCCAGCCCCGCGGCCAGCGCTCGAAGTCTCGCGGCTCGGGACGGAGGGCCACGCCGCCGTTCGTCGCGGACGAGCCGCCGACGCAGCGGCCCCGAAGATACGGGACGACGCGCTCGTCGATCGTGACTGCGGTCTGGCCCCACTCGTGGGCTTCGTTGCAGCCGCTCCAGAGCCAGCGCAGATCGTCCGGCAGCTCCGCGACCCGGTAGTCGGGACCCGCTTCGAGCAGCAGAACGCGTCGTGACGGGTCTTCGCTGAGTCGTGCGGCGAGCGTGCAGCCCGACGATCCGGCGCCGACGACGATGGTGTCCCAATGGTCTTGCACGACTTTCCCCGAGCTGTGCCGGACTACCGCCGCGCCACCTCGAAGGCATCCTCGCGGGGCTTGGCCGTCCGCTTCCGGAACTCGCTCATCGAGTGCGGCCACTGGGTGACGACGCGACCACTCGGGGTTCGGTAGTAGCCGTTGCAGCTCGCCTGCCACACGCGCACGCCCAGGATGGCCTGTTGGATCTCTTCGTTGTAGCGCTCCATCGGCTCGGGACGGACGTCGAGCCAGGCGAGATCCTCGTTCGCGATGCGCTGGATCTGCTGCAACGCATACTCCACCTGGCATTCGATCATCGCCAGGATCGAGCCGTTGTTGGTATTGGGCCCGTACAGCATGAACAGGTTCGGAAACCCCGCGGTGGTGATTCCGAGATAGGCCCGCGCGCCGTCACTCCAGGCCTCGCTGATGGGCTGGGCGTCCCGCCCGATAACCTCGATCGCCGACAGGTACTTGGTTGCCGAGAAACCCGTTGCGATGATCAGCGTGTCGACCGGTCGCGTCTTGCCATCGACCGTCACGATGGCATCGGCCGTGACGCGCTCGATCCCGTCCGTCACGAGCTCGAGGTTGGGACGATTGAAGGCGCCGTAGTAGTCGTTCGAGACCAACGGTCGCTTGCAGCCAAAGGGATGCTGCGGCGTCAGCTTGCGGCGCCGCGCGGGATCCTCGACCACCTCGATCGCCGCCAGACCGAAGCCCTCCAGCTCGGCGAGCGCGGCCGGATCGGCGAAGGTCATCCCGCCGTCGACCCGCCGGAAGATCTCGTCGCGCTCGGCAAGGGACGCATCGGGGTCCGTTCGGAAGCGCTCGAGCTCCTCCTCCGTGTACGGAACATCCTCCTTCGGCAGCACCCAGTTGGCCGTGCGCTGGAACAGATGGACCTGGCCGGCCTGCTTGACGATCTCGGGCACCAGCTGCACGGCGCTCGCCGCGCTCCCGATCACGGCGACCCGCTCTCCCGAGAGGTCGTGATCCCAATCCCAGCGCGCCGTGTGGATGCGCTTGCCCGCGAACGACTCGAGGCCCTCGATCTCGGGCCAGACGATCTCGTTGAACATGCCGACCGCACTGACCACGACGTCGGCCTCGACCGACGCACCCGACTCGAGATCGATCGTCCAGCCCGCGCGGTCCTCGTCCCACGCAGCACTCCGAACCGCGCTTCCGAAGCGGCAGTGCGGGAGCAGCTCGTACTTCTGGGCGAGGTGCTCCATGTAGCCGAGGATCTCGGGCTGGGGCGCGTAGGGGCGCGACCAGTCGCGCTTGATCTCGAACGAGAACGAGTAGAGATGCGACTGGATATCGCAGGCGCAGCCCGGATAGCGGTTGTGATACCAGGTGCCGCCGACTCCGTCCCCCTTCTCGAGCAGGACGAGGTCGTCGAAACCGGACTGCTTCAGGCGAATCGCCATGGACAGACCACCCGGTCCGGCTCCGATGATCGCAACGCGCACGGGACGGTGGGACTTGCTCACGGCGACGCACCTTAGCCTGCGACACCCGCACAGATCAAGCGCGCCGCTCCGATCATGGGCGCGCTCGTTGGATGTGGCCGCGGATCGCCTCGAGCCAAGCGTCCCGAGCTTCGATCTGGGGGCTGTGATGGGCACCTTCGATGACCGCGAGCTTGGCGTCGGGGATGCCGTCCACCAACTCGCGGGCGGGCGAGAGGAACGGCTCGTCCTGTTCGCCGACCAGCACCAGGGTTGGGCAGCGGATCTCGGCGAGGCGGTCCACGACAGGCCGCTGTTCGAGCACGGCCGTCAGCAGCTCGTCGAAGGCGACTGGGTCCATCGCCTCGAGCTTGATGCGCAGCCGCTCCCAGTAGCGCTCGCTGCCCATTTCCTGCTCGGCACGGCGCATTGGCTCGGGGAGCCGTCGGCGGTTCGCCCGGACCAGGCGCCACAGCCAACGCGGCGGGATTCTGCGAGCGATGCTGCCGAACGCGCGCAAGCCCCGATTCGGTGTCACGTGAGGCCGGGCCGCTGTGTCCATCAACACGAGTGACGCCAGTCGCTCCGGATGCGCGAGCGCCCAGCGCAACGCCACCATGCCGCCCAGGGAGTGGCCGAGCAGGTCGCAGCGCCCGACGCCCGTGGCGTCGAGAAATTCAGTGAGATCTGCCGCGAGCTGATCCAGCGTGTAGCCCTCGCCCGGATTCGTCGTGCCCCCGTGGCCGCGCTGGTCGGGGACCAGGGTGCGACCGAGACCGCCGAGCGGCTCGAGCACGTCGGCGAAGTCATCCCTCGAGCCACTGAACCCGTGCACCAGCACGAAGGGACGCTCGCCGGACCCGACTTCGTCGTACTCGACATGCAGTGCGCCGACCTTCACTCGTTTCGCCATGATCCGTCCTTTCTCGAGAGCTCGGCCGGCGCGAGCGGCGGAGTCATCCTAGCCCGAGCGCCAACCCCAAGGGCACCCTGGCGGGCTCCATCGCGTAGACTGCGCGCGAGCGCGGTGGACAGCCGGGAGGATGCGATGGAGTCCAATCGACTGACCGAGATCGTCCGGGACCTGCTGCCCGGCATAAGAGAACGCGCGGCACGGGCTGAGAGCGAGCGCCGCCTGCCCGAGGAGACACGCAAGGCGTTCCTCGAGACAGGCCTGCTGCGCGCGCTCCAGCCCGCTCGCTTCGGAGGACTCGAACAGGATCCCCTGAGCTTCTACGAAGCCGTCATGGAAGTCGGCACCGCCTGTGGCTCGAGCGCCTGGGTGCTGGGTGTCGTCGGAGTGCACAACTGGCAGCTCGCGCTGTTCGACGAGCGCGCGCAGCACGACGTCTGGCGCGATGACCCGACCGTGCAGATCTCGTCGTCGTATGCTCCGACCGGGCGCGTCGAGCCCGCCTCGGGCGGCTTCGTGCTGAGCGGTCGCTGGTCCTTCTCGAGCGGGTGCGATCACTGCGACTGGGTCTTCCTCGGCGGACTCGTCCCGCTGGACGACGGCGTCGAGCTCCGCACCTTCCTGCTGCCGCGCAGCGACTACCTCATCGACGACAACTGGCACGTCATGGGTCTTCGCGGCACGGGCAGCAAGGACATCGTCGTGGAAGAGGCCTTCGTACCCGAACATCGCACGCACAGCTTTGGGGACGCATTCGTCGGCAAGCACCCCGGAAGCGTGGTCAACCCGGGGCCGATCTACCGGCTGCCCTTTGGCTGCGTGTTCTGCAGCGCGATTGCCGCGCCGGCCGTCGGCGTTGCGCGCGGTGCGGTCGAAGAAGTGATCCGACAGGCGGAAGGCCGAATCTCCACGATCGATGGATCGTCTCCGGCCCAGGATGCAACGGTGGTCGCGCGCCTGGGTGAGGCGGGCAGTGAGGTCGAAGCGGCCGCGGCGGGGATCCGGCGCCCGTGGCGAGCGATGTCGTCGCTGGTCGGCGAGAACCAGGCGATCCCCCTGTCCCTTCGGGCCGACTGCCGCTCCTCGGTGGTGCACGCCGTCGAGTGGTCCGTTCGCGCGACGCTTCGGGTGTTCCAGGTGGCCGGAAGCCGCGCGATCTTCGACGACAACCCCCTCCAGCGCGCGCTGCGCGACGTCATCGCGATCCGCGCGCACGCGATGAATCATCTCGAGAAGAGCGGATCGCTCCGCGCCAAGCAGACGCTAGGCAGTCTCGGCGGCGAGCAATTCCTGTGAGCGGTCGCACCGAGCCCGGACCTCGAACGCAAGGGAGCTGGACATGACCTCGGTCTCGCAACTCGGTTACTGGGGCTTCGAGGTCAGCGACGTCGCAGCCTGGGAGAGCTTTGCGACCCGCGTCCTGGGCCTGTCCGTCGCCGACCGCGAGGAGTCGGGCGTCCTGCGCATGCGGATGGATGAGTACGCCTGGCGGATCGCGCTCGAGCCCGGATCGGCCGACGATCTCGCATACGTCGGCTGGGAGCTGGCGAATGAGCGAAGCCTGGACGAGATCGGTGAGCGGCTCAGCAAGGCGGGGATCCGCGTCGAGCCCGGCAAGCCCGAGCAGTGCGAAGCCCGGCAGGTCGAGGGCTTGCTCGCCTGCGAGGATCCGGCGGGCGTCCCGACCGAGCTCTACTGGGGTCCGCGGATGGCGGTCTCGAACTTCTGCTCGCCCAGCGTCGCGAGCGGCTTCTGTGCGGGCGAGCAGGGCGCCGGTCACATGGTGGTCTCCGCACCCGATCCCGAGGCGACCCGACACTTCTACACCGAGCTGCTCGGTCTTCGGCTGACCGACTTCATCGACATCGAGCTCGGTTCCGTCCCGCTCCACCTGACCTTCCTCCACGCAAACGCGCGTCATCACTCGCTCGCATTCTCCGGCCTGCCGCTGCCCAAACGCATCCATCACTTCATGATCGAGGCGCGCGCCTTCGACGAGGTCGGGGCCGCGTACGACCGCGCGCTCGACGCCGGCGTGCCGATCGCGATGGGCCTGGGTCGCCACGCAAACGACCGGATGTTCTCGTTCTATGCGCAGACACCTTCCGGCTTCGACGTCGAGTTCGGCTGGGGCGGGGTGCAGGTGGACGATGAGTGCTGGCGCGTCGCCCGCTACACCTCGATGAGCGAATGGGGACACCGGAGGCCGGGAGCGTGACGCTGCGCATCGGGATCAACGGGGGCGGCGGTCACGGCCACATCGACGATGCGATCGCGCACGCGCGGGGGGCCCACGAGGACGGCTTCCCGGCGTACTGGCTGTCCCAGATCTTCGGGGTCGACGCGCTCACCGCGCTGGCGTTGATCGCGCGCGAGGTGTCCGAGATCGAGCTGGGCGTGGCCGTGGTCCCGACCTACCCGCGGCACCCCGTCGCGTTGGCCGTGCAGGCCCAGACCGTGCAGCAGGCTGCCAATGGCCGGCTCGTGCTCGGAATCGGCCCGTCTCACGCGCCTGCGGTAGAAGGCATGTGGGGTCTCGATTGGAGTCGGCCCTACAGCCACACGGCCGAGTATCTCGAGATCGTTCGCGATCTGCTCGACGGCAAGGCGGTCCAGCACGCGGGCGAGCTGATCACCGCACGCGGGCAGCTCAGCGCCGCGGCTCCCCCCACACCGATCCTGGTGGCGGCTCTCGGTCCGCGCATGCTCGCGCTGGCCGGCGAGCAGGCCGACGGCACCGTCACCTGGATGTGCGGCCTGAAGACGCTCGAGAGCCACATCGTTCCCCGCGTGCGCGAAGCCGCCGACCGCGCGGCGCGCCCGGCACCGAGGATCGTCGCGGGCCTTCCGCTGTGCCTGACCGACGAGCCCGAACGCGCGCGTGCCTACGCGGCGGAGAAGCTCGCGCTGTACGGAGCCATGCCCTCCTACCGCGCCATGCTCGATCGCGAGGGCGCCGAGGGCCCCGCCGACATCTGCCTGATCGGCGACGAGGCGGAGGTCGGCGAGGGGCTCGACCAGCTCGCCGCAATCGGGGTGACGGATCTTCGCGCCACCGAGCTCGATCCGAGCCCCGAGGACCGGACGCGCACCCGTGCCTTCCTGAGATCCCGGCTGGAATCGTGAGCCGGACGGCGGCGCCCCGGCGACGCGTGCTGGCCGCAGCCGGTCTGGGGTCATCTCCGGTCGACGCGCGAGTACCACCCCGAAGAGCTCGCCCGGTTGCCCCGAGAGCTCGTGACCGCACTGCGCGACACGCCGGTGCGGTTCCTCGAGCCGACGCCGTGATAGGCTCGCGGCCATGGCCGTCAAGCTCGTCTTCTGCTGCCGCCGGCGTCCGGAGCTGTCGCTCGAAGAGTTCCACCAGAGCTGGCTGAACGATCACGGGCCGCTGGTGCGCAAGTGCCGCGAGCATCTGCCGCAGATGAAGCGCTACGTGCAGAGTCACCTGATCGAGGGGCCCGCCAGCGACGGCTTCCGCGCCTCGCGCGGCTCGGGCGAGCCCTACGACGGGATCACCGAGGTGTGGTTCGATTCGCTCGAGGCGATCGGCGCCGGTAGCTCCGCGGAGGCCATCGCCGCGGGCAAGCAGCTGCTCGCCGACGAGCAGCGGATCCTCGACCTGCCCAACTGCTCCGTCTTCCTGACCGTCGAGCACGAGATCTTCTGAGACGAGGTCCGGCCTCAGTGCTCGAGCCGCTCCAGTCTCGCGAGCAGCTCCGCGCGCGTCGCCGGAACATCGATGGGTGTGCGACTGCGGTGGCGCGCGACCTCCTCGGCCAGATACGGCTCGAAGGGCTCGGGAAGCTCGTCGGCACTGAAGCGTTGCAGCATCCAGTTCAGCAGCTCGGCGATCGCGGCATCGTCGAGCGGCGCCTGGGCGACACCGGGGACCTGCACGAGATAGGCGCGTCCGCCCTCGACCTGCAGGAAGCGGCCGACGACGCCCTTCATCCGCGGGACGCCGACCGCCTCGGCACCCGAAGCGTCGGCCAGGTGACAGCCCTGACATTGCAGGATGTAGTCGAGCCGCGGGTCGCCCTGGCCTCGACCGCCCGCTCGCGCCGCCGCTGCGACGACGAGCACGAACGCCACAGCGAGTGTTGCGCTCAGGCGCCGCCGGCGTCGTCGCGCTCGAGGGCCACGCCGACTATCGCGGCGACCGAGCAGGTATAGGCCGTGCTCTTGGTTCCAAGGCACCAGTGGATCTCGTTGTTCTTCTGTGGCCGGTACTTCGGCTCTTCGCGCTCGTTACGATTACAGAAGCAGCGCTTGCACGCGAACTTCCCGCAACAGTCGTTGTAGCGGATGATGTAATGCTTCTCGTCCGCCGGGTTCTGGCAAGTTCCGAGCCAGGTGATCGGACCCATCTCCGTACCTGGAGGACAGCTGCTCGCCGATCCGCCGCAGCAGCTGCACAGGAACCCGTCGATCCCGCAGTAGCGCCAGTAGTCGCAGCTGCGCGGGTTGCCGGGATCCTCCGGATTGCCAGTCGTCGTCGGCGGCACGTCCCGGCCGTTGGGGATCCCCGCTCCGGCCCGCGAGACGGGCAGCAGGGGCGTCGCCGCAGCACCCAGCAGCCCCGCTCCGATCCGGGCCAGCACACCCCGGCGCGAGGTGCGCTGGGCCAGTGTGCGCGTCAGGCGATCGGCCATGCGATCGATCGCGCTCATCGGGCACCTCCCAGCACCGGCTCGAAGGCGAAGACGGTGTCGCCGTACTCGAACATTTCGCGCAGGAAACTGCCGCTCACGGCGTCGTAGATCTCGAGGTGCAGCTCCTCGGTCTCGATGTCGGCGCCCGAGACGAGCAGCAAGGGCTCGTCGTCCTGCGTGACGCCGACCGAGACCGCAACGCCCCGCACGGGGAGCCGGCGAACGCGTTGCCGACGCTCGACGTCGAAGACCCAAATCTCGGGGCCCGGGAAGTCGTGATCGCCCTTGCCCTGGCTCCACAAGATGGGATGCATGATCACGTAGAGCTCCTTGCGGGCGCTGTGCCCAGCAGCGAGCTGCATTCCGCCCGGCTTCCAGGGGCCCGCCTTGCCCAGGCTGAGCAGTGCGCGGAGCCAGCCGGCCGGCCTCACTGCGTGATCGACCAGCGCCCAGGACGGCTCGAACACCGGCCTCTCGCCCGACAGGTCGACAGGGTAGACGTCGCCCGCATAGCTCACGAAGTACCAGGTCGAGCCGATCCGGGCGGCGTCGGTCTTGATCGGATCCGCGTCGGGATCGAAGAAGCGCGCGCTGCGGTGCGTGCGGGCGAGCTCTCCGCGCTCGTCGAACACGAGCGTGGCCATCGTGCCATCGCCGCACAGCATCGAGACGCCGCGCTCGCCGGTGGGGAAGGCGAGATGACAGCCCGGCGCGGGCGCCTCGGCGACGTGGCGCCGCTCCTTCAGATCGACGATCGAGAGCGAAGTCGCCGGAGTGTAATTGTAGATCGCGAGGAAGCGCGGGTCTCCCAGCAGCGTCATGCGCCGCAGCGACGCCATCAGCGCGCGCTTGCCGGTGGGCAGGGCGATGTGCGCCTGCGCGGCGTAGTGCGTGGTGTCGTAGACCGTCACGATGTCGTGTCGTTGTCCACGTGAGCCGTACGTGTAGGTGGTCTCAGAGACATACAGCTCGCTCGCATCGGGTGCGATCGCGAGCGAGGGCATCTGACCGGCCGAGACGTGTGCCAGGAACTCGGCATCGTCGCCGTCGATCAGGACGAATCGACCGTGGAAGTTGGCGAGCTCGAAGTCGAGATAGAAGGTCCAGTGCGGCCCGGGCCTTCCGACGGTCGCCGACGCGCTCGCGGGATCCGGCGCCAGCTCGGCGCGGACCGAGGCGGCGAGACAGAACACTGTGGCGAGCAGCACAGAGAAGCGCAGTGCGACCGACGCGACACGCATCAGGCCCCCTCGACCACGCCGATTTCCGCCCGGGACCCGGAGGCTTCGCGCTCCAGAAACTCCTGGATCGAGCCCACCCCGAGCTCCATCGCTTCGAGCAGGCTCTCCAGGTGCTCGCGCGTGTTGACCAGCCCACGCGCTCGCAGGATTCCGTCGCCGTCGACGAGCGCTGCAAACGGCAGCTTGCTCACGCCGTAGGCGACCCCGAGCGCGGGCGACAGCACGTAGGGCAGCGACTCGAGCCTCTGCTCGGCGACGAAGCGCCGGTGCTCGCCGGCCTCTCCGTCGCTCGCCAGCACCAGATCGAGACGCGCCGCCTCGTAGCGGTGCAGCGACATCAGCGCAGGCAGCAGCGTCTCGCAGACGGGGCACGACGGCGACAGGAAGAACAGCAGCGTGGCGCGCTGATCGGTGCGTGCGACACCGATCTCGAGTGGCTCGCCGTCGAGCGTCTCGACCGAGACTCGGGGCGCGTCCTCGCCGACGACCGCGCCTTCCTGGACAGCGAGCGCCCCAGCCGGCGCGATGCGCTCGTGCAGCACACCCACCTGGCGCGCCAGGGCGGCGATCACCAGACCCATCACCACCACGACGCACCAGAGCACCAGATTGGAGACGAGTAGGGATTCGCTCATCTGCGCACCTCGCCGCGACGCAGCCCGGTCGCCAGGGCGGCCAGGCCGTCGAAGGCCACCGCGAGCGTACCGAGCGAGAGCACGGCGAGCCCGATCGTGATCGCATCGAGCCAGAGCAGGTTCCGCGCGGCGAGCGGCAGCGCCGCACACGCCGCCATCGCGACGTAGAGCCCGTTGCGCGCCAGCAGCCACTCGTGCAGCGCCGTGCGCCCCCCCGCTCCCGCACAGCCACAGTCGATGTCGCGCCGGCCGCGGGCAAGGTTGAGTCCGATCGCGGCGCTGTAGATCAACAACAGACCCGCAGCCACCAGCGAGGCCGCGCTCGCCCAGTCGGACGAGAGCAGTCCGACCACGACGACGGCCTCCAGCGTCAGCAGTCCGAAGGCCGCGCTGCCCGCGATCGCCGTAGAGTCCGGGAGCACGGCGTATCCGCGGATCGCTTCCGCGAAAGCGCGCGGGGCGCGCAGCTTCCCGTAGGCCGCGCGAGCGAACACGGCGGCGAGAAAGATCCGCTGGCTCCAACCCACGACGGGATCGACTCCGCCTTCCAGTGCGAACGAGATCACCCGACTCCTCCGATTCCGGCCCACCGCCTCCGATTCCGGCCCACCGGAAGGGACCGGCCCAGGCTCGCACATCGAACGGGACCTCGTCGAGACAGCTTTCGATGCGATCGCGTAGGATGGGAGCGAGTGGCAGGGGGCGGCCGCTATCGTTCGACTTCGCCCACAGGAGCCCCCCGTGAGCAGCGCCCCCGACTTCGACGGCGACTACACGCTCGACCACAAGTACACCCGCGAAACGGGCCGTATCTACATCACGGGCGTGCAGGCGCTGGTGCGCCTGCCACTCGTCCAGCGGATGCGCGACAGCGCGGCGGGCCACGATACCGCCGGCTTCATCTCGGGCTACCGCGGGTCGCCCCTCGGTACCTACGACCTGGCGCTGTGGCAGGCCAAATCGGTACTCGAGCAGCGCAACGTGCGCTTCGAGCCGGGCCTGAACGAAGACATCGCGGCCACCGCCGTCTGGGGCTCGCAGCAGGCGGGCCTGCTCGGCCACGCCAAGCAAGACGGTGTGTTCGCGATCTGGTACGGCAAGGGGCCCGGCGTCGACCGCTCGTGCGACGCGCTCAAGCACGGCAACTACGCGGGTGCCGCGCCGCTGGGCGGCGTGCTCGTGCTGTGCGGCGACGACCCAGGCGCCAAGTCGTCCTCGATCGCGCACCAGAGCGAGCAGGCGCTGGTCCACCTCGGGATGCCGATCCTGAACCCGTCGAGCGTGCAGGACTACCTCGACTTCGGAATCTACGGCTGGGCCCTGTCGCGCTACTCGGGCAGCTGGGTGGGGATGAAGTGCCTGACCGACACGGTCGAGAGCAGCGCATCCGTGCACGTCGGGCACGACCGCGTGCAAGTCGTCACGCCGGACGACTTTCCGATGCCCGAGGGTGGCCTCAACATCGGCTTCATCACCGGCGGGCTGCTGGCCATCGAGGAGCGTCTGTACCACCGCCGCCTTCCGGCCGTGCAGGCCTTCGTGCGCGCCAACGGCCTCGACCGGCGTCCGATCGACTCGCCGCGCAAGCGGCTCGGCATCGTCACGACCGGCAAGGCCTACCTCGACGTCCGCCAGGCCCTCGACGAGCTCGGCATCGACGAGCAGAAGGCGCACGAGCTCGGTCTCTCGATCTACAAGGTCGCACTCACCTGGCCGCTCGAGCCGCAGGGTGCGCGCGAGTTCGCACGCGGCATGGAAGAGCTGCTGGTGGTGGAGGAGAAGCGACCGCTGGTGGAGGACCAGCTCGCCCGCGTGCTCTACGACCTCGAGCCGCGGCCCCGTCTGCTCGGCAAGCGCGACGTCGACGGCTCACCGCTGGTCTCCGACGTCGGCGAGCTCACGCCGGGGAGCGTCGAGCAGGCACTGCGACGCTGGCTCGAGCGCGCGGCGCCCGACCTCGTTTCGCCCCGCAAGCGGGCCGAGGTGGTGCAGCTGCCCACGATCAGCCAGGGCAGCCTGGCCCGTCGCCCGGCCTTCTGCTCGGGCTGTCCGCACAACACGTCGACCGTCGTCCCCGAGGGCTCGTTCGCCTTCGGCGGGATCGGCTGCCACGGCATGGTCGCCTGGATGCCCGAACGCCGGACCGTGTCGTCGACCCATATGGGCGGCGAAGGCGCGACCTGGATCGGCCTCTCCCCCTTCGTCGATCTGCCCCACATCTTCCAGAACATGGGCGACGGCACCTACTTCCACAGCGGCTATCTGTGCATCCGCGCCAACGTCGCCGCCGGGACCAACATCACCTACAAGATCCTGGTCAATGGTGCGGTCGCGATGACCGGCGGACAGCCGATCGAGGGCCAGCCGATGGACGGCGCGATCACCTCGCCCGAGATCGCGCGGCAGCTCGATGCCGAAGGCGTGAAGAAGATCGTCATCGTCAGCGACGAGCCCGACAAGTATCCGCGCGGCTCACTGCCGCCGGGCTGCGAGGTCTACCACCGCGATCGGCTCGACTTCGTGCAGCGGCTGCTGCGACCGCTGCCGGGCGTCACGGCGATCGTCTACGACCAGACCTGTGCGGCCGAGGCGCGCCGCCTGCGCAAGCGCGGCGAGTTCCCGGACCCCGATCGCCGCACCGTGATCAACGAGCGGGTCTGCGAGGGCTGCGGCGACTGCAGCGTGCAGAGCAACTGCATCTCGGTCGAGCCTGCCGAGAGCGAGTTCGGGCGCAAACGCCGGATCAACCAGTCGTCGTGCAACAAGGACTTCTCCTGCGTCAAGGGCCATTGCCCGAGCTTCCTGTCGGTCTACGGCGGCGAGCTGCGCGTGGCGGCAAGCGACGCGGCCGACACGGGCGGCGACGCCATCTTTGCCGATCTTCCGCTTCCCCAGACGCCTTCGATCGACGAGCCCTTCAATCTGCTGGTGACGGGCATCGGCGGCACCGGTGTGATCACGGTCGGGGCGCTGCTCGGCATGGCCGCCCACCTCGAGGGTCAGGGCGTGACGGTGCTCGACGTGACGGGTCTCGCGCAAAAGAACGGTCCGGTCACGAGCCACCTGCGCGTGGCCCATGATCCCGAGGCTCTGCACGCAACGCGCATCGCCAGCGGCTCGGCCGACCTGGTGCTCGGCTGCGACATCGTCGTCGCATCGAGCCCCGAGAACCTCGAGAAGATGTCGCCGGGGCGCACCACGGTGATCGCGAACGACCACGTGGCACCGACCGCCGACTTCGCGGGCAATCCCGACCTCGATATGTCCTCCAAGGGCATGGAGGTGGCGATCACCGCCGCAGCCGGAGAGGACCAGTGTCACTTCGTGTCGGCGACTGCGCTGGCCACCGCGCTGATGGGCGATGCGATCGCGACCAACCTGTTCCTGGTGGGCTACGCCTTCCAGCGCGGTCGCCTGCCGGTCTCGCTCGGCGCGCTGGAGCGAGCGGTCGAGCTCAACGGCCGCCAGGTCGAGATGAACAAGCGAGCGCTCGCGTGGGGACGGCTCGCTGCCCACGACCCCGCCAGGGTGCAGGAGATCGCGCGACCGCTGCTGCACGGAGCGACCGACCCGACCGCCGGGCTGCTCCAGAGCCGCGACGAGATCCTGGACCACCGTTCGGCCGAGCTCCACCGCTACTCGGGCCGTGGCATGGTCCGTCGCTACCGCAAGCTGGTCGGGCAGGTTGCCGAACGCGAGCGCCAGCTCGCTTCGAACGACGAGACCCTCTCGACCGCTGTCGCCCGCTACTTCTTCAAGCTGCTCGCCGTAAAGGACGAATACGAGGTCGCGCGTCTGTGGACCGACGGCGAGTTCCAGCACCAGCTCGAGCAGCAATTCACCGGCGACTACCGCATCTCACTCCACCTGGCTCCGCCGCGGATTCCGCTGGTCGACCGCTTCCTCCGGCGCGCCGATCCGGACACCGGGCGGACCAAGAAAATCGACTTCGGCCCCTGGTTCTTCCACGTGCTGAAGGCGATGGCCCGGCTCAAGTTCCTGCGCGGCACCGCGCTCGACCTGTTCACGACCCCGCACCGGCGGTTGGAACGCAGCCTCGCGGACGAGTACGAGCAGAGGGTCGAGTACCTGCTGGGATCACTGTCGAAGGACAACTACGCCCTCGCGGTCGAGATCGCGAGCATTCCCGAGCACATCCGGGGCTTCGAGGACGTCAAGGAACGCCACCTGGCCGAGGCCCGCGACAAGGAGCGTGAGCTGCTCGAGGCCTTCCGTCTGCACACACCCGGAGCGGCCGCCTAGCGATGAGCCGGCTCGTCTTCCGCGACGCCAACCTGCTCGACGGAGAGCACCCGGCTCGGCCCGGCCAGACGATCGTGGTCGAGAACGACACCATCGTGCAGGTCGACGAGACGCCGGTCGAGGCGGCGCCCGACGACCGCGTCATCGATCTCGCGGGCCGCACGCTGATGCCCGGGATGGTGACCTCACACTTCCACTCGACCTACGACGACATCTCGATCCTGCCGGCGCCGCTCGGGCTCGAGGCGCCGCCGGCCTATCTCGCCATCGTCGCCTCGAAGAACCTGCGGCTCGCACTGATGAGCGGCTTCACCTCTGTCGTCTCCGCGGGCTCGATCAACGACGACATCGACCCACAGTGCAAACGCGCGATCGAGGACGGCGTCGTCGAGGGTCCCCGCTTCGTGCCCGGCGGGCGGGGTCTCGACACCGTCGGCGGCTATCAGGACACCGAGTCCTGGTGGTGGGAGCTCGGCAACAAGGGCGCTGGCCTCTGCTGCAGCGGGCCCGACGAGTTCTTGCACGCCGTGCGCGAGGAGATTTCGCGCGGGGTCGAGATGATCAAGATCTTCCCGAGCGGCGGCCACGGTGTGAACGAGGCGCTCGAGGAAACGTCGTTCGACCGCGAGGAGCTCGAGACGGTGGTCCGCACGGCACATCAGCGCGGTGCGCGCGTGCGCGCGCACTGCCCGTGGAAGCAGCCGATCCTCGAGTGCATTCGGGCGGGCGTCGACATCATCGACCACGGCGACCGACTCGACGCCGAGCTGATCGACACGATGCTCGCCAATGACACGACGCTGGTGCCGAGCGCCTACTTCATCAAGCTGATGCTCGGCGACACGCAGAACCTGATACACGCCACCGAGACGCAGCGGGCCCCGATCCGCGCCGACTTCGAGAACATGCTGCGCGCTCTGCCGGCCGCGAACGAGGCCGGCGTGCGCCTGTGCATCGGCGACGACTACGGAATCATGCTGCTTCCCCACGCCCAGGGGGCGTACGCCGCAGAGATGGAATTCTACGCCAAGGAGTGCGGCATTCCAGCGCTCGATGTCATCCGTTGGGCCACCCGCAACGGCGGCGAGCTGATGCCGGACGCGGTTGGCACGATCGAGCCGGGCAAGCTGGCCGACCTGCTGGTCATCGATGGCGACCCGAGCCAGGACATCGCGATCTTGCAACGGGAAGAGAAGCTACTCGGCATACTGAAGGGCGGCACCTTCGTGAAGGACCCCGAAGCCGCCTCGGGCGTACCCGTCTCATGAACAAGATCGGGATGAACATGCTGCTCTGGGGCGTCGAGATCGACTCGTCGCACATCCCGCTCCTCGAGCTGATCCGGCGCGCCGGCTTCGACGGCGTCGAGATCCCCGTCCTGGGTCAGTCCCCCGAGGAGCTCGCGAAACTGCGAGAGGCCGCCGAGGGGCTCGGGCTCGAGTGCACCGCGGTGACGTTCATCACGCCGGACACGAACCCGATCGACCCGGACCCCGACATTCGCGCGAAGGCAGTGCCGAACCTGAAGCGGCGCATCGACGAATGCAAGGCGCTCGGAAGCGAGCTGTTGGGCGGCGGGATCTACCAGGCGCACAAGTACTTTGCGGATCGGCCGGCAACCGAAGAAGAATGGGCCTGGAGCGCCGCCTATCTGCGCGAAGCCGGCGAGTACGCGGCCGAGCTGGGCGTGCAGCTGGGCCTCGAGTTCCTCAACCGCTTCGAGGTCTTCTTGATCAATACGGCGGCCGACGCCGCGCGCATGGTCCGCGACGTCGGTCTCGACAACGTCGGCGTGCTCTACGATACGCATCACGCCAACATCGAAGATCCCGACCCCGGCCAGGCGCTCGAGTCGATCCGCGGCGAGCTGCGCCACGTTCACCTGAGCGAGAGCCACAGAGGAACTCTCGGAACGGGCCAGGTCGACTGGGACGGCAACTTCGCGGCACTCGGTGCAATCGACTACTCCGGCTGGCTGGTGGTCGAAGCCTTCGGCACGCGGGACCCCACGATCGTGACCGCAGCCAACGTCTGGCGAAACGCGTTCGAGTCCGAGGAGCAGCTCACCGAGGATGCGATCCGATTCATCCGCGACGCCCTCGCATCCCGGGGCTGACGTGCACGAGGTCCTGCGAGGGATCCGCGTCATCGAGGTAGCGCAGTACGTGTTCGTCCCGGTGGCGAGCGGGGTGCTCGCGGAGTGGGGCGCCGAGGTGATCAAGGTGGAGCCCCCGGGCGCGGGCGACGCCTACCGTGGGCTTCGCAGCACCGGCAACCTCGCCGTCGCAGGCCCGGTGAACTACGCGATTCAGCACGCCAACCGCGGCAAGCGCAGCATCGGCATCGACCTCGCGAGCGAGGCCGGCCACGCGCTGCTCGGTGAGTTGCTGGGGACGGCCGACGTGCTGCTCACCAACCTGCTGCCCGGGTCGCGCAGGCGACTTGGGCTCGAGCTCGAGACGGTGCGCGCCTTCAACCCGTCGATCATCTACGGCCGCGGGACCGGGCTCGGCGAGCGCGGGCCCGAGCGCGACCGCGGGGGCTTCGACCACGCTGCCTTCTGGGCACGGTCGGGCGCGCAGTTCGGCGCCACGCCTCCGGAAGCCGACCGGCCGAGCCCGATGCCGAGCGGCGCCTACGGCGACAGCATGGGTGGTCTGGCACTCGCGGGAGCGATCGGCGCCGCGTTGTTCAAGCGCGAGCGAACCGGCGAGCCCTCCGTCGTCGACCTGTCGCTGCTCGGCCTCGGCATGTGGTCGATGGCCTCGGCGATCTCGGCTGCGATGATGCAGGGCGAGGCGGCGCGCCCGATGGAGCGGATCCCCGCGGCGAACCCGCTGGCGGGCACCTATCGAACCCGGGACGGGCGCTGGATCGTGCTCGGCGCGCTGCAGGGCTTCACGCAGTGGCCGGCGCTGTGCCGCTGTCTCGGCCGACCGGAGTGGATCGAGGACACCCGCTTCGACGAGCGCGAGCGCTTCGACGCCAACCTCGACGCCTGCGCACTGCTGCTCGAAGAGCTGTTCGAAGCGGAGCCGCTCGCGCACTGGAGCGAGGCACTGGCGGGCTTCGACGGCGTCTGGGAGGTGGTGCAGGACACGCTCGAAGCCGCGCGCGATCCGCAGGCCGCAGCGAACGGCCTGATCGCCGAGCTCGACGGGCCAGCCGGGGAGAAGTTCGAGCTGGTCGCAACGCCCATCCAGTTCGACGAGCACGCCGCCATACCGCACCCGGCGCCCGAGACTGGGCAGCACACCGAGGAGATCCTGCTCGAGCTCGGGATGGACTGGGACCGCATCACCGAGCTCCGACGCGCGGGCACGATCGGCTAGCTGCCCCACCCGGCTCGCTACATGAAGCTCGGACGTTCCCCGATCACCTGCGCTTCGCGCAGCGCCTCGATCTCGGCGTCGGAG
This sequence comes from Myxococcota bacterium, assembly GCA_036336835.1. GTDB lineage: Bacteria > Myxococcota_A > UBA9160 > UBA9160 > UBA4427 > JAYZFK01. The sequence goes on along the minus strand of JAYZFK010000008.1, from coordinate 22,249 downwards.
AGCCCGAGCTCCTCTCGCAGCACCTCGTCGTTGTGCTCTCCGAGCAGCGGCGGCGGGCGGCGCCGCAGCGCGCGCGGTAGCCCCGAATAGGCCATCGGCTGGCCGGGGTAGCGGAGCTTGCCGACCAGCGCGTGCTCCATCACCTGGAAGAAGCCTCGGTGTTCGAGCTGCGGGTTGGGCGACAGCGCGTGACCGTTGATCACGACGTTCGCGGGGACCCCCGCCGCGAGCAGTGCATCCTCCGCCTGCTGGGCCGTTCGCTGCGCCGTCCACGCGCCCAGTCGATCGTCGATCGCGTCGTGCGCGGCGCGGCGACCGGCCTCGGCAGCGAGCGCCGGATCACTCGCCCAGTCGGGACTCCCGAGTACGCCAACCAGCGCCTGCCACTGCGCATCCGTCTCGCAGGCGATCGCGACGTAGGCCGGCCCCTGCTTGGTGGGAGCGCGATCCGAGCAGGCATAGCATCCCTGCGGCGCGGCCAGCGGTCCACGGTTGGTGTCGCGCGCGAGGAACTGACCGTAGGCCGACCATTCGATCACCTGCTCGGCTGCGACGTTGATCGCAGGCTCGACCAGCGGCACCTCGACGAGCTGGCCTTCGCCAGTGCGCCGGCGCTCCTCGAGCGCCAGAAGCAGAGCGAAGACCCCGTGCATGCCACCGAGCGGATCGCAGGCGCCGCGCACGACCAGCGGCAGGTGCGGATAGCCCGTCATCCAGGCGAGGCCGCTCACCTGCTCGATATTCATCGCGAAGCCGATGTTGTCGCGCCACGGACCGTCGAGCCCGAACGACGGCATGCGCAACAGGATCGCGCGCGGGTTGAGGGCGTGGATCGTGTCCCAGCCCAGCCCGAAGTTGTCGAGCACACGCGCCGAGAAGTTCTCGGCCACGATATCGGCCTGGGCGACGAGCCGCCTCACGAGCTCGAGCCCCCGCTCCGAGTCGAGCTGCAAGGTGATGCCGCGCTTGCTCGAGTTGCAGCCGTGGTTGATCGGGTTGTACTCCCACATCTTGTCGTTCATCACCGACCCGGCGAAGCGCATGCCGTCCGGGCGCTGGACCGACTCCACCTTGATCACGTCGGCCCCCATCTCGCCGAGCACGCTCGTGGCGACCGGACCGGCCCAGAAGGCGGTCAGGTCGAGCACGCGCAGCCCCGAGAGCGGAAGCGCGTCGCCGCCCTCCGGCGCGCGGGCAGGCCGCGCAAGCGCGCGCTCGGCCGCAACGGCCTCCGCGTGTTCGCCCAGTCCAGGCGCCGGTCGAATCGGTCGGAGCGCGCCCCCGTCCGACCCGTGCAGGCGATACGGCGGGCGCGGCTGGAGGAAGCCGGCCGGGTTCTCGACGAACACCTCGCGCGCCACGAACTGGTCCATCGCGGGCAGCGTGCGGCCGTCGCCCAGTGGATTGGCCGGGATGCGCATCAACTGAGCGAGCTTCACGATCTCCTCGACCGAGTGCTCCCGGGTGTAGGCGTGGATGGCCTCGTGGATGACCTCGAGGTCCTCCATCCGCAAGCGCGCATCGAGGTAGCGCTCGTTCTCGCCGATATCGACCCGACCGATCAGCGTGCAGAATTCCTTCCACTGCTGGCCGGTAATGGTGCACAGCCCGATCCATCCGTCCTTTGCGGGCTCGATCGACGGAGTCTCGATCGATTGCATCAGCGAATCCGCGAAGAACTGCGAGTTCAGGTCGTGGTAGACCGTCATTGCCAGACACAGCGTCTCGAACATCGAGAGATCGACGTGATGCCCCTCCCCTGTTCGACGCGCGGACAGCCAGCCGAACAGCCCCCCGAGCGCGGCGTAGACCCCGGGGAGCCACTCGCCGATGCGCCCGCCCGATGCGACCGGACCAAGATCCGGATGGCCGCGATAACCCGTCGACCCGGTGGCGGCCTGCAGCGTGAACTCCGTGCAGGGACGGTGGGCCCACGGGCCGGTGCCGCCCCAGGGTGAGATCGCCACCCAGGTGGTCTGCGGGTTGCGAGCGTGGATCGAGCTCCAGTCGAGCCCGTTCTGTTCGGCACCGCCCGGACCGAGGTTCTCGATCACGATATCGGCGCCGGCGGCGAGATCCGCGGCGAGCCCACGACCGTCCGCACTCGTCAGGTCGGCGATCGCGCTCCGCTTGTTGGCGTTCAGGTACTGGAACAGGGCGCCGTCGGCACCCGCCGGCAACTCGCGGTGAGAGGCTGTCCAGCGACGCAGCGGATCGCCGCCCGGCGGCTCGAGCTTGACGACGTCCGCACCGGCGTCGGCCAGCAGCTTGCTGGCGTAGGGGCCGGTGATCCCGGTCGACAGATCGATCACGCGGAGCCCGAAGAGCGGTCCGGCGCCAGGGGTCTCAGACATCGCGCTACACCTCCTTGGCTGCCGATCCTCGCGCCCCACGACCTCCGGCGTCAAGCCCCGGGACCTCGAACCGCCCACGGCCGCTGCCCACCCGGAGGCTCAGGGACACTTCGCGGGATCGCGGGCCCAGGCGCGCAGCCGCTCGCTGGCGAGGGCCTCGTCGACCGCATAGCAACGCTCGAGCAGGCTCCACAGGGAGCCGAGCGCGACACGGTTCGCCTCGGGCAGGGCGGCCTCGTCGTAGGACTGCGCGAACACGACCGCGTAGGCGGGAGGCCTTTCGCGCAGGCTCGCCGCGAACTCTCGCAGGTAGCGGCTCTCGAGGTCGCTGCCGCCGCCGCGGACCAGCGGGTACAGGAAGCCGAAGCGCGTCGAGGCGGGCCGATCGGCCAGGAAGTAGAGGCCGGATTCGAAGCCCCAGACGAGGATCGGGTCGCCGGGGAGCGTCCGCTCACGGATGCGCGCGGCGATCTGCTCCATCGCGGCGAAGCCGTAGCTCCCCATGCCGAACCCGTTGCGGTAGCGCTCGTAGCGGGCGGCCTCGACACCCGGCAGGGCCGCCGTCGCCGCACGGATCCAGAGCGCGGGCTGCCAGGCGGCGACCAGAAGAGACGCGACGAGCCCGGCCGCCAGCGCGCTGCGCACGAGCCCCGGCGCGAGCTGCGAGACCCGCCGCGCCACGAGCCCGGCGCCCAGCGCAAGGGCCGCCAGCAGCGGCCAGAAGTGATAGTGGAAGTACTGGTTCTGGCCCGTCACCAGCAGCGCCGCCAGCAGTCCCCAGCCCGCGACCAGCAACGCGTCGGCGCGCGCCGCGCGCCAGGACACGACCACCCCGACGACCCCCGCCCCCAGCGCCGCGGCCGCCCACGGCTGGGCGAGCCAGCGCAGCCAGCTCTGCGCGACCTCGCCCGGACCCAGATCGCGATACGCGGTCGGATGGAGACCCGGGTTGAACACGAGCTGCACCTCGATCAGATCGCCGAGCGCGCCCGCGCGGGCGAAGCCGAGCAGCGCCAGTGCCACCACGCCCAACATTCCGCCGAGCGCGGCCGGCGCGGCCCGCAGCGCGACGGCCAGGTCGGCACGCCACACCCGGTCGAGCAGCAGCAGGCCGACGAACAGCGCGAACGGCGGCTTGAGCAGCGCCGACAGGCCGCACAGGCCGCCGGCGACCAGCCAGTGCGCAGTGCTCGGCCGAGGCCTGGCGACGGCCCAGGCGGCCCCGAGCCAGGCCATCGCCGCCCAGCCATCGGGCTGTGCCGCATGCCAGTAGCCGCCGGTCGCGTAGAGCAGGATCCAGAAGACCGCGGCCGTCGCGCCGGCGAGCCGCCGGGCGGCGCCTTGCGCGTCCCGCCCGGCCAGCCCGAACGCTGCCGCGCCGCTCGCCGCGAGCAGCGCGAGATCGAGCACCCGCAGGCCCCAGACATCGCGGCCGAACAACAGCTGTGCCAACGCGTACAGGTAGTGAGTCGCCGGCCCCTTGATCTCCCAGGCATCGCGATACGGCACGCCGCCGCGCACGATGGTGTCGCCGACCCAGGCAAAGATTCCCTGGTCGAGACCGAATGGCCAGCTGAGAGAGGCCAGCGCCCACAGCATCACGAAGCCCGTCACGAGGACGGCGCACACCGCACCCGCAACCCGCGCGGACCTCACGGCCGCTCCTGCTCGCCGAGCAGCCGCCGCAGCTCGCCGGCTCGTGCATCGTCCGGGCGCAGCGCGAGGAAGCGACGCAGCAACGGCTCGCCGCGCTCGCGATCCCCGGTGTTCCACAGACGCAAGCCCAGGGCGTAGATCACCTCGGGCTCATCGGGCGCGATGCGCAGCGCCTCTTCGAACTCGCCCAGCGCCAGGGCGGTGCGGCCGGCCTCGCCGTGAGCGGCGCCGAGGCGCAGGTGCGCGCTCGCGTGACCCGACGGGAGGTCGAGCGTCCGCGTCGCGTTCGCCCATACGAAGCCGGCTGCCAGCGCAAAGCCGAGTCCGACGGCCGGCAGCGCGAGAGCGACGCGACCCGCGTCGTCCACCAGCAGGCGCTGCACCAACCGGGCGGCGAGCATGGCGTCGAAGAAGCCGGCGAGGGCAAACAGGTCCCAGTCGTTGTACGCGCCGTTCTCCGCGTTCCAGCTGATTCCAAACAGGTGCAGGAAGCCCGCGCCGAGCGCGAGGAAGTGGAGGCGCAGATCACCGCGGAGCTGCGCGCCCTGCGAGCGCGCAGCGGGAACCAGCGCTGCGATCACGAGCAGCGGGGCGAGCGACGTCAGCGCGAGCTGGTTCGCGATGTCGCGCCAGTGCGCCGCGGACCAGGCCGGGTAGATGAAGTACGGCGCATCGGGCTCGACCAGGAAGATGAACTTGAGCGCTGCCAGGTGCGTCTCGCCGAGCGCAGCGATCGGCACTCCGACCGCAGTCAGCCAGGCGATCGTGGCGGCGATCGGCAGCAGCGTCGTCGCCCCCATCCCCGCCAGCAGCCCGATGCGGCCCCAGGCCGCGCGCGCCCGGGCGTGCCGCCACCAGACGTACAACAGCGACGGACCCAGCCAGCCGGCGAGCACGTGCAGGCTGATCGCGACACCGAGCGCCAGCGCCGGCCACAGCGGCGAGAGCCCACGCTCGAGCGAACGCAGCCCCGCGATCGCGTAGACGAGCGATGCCAGCGCCACGAGCGTGTAGTTCTCGACGTAGCCGAAGAAGAGCTGGACGCTCGGCGTGGCCAGCGACAACAGCACGACCACGGCCCGACCGACGGGCGTGCCTTCCCGCGCGTCGCGCCACAGCACGACCATCGCCAGCGCGAATGCCACGCCCGCCAGGCTGCTCAGCAGCGCATAGCTCGCCATCACGTCCCACTCGAACGCCGCGTGCAACCCGCGATAGGCCAGCGAGTGCAGATAGAGTTCGAGGGGCTCGTCGTAGCCGACGAGGTGGCCCTCGAGGTGGACGCGCTGCTCGATCAGCAGCGCCAGGATCGCACCGTCACCGAGTCGCAAATTGCGCTGGCGGAACACGCTGAACAGGCCCAGCAGCAGCGGGACGGCCCCGATCACTGCTGCGCGCCGCCAGGCCGTGCGCTCGGCCAACGCATCGACCGCGCGAGCAAAGCCCACTCGAACGCGCGGATGCAGCGTGGCGGCCAGGGCGGCGGCAAGGCCGGCTCGCAGGGCGAGCGGAAGCTCGCGCAACGGCTCGAATGCCCACAGGTCGCGGCGGAGCAGGGGCTCGGGGAGCAACGGGGCGAGCAACAGCACGGCGGCACCGAGCCCGACGATCGCCGCAGCGCCGCTCACTCCGTCGCACCTCCCTGCCCGCCCACCGGCCCTCCCCGATGCCCGAGGCCCCTCGGATCGCGCCAGAAGTGTACGGGGCCGCAGGCGATCTCGCGCACCCGGTGATAGGGTGCGCAGCCATGTCGGATCGACTCGCAGCGATCGACTGGATGCGCGGCTTGGTGATGGTCCTGATGACGCTCGACCACGCCTCGCTGATGTTCAACTCGGGGCGAACCGCCCTCGACTCGGCCTGGCCGATCGACCCGCTGAGCGGCGCGGGCTGGGTGCCCGGCATGGAGCTACCTCCCGAGCAGTTCTTCACGCGCTGGGTGACTCACCTGTGCGCGCCGACCTTCCTGTTCCTGTCGGGAACGTCGCTGGCTCTGTCGCTCGAAAAGCGACGCTCGGAGTCGCTCAGCGAGTCGCAGCTCGATCGGCACCTGTTCATCCGCGGCGCGGTGATTCTGGGCTGCGAGGCGGTGCTGTCGCTGCTCGCCGGCGAGGGGATCGCCATGCTCCAGGTGCTGTACGCGATCGGTCTCAGCCTCTGGCTGATGATCCCGCTGCGCAGGCTCGACACGCGCTTGCTGGTGGGCGTCGGTCTCGGCTGGTTCGCGGTCGGCGAGTGGCTCACCACGACCGCGGTCCCGCCTGGCACCCTCGGCCCGCTCGCGCTGCGACTGCTGCTCGCGCCCGGCATCGACGCTCCGGTCACCGTCGTGTACCCCGTCGCAGGCTGGCTCGCGATGCTCGCGGTCGGCTGGGGCTTCGGCCGCTGGCTGCTCGAGATCGAGCCCGCGGCGCGGCTGCAGCGCGCGATGCAACGCTGTGGCGCTGCAGGCATCGCCGCCCTCGCGCTGTTTGCCGTCGTCCGCGGCATCGACGGCTATGGCAACATGGCGCTCCACCGCGACGACGCGTCGCTCGTGCAGTGGCTCCACGTGAGCAAGTATCCGCCCGGGCTCTCCTTCGCCGCGCTCGAGCTGGGGCTGATGGCACTGTGCCTGGCCGCCTGCTTCGCGCTCGAGGCTCGCCTCACGAAGCCGGCGTCGCGTTGGAATCCCTTGCGTGTCTACGGCCAGACGGCGCTCTTCTACTACATGTTGCACTTCCTCGGGCTGGGCGCGGCGGCGTTCGCGCTCACCGGCGGGCTCGGCCGGCACGGGCTCGCCGAAGCCTATCTGGCCACCGTGGCGGCGCTGGTCTTGCTGTATCCCGTCTGCCTAGCCTGGCGGCGCTACAAATCGTCCCATTCGAGGGGCTGGCCGCAGTACGTGTAGACTCTCCGGCATGGAGCCGACCCGCATCGAGCACCACCTCTGCGAGATCGCCGAGCAGGGCTTTACCTTCGTCGAGGACGCGATCGAGCCCGCGCTGCTCGAAGAGCTGCGCGAGACGATCCGCAGCGTCGCGCGCGAACGCGGCACCGCGCCGCGCGGCAATCCTGCAGAAGGCTTCGCCACCCACCGCAACTACAACCTGCTCGCGAAGGCAGAGCTATTCCAGCGAATGCCGGTGCACCCGAACGTGCTGCCGATCGTCGAGCGCGTCCTCGACCCCGGCTGTCTGCTGTCGGGAATGACCGCCATCGACATCGGACCCGGCGAGCGACCCCAGCCACTACACCCGGATGACCTCGTGACGAGCGTACCGCGCCCTCATGCGCCGCTGATGTGCGTCTCGATGTGGGCACTCACCGACTTTACGGCCGCCAACGGCGCGACCCTCTTCGTGCCCGGCTCGCATCGGCGCGATCACGCACCCGACTACAACGTCGAGTACGAGACGCTACCCGCCGAGATGAAGGCGGGCACGGTGATGATCTTCGACGGCGCCTTGTGGCACGGCGGCGGCGCCAATACGACCGAGGACGACTGGCGGCTCGGCGCCAACATCCAGTACTGCCAGGGCTGGATGCGCACGCAGCAGAATCACTATCTCGGTGTGCCGCGCGAGCGCATCGGGTCGATGCCCGAGCGGCTGCTCGAGCTGCTCGGCTTGAACCTGTACAAGGGCATCATGGGGCACATCGACGGGGAGAGCCCCGGCGCGGTGCTCGGCGAATCGCGCGCCGCCGAGACGGCCTACACCAGTGAGCGCGCGCGCACTAGCTTCGCCGACTGAGCGTCGCGGGGACCGGATGCTCGTCAGCGCTCGGGGTCCACGGGCAGGTCGCGGTACGAGAAGCGTCGCTCGATCTCGCCTTCGTAGCGCTTCCCGTCTACCTCGACATAGGGATAGACGAAGTAGCTGAGCTCGCGGTCGCGGTGAGCGTCACCAAGGCGCAGGTCGCGACCGGTGGTCATGTGCAGCCGGTCGGCCCGATGCGTGCCGAAGAACAGCTCCCGCCGCTCGGGGTGCCTCGAGGCCTCCGACGCATCGATCGGGAACCAGCCGATTTCCGGCAGGTACAGCTCGACCCAGCAGTGGTACCCGGCGATCTCGCCGGCCGGCGAGTCGTCCGGAATGGGGAAGCCCATCTCGAAGCGAGCAGGAATGCCCTCGGTGCGCGCGAGTGAGATCAGCAACGCGTGGAAGTCGGTGCAGTTGCCGTAGCGCTCGCTGCAGGCCCAGAAGGTGTCGCCGTTGCCCCAGCCCGTTCCGATCTTCTTGTATTCGACATTGTCGACCACCCAGTCGTAGATCGCGCGGGCGATGTCGGCCTTGTCGCTGCTGGCTGCGGCCGCCCGGATCTCGGCCAGGATCGGCTCGAGGATCTCATGGCCAACCACGACGGTGTCGTTGGCAGCGAGAAAGCGCTCGTGCTCCACGCGCTCGGCATCGCTCAGCGCCGCGACATGGGCGGGAGCGGGGTGCGACTCGGCGCGGCGTTCGACCACGGCGCGCAGTGAGACCTCGATCGTTTCTCCGGTCGCGCGCTCGACCCGCCCGCGGAAGAAGCGGTTGCCGTAGACCGGCTCGCGCTCGATGCGGCCCTCGAGCGTTCCGCTCAGGATGGTTTCGAGGACGAACTGCCCGGCGTCCTCGACGGGAAGCGGCACGAATACGTCGACGGGACCGCTTCCGGCTTCGATCCCGGAGATCGCGACGTCGTAGCGGAACTCGAAGCGACGCGCCTCTGCGAAGGCCGCGCCGGTCAGCGCAGCCAACAGGACCAGACCCGACGCAGCAGCTCGCGCGATCGACACTCGTACCTCCTCGTTCGGCGGGGGCGGAGCATAGCCGCGTATCGACGTGGTATACCGAGCCTCCACCGCGCGCCCCGCGGCCCGGAGGAGACGTGACCGACCCTGCCCGGCAACCGCTCCTGGTCGGCGCCGCCGCCATCACGCAGCGCGAGACGGATCCCGCGAACGCCAGGGAGCCGCTCGAGCTGATGGCCGACGCGCTCGAGGCCGCGGCCGCCGACGCCGGAACGCGAAGGCTGCTGACCGAAGCCGACGCCGTGATGGCCCCGCGAGGCTTCTGGGAGTACGGCGATCCGTGTCGGCTGCTGGCCGAGCGTCTCGGCTGCCCAAAGGCTCGAACGACCGTCGCCGAGATCGGTGTGCTCCAGACGACGCTGTTCGGCGAGGCCGGACGCCAGATCGCTCAGGGCGAGGCGGACATCGTGCTGATCACAGGGGGCGAAGCCAAGTACCGCGCGCTGCGCGCACAGATCGAGGGGGTCGAGGCACCGCTGACCCGGCACGAGGGCGAGGCGGATCGCGTGCTGCGCCCCCAGCACGAGATCATGCATCCACTCGAGCTCGCGTTCGGCGTCGAGATGCCGGTCAAGCAGTACAGCGTGATGGAGAACGCGCTGCGCCATGCGCAGGGCACGAGCCTCGACGAGCACCGGCGCGAGATCGCCGAGATGTGGGCGGGCTTCAGTCGCGTGGCGGCATCGAACCCGCAGGCCTGGCGGCCGGAGCCGGTCAGCGCCGACGAGATTCGCGAGCCGGCAGGCAAGAACGCGATGCTCGCATTCCCGTACACCAAGCTCCACAACGCACAGTGGAACGTCGACCAGGCCGCGGGCCTCGTCCTGTGCTCCGAGAGTGCGGCGCAGCGGCTCGGCGTCGCGCGCGACAAGTGGCTGTACCCGCTCGCCGTCGTCGAATCGAACCACATGGTGCCGCTGGCCGAGCGCAAGGATCCCGAGCGCTGCTGGGGAGCCAAGCTGGCGGGAGAGCGAGCGTTGGAGCTGGCAGGCCTCGATGCGGACCGACTCGATTACTCCGAGCTGTACAGCTGCTTCCCGGTGGCGGTCCGGATCCAGGCGCGCGAGCTGGGGATACCGCTCGAGCCGACGCCGAGCGTGACGGGCGGCATGGCCTTTGGCGGCGGCCCGCTCAACAACTTCGTGCTCCAGGCCGTCGCGAGGATGGCGCAGGTGCTGCGCGAGGATCCGGGCAGCCGGGGACTGGTCAGCGCGGTCAGCGGCATCCTCACCAAGCAGGGCTTCAGCGTCTGGTCGACGCAGCCCGGCCCCTCGCCGTTCCAGTACGACGACGTGAGCGAGCAGGTCGCAGGGGCGCTCGAGACAGTCGAGATCGACGAGTCGGCGGACGGCCCGGCGATCATCCGCGCTTACACCGTCCTCTGCGAAGGCGGCGAGCCCGCGCGCGCGGTCGCGTGGTGCGACACCGCCGGTGGCCGCCGCACCCTGGCCGCGAGCAGCGACCCCGAGCTACTGCGCAACGCGACCGAGCGCGAGCTGTGCGGTCGCGAGATCACGCTCGCAGACGGCGAATTCGAGCTGACCCGGGCCGGCGTCGATTGACCGCTCTGCCTCGCCCGGATGCGGCGCAGGGCTGGCGAGCGCAAGCGGTCGCTGCCGCCAGTCCGCGGGCTGGCTAGCGGCCGGGGCTGAGCTTGTAGCGGATCGGCAGGTGCTTGATGCCGCCAACCAGCTGACTGCGCAGACGCTCGACCTCGCCGGCGAGCTCCACCTCTTCGAGTCGCGGGATCAGGTACTGGTAGGCGAGCTTGAGCTCGAGCCGTGCCACGTGTGCACCGGCGCAGAAGTGCTCGCCCACGCCGAGCGCGAGGTGACGATTCGGCCGCCGCGTAATGTCGAACTCGAAGGCGTCGTCGAAAATTTCGTCATCGCGGTTTGCCGACGGATAGAACAGGCCGAGGAGATCCCCCTGCTTGATCTTGCGGCCGCGGATCTCGACATCCTCGTTGGCAGTGCGCGCGAAGTGGATGATCGGCGAGCTCCAGCGCAGCACCTCTTCGATCGCGTCGTCCATCAGCTCGGGCCGCGCCTGGAGCTTGCGGAGCTGATCCGTGTGCTCGATCAGCGCCAGCATGCCGCCGCTGGTCGCATTCCGCGTGGTTTCGTTGCCAGCCACCATGATGATGAAGTAGTAGGCCAGCACCTCCATCGGCTCGAGCTTCTGGCCGTCGATCTCCGCGTGCACCAGCAGACTCGCCAGGTCGTCCGCCGGGTTCTTCCTCTTCTCTTCCATCAGCTGGCTCATGTATTGAAAGGTCTCGACCATCGCCGCGTTGGCGGTCTGGCCCGCGGTGTTCTCGCGCTGGTACTCGGGATCGCCCGAACCGATGATTGCGTTCGTCCAGTTGAAAATCAGCTCCCAGTCCGAGCGCGGAACCCCGAGCAGCCAGGCGATCACCGCGATGGGCAGCGGCGCCGAGATCTTCTGCACGAAGTCGCACTCGCCCTCCTGCCCTTCCTTGAACAAGTTGTCGACGATCTCGAACGCAATGTCGTGAATGTCCCGCTCGATCTTCTTGAGCGCGCGCGGCGTGAAGCGGCGGCTGATCAGCTGGCGGAACGCGTTGTGCTTGGGCGGGTCCATCTGGATCAGCGTCTGAGGCGCGTTGAACTCGGCGTCGCCCTTGCGATCCTCGAACTCGAGCACCAGGATCGGCTCGTTCAGAAAGCGCGCCGGGTCCTTGCCGATCGCCATGATGTCTGCGTGTTTGGTGATCGCCCAGTACGAGCTGCCCCGGGGGCGCTCGATGAAGCGAACCGGGTCGTTCTCGCGCAGCCAGCTCCAGGCCTCGTGCGGATAGCCGTGCTCGACGTAGTAGTCGGGATGGATCAGATCGACGGACAACGGATCGGACGTTGCGGGGGCTGCCATGATCACCTCGGATTCTGTCTCTCGCTCTGACGCGGCAGACAGACTACTGCACGACGCCGCTAGCGCGTGGGAAAACCCAGGGCGGCCAGCTGTCTGGCGATATCCTGCCCCGCAGTCTCGACTTTCACATGCTTGTCGATCTGGCGAATCCGTCCCTCGCGGTCGATGTAGAAGGTCCAGCGTTTCGAGTACAAGCCGCCCAGCGCCGAGACGCCGTAGGCCTTGGCCACGTCTCCGCTCTCATCCGAGAGCAGCCGCTGCGTCGTCCCGAGTGACTCGGCAAACGCGCGGTTCTTGTCGGGATCGTCGAGGCTCACCATGAACACCACCGCCTCGAACTTCGCGAGCTCCAGGGCGCTGTCACGCAGCGCGGTCAGCTCCTTGGTTCAGCCTGGCGTGAAAGCCCGCGGAAACCAGGCGAGCACCACGCCGCGCTTGCCGACGAACTGCGAGAGCGCGTAGCGCTTGCCATCCGAGCCCGCGAGCTCGAAGGCCGGCGCCTGGTCCCCCACCGCGAGCTCGGCCGCCGAGCTTCCGGCCGCGAGCATGGCGACGCCAGCGGCCAGAACCGAGAGCAGGTCGAATCGGCGGCGCATCACGACTCCGGCCCGGCTGCCACCGCAGCACACACGGAAGCCACGTCGGCCTCCGTCAGGTACCCGCGCCGGTCTCGCCGCAGGAAGGCACAGCGCGCCCCATCGTCTGGGAACCGAGCGTCCGAAGCCACCTGACTCACGATGTCCGGCGCACTCACCGTCTCGGCGACCATGCGCACCCCGCCGCCCGCTTCGCTGTCGAGGAGCATCAGACTCGGAGTCTCGTCCGGTCGCTGCGCCCAGGCGCTCCACTCCGGCAAATCGCCGGCGCGCCCGCGTCCTGGCGCACCGGCGTGCGCGAACTCGGCCCAGTACGACATCATGCGATCCGACAGCTCGACGCGGCCGGGCTCGTTGCCCGCATCGAAGAACGGAAAAGCGAGCGCGCCGACGTCGAATCCACCGAAGACGAAGAACACGTCGAGGCCATGTGCCGCGCCGAGCAGCCGGCTGAAGTCGAGAAGGAACAGGCGAGTCGGCTCCTCGTCCCAGTCGAAGCGGTAGGCGTAGACGCTCGGTCCCTGTACCGCCTGGGCGCGCCGCGCGAGCTCGTCGACCCCGACCGCCTTCCACAGCTTCGCGCCGTACTCCGCCTCGCGGTCGTACCGATCCCAGTCCTTGACCGACGGCAGTACACCGAGACGCAGGTCGACGAGCTCCGGGTTCCCAAGCTGGAACGTCTTGCCCTCGTCGCGGGTGGTCCCCAGCATGAGCGGCACCTGATGATAGGCGCCGCGCTCGAACAGCTCGAATGTCGAAGCGGTGGGCAGCACGACGCCATCGGCAAAGACCTGCGGCATATCGAGCATGCCAAAGCCGCGGACCGGGTAGGCCTCGAGGATCGCCTGGGCCTCCTGCCCGCGCAGGAAGCGCGCCGTCTCGCCCTCATCCATGCCAGCTGCGATCGCGCGGGCCTCGGCGCGGTTGTCCGCGCCGCCTTCGGCAATCAGCAGGTTGAGCACGATTTCGCGCGAGCTGGCCACGTGCCCCGGCTCGGCATCGTCGACGTGGTTCTCCGCAACTGCGGGCGCCGTCGTCCGCCCGCTACCGCTCTGCACGATCGCGCGGTGGAACAGGCCTCCAGCGGCTGGCGAGGTCAACAGGGTGATCACGTTCCGACCTCCGGCCGACTCGCCGAAGATCGTGACGTTGGCGGGGTCGCCGCCAAAGGCAGTGATGTGCTCGCGTACGAAGCCCAGCGCCGCGATCAGATCGAGCGTGCCGAAGTTCCCCGAACGCGCCTCGTCGCTCGCCCCGGTAGTGCGCAGCGCCGGGTGTCGGAACCAGCCGAACGGCCCGAGCCGATACTGCAGCGCGACGACGATGACGCCGTGCTCACTTGCCAGCCGCCCACCGTCGTACATCGCGATGTCCCCGATGCTGTTGCCACCCCCATGGATCCAGACCATCACCGGTAGCCGCGCATCCGGGCCCGGCACCGCCTCGGGCGAAAAACGCGGCGCAAACACGTTCAGATACAGGCAGTCCTCGGAGCCGGTGGGCTCCCCGGCATCCGCGCCATCGACGCCCCCTCCGATCGTGGCGATCTGCCTGCAGACCGCGGGGTCGTGCAGCGCCTCGAGCGTGTCGGCCCACGGCTCGGGCGGACTCGGCGCACGCCAGCGCCGCTCCCCGACCGGCGCCGCCGCATACGGAATGCTCCGCCAGACATGGTCGCCGTGACGCCCCGCGCTGCCGACCACCGCACCGAGCGAGAGAGCGCGCAGCGAGGTCGGATCGACCACGCCCGACGGTCCCTCGGGCCGCAGTGCACAGGCCGAAGCCCCCATTCCGAGAATCAGCAGCCAGACCGATCTGCGCATCGAAGCCTCCCCGATGAACGCGGACTCGCGCGCGGACGCGCCGTCCGGAAGCCCGTAGAGGGTAGGCCACCCGCTCCCGGCGGCATGCCCGCAGGCGGGTCGAGCCCGCAACCCCGCAGGACCAGACCACGGCACTTGCCGCTCCGGACCTGAGTCGGCGCAGTACGAGCAGGTGCCGTGGTCCACTCGCACGCCCGGTACTCCACCATGTTCGCCCTCACGCACCAGCCGATCCCGTGCGTGATCGAGGAGTTCGATATCCAGGTGGGCGGCGCCGTACCGGTAGCGGACTACAAGCTGACCGGCAGCCACGCGCTGGCAGACGAGGTCGCACGCCACGTCGGAGACCGCGGCGCGGTGCTGATGGCAAACCACGGGCTGCTGACCATCGGGCGAGACCTGGGAGAGACCATGAAGGCGGCATCGCTGGTCGAGCGCGCGGCCGAGATCAGCTGGGGTGCCCGCGCGCTGGGCGAGCTCGTGCCGCTGCCCCGGAGCACACTCGAACGCTTCGCTCCGCTCTACGAGGCCCTGCGCGGCCGCGGCCGCTGAAGCCGGAGCGCGGGATCAGTCGGCCGTCGCGAGCGGCAGCACGAAGCTCGCGCGCGTCCCCGATTCGTCATCCGCATGCAGCAGTAGCGAGCCGCCGTGCTCGGCCACGATCTGCGCCGCCAGGCGCAGCCCGGCGGCCTCGACCGGCAGGTCAGCGCCACCGCCGAGGAACGGATCGAACGCCTCTTCGACCCGATCCGGATCCGCGTCCGGGCCGTCGTCGCGCACGCTGAGCTCGACGCCGCCGGACACCGCCACCGCGATCACCTCGACCCCGCCGGACGGCCCGGCCGACTCACAGGCGTTGCGCAGCAGCTGCTCGACTGCGCGCTCGATCTGCACGGCATCGCAGTGAACGAACGGGAGATCCGCCGGAAGATCGAGCGTGATCTCGGGCGCGTTTCCATCCGAGCGCCGCGTGCGCTCGACGCAGTACGCGACCAGCGCGCTCAGGTCTTCGCGTCCGTGTCGCGTGAGCTCGCCGCTCGAATCGCCGATCAGACCATTGGCCTCGACCCGGAGCTGCTCGAACCGGTCGCCGATGGCCTCGAGCTGGTGCCGGAGCGAAGTGTCGGAAGTCGAGACACACGTGCGCAGCGCGCACAGCTCGCGACCAAAGCCCGTCAACTCGCGCTGGAGGGCATGCTCGTGCTCTGCGGAGCGCCGATGGACGGGGTCGCCGGCAACCTCGCTCGGCTCGCGGTGCGCCACCGTTGCATCGAGCTTCGCCAGATCGTCCATGCGCTCGGCGATCCTCTGCTCGAGCTCGCCGACGAGCCCTGCCTGATGACCGACTCGCGCTGCGCCGCTGGCTTCGACGAGCCGGCCGGCTGCCGCCGCCCCGAGCGCCGCAAACAACGTGACGCTCGCCAACGGGCTGACCAGCGCAAGTGCCCATCCCACCAGCGCGAGCACCGCTCCCGCCAGGGCACCGATCATCAACGTCTGCAACAGTGGGCGGTCTGCAATACCACGGCGCCAGCGCACCCGATAGGTGCAGGCCTCGGCACCGCGATGGGCACACTCGATCTCCTCGACGCGGGCAAGCTGCGCACCGAAGCAGCGCGGCAATCCGGCGAGCAGCCCCGCGCGCGCGGCGCACAGCAGCGGATCGACAGCATCGGGCGCCGCGTAAGCCACCCGCGCCTCGCCCCGCTCGAGGGCACGAATCTCGAACACACCGGTCGCGTGCTCGCGAGGCAGCAAGCGGTCAGCCTGGCGCAGCGCCCGCTCGGTCGAGCCCACCCCGGCCTGACGCGCCGCGAGCGCAACGTCGACCGCGGCGGCGGCCGCGACTCCGACGCGCCGCGCCTCGGCCTCGTCGAGACGGGCTGCACGCATCGCCGCGGCGAGCCGCCTGGCATCGACAGCGCCCTGGAGACCGCCCAGCTGCTCGATTGCACGAGCCCGTTCGGGCCCTGCGACGTGGTCGAGCAACGCGTTCACCAGCAGGCGGGCATCGCACTGGGTTCTGGAAGGCACCATGGTCTCCTTATCGGCGCGCCTCGCCGCTGGGCACAGTCCGATCCGGCCCGCGCCCCCACGGGGACAGGAGGCTTGGCCTCCCCCATTCGAGGGACGCACCGCGCCGGGAGGACGGGGTAGAAGGAATCAGGCACCTGGAGGTCTCGATGCGCTCGCACCCGATGAATCTGACCGGTTTGTTGCTGATCCCAATCACCCTGCTCGTCGTCGCGGCCGGCTGTGCGCAGTGGTCGCCCAGCGTGGCCGAGTCCGCCGCGACCCGGGACGGGGCCGCAGAGAGCGAGGCGGGAGAGCGCATCGTCATCTCCGGCAACGGAGGCGAGGCACTGAGCCGAGCTCAAGCAAACGCGATCGCGAACTTCAACCGCGACACGCTCGCCGCCATGGGTGTCGAGAGCGAGATGCTGAGCGTCTCCGCGCCCGCCGCGCCGATCGAATAGCCGCCGCAGTCGGATTCTCAGTCCAACCGCCGCCTATCTCCAGCCGCGATCGTCGGTCGCCAGCTCCAGCGTCGCGATCGAGGCCTCGAACCAGCGGGACCAGGCGATTTCGGCCTCGACCGGCGACTGGGCCACGATCACGAGCAGCCGACCATCCCCGAGCGGTACCAGGCGCAGGTCTCGGGCGTTGCGGCCCGATGCATCCTCCACCTGGACGCGCAAGCCCGCGCGGCCGGCTACGACCGTCGGAGCGCGGCGCCGAAACCAGGTGCCCTCGAACAACGCGCCGGCATAGCGGGCCAGAAAGCTCTCGACATCGCCGTAAGGCCATACGCTGAGCTCGAGCGACGCGTCGTACTCCCAGGCCGGGCCGTTGGCCGCGAACAGTCCGCGCGCTGCCTCGGCCCACAGCCAACCCTGGGGTAGCCGCAGCGAGAAGCCGCGCGCCGTGTCCACGTGAGGAGCAGCCCGCAACACCGGCTCCCCACTCGGCGGCAGGGGCGGGAGCCGAGGCGTCGGGCGTCCGGGCGCGACGTAGCCGTAATGGACGCCGTTGGGCATGCGGTAGAGCGACACGAACGAGTTCACGTCCGTCTCGGACAACGTCTCCACCGCGTAGCGCTCCCGATAGGCCTCGAACATCATGTCGCCCGGCATCGGGCTGTGGCCGAGCATGCCTAGCGCGTGGCCGATCTCGTGGAGCGCGACCCGCTCGACCTGTCCGGGCGTCAGCAATCCGTGCTCGTCGGCCAGATACAGGACGAGCTCCGGAACGTCGAACTGCACCCGAAGTTGGTTCGCGTCGGGATCCCAGTCCTCCACCTGGCAGGCGGCGAGCAGCGCCTGCGTAGCACCGAGCACGACGACGTCGGGCCGCGGCATCGGCGCTCGCTCGCCGAGCAGGCGGATGCGCAGCTCCGGCTCCTCGCCGGCTGCGACGCGCCGGAAGCGGACGAGCCCCTCGAGCTCGTCCTCCCAGATCCGCAGCGCCTGCTCGACACCCGCCACGAAGAGCTGCGGGGCGGTCGGATGGACCTCGTCCTGCAGCGCCTCGGGAATCGCAGGCGCCTCGACGGCGACTTCGATCGGCATCCGGTCGCTCGCCCAGCGACACAGAATCAACAGATCGCCCTCCGGCCCCTCGCTGGCAAAGCGGTGGAGCATGAAGGGCAGGTAGTTCGGCTCGAGGATCTCGCGGTGGGCCTCGCGGAACGCAATGTAGTCGCGGCGGTCCGGCCGATAGGGAGTGGCGAAGTCGGAAGGACCCGGGGACTCGGGTGGCACAAGGCAGGCGGCGAGCACCAGCAGCGCCCAGCCGCACGACGCCCCGCGCACTAGCGTCCCCTGCCCCGCCGCATCGCTCGCTGGGCGTCGCGCTCGTCCGTCCGCCGCTTGATCGTCTCGCGCTTGTCGCGCACGTGCTTGCCGCGCGCGAGCCCGAGCTCGACCTTGGCCCGGCCGTCCTTCCAGTACAACGAGAGCGGTATCAGCGTGAGCCCCTTCTCGTTTACCCGACCCTCGAGCTTGTGGATCTCCGAGCGGTGCAGCAGCAGCTTGCGGTCGCGCAGCGGATCGCCGTTCTCGCGCGTCGCGGGCTCGTAGGGGCCGATGTGGAGCTTGTGCAGGAAGCACTCTCCTCGGCGCACGCTGGCATAGGCATCACCGAGGTTGGCGCGACCCTCGCGCAACGATTTGACCTCGGGGCCCAGCAGTACGATGCCCGCCTCGAGCGTATCGACCACCTCGTACTGGAAGCGCGCTCGCCGGTTGCGGGCGATCAATCGGGAGCCGTCGCCCCGAGCCCGTTGCTTCCCCTGCGACCTGGCCATGACCCCACAAGACTAGCCGGGCCGGCGAGTCTGCGCGCTCACCGCGGTCGCGCGGGCCGGCCCCATTGGGGCATTAGTCGCGAATGCGGTTGCGAGAGTCCACGAAGACGCGCCGGGCGTCGTAGTCGTCGGCCTCCGCATCGTCGACCTGGGTCCAGCTCGCGATGATGACCAGGTCCAGCGGCTTGATCAGGTGGGCCGCAGCGCCGTTGATGCAGATATCGCCCGAGCCGCGGCGGCCCTCGATCACGTAGGTCGTGAGCCGGTTGCCATTGGTGCAGTTCCAGACGTCCACCTGCTCGTACTGACGCAGGTCGGCAGCGTCCAGCAGGTCGCGATCGATCGTGACCGAGCCTTCGTACTCGATGTTGGCTTCGGTCACCGTCGCGCGGTGGATCTTGGATTTGAGCATGGTACGCGTCACTGGGAGGGTCTCCTCATTGCCCGAGACACGGGCCCGGTCGGCAGAACCCGGTTGTCGATCAGCCGCACATGCCCCTCGCCGTCCGACGTTTGCTCGCTGCGGAAACGAACCGCCAGCGCGAGCAGGACGTCGCCGGCGAGCTCGGCCGGCGCGAGCTCGAGTGTCGTGGGATCGCGCAGCTCGGCGTAGTCGATCTCGCCGAGCGTCGCGGTCGCGAGCTCGTCTGCGACCAGCTCCAGGATGCGATCGCCGCAGCGCTCTCCGAGCACCGCGGCCTGCTCGGCAGCCTCGAGCGCGCGCACGATGGCCAGTGCCTGGCGCCGCCCCGTCGGACAGAGATGGACGTTGCGCGAGCTCATGGCGAGCCCATCCGGCTCGCGCACGGTCGGCGCGCCCACGATCTCGACGTCGAAGCCGAGATCGCGAACCATGCGCCTGATCACGGCGAGCTGCTGGAAGTCCTTCTGGCCGAACACGGCGCAGTGCGGCTTGGCCGCGAGCAACAGCTTGCTGACGACCGTGGTCACGCCGCGGAAGTGACCCGGGCGCGCCGCCCCGCACAGGGGCCTGGCGAGCTCGCTGACCTCGACCCAGGTCTGCGCGCCCTCGGGATACAGCTCCTCGGGCGGCGGCGCGAAGATCGCGTTCACTCCTCGCTGCGCGCACCCATCGCGGTCTGCCTCGAAGGTCGCCGGGTAGCCCGCGTAGTCGCTCGGATCGTCGAACTGCGCGGGGTTGACGAAGACGGACACCACCACCACGTCGGCGCGCTTGCGCGCCTCGTCGATCAGCGAGAGATGCCCCGCGTGCAGCGCCCCCATCGTCGGCACCAGCGCGATGCGCTGCCCGGCGGCGCGCTCGCAATCGGCGAGCGCCTGGAGCCCTCGGACGGTGCGAATGATCTTCATCATACGACCCGGCCGCGCTAGCGGTACGCGTGCTCCTCGCCGGGGAACTTGCGATGGCGCACGTCGTCGATGTAGGCGCGCGCGGCCTGCGCCGCCGACTGCCCCAGACTTCCGTACTGCTTCACGAAGCTCGGTGTCCATTCCGAGAGCCCGAGCAGGTCGTGCATCACCAACACCTGCCCATCGCACTCGACGCCGGCGCCGATCCCGATCGTAGGAATCGACAGCGTGCTCGTGATCTCCTTCGCCAGATCGCTCGGGATGCCCTCGAGCACCACCGCGAACGCGCCGGCCTCCTGTACCGCGATCGCGTCCTCGATCACGCGTGAGCGGCCGCGCTCGCCGCGGCCCTGTACACGCAGACCCCCCATGGTGTGCACGGACTGCGGCGTCAACCCGACGTGGCCCATCACCGGGATGCCGGCAGCGACGATCCGCTCGCTGGTCCGGAGCATCGCACTCCCACCCTCGAGCTTGACCGCCTGCGCGGCGGATTCCTTGACGAAGCGGATCGCGTTGCGCACGGCCTCCTCGGGGCTCACCTGATACGACCCGAAGGGCATGTCCGCGACCACGAGCGCGCGCGTCGCGCCGCGCGCGACCAGCCGCGTGTGATAGATGGACTCCTCGAGCGTCACCGGCAGCGTCGTCGCCTCTCCCTGGACGACGTTCCCGAGCGAGTCGCCGACCAGCAGCAGGTCGACACCGGCGGCGTCGAAGATCCGGGCGAAGGTGAAGTCGTAGGCGGTGAGCATCGTGATCGGCTCGGCCTTGCGCTTGGCGCGGCAGAGCGAACGAACAGTGACGCGGTGCTCCCGCGCCGAAGAAGCGGTCACGGTCGACATGGTCCGTACCTCCGGTCCAGTCGGCACCCGCGAGTCGAAGCGATCGAAGAGCAAGAGAAGCGCCTGCCGGAGGATCCGGAGGCGCGATCGGTGGGCCGCTCGCAGCGACCACCCGTCTTCCGCCCCCGTATCGGTCCCACGCGAGATGGGATCCGACCGTCGTCTGGGCTGGAAAGGCGTGTCCCTGGTCTTCCGGGCTTCGGGGGTCCCGGCTCTGTGGCGTACTCGATGGACATCGCGACCTGCGATTGCCCTCGCACAGCCGGAGGGTACCGAGCGGGCGGACTGCGGGTCAAGACGCCCGCGTCTGGCAATTCGACTCGCCGGCTGCTCGCCGGCTACTGGCCGGCTACTGGCCGGCTACTGGCCGGCAGGGAGCCGCGAGCGACCCTCGAGCGCCGCCTACAGAAGATCGCGTAAAGCCGGAGGAATCCAGCGTTCTTCCAGCCAGGCGGAACGGTGGCTGCGCAGTGCCTCGGCCAGCACCCGCAGGTGTCGCTCGGGCGGGTCGGCCGCGCACAGGACGATCCAGACCTGATCGCGCACACGACACACCGCGCTCGTGGGCACGGGCTCACCCGCCGGCTGAGCGTGCAAGCCGACGCTGCGAATCTCGAGTTCCGCCGCGCGAGCCAGCTCCAGCAGCGCCTCGAGCTTCTCGGAATCGTCCACCCCGAAAGCGTAGCCGGATCGGCGGAGCTGCCTGACACCGACCCGCAGCCCCGTTCGCGGGCCGCGCCCGCGGCGGGCTCAGGCTGCCTGCGGGTTGAGCATGGCGCAGGCCTCGTGCACGACCGCGAGCGTCGAGCGCTCGTCCTGGATGATCGTGCGCAGCAGCCACTGCGTCTCCTGATCGTGATCGAGGCGATCCGCCACGTCGCAAAGCGGCTTCAGCAGGGCATCCGCGTCCGGGTACCTCTGCGCGAACTCGAGCAGCTTCTGCGCGTCCGTCTGCTCGGTCGAGCCCAGCCCCTTCATCGCGCGCTCCACCTCGGCAGCGGGGATCTCGAAGCTCGGCTCCGCCCCCAGCTCGCGCAGGCGCTGCTCCAGCAGCCGGGCGTGCATCGCCTCGCGTTGCGCAATCGTGCGCAGTGCGCCGCGCACGCAGTCGGTGGTGCAGACGTCGATCCAGGCACCGATCGAGGCCGCACCCAGGGCCTCCCCCGCGCGGAAGCCGTCGAGCAGCCCGATCACCTCCTCGCGCGACGCCGCGCCGCCCAGCGCGCTGGACACGCGGCCCTCTAGGGCCTGGAGGCGCTGCGAGATTGCCTCCTGCTGCGCCGCGAGCTCGTTGATCCCCTTTTCGATTCGCTTGAGTGCCGCCTCGGCCATGCTTGCTTCCTCCTAGTCGGTGCACCAGCCTATCCGACGCGATCGGCCCGCGACAAGCGCAATGGTAATCGCGCGATCGGAAACCTGCGCCGTGTGAGAGGATCCGAGACTCGTCACGTCGCGGAGGACGCCATGAGCGAAGACGCGCAGCGGGCACGTGTCCACGGCATCGAGATCTACTACGAGATTCACGGCACCGGCCCTCGGCTGCTGTTCATCGGCGGCAGCGGCGGCGATCTACGCCACAAGCCCGGCGTGTTCGAGGGACCGCTCGTCCGGGAGTTCGAGGTTCTCTCCTACGACCAGCGCGGCCTCGGTCGCACGGATCGGCCGGCCGGG
>JAYZFK010000007.1:0-9539 GCA_036336835.1 Myxococcota bacterium | reverse complement strand
GGCCTGCGTGAAGGTGGGGGGTGCGATCACGCCGCCGCACTCGGTCGTGGCTGCGTAGGCTGGATCCGAGTAGATCGGGTTGGGGTCGTCGAGAGCGCGGGCGAACAGCTCGATGTGTCCGGCCTCGACGGGAAAGCGATGGCTGCGCATGGGGTCGGCGGCCCCGACTAGCTTCGCAGGGCCTCGAGCTGCTGCTTTCGCGCCTCGAGGTACTTCTTGTACTGCTGGGCGGACTTCTTGCTGTCGTCGAATCGGGCGGCTGCCTCGAACGAAGCCCGCGCGGCCTTCCAACTCTCGCGGTTCATGCGGGCCACGCCGCGCAGCAGATGTACGTTCCCGCGATCGTCCAGATCCTCGTGGTCGAGGGCGTTGCCAAGCGCCTCGTCGGCGTCCTCCCAGCGCTGCTTCTGCACGTAGGCCTGGCCCAGACGCATGTACAGGTCTCCGTTTTCGGCGAGGCCCGCCGCGATGCCGAGAGGCTCGTACGACTTCTCGGGCTCGCGAGCGGCGATCCAGGCGTCGGCCAGCAGCTTCAGGTTGTCGAGGTCCGCCTCGAGGATGCCGTCATCGAGACCCTTCTCGAGCACGAGCGCCGCGCGATACGGGATATCGTGAAACAGGTACAGCTGGGCCAGATGGCGGAGCTCGCGGTCACGCCCCAGTAGATCCTGCGTGTACGCCAGCTGGAGTACGGCCAGCGCCTTCTGTTCCTCGCCGGCTTCGGCATACGCGCCCGAGAGCTGCTTGTAGTACTCGGCCTTGTTGAACCGCTCGATCAGCTGCTCGAGCACGTTCGCCATCAGCGCGTATTCCCTCTGCATGTAGTAGATCTGGCCGAGCATGCGCAGCCAGTTCTCCTGCGGGTTCTCGCTCACCTCGATCGCGAGCTCGGCTGGCTTGCGCGAGCGTTCGATGTTCGGCGGAGTCTGATTGAGGTAACAGAGCGCCAGCATGTAGTAGTTCCCGCCGTTGGGTGTGACCGGCGAGTCCTTGGCGCGCGTCTTCTTGAACCAGGCGCGCAGGATCGCGAGCGCGCGCTCGAAGTCGCCCTGCATCATGTGGAGCTGCGCGACGTTGTACTCGAGGCCGTACTGTTGAGCGAGGGGGAGCGCGTCCTCCTGGATCGCTTTGACGAAGTAGGCGATGGCCGCCTTGGGCTGGTCCTGCTCGTTCGCAACGTAGGCGTACAGGTTGTAGATGTTGGCGAGCTCGAGCGGGCGGAGGCCTCGGCGCTTGATGATGACGTCGAGCTCCTTCTTGGCTGCTTCGATCCGGTCGTTCTGGAGCATCTCCTGCGCCGCGATCAGCTTGACCGCGACCGGCCGGCTCATGGTTTGGCTCACGCGCCTCTCGCGCTTCTTGCCGCGCCCTTGCTGCGCGAAGGCGTCGCCGGCGGCAGCCGCGATCAGCAGGCAGAGCGAGAGGGTGATGGTAGTTCGAGCGAATCCAATCATGAGATGACTCCGCAGATGGTCTCACACGTTGTCGAGGGTGAAGTCGAGTAGCACCTTCACGCCGGGTCGCGACACGGGCTTTCCGTCGACGATCTTCGGGTTGTACTTCCAGCGACGGACCGCGCGTAACGCGGACTGGTTGAAGATCGAGCTCGGCTCGTAGGCCGTGACCATCGGATCGACGACGGTGCCGCGCGGGCTGATCGTGAACTCGACCTGTACCCAGCCCTCGATGCCGCGCTCCGTCGCCCGGATCGGATACGTCGGCTCGACGCGCACCAGCGGGATCGTATCCGTGTCGACCGTCGCGACGCCGGCGCCAATGCTCGGCCCGCCGAGGTCGGCCGCCAGATCGAAGCTCTGGGCGAAGCCGCTGGCATTCGCGTCCGGCTTGTCGTTCTGGCTGGTCGAGAGCGGCGGCGGGGGCGGCGGCTCTTGCGGCGGCTTCTTGTCCGGGATCTCGCGATCCTTGGTCTGGAGCTGTTGATTCTTCTTGAGGCGAACGAACTCGATGACCTGGCCCTTGGAGAGATCGCCCGGTCGGGCGTCGGCCATCGCGATCAATTGCTGCATCAGGAAGAACAGCCCGAACGTCACGGTGCCGCCGAGGAACACTGCGATCAGGTAGCGAGGAAGCATGTCGGGCCCCTGCGAGTTGCCGTCTAGCCGGCGCTAGTTGGTTTCGGTCGCGGCAATCGAAACGTTCTTGATGCCCGCCAGGCGTGCGGCGTCCATCACCTTGACGAGTAGTCCGTTCTTGGAATCCTTGTCGGCCTGGATCACCACGGCGCCCTGGGGATTCTCCGCCTTCAGGCGCTCGATGTTCGCGCGTAGCGCGCGAACATCGACCTGGCGTTTGTCGATCCAGATCTGGCCGTTGGGGCTGATGGCGACCAGGATGTTGCCCTGTTCCTTCTTCTCGGCCGTCTGGGCATCGGGGCGGTTGATGTCGATTCCCGATTCCTTGACGAACGAAGCCGTGACGATGAAGAAGATGAGCATGATGAACACTACGTCCAACATGGGCGTCAGGTTGACTTCGCTCTCGTCTTCGGCTCTGCCGCCGCGTCGCCTCTGCATGCTTGCATTCCTTCCGTTCCGCCCGCGGCCGGGCTAGACGTTCGTCATCGCGTCCGTGATCCGCTCGGTTTCGTCCGCTGCGAATCGCTCGATCTGCACGCTGAAGATCAGGCCCGAGATCGCGGCCACCATGCCCGCCATGGTGGGAATGGTGGCGCGCGACACGCCGGAGGCCATTGCTCGCGCGTTGGCGTTCCCCGCGATGGCCATCACGTCGAACACCTCGATCATGCCGGTCACGGTTCCGAGCAGGCCGAGCAGGGGGCACAGCGCCACGAACGTCCTGATCATGGCGATGCCCGAGTTGAGCCGCGCCGAGACCTGCCCGATCAGCATGCGTCGGACCTGATGGGCCGTCCAGGAGGTGTGCTCGCTGCGCGCTTCCCAGAGGCTGAGCGCCCGCTCGGCCTCTTTCGGATGACCGAAGCGGAAGTACCAGAAGCGTTCGACCATCAGGCTCCACATCAGGAACGTGGTCACGAGGATGAATACCAGCACGCGACCCCCCGTCTCCAGGAAGTCGCGCACTAGATACATCGGCTCGAGCATGGCTATTCGACTCCCTCGGCGCGGGTAGCCACCAAGCCGGTGCTCTGCTCCTCGAGCACGCCGATCACGCGCTTGCTGCTCGCCGCCACTGCGGCGTGCAGCAGCACCAGCGGGATCGCAGCCATCAGGCCGAGCATCGTCGTGACGAGCGCTTCGGAGATCCCGCTCGCCATCATCTTCGGGTCACCGGTTCCGAACAGCGTGATCATCTGGAAGGTGCGGATCATGCCTGTGACGGTTCCGAGCAGACCCATCAGCGGTGCCACCACCGACACGACCTTGATCAGCCAAGTGAAGCGTTCCAGCTTCGTGGTCTCGCGCATGATCGCTTCGTCGAGCTTGAGCTCGAGCGTTTCGGGATCGGCGTTGGCGTTCGCCTCGTAGACCTGGATCACGCGTCCGAGCGGATTGCCTTCGCTCGCAACCGGGTTCTTCAGCGCCGCGCTCACCTTGCGGCTGGTGACCGAAAGCATCAGCCAGCGGACCACTGCGACGATGGCTGCGAGCCCACCGAGCACGATGATCGCGTATCCGACGGTGCCGCCCATCGGGATCTGCTCCTGGAAGGTTGGCGTGTCCACCAGCAACTTCAGGATCTGCCCTCGCGACGGATCGAGTGCGAGCTCGACCAGGCCTTCCGTGGCGGTTTCGAAATCCGGAATCGCGTTGACGTACCGAGCCTGGGGCTGCTTGCCCAGCTCCTTGAGCTTGCCCTCTTCGTAGACCAGGTAGCGGCCGTTCGAGACGACGGCGAAGGTGCCGACCCGGATCACCGACTGTTCCGTCGTCTCTCCCTGTCCCTTGACGACCGGGGCGGTGAAGCGCGTCACCTTGCCGGACTCGGTCATCTCCCGCTGCAGTTCGTACCAGAGGCGCTCGAGATCGGTGATTGCGGGCAGCTTCTTGCTCTTGCCGAGCTCGAGCAGGAAGTCCGCTCGCTCGCGACCGAGCTGCAGGCTCGTCACGGACTCCTCGATGTGGCTGCGTGTGTCGCCCGATACCTGGCGTACGACGCCGAACAGCTCCCCGAGAGTGCCGAGCTTGGATGCGAGGAGATCGGTCTGCTGCGCCAACTCGATCTCGTTGCTCGCGAAAGTCTCTTCGAGCTGCTGACTCAGCGCCTCTTCGCGTGCCAGGGCGGCCTCGGCGTCGGCGAGCAGCTTGGCCTGGTCCTGCTTGGCCGCGGCGAACACGTCCTCGCGCCGCTGGTTCTCCTTGCGCTCGTCCTCCCAGCCCTGTTGCACGGCGGCCAGCAGCGCGTCGAGATCCATCGCCTTGGGTTTGGCATCGACTGTCTCGGGTGCCGCGTCGGCATCGCCCTCGGGAGGGGCCTCTTCCTGCGCGATCGCCGCGCTCCCAGAGGCGAGCAGGGCGGCCAGCAGGAGGGAAATCCATCGGGTGTCGCGCTTGATCACTGGGCGTCCTCCGCGGCGGGAACGGGTGCGAGGATGAGCGAAGGAGCAGCCTGCTTGCGCGCCATGCGCAGTCCGGCCTTGATCGGCTCGTCGTAGCCGCGGTCGAGCTCGACCCAGGCACGCTTTCTCTGGTCCCAGGCACCAGCCAACGAGCCGTCGTAGCTGCGGTACAGCAACGAAACGCGGCCGAGGCGGAGGAAGTCGACCTCGCGCGGCTCGCCCGCGACCTCGATCTCGCCCTCATAGGCCTCGATCGTGCGGCCAAACTCGTTTTCGATCTGATAGGCCTCCATGATGGCGCGGTACTTCTCCGCATCCGTCACGTCGGACTTGCCCATCGCGTCGCGCAGGAAAGCCACCCGATCTCTGCGCTCTTCCTTCAGGAAGGGCACGTCGAGCTCCACGAAGCGCTCGAGCGAGTCGATCATCTTCAGCATGTGTGGTGTCATCTGCCGGCCGACCAGCTCGACGCTGTCGATCTGCTCGGTCAGCGAGGCCTTCTCGGCCTCCTGCTCGGCGATCAAGCCACGCATGTGCTTGTTGAAGACGCGCACGGCGTCGAGCTGGTTGAGGACGTTGCGGTACTGCGTGAGCAGCGAGTCCGTCTGGTTAGCCAGCTCGTCGATCTTCTGCTGCGACTGTTGCGAAGACTCGTTTCCACCTTCGCGGGAATCCATCGCCTCGTCGAAGCTGCTTGCCGCAGCCGGCAATACGACGCCGACCGCGATGATGCTTGAGATTGCAGCAGCGAGTCCGCCGCCCAACCGGCGTTCAGATGAGCACATGGATGTTCCCTCTCCCGTTTACCAGTTTCGATTCGGTCTGCATGGTCCGGTTGCTTTGGGCTCGACGAGTCCGCGCCGGACGGATTAGGCCCGACATTGCGGCATTTCCGGCCTGACTCGCGTTCACTCCAGGGGGCTTGCCCTACGTGGAGGAGCAGGCCGTTCGAGCTCGCCCTGCCGATGGCGCGCGAGCGCGTCGAAGATCAAGCAGCAACTTCCCTACAGGGTAGAACACTCTACCTCGCTAGAGGTTTGTCTTGAAACACTTTTCTGTGAACTGCGGAGTTAGCTGAGCGGTGAGGTGTCCTAGAGACGACGGCGGCTGGGTCAACGGACTGACGCGCGTCAGCCGAGGCAGTGACGATGGCGTAGCTTCGTCGACGGTCGACGTTAGAACGGCAGGCCAAAGAATCGGCGACGCCTTGCTTGCTCTTGATCGAGCCACGGCTCGGCTACGCACGGGGGGTCGGGGTGCGTGAAGCCCGCGCCGTCCCAGTCCGCCAGCCCATCTCCGTCGTTGTCGCGGTCATCATCGCAGGCGGGTGCTTCGTCGAGCGCGTACGCTCCCGCACAGCCAGGATCGGCGGGGTAGTCGGTCAGGCCGTCGGAATCGTTGTCCCGTCCGTCGCTGCACTGGCCGGGGTAGAAGCCGAGACCGGCCAGACAGCTCTCGGAGTCGGCGCCTTGGCAGATGCTTTGCGCACGCGTGAAGTCTGTCTGGCTGGGATGCTGATTGCTGCTCGCCGAGAGGGGCACGAAGCGCCAGAAGGTCGTGTGGCCGTGCTGTTCCCAGCGGTAGACCGGCGAGGGTGGCCCTAGCGCGGAACAGCCCAGGCTGAGGGTCAGGGTGAGGGCAGCGAGCAGAACTGGGCGCATGGGCAGGCGGAGTATGGCGCGGCGGCCGGCAGTTGCTTTCGTTCGAGTTTCGCCTAGTGTTCCCGGCCCCCCCCGTAGCCCGGAGCCGCCTCCGGATGGTGCGTCGGCACCTGCCGGAGCGTGAGGTCTTCGCACTGGATCGGCGATGGCCAGCGAGTCCACTCTCGATTCTCTGAACGGGGCCCAGCGCGAGGCCGTGCTGCACGGCATCGGCGCCGAGGGCAGCGAGCTGGCCCCGGAGCCTCTGCTGGTGATCGCGGGCGCCGGTTCCGGCAAGACCAGCACGCTGGCGCACCGCGTGGCACAGCTGATTCAGGTGGGCGTGGCTCCGCGCCGCATCCTGCTCCTCACCTTCACGCGTCGCGCCGCTGTCGAGATGACGCGACGCGCAGGGCAGATCCTGGCAGATACCCGGGCCGAGGCGGACGAAGCCTTCGATGCTCCGGTGCGGGGGGGGCAGGGCAGGCTCCAGTGGTCGGGCACCTTCCACGCAATCGCGAATCGACTGCTGCGGCTGTATGCGGATGCAGCCGGACTCGATCCCGCCTTCACCGTGCTCGACCGCTCGGACGCGGCGGATCTGCTGGACTGGCTGCGCGGGGATCTCGGCCTTGCCCGAGGTGATCGCCGGTTCCCCAGGAAGGGCACTTGCCTGGCGATCTACTCGCACACCGTGAACGCGCAGTGCGATCTCGCAGCGACCCTCGAGGCTGGCTACCCGTGGTGCTCGGACTGGGCGGAGGATCTCCGCACGCTGTTCGCGGCCTACGTCGAGGCAAAGCAGTCGCGCTGCGTGCTCGACTACGACGATCTGCTGCTGTACTGGCACGTGTTGATGCAAGAACCGGCGCTGGCCCACGACGTCGGCCGCCGCTTCGACCACGTACTGGTCGACGAGTACCAGGACACGAATCGGCTGCAGGCCGCGATCCTGACCGCGCTCAAGCCCGATGGACGCGGCCTCACCGTGGTCGGCGACGACGCTCAGTCGATCTACTCGTTCCGCTCGGCCGAGGTGCGCAACATCCTCGACTTCCCGGAGCAGTTCTCGGTCCCGGCACGTGTCGTCACCTTGGAGCACAACTACCGTTCGGTGCAGCCCATCCTCGAGGCAGCCAACGCTGTGATCGGTCTCTCGAAGGAGCGCTTCACCAAGAACCTGTTCTCGACGCGGGCCTCGGAACAGAAGCCGTTGCTGGTCAGCGTCGAAGACGAGACCGCCCAGGTCGACTACGTCGTCGAACGCGTACTCGCATTGCGCGAGCAGGGCATCGCGCTGCGGCGTCAGGCCGTGCTGTTTCGCAGCGGCCATCACAGCGACGCGCTCGAGGTCGAGCTCGGCCGCCGCCGGATCCCGTTCGTGAAATACGGCGGGCTCAAGTTCCTGGAGGCCGCGCACGTCAAGGATCTGCTGTGCATCCTGCGCTGGATCGAGAACCCGCGCGATGTCGTGGCCGCCTACCGCGTGCTGCAGCTGCTTCCCGGCGTCGGTCCGGCGGGCGCACGACGCGCCTTTGCCCAGCTCGAGGCGGGCGGACATCGCTTCGAGCGACTGCGCGCCCACCGGATCGCGGCAGCCGCCGCCGAGCAGTGGCCCGGGCTGTGCGAGCTGCTCGGCGCCCTCGCGGGCGACCGGACCCCGTGGCCCGGCCAGGTCGCGCGCGTGCGCCGTTGGTACGGCCCGCGGCTCGAGCGCGCGTACGACTCGCCGCAGGTGCGCGCGGCCGATCTCGAACAGCTCGAGCGGATCGCCTCCAACTATCCGACGCGCGAGCGTTTCCTGTCGGAGCTCGCGCTCGATCCACCCGACCTGAGCGGCGACGAAGCCGGCGATCCGCAGCTCGACGAGGACTGGCTGGTGCTGTCCACCATCCACTCTGCGAAAGGACAGGAGTGGGATGCCGTCGCGATCCTGAACGTGGTCGACGGCTGCATCCCGTCGGACATGGCCGTGCGCGACGAGGAGCAGATCGAAGAAGAGCGCCGCCTGCTCTATGTGGCGATGACGCGCGCGCGCGATGAGCTCGCACTCGTCCAGCCGCTGCGCTTCTACGTCCACCACCAGCCGAAGCGCGGCGACCGCCACGTCTACGCGCCGCGCTCGCGCTTCCTGCCCGATGCCGTGCTCGACGGCTTCGAGCGCGTCGCCCACGGGACGGTGGACGCCGAGGGTGACGATCGCGGCCTTGCGCCAGCTCGCGCGGCGGCGCGCATCGACGTGGCTGCGCGCATGCGGGCGATGTGGAACACGTGAATCGCGCGGTGGTCGTGGTGCTCGGGGCCGCCGTGCGGCCCGGTGGCACCCCGAGCCCCGCGCTGCGGCGGCGCATCGATCACGCCGTGAGCCTGGTCAGAGAGCGGCCGGATGCGCGGCTGTTGCTCACGGGCGGTGTCGGGCAGCATCCGCCTTCCGAGGCCGAGGTGATGGCGCGCGTGGCCGAGCGGGCGGGGGTTCCGCGCGAACGGATGCTGCTCGAAGAGTGTGCGACCAACACGCGCGAGAGCGCGCGGCGCTGCTCGGAGCTGCTGCGCGACGACGACTGCAGCGAGGTGTGGATCGTGACCGACGCCTATCACCAGCGACGCGCCAGGCTCGCGTTCAAGCGCGTTGGCCTCGCGGTGCGGGCAACCAGTCCGGCGGCAGGGGACCGCGCGCGACGCTACCGGCGCATCCGGCGCGGGCTGCGGGAGTGGATCGGTCTGGCCTGGTACTGGCTGACGTTCCGCGGTTAGCAGCCTGCCCCAGGAGTCCGGCGAGCAGCAGGGACACCGAGGCGCCGGCGTCGCGGCCTGGATCGGCTCTTTGGCAGGCTCTCTCCCGTGACTCGCGCCGCGGTAGTGACGGCGATCTCCTGATCGGCGGGAATTCACCGCGCGCGAGCGCTTCGAGGTCTGCGTTTGTGTGCCAGCCGACGGATCGATTCGCCGCACGCCTGGCTTGCAGCAACGCCGTCGGGTCGCGCAGTCGCGGCGACGCGCTGCCGGCACTTCGAGGCCTGCACGCCGTCCGACGATCTCGCGCCGCGCGTTGTAGTCGTTCAAAGTCGACGACGTCGCGGTTGCTTTCTCGTCAACCACTAGTAGATTGCGTTCCCGGCTGTCGGCGGGGTCGTTCTGCGCGACAACCTGCTTGACGCTTCGCGCTAGTGGCGCGTAGGGTGAGAAGTCGCGGGCCACCCGTCCGGTTCGCTTGGGTGATGCGATGGAAGTGCAGAAGGAGCAGCGGTAGGAGCCTTCGGGCACAGGCCGACTCGCTCCGAATTCCCCGCATCGTCACGCCGTGCGACGGCAGGGAAACGCGCGACGAAGGGACGGCTCCGGCGGACGGGAGGAGTGGGTGACCTCCTCCCGGGCGCCCCCCCCCCCCCCGCCCGGGGTCC
>JAYZFK010000006.1:0-83216 GCA_036336835.1 Myxococcota bacterium | reverse complement strand
CGCTGGCTGTGGCGCCGACCCCCGGCTGCCCGCAGTGCGGCGGACCGATCGAGACGAGCTGGACCTTCTGCTCGGGCTGCGGCGCCAAGCTGGGGGGCGCCGGGTGACGCTTGCGCTGCACGCACGCGGCCTGGAGAAGCGATTCGGAGCCGTGGCCGCGCTGCGCGGCGTCGACCTCGAGCTCGAATCCGGCCAGTGCCTCGCGGTGCTCGGCCCCAATGGCGCCGGCAAGTCGACACTGCTGCGGATCCTGGCGGGGCTGGCGCGACCGAGCGCTGGCCAGCTGCGCGTCGCCGGCCGCGATCAGCAGGCGCTCCGGCGAGGCGCTGCGCGTGCACTGGTCGGCTACGTCGGACACGCCACGCTGCTCTACTCCGAGCTCACGGCGCACGAGAATCTGGTCTTCACCGCGCGAATGCAGGGCGTCGCCGAGCCGGGTCGGCGCGCCACCGAGCTGCTCGAGACACAGGATCTCGCGCACGTCGCGGCGCGCCGCGTCGGCACCTTCTCGCGCGGCATGAGCCAACGGCTGTCGATCGCACGCGCCCTCGTCCACGACCCCGAGCTGCTGCTGTTCGACGAGCCGTTCACCGGCCTCGACCGAGGCGCGGCGGATGCACTGGCGGAGCGCCTGGCGGCGCTGCGCGACGGCGAGCGCAGCTGCGTGCTGGTGACGCACGAGCTGCACCAGGCCAGCCGGCTCGCCAGCGAGGCAATCGTGCTGGCGTACGGCCGAGTCGTTGCACGCGCGCGCGGCGGCAGCCTCGAACGCGCGGAGCTCGAGGCTG
This sequence comes from Myxococcota bacterium, assembly GCA_036336835.1. Lineage (GTDB taxonomy): Bacteria > Myxococcota_A > UBA9160 > UBA9160 > UBA4427 > JAYZFK01. Next base: position 82,428 of record JAYZFK010000006.1, on the reverse strand, counting down.
CCTACGCTCGCGCAGCGGGAGCGACCCCGTGAGGGTGATCCTCGCCATCCTGTGGAAGGACCTCGTGAGCGAGTGGCGTGCGCGCGAGCGGCTGATGGCAATGCTCGTGTTCTCGCTGCTCGTGGTGGTCACATTCCACTTCGCCCTGCCCGCGGGAACCGGCCGCGAGCAGATCCAGGCCAACGCCGGCGGGCTGCTGTGGGTGGCATACGTCTTCGCAGCATTGCTCGGACTGAACCGCTCGTTCGCCCAGGAACTCGAGAACGACGCGCTCTCGGGCCTGGCGCTGGCCCCGGTCGATCGCGGCGCGGTCTTCGTGGGCAAGGCGGTAGCGAGCTTCGTGCTCACCAGCGTCGTACAGGCAATCGTCGCCTTCGCCTTTGCCATCGCCTTCGACCTCGACTGGATCGGCCAGGCTCCCCGGCTGGCGGGCATCGTCGCGCTGGGCACGCTCGGCATCTGCAGCGTCGGCACCCTGTTTGCGGCCATGGCGGTGCGCACACGCTTCCGCGAGGTCCTGCTCCCGATCCTGCTGCTGCCGGCGCTGTTCCCAGTGCTCGCCGGCTGTGTCCGCGCGACCAGCGAGGTCCTGGCCGGTCGGGCCATTCCCTACGACGCCGTCCAGCTGCTGATCGTGGTCGACGGCATCTACTGGGTCGTGTCCTACCTCGTCTTCGAGTACGCGCTGGACGAGTGATTTCCGCGCGGATTCCCCTCGGGAACGCGCGGAACGATTTCGCAACTTGGCGCGCAATCAGTAGAAATCAAAAGCCAGTTGACAGGTCGGCAACGAGAGCCGTATATACAGAAGAGTCTCGGTCTCGGCTGCGCTTCCACTCTCTTTCATCGAAGGAGAATCGCCCCCCACCCCCTGCGGGAGCTAGGCGCGCACCCAGTGCGCACGGGCGGTCTTTCGACGAAAGCTGCGTGGTAGGTAGCTCGATTCCCTGGCTCTGGCAGGTAGACCTACTCTGAGGACACCGGCGAAGGCTGGTGGCTTCGAGGCAATGAAGAGGCAGAACAAGTAGCAACGGTGCGACCCGACAAACGTTCGTCGTACCACCGAGCCGCATGGCATGCGGCTTGCTCTGGATTCCCCCAACCGGCCCACACCGGATCCGGAGCATTTGTAGCATCGGGCCAGAGGGCGATTTAGCGGGCATGGCCAGCATGAAACGCGGCGTCGGCTACTGCGAGAACACGGACTGCGAGGACTACGCCAAGGGCGTGTTCTTGCTGAATCATGGCGACACCTTCTATTGCCCCCGATGCAGACAGCTCGGGAAGGTCGAGAAGGAGCGCGGCTTCTACACCGGCAACTCGGACATCTTCAAGGAGGTCCGAGTCGAGTACAACTTCGATCCAATCAACGGCGTCTACCGCGAGATCGCAATCGTGCGAGACGAGAGTCTCTGGGGACGCAACAACGTCTACACCTTGCAGTCGCCACTGATCAAGACCGAGAAGCGCGCGCTGAAGGTCGCCGAGGCCATCCTCGCAAACCTGAACCGCTACCGCGGACTGCTCAACGGCGACGACATCCCGCGTACCACCGAGATCATCCTCTCGTTCGACGATCCGTTCGACGAGTTCTCCACGAAGCTGAAGCAGCTGAGCAAGGAGTGGGAGGCCAGCGGCCTCCGGGAGCAGACTCGCTAGCCATCACGCGGCAGGTCCAACGACAGTTCATCCGTCAAACGAACCGTCCTCTGCCCGAAGCGGCCCCGTCGGACCCCCGACGGGGCCGCTCCCGTTTCAGTCGTCGCGCCGCAGCCGGGCCAGGCGCATGCGCCAGTCGATGCGCGCCCCGGCCCAGATTGCGGCCGGTCCATTGCGCTCGTGTCGCTCGACGGGCGCCGCCGCGGCCGCGAGCGCGAGCGCCAGCGGTTCGCGATACCACGGGAAGAGTGTCTCGGGGAGCTGCGCTGGATCGTGCCAGCGGGCCGTGAGCGTCTCCTCGCCGAGGGGCCCGTGTCGGCCGGGCTCATCGGGGGTCTCACAGACGTAGACGTGCGCGGTGTGGGGGCGGTAGCCGGTGCGCTTCCAGGCTCCGACCCACCGCCCCACCGTCACCTCGATGCCCAGCTCTTCGCGCAGCTCGCGCGTCAGCGCCTCTTCGTCGGTCTCGCCCGGCTCCCGCCTACCGCCGGGCAGCTCCCAGCCCTGCAGATCGCGGCGCACCGCCAGCAATACCCCCCGCCGGGCATCGAGGATCGCGGCCTGCACCACCACGAGCGGCTCGCGCTCGGCCAGGGCGAGTCCCCACCAGGCGAGACGCGCATAGCTCGCCGAGGCTGCGGCCAGGGCGCGAGCCACCCGAAGCACGCGTCAATCGATCAGCTTGTTGAGGGGAGTCTCGATGATGCCGCGCGCGCCCGCGTCCTTGAGCTTCGGGAGCACCTCGCGCACCGTCTTCTCATCGACGACGGCAGTCACATCGACCCAGCTCTCGTCGGACAGCGTCGAGATGGTCGGCGTCCCAAGAGCGGGCAGCACCGCGAGGACTCCGTCGAGCCGGCTGCGCGGCACGTTCATCGCGAGGCAGACGCGCGTCGCGGCGGCGATGGCCCCGCGCAGCAGCATCAGCAGCCGCTCCATCTTGTCGTGCTTCCACGGATCCTTGCAAGCGTCCCGGTTGGCGATGAAGCGCGGGGTGCTGACCAGCACGACTTCGAGCACCTCGAGATTGTTCGCACGCAGGCTCGAGCCGGTCTCCGAGACGTCGACGATCGCATCGGCCAGCAGCGGCGGCTTGACCTCGGTCGCGCCCCACGAGAACTCGACCTGCGCCGAGACACCGCGCTCGGCCAGGAAGCTCTCCGTGAGCCCCACCGCTTCGGCGGCGATGCGCTTGCCCTCCAGGTCCTCGACGCGGCGGAACGGGGAGCCCTGCTTGACCGCGAGCACCCAGCGCACGGGGCCATAGTTCGGCCAGGGCGCGCGCAGATCGGCGAGCTCCTCGACCGGGGCTCCGGCCTCCAGGCACCAGTCGAGTCCGGCGATGCCGCAGTCGATCACGCCCTGCGCGACATAGCGCGCCATCTCCTGAGGGCGCATCAGCACGCACTCGATCTCGTCGTCATCGATCTCGGGGTAGTAGGAACGCGAGGAGATGCGCACGTCGAAGCCGGCGAGGCCGAACAGCTTCTGCGTCGTCTCCTGGAGGCTTCCCTTCGGCAGCCCGATGCGCAGGCGAGTGTCGGCAGTCACTTGCCGTAGGCCTCGCTGGGATCGAACACGCGCACGCCGACGTCGATCACCGCTCCGCCCTCGAGCTTGCGGAAGAAGCAGCTGCGTCGACCCGTGTGGCAGGCCGCGCCTCCGGTCTGCTCGACCTTCATCAACACCACGTCGGCATCGCAGTCGATGTAGAGCTCCTTCACGATCTGCACGTTTCCGCTCTCCTCGCCCTTGTGCCACAGCTTCGAGCGCGAACGGCTCCAGTACACGGCCTGGCCGGCATCGAGCGTGCGACGAAAGGCCTCCTCGTTCATGAACGCGACCATCAGGATCTCGTTCGATCGATGATCCTGCGCGATGGCAGTGACGAGGCCATTGCCCTTCTCGAAATCGAGGAGCTTCGCGAGTTCGGGGTCCATCTTCGGGGGGCGCAGCCTACCGCTCGGCCAATGCCGCTGCCAATCGGGCCCGCAGAGGCTCCAGCGTGTCCCAGCGCTCCCCGCGGCCAAACCGCTCGTCTCCGGACGAATCGTCACTGCCAGCCGTCTCGGCGGCCAGCACGCCCTCGCGGACCAGCCAGTCGAGCGCGTTGCCGGCCGTCGTCGGATTGAGCGCCTCGCTGCGTTCTGCCTCCCCGAGGATGCGCGCGCGCTCGAAGCACGCCGTCGCGAGCTTGGTCAGCTCCTTGCGCGCAAACGCTCCCTGCGACTCGACCGCGACGTCACAGACCACTGCGTACAGCTCGATCAGGCCGAGCGTCTGCTCCGCCAGCGAAGACAGGAAGGGCTTGCCCAGCTCGGTCGCACACCAGACGTCGTCGTGCTGCTCGGCCCATCCCTGCCGCTCGAAGTGCGCAAGCATCCGGACCGCATCGCCCTGCCGTTCAGGCGAGCGCGCCGCAAAGAACTCGTGCTCGAAGATGGACTGCCAACGCTCTACATCCTCCTCGAGCTGCTTGCCCGAGCAACCGGCTAGCAGCGCGCGCGCGACGAAGCTCGGCGCGGCGAGATAGTGGCCGATCGCATTGCGATAGATGTCGAGCGCGCGCCTTCGCGACTCGTCGAAGAACACGATCTCGCCACGCGAGTCATCCCTGAGGTGGACCAGTGACGAGGTGACGAGGAAGCTGATCGATTCGCTGAACGAACCCTCGTCCGCCTCCAGCGCCGAGGTACAACGCACGAGCTGCGCGCGAAGCAGATCGACCGTCCACTGCATGCGCTGGACGAATTCTTCGCGACGCATGCCCCGGTGTGTGTGCCCGAGCAGGACGCTCGCTGCCACCGACGTGGAGTTCGCCACGGCCGACCAGTTGATCCGCTCGACCAGCCGATAGCCCAGCGCCTCGACGAAGCGACGCTTCTCCTCCTCGACCGAGGAATCGAACGGCTGATGGAACGCATCGCGCCGATCGCCCATCGCTGCAGCGAGAGAAATCGGCTCGTCGAAGTGGATGCGGACGCTACCGAAGCGACTCTGCAGGAAGCGTCGGGCCCGCACCAGTCCGAGGACACTCTCCTGCGTCTTCTCTCCGCCCTGGAGCTCGTCGACCATCGAGCCCTCTTCGACCAGTCGTTCGTAGCTGATGCCGATCGGCACGAAGAACAGATCCCGACGCCGGCTCTCGAGGAACGCTTCGATGTCCCAGGACAGGATGCCGAAGCGCGGTGCCTGACTCCTGCCCGTCCGAGACCGGGCCCCCTCGATGAAGAACTCCTGCGTGAAGCCCTCGCGCACCAGATAGGACACGTAGGCGCGAAAGACCTCCTTGTAGAGCGGATCGTCCAGGCGCCGGCGCATGAAGAAGGCGCCCACTCGTCGGAACAGGAAGCCGAACGGGCCGAAGGCCATGTTCTCACGCGCCACGATGTGCGGCGGCACCAGGAAGTTCTGATAGAAGAGCCACGACAGGATCAGGAAGTCGAAGTAGGAACGGTGGCTCGGAACCAGCACGAGCGGATGCTCCTTGGCGCGCTCCGCCACCTTCTCCAGGCCGGACGTGTCGATCGAGGTGAAGATCCGCCCGAAGACCCAGCCGACGATGGCCCCGACCACCGCCAGGAAGGTCGAATTCATGTTGGCCGCGACTTCGCGGAACAGCCGCTCGGCCTCGAGCTCGGCGCGCTCGCTCGTGCTGCCCCGCTCGGCGGCGCGCCGCTCGATCGCCTCGCGAACGCCGCGATCGGCCAGAACCTCCCGCAGCACCCGTATCGGCGAGCGCAGCGCCGGTCCCTCGACGACCTTCTCCTCCGACGACAGGTAGATCAAGATCGAGCGACGTACCTTGCGCGCGATCCGGGCGACCGGGTCGTTTGGTCGCTCGTGCACGAAGCCGAGAAGATCGATCGGCGTGCCCGTCTTGACGGACAGGTCCCGGTAGGTGGCGAGGAACGACGTCACCTTCGCCAGGTCGGAGGGGCGGGTCACCGCTCCGTAGGACAGGTTCAGGAAGCGGTTCTCGTTGCGCGGACCCTTGCGCCAGAACAGCGCCAACGGCACGAAGAACAGCGGCCGCTGCGACTCGACGCTCTCGCGCGCGGCCACCTCGATCAGGTCGAGCTCCTCGGTGTGCAGCCGCCCGCGGCGCAACGGCAGCAGGCGGCGCAACCGCTCCGTGCGCAGGAACAGGAACAGCGACTCGCCCGATCGCACCAGCTCCTGGACCTGCTCGCGCCGATTGCTATGCCTGACCTCGTGGGGAAGGCCGCGTCGCCGGAACAGCGCCAGGCGCAGCGCTTCGATCAGCGGACGGTAATAGTAGAAATGGATTCCGTTCGCGAAGCGCGACAGGCGCAATCCGTGCCGGTTGAACAGCGTGTTGAACAGGAAGTAGTCGAGCCGGCTCGAGTAGCGCATGACGAAGACGACCGAGCCGCGCGTCTCGAGGTTGCGCAGCGCCTCGGCTGTCCTCTCGTCGAAACCAAAGTGCGAGAAGAAGCGCTTCGCGAACCAACGGAACACGAGGTTGAAGCGCGGCGCCATCGCCGACATGGGGTCGGCGATGGCACTGGGAGCGGGTTCCACGGAGGCGGGTTCCACGGGCGAATCAGCGCGGTCCGCCGGCTGCCAGGTCGGGTCCGGCATCGCCCGGCGAGGGTACCCAAGCGGCGACGGGGGCGCCGCCGCGTGCCGGTCGGGTCACTCCGGCAGCAGGATCTGGCCAGGCTGCATCGCGGCGGCGATCTCGTTCGCGGTCCACAGCCCACCGTCGTCCTGCTTCGTCACGCCCTCGTTGGTCACGACTCGCATCTCGGCGATACGACCACCTCCCGCGAAGAACGTCGTGCCGGTGTGTTCCTTCGACAGATCGCTCGCGAGATAGACCATCAGCGGCGACACCAGCTTCGGATCGAGACCGCTCTCCATCTCGTCGCCCATCAAGTCCTCGGTCAGACGCGTGTAGGCGACTGGGGCGAGGATGTAGACGCGCACGCCGTACTTCTTGCCCTCGATCGCCAGACAGCGCGAGAACCCGGCGATGCCCGCCTTCGCCGCTCCGTAGTTACACTGGCCGAAGTTACCGTTCAGCCCGGACGTCGACGAGGTGTTGACGATCACGCCGCCCTCGCCGCGCTCGACCATGTGGTTGTAGATCGCGTGCGTGACGCAGTACGTGCCCGTCAGGTGCACCTGCACCCCGGGCTCCCACAGATCCTCCGTGGTGTTCTTGAACGACTTGTCGCGCAGGATTCCAGCGTTGTTGATCAGCACGTCGACCTTGTCGAATGCGTCGAGCGCCGTCTTCAGGATCGCCTGACCGCCCTCCATGGTCGCCACGTTCGCGTAGCTGACCGCCGCCTCGCCGCCGGCCGCCTTGACGTCTGCGACCACCTGATCGGCCATGGTGGTGCCTCCGCCGGTGCCGTCGCGCGCGCCCCCGAGGTCGTTCACGACCACCGCCGCACCCTCGGCTGCGAGGGCCATCACGTGTTCGCGCCCGAGCCCACCGCCCGCGCCCGTCACCACCGCCACCTTGCCATCGAGCAGACCCATGTCGATTCCTCCTCGTCGTCGGATTCGTCGTCGAAGGCCGCGCAGGCTAGCCCGCCTCGAACCCCTCGTCCCGCGGCCCGACCGGTCAGCAGAACAGGATGGTCCGCAGCTCGTCGAAGCACTCGAAGCCGAGGCGGTCGTACAGCGCCAGGGCCGGAACATTGCCCGAGACCACGGCGAGCTGTACATGCTCGGCGCCGTGCGCAAAGGCCTCCTCGGCGAGTACCAGCATGCCGGCGCCGGCGATCCCGCGCCGGCGGTGGTCCGGCCAGGTGTAGACGCCCTGGATGAGCCAGCCATCCGGGCGCCGCACGTCGGCGTACCCGACGAAGGCGATCCGGCCCTCGACCTCCGCGACCCGCGCCCGCGAGAGCCGCCCGCGCACCCAGCGCCGGAAGCTTGTGGGATCGCCGTCGAACGGATCCGGTCGCCCCTCCTCGCGCAAGCTGGCACGCGCCGCGTGCACCAGCGCCTCGAGATCTCGCGGCTCAGCCGAGCGAAACCGGACTCCCGCAGGCGGCTCGAAGCCGCGCGACGAATCCGGCCGCAGGCTGAGCGCGTGCTCGATCCGGTCGATCAACGCGCGCTTTCCTTGGCGCTCGAGCCTACGCCAGAGCAGGTCGACCACGCCGCGCTCGCTCTTGATCAGGCCGGTCTCGACCGCCTCGAAATACGGCAGCAGCGAATCCAGCACGCGCTCGTCCATGCCCGCCTCGAGCACCAGGCTCGGGCGCAACGCTGCGGTGCCGCACAACACACCGTCATCGAACGCGCCTAGCACCTGCGCCGGCAGCTCGCTGGCCGAGGGCTCGCGCCCAACCTGGTCGAGCAGATCGAGAAGCAACAGGTTGCGTCGCGCCGCGGCTGACAGACGCAGAACCGCTGCGTCGCGAGCCGGCCCGGTAAGTAACCGGACTCGCATCCGCGCGCGCACACCAGAGGGATGGTCCAGGGCCATGGGCCAATGCTGCTCAGCCGTCGAGAACGACCAGCACGTCACCTTCTTCGATGGCCTGTCCCTCTTCGACGCGGATCTCTGCGACCGTTCCCGCGCCGGGCGCCTCGACCGGGATCTCCATCTTCATCGACTCGATGATCAGGAGCACGTCCTCTTCCTCGACGCGCGCACCCAGCTGCGTCTCGATCTTCCAGACACTTCCGACGATCTGTGACTCGACCTCGATCGGCATCGTCGCCGCTCTCCCCCCTGTGCCCGCTCCGGTGGACGAGGCACCATCATGCACAGCGCGCGACCCGCCTTCAAGCGCGAGTGCGCCAACCCCGGCCGCGGGGCTAGAATCCGCCGCCCGGAGGGTGCGTGCTCGAGACCGTCAGCCAGGGCTTCCAGAGCGCCACCGAGCGGCTGCGCGGCGTGCGCGCGCTCGACGAGGACAACATCGCCGAGGCGCTGCGCGACGTGCGCAGCTCGCTGCTCGAGGCCGATGTCGACTTCCAGGTCACCGTGGACTTCCTCGCACGAGTGAAGCAGCGCGCGCTCGGGGAGAAGGTCGAGACCCGCGTCAAGGACGCCCAGGGGCGACCTGTCAAGGTGACTCCGGGCCAGCACTTCGTGTCGATCTGCGAGCAGGAGCTGACCGCGCTGATGGGGCCGGTCGAACCGAAGCTCGCGCGCGCTGGCGGCACGACCTCGGTCATGCTGATCGGGCTCCAGGGCGTCGGCAAGACCACGGTGGCGGCCAAGCTCGCGCGCAAGCTCCAGGCACAGGGCAAGCGACCCCTGCTGGTCGCGGCCGACGTCTACCGCCCCGCCGCGGTCGATCAGCTCGAGACCCTCGGCGCCTCGATCGATGTCGCGGTCCACCGCGGTGCCGAGGGCGAGCGCCCGCCGGACATCTGCCGCGCCGCCGCCGAACGGGCTCGGCACGAAGGCTTCGACGCGATCGTCTACGACACCGCGGGACGCCTCGCGATCGACGACGAGCTGATGGCCGAGCTCGAGGAGATCGTGGCGAGTGTCGAGCCCGCAAACACGCTGCTGGTGTGCGATGCCCTGATGGGACGCGACGCCGTCAATGTCGCCGGCGCCTTCAATCAGCGCCTCGAGCTCGACGGCCTCGTAATGACGAAGCTCGACGGCGACGCTCGCGGCGGTGCTGCGCTCGCCATCAAGGCGGTCACGGGCGTTCCGATCAAGTTCCTGGGCACGGGCGAGTCGGTCGACCGACTCGAGGAGTTCCGTCCGGAGGGCCTCGCCTCGCGCATTCTCGGGATGGGCGACATCGTCGGCCTGGTCCAGGACTTCGAGGCGGTCGTAGACGAGAAGCAGGCCGAAGAGGATGCCGAGCGGATCCTGAGTGGCCAGTTCACGCTCGACGATCTGCTGACCCAGCTCAAGACGATCCAGAAGCTCGGACCGGTCCGCGAAGTCTTCGCGCGGATGCCGATGTTCAATCAGATGGCCGACCAGGTGGAAGAGGGCCAACTGCGCGTCGTCGAGTCGATGATCCAGTCCATGACGCGCCACGAGCGCCGCGAGCCCGACCGGATCGACAAGAGCCGCATCGCTCGCATCGCCCGCGGTAGCGGCCACACGCAGAAGGAAGTCGGCGATCTGGTAAAGCGCTTCTACCAGATGAAGGACATGATGTCGCAGCTCGGCGACGCCGAGGGGCTGCTGTCGCGCATCCCCGGAATGGACAAGCTGGCGCCGAGCGGTGCCGGCGGCTTCGACCCGAACGCTCTGCTCGCCAAGCCCACGGGCTCGCGGCCGCCGATGCGCAAGAAGAACGTCGCCGATACCCGGAAGAAGAAGCGCAAACAGCAGCGTGCGTCGCGCCGCAAGGGCCGCCGGCGCTAGCCCCGCTGGCGGCTAGTCACGCAACGGCTTTCCGTCCGGGCCCGTCGCGGTGTGCTCGGGGGTGTAGGCGCGAGCTTCCCAGCCCGGCTCTGCTTCCCAACGAAACGGCAGGCGCACGATCTCGCCACGGCCTGCCGCGACACCCGCGCGCAGCGCCGCGCGCAGCAGGGCCCGCTGGCCTGCGGCGTCGCCGGGCCCGCCCGCGGTGTGACCGAGCGGATGATGGACGTAGACCGAACGCGGCGGGGCCACGGCCGCCGTGATGTCCCAGGCGGAGGTCAGACAGATCGTCGCAACACCCGCCGCCTCGAGGTCTCGCGCGATCAGTCCCACGGACTGATGGCAGACGGGTCAGACGGGCACCAGCAGGACCAGGTCCGCCTGCTCGGCCAGGATGAAATCGCGCAGGCGCGGCGCCAGCTCCTCGCGCACCCGCCGCGCAGAGTAGATTCCGCCCATGAACGACAGCGCCGGATCCACGATGCCGCCGATCTCGCCCGCAGCCGAGAGCTCGCGCAACGCGCGCAGGGGCAGCACGCAGCCGGGATCGCGCTTCGCATCGCTCGTGTCGTAGCCGAAGTGCGCGACCCGCAGATCGCTGGCCTCGGTGTCGATCGGGATCTCCCGGTACGAGATGTCGTTGCGAAAGTGAAACGGCTCCTGCTCGGCAAGATGGACGCCACCCGAGGACACCACGGCGAGACGCTTGCGCGCCACAGGCCCCTCGATCGGGGACCAGGGCGGCGGCTCGCTCGCGCGGTCGTGAAAGACCCAGTCGTACGGCGGCTGCGAGGCGTAGAGGCGGCGCGTCCGCTCGATGTATCGCACCGAGTCCCCGGGCGCTTGCTTGGCTTCGGCCACCGACGGGCTTTCCACACGGACAGTGTATCGCAGCGGACCGCGCGGGGTTTCGAGACCGAAGCGAACTGCTAGAAAGAGCCCCGACCGCGGGCTGGGTTGCAGTGGGACTGGAACCGATCCCACTGGCGGCGATGGCACGCGCATCGATCCTTCTCAAATCCAACGAGCGACTGGCCGATCCAGAATCACGATGAACTGCAATCACCCCGCTATCGTGAGACATCTGTGCTGCCTGCTCTTGCTGTCCGGGATCGGAGCAGCCGCTGCGAGCGCAGACACCACCTTCCCCAGGCCACCCGGGCTCGAGCCCAATGTTCAGTTCTGGATTCGGATCTACTCGGAGGTCGACACCCACGGTGGACTGATTCACGACGCGAACGACCTGCGCATCGTGTACGACACGGTCGCCTTCTCCAAGGGCCAGAGCTCGCGCTCGAGGGAGCGCCAGACCGAGGCGCGCAAGAAGCAGATCGCCGGGATCCTGCGCCAGCTCGGACGCGGGCGCCGTAGCGGCCTGTCGCAGGAGTCGCAGCGCATCCTTGCGCTGTTCCCCGACGACGTGTCCAACCGGACGCTCAGTAGCGCCGTGAGGCAGGTGCGCTTCCAGCTCGGGCAGGCGAACAAATTCCGCGCGGGCATCGTGCGGTCGGGCGCGTGGCGCGACCACATCAAGCAGACCTTCCGCGAGATGAACCTGCCGACCGGCCTGGCCTCGCTCCCGCACGTCGAATCGTCGTTCACACCGACCGCCTATTCGCGGGTCGGTGCCGCGGGGCTGTGGCAGTTCACGCGCGCGACCGGACGGCGCTACATGCGCGTCGACCACGTCATCGACGAACGCCTCGATCCATACGTCTCCACACGCGCGGCCGGCCAGCTGCTGGCCGCGAACAAGCTGATCACCGGCACCTGGCCGCTCGCCCTCACCGCCTACAATCACGGCGCATCGGGCATGCGCCGCGCAGCACGCAAGCTGGGCACCACTGACATCGAGACGATCGTTCGCCGCTACAAGAGCCGCACCTTCGGCTTCGCGTCGCGTAATTTCTACGTCGAGTTCCTGGCCGCTCGCCAGGTCGAGACGAACTCGTCTCATTACTTCGGGAAGCTCCAGCTGGCGCGGGCGGAGCAATACGATTCGATCGAGCTGCCCTTCTACGCACGGAGCAGCGAGCTCGCCGAGGCGATCGGCGTCTCGCAGGATCGGCTGCGCGAGGCGAACCCCGCCCTGTCCAAGCTCGTCTGGAGCGAGCAGAAGTTCATCCCGCGCGGCTATGTGCTGCGCCTGTCGTCGACGAATCTGCCTCGCCCGCTAGCCGCCAGCGTCGAGACGATGCCGGCGGAGCGGCACTACGCCGCGCAGACGCCAGACCGCACCCACCGCGTGCGCCGCGGCGACACCCTGTCGGGCATCGCGGCCCGCTACAGCACGTCGGTCCACCAGCTGGCGTCGCTCAACAGGCTGCGCAGCCGCAATCGGATCCGCGTCGGTCAGGTGCTGCGACTGCCCAGCGGTGGACGTGCGGTGCGCGCGGCCAATCCCGAGGTGATCGCCCCCGGTGGCATCTATACGGTTCGCCGCGGCGACTCGATCTCGCGCATCGCAACCCGTCTGGGGATGCGCGAGAAGGAGCTCCTGGCGATCAACGACCTGCGCAACCGCAACCGCATCTACCCCGGCCAGAGCCTGCTCGTGTCGGCCTCAGCAAGACCGGTCACGACGCCGACCGCGCGACCCGCGGCCGATGAGGAAGCGGTCGCCATCGCCACCACGGTGACCGGTCCGGCCTCGGCCGACCCGGCCGCATCCCCAAAATCGACCGACTCGCCCGACGAGCCGGCATCTCGCGCTGCGGAGTTCGCACCGGCGCCGGAGAGCAAGCTCGCGAGCGGCGATTCCCTCGACGAGCCGACGCCGATCGAGCTCGCGGTCGTGCCCGTGATGAAGCTGGAAGCGCCCGAAATGCTCGACGATGGCGAGGCCGCCGCTCCTCTGGACGAAGACACCCGTGAGCTCGCTCGCGACCTGCAGGCGGACCCCGCCGACTACTCGGTGAGCAACAACGGAACGATCGAGATCCAGGAGGCCGAGACCCTCGGTCACATCGCCGAGTGGCTCGACGTGCGCGCGAGCCGGCTGCGCCAACTCAACGGCATGCGCTACGCCACGCCGCTTGAGACCCACCGCCGACTCGAGCTCGACTTCAGCCGCGTCGACCGGACCGAGTTCGAGCGCCGGCGACTGGAGCACCACCGCGCACTGCAGACCGTCTTCTTCGAGCGCTTCGAGATCACCGGGACCCGGATCCACATGATCCGCCGCGGCGACTCGATCTGGAACCTGTCGCGCAACGCAGGGATCCCCTCCTGGCTGCTCCAGCAGTACAACCCCGACCTCGATATGGCCGCACTGCGCCCCGGCGCCAGGCTGACCGTCCCGGAGATCCGCCGCCACGGAGACAGCTGACGGACGCGCCCGGATGGTTCATGATCCCTCGTCGCGAGAGCGCAGGGTGTGCGTCGAGTTCGCGGCCCCCGGGCCGGAGCGCCGAAGGCGCGCCCTCCCCCGGGGTTCGACGGCGCGACGAAGGGGACCATGTCCAGCCGAGCACCCGGACCGAAGCTCTACGCATACCTGGTGCGCGAGGCGGCCCTTCCCGCTGCGGTCTCGCTCCTCGGCCTCACCGCGGTCGTCCTGGCGCAGGACCTGATCCAGCTGCTGCCGCTGACCAGCCGAGGCGTCCCCGGCCGGATCGTGGCGCAGATCGCCGGGTACAAGACGATCCCCATGCTCGCGACGATGATCCCCTTCTCCGTGCTACTTGGGACTCTCGTCGCGCTGGGCCGGCTCGCCGCAGACCGCGAGTTGCTGGTGCTGCAGGCCTGCGGCCTGTCCGCGACCCAGCTGGTGCGGCCGGCGGCGACTCTCGCGGCGCTGCTCACGATCCCAGCCCTCGGACTGCAGACCGTGGCGGCTCCCTGGGCCCACCGCGGTCAGCAGGCCATCTGGGAGGAGATCGCGCGCGAACGGCCGTGGTCCCAGATGCGGGCGGCGCGCGTATCGCGCTTCGGTGATTGGCAGATCTACGCGCGCGCGGTGGACCCGGATGGCGCAGGGATGCACTCGGTGCTCGTCTGGACGTCGGACCTCGGCGAGACCGTCTTCGCACAGCGCGGACGCGTCGAGGTGCGCGAGAACGGCACCGCCGACCTAATCCTGCAGAACGGCGCAGTACTCGACGGCTCGGGCGACGATCCGACGCGGCTGCTGTTCGAGACCCTGCAAGCCGAGCTCCCGAAGCCCGAGGGGGGGATCTCGACCAAGGCGGCCGACGATCCGATCCAGGCGCTGACGCTGGCCGAGCTGCGTGCCGGCGCCGCGGCATCGGTCTCGGACCCCGAGTCGAGTCCGGGGCCGACATCGCCCCACGCGCTCGAGCTGCATCGCCGCTTCGCCCTGCCCTTTGCGACGCTCGCCTTCGGCCTGCTCGCGGTTCCACTGTTCCACCTGCGGTCGGCCCACTCGCGTGCGAGTGGCGGCGTGATGGGGATCCTGGCGACGCTGGCCTACTACGCGCTGGTGCAGGCCAGCAGCGGGCTGATCCAGCGCTACGGGCTCGACGCCTGGGTCGGTGCGTGGCTGCCGAACGTCCTGATCGTCGGCGTGGCGGGGGCGCTGTTCTGGCGCCAACTGCACTACGGCAGCTGGCTACCGGATGGGCCGCGCAGCTCCGAGCGCAAGCGGCAGCGCGACACCTCGACGGGACAGCGCACGCACGACCTGGCGCTTCACCGCTACATCGCCCGACGTTATGCCGGCATGACCCTGCAGTGCTGCAGCGTCATCGTCGTGGGCTACCTGTTGATCGACATCATGGACCGACTCGAGTTGTTCGCTCGCTACGAAGCCACGCCGACCGAGACCCTGCGTTACTACGGCGCCCGCATCTGGCTGCTGATATCGCGCTCGGTGCCGATGGGCCTGCTCGTCGCGACCGGACTCACGGTGAGCCTGCTGGCGGTCGAGGGCGAGCTGCTCGGCATGCGCTCCTGCGGCATCCCGGCGCCGCGAGCATTGGTCTCGATCCTGCTCCTCTCGCTCGCTGCCACGCCGCTCTATTTCATGTTCACCAATCTGGTCGTTCCGCCCATGAACGCGCTCGCCCACGACCTCAAGCGCCGCGAAATCTACGATCGACCGCGCGGCGGCACGAGAGACCGGCCGGTCTGGTACCCGGCCGGAAACCGGTTGATCGAGTCGAAGAGTCTCGACACGGACCGCGGGCTCGCACGCGGTCCGCTCACCGTGTACGACCTGGACGAGGACGGTCTGCCCGAGGCGCGACTCGACGCGCGTTCGGGCTTCCACCAGGGGCAGGGCCGCTGGCGGGTCTACGACGCGACCCGGGTCGAGCTGAACGAGGCCGGGATCCCGAAGCGGCGCGATGCCTCGAAGTACCTGCAGCTGGGCGCCACCCTGCAGGCGGACATCGACACGCGCCACCTGTCGGTCGGTCAGCTCGCCGCCCAGATCAGCGAGGCCCGCGGCGACGGCATGGACACGACCGAACTCGAGATCGAGCGCTACTCGCGGCTCGCGCAGCCGCTGGCGTGCTTCGTGCTGCCCGTGGCGGTCCTGTTCTACGCGGTCACCGGGCCCCCCTTCCCAGGCCCCGCGGCGACGCTGTTCACGAGCGCGATCCTGGGGGTGAGCTACATCCTGCTGACTGGCGTCGCGGCCTCGTTCGGCC
This sequence comes from Myxococcota bacterium, assembly GCA_036336835.1. Taxonomy (GTDB): domain Bacteria; phylum Myxococcota_A; class UBA9160; order UBA9160; family UBA4427; genus JAYZFK01. Next base: position 66,825 of record JAYZFK010000006.1, on the reverse strand, counting down.
ACGGAAGGAGTGTCTCGCCCTTCCTGGCCGCCTGGGCGCCGACGCTGATCTACGCCGCGCTGACCGCCGTGCTCGGCGGGCGCGTCTGGCGGCGGCTGTGATCCAGCACGAGGAGGCTTGAAACCACGTGAGCGAGCAGCTGAGCATCGGGAGCGTCCCGGTGGGGGGCGGCGCGCCGCTCGCGCTGATCTCGGGGCTGAACGTACTCGAGGACGAGGATGACGCCCTGACGATCGCGCGGACCCTCCAGACGATCGCGGAGCGCCGCGGCATTCCGCTGGTGTTCAAGGCGTCGTTCGACAAGGCGAACCGCACCCGGGTGGACGGCTTTCGCGGGCCGGGGATCGAGGACGGCCTGCGTATCCTCCAGTCGATCAAGCGCGCGACGGGGCTGCCCGTCATCACCGATGTCCACGAGCCGCAGCAAGCCGAGGCCGTCGCCAAGGTCGCGGACTGCCTGCAGGTGCCGGCGTTCCTGTGCCGGCAGACGGATCTGGTCGTTGCGTGCGCGCGCACCGGGCTTCCGGTCAATATCAAGAAGGGTCAGTTCGTCGCCGCCGCGGATCTCGGACACGCGGCCACCAAGGCACGCGCTTCCGGCGACGGCGGCGTGCTGCTGACCGAGCGCGGCACCAGCTTCGGCTATCACGACCTGGTGGTGGACATGCGCGGGCTGATCGAGCTGCGCGAGTTCGCAGCGGTCTGCTACGACGCCACGCACTCCGTGCAGATGCCCGGCGCCTCGGGTGGATTGTCGGGCGGCAAGCGGCAGTTCATCGGCCCGCTCGCGCGGGCCGCGGTGGCCGTCGGAATCGACGCCCTGTTCCTCGAGGTACACCCGGATCCCGACGCGGCGCCCGTCGACTCGGCCTGTCAGCTCACGCCCGAGGCCCTCGATCGACTGCTCGGCGAGGCGCTCGCCCTGCAAGCCGCACTCGGAGGAGCGTCTGCCTAGCCGGCACACCGCGGCGCGACCGCTCGCCGCCGGGCTCGCGGCCACCGCCCTCGCCTGCGCCACGGTGACGCAGGCGGGCGGCGACCCGCCGAGCGCCGACGCCTCCTCGCCCCCGCCGACTTCCGCGCCGACGGAGCCCGGGGCACGCGGGGAGTCGCTCGACCCGGCCGCCCGGCTCCCCGGCGGCAAGCAGGGCTCGGAGTACTGGGATCTCGTCGCCAAGCTCGAGAGCGGCCACTTCGTGTTCGCCCGCCTCCTGCTGACGAACGTCGGGCCCGGCAGCCACAACGCGGTGATGCTCGGACACGTGATCACGCCGGATGGCGAGCGGCAGGCGTTCCGCAACGGACGGCGACGCTCCCGCTGGCAGCTGTCGGACGACCGCCTGAAGCTCGACATCAACAAGTGCCACCTCGACCTGCACGACGACAGCGCGCTGCTCGTGGTCCGCAAGAGCTCGGTCCAGCTGTCGCTGCGCTTCGAGCTCGCTGGAGGCGCGCGGCCCCCGCCAGGCCTGCTTCCCGATCGCTACGCCGCCGAAACGCTCGCGGCCAACGCCCCGGTCCAGGGCACGCTGAAGCTGGCAGACATGACCGCCCCGCTCGAGATACGGGGGACAGGGGCCGTCACGCACAGCTGGACGAGCGAGCCCGAGGAAGAGCGTGTCGTGCGCCGGCTCGACTTCTTCACCCTGACGCCGGACCTCGGCCTGCAGCTGAGCGAGTTTCGGACGCCCGACGGCGACGTCCGACGCTGGCTGCGCGCCACGCGCGCCGGACGCACCGTGCTCGAGAGCTCGCGCATCGAACTCGACGCCTCGGGACGCCTGGCCGGCACACCGCGCCGCTATCCGGTCGAGGCGAAGCTGCGGCTCATCGGAAAGGCGGCGGGGGGCGAGCTCACGCTGGGCCGGCTGCTCCATCAGCAGGACCCGCTCGACATGATCCCCCAGCCGCTGCGCGGCCTGATCCGCTGGAGCCTTTCGCAGAAGCCGCATCAGCTGTGGACGACCGCGCCCTACGACCTGTGGCTCCAGCTCGCGCCCGGCGAGGCGCCGACCCCACTGCGCGGCGAGGGCCTCGCCGCGATCGCCTTCCTGCGCCCGCAGTAGTCCGCGAGACATCGTCGCCTCGAGACGGGGGCGGACTGCCTTTTCGGAAGCGCATGAGTGGGGCAGCAAGCTCGGAGATCTGACTCCAGCGGGGCGGAACGCGGCGCTCGCTTCGCCTCGAATCCCGATGATCGGACGTCCGGCGAACGCCCCCGATCCTCTTCGAGACGACTGAGAAAGGAAGTGGCAGCAAGAGATGCGTCCGGAATCAGCGGCTGCGGGGGCAGCAGACGCGTCGAGCGACGTTGCCGGCTGGATCGCTGTCATCCACTCGACCTGACGGATCCACTCGAAGCGGATGGCCTGGTTCCCTGGGGAGACTCTGGAGGACTCGGCAAGGAGAATCCGGGCGGGAGGATACCCGCCTCACAGTCCCCAAAGGGACTTCGCCCGACCCGGTCAACGCGCGCCTCGAGCTGGCTTGGGACGGGTCGAACCGCCGCGACTTGGCGTACCCTCGCGCCGCCATGCGCGGGAGCTTCCCATGTTGAACGACGCACAGCGCAAGCTGGCGCTTTCGCGCGCCCGTGGCGTGCTGCGAGCCGAGTCGGAGGCCATCCGCAGCGCCGAGCGGCACCTCGGCGACGAGTTCACCGCGGCCACCGAGATCGTGATCCAGGCACTCGATGCGCGGGGCCGCGTGTGCGTGACCGGGGTCGGCAAGGCACGGCTGGTGGGCGACAAGATCTCCGCCACGTTCGCGAGCACAGGCACGCAGAGCTACACGCTGCACCCAGTCGAGGCGCTCCACGGCGACCTCGGCATGGTGTGCCCCGACGATGTGGTGATCGGGCTCAGCAAGAGCGGCGGCTCGGAGCTGGTGCGTGTACTGCCACTGGTGCGCGAGATCGGCTGCAAGGTGATCCTGCTGACGGCTACGCCCGACTCAAAGGCCGCGCAACATGCCGACATCGTGCTCAACATCGGCGACACGCCCGAGGCGTGCCCGCTCGGACTGGCACCGAGTTCGTCGACCGCGGCGATGCTCGCGCTTGGCGATGCGCTCGCGCTCACCGTGATGGAGCTGCGTTCGTTCGGCAGGCAGGACTACGCCAACCGCCATCCCGGCGGTGCGCTCGGACGCTCGCTGATGCAGGCGCGAGAGATCATGCGGCGGGGCACTGACTGCCCCACGGTGCAAGAGAGCGCGACATTGGCCGAGTGCTACGAGGTGATGATCAAAGCGCCGCGCCGCGCCGGTGCCGCCGTCGTGATCGACGGTACGGGGCACCTGAGGGGCATCCTCACGCAGGGCGATTTCTTCCGCTTCTTCGACAACCTCGAGCGGCTCGCCGAACGGCGGGTCGACGGACTGATGACGACCCAGCCCAAGTGCGTGAACGGCAATGACCGGGTCGGGGATGCGCTGAACCTGATACGCGAGCACGGGATCGACGAGGTCCCGGTGGTCGACGACGACGGCATCCTGCTCGGAATGATCGACATCCAGGATCTGATCGGCAGCGGCTTCTCGGTCCTCGACCAGCCCTAGCCCGACTTCAGCTCGCGATCAGCTCGCCGCGTTCGACGCGCTCGACACGCCCGCCCTCGAGCCGGTAGACGCGGTCGGCCACCACGCGCAGCGCCGGCTGGTGCGCGATCGCAAGCACGGTCACGTTCCCGCGGAGCCGCTCGAGCGTCTCGAGCACCACGGCCTCGGCCTCCGGATCGAGCGAGGCGGTTGCCTCGTCGAGCACCAGCAGCACGGGCTGCGCCGCCAGCGCGCGCGCGAGCCCGATGCGTGCGCGCTGGCCCCCCGACAGCAGCGTGCCGCGCTCGCCGACCGACGCGTCGAGCCCGCCGGGCAGCGTACTCACCAGGTCCCACACCCCCGCCGCCCGCAGCGCCTGCTCGACCGCCGCATCGTCGATCTCCGGGTCGCCGAAGGTCACGTTGGTGCGAATACTGTCGTGCAGCAGTACCAGCTCCTGCGGCACGTAACCGATGCGCAGTCGCCAGGCGGTCACGTCGAGCTCTTCGAGCGGGACACCGTCGATGCACACCGTGCCGGCATCCGGGCGGATCAACCCCGTGACGAGATCTGTGATGGTGGTCTTGCCACCGCCCGAGCTGCCGACCAGCGCCGTGATCTTGCCGGCAGGGATCTCGAGATCGACCCCGTCGAGTACCGGCTGCTCCTGGTACGAAAAGCGGATTCCGCTCAGCTCGATCGCGCGCTCGAGCGTGGGCGCCCGCCCGACCGGCAGATCCTCCGCCGCGGCGGCGGCACTCGCGACGAGCTCGCGCAGCGAGTCGAGCGCCGGGGCGTTGGTCGCGGCCAGCTGGTAGCGCCGCTGCACCTTGGTCGCGCCGGACAGGCTGCGAATCAGCGCGAACAGCATCACCGTCAACTCCTCGACCTGGAGCAGTCCGGCAGACCGCGAGACGATCACGGTCGCGACCAGGATTCCGAAGATCAGCGGCTCCTGCAGCGCGTTCAGCGCCTCCTGTGCCAGGACCTGCTTGCGCAGGGCCTTATGCAGCCGGTCGGTGTCCCGGGTGAGCAGTGGCTCGATCAGATGCTCGCGCTTCATCGTCTTGAGCAGCTTCAGGTTGAGCAACGCATCCGACAGCCGACTCAGCAGCGAGTTGACCACGGTCGTCTGCTTCTGGCCGGCGCGCCGGGACATCCGCACCAGCACGTTCAGCCCGGTGCCGATCACTGCCCAGCCGGCCATCGTGAGCAACGCGAGCTGCCACGAGAGCCACACGGCCACGGCCAGCGCGACCAGGCTCAGCGTCGTGAACTTGGCCGCCAGGGCCAGCTGGTGGTAGGCGCTGGCGGCGCGCGACGCCTCGGTAGCGATCGAGTTGGCGAGACGACCGATCGACTGGCCGCTGAAGTAGCTCCAACGCGCCGCGAACAGCTGCTCGAGCACCTCCAGGCGGAGATCCGTCGCGATCCAGGCGACCGTATTGCCGACCCGGCGCATCGACACCAGCACCAGGCCCGCCTTCAGCCACAGCAACATCGCGATCACGACCCCGACGGTGGGCAACGTAAAGGGCAGACCGAGCGCGCCGAGCGCGCTCTCGAGAGTCTCCGCGACGCCCTGCCCCGCGATCGGGATCGCGCCGCCGTCTCGGCCGGTGACGATCGCCACCAGCGGGACGAACATCATCAGCCCGAGCCCTTCCGCGAGCGCCGCCGCGATCAGGCACGCAAGTGTGATGGCGCTCTGACGCGGATAGGCCGCGACGAAGTAGCGAACCAGTTTCATCGCCGGCCTCGCACGACCGCCCGGGGTCGTCGTACACGCACGGGAGCCGGATCGACCATAGCGAAACCCACGACACGCTGGACGACCCAGGTGGGAGCGTGTAGCCTGCTCGCGCCCACCGCGACGAGCCGACCCCTCCTCGTCCTGTCGGCGGCACGAGGCTCCCTGATCGGCGCCGCCAGCCAAGACACGAAGCCGCCATGCCCTACGCACCGACAACGCGCTGCTTCGTCACCGGTGGCGCGGGCTTCATCGGCAGCAACCTGGTCGACCGTCTGCTCGCCGACGGACACCAGGTCGTCGCGTACGATGACTTCTCGACCGGTCAGCACGAGTTCGTCGAAGCCGCGAGCGCCCACCCGGCGTTTCGATTGATCGAGGGAGATTGTCTCGACGAGTCCGCCCTGCGCGATGCGATGGCGGGCTGCGAGTTCGTGTTCCATTTCGCCGCCAACGCCGACATCCGCTCCGGGCTCGATCACCCGCGCAGGGACATCGAGCAGAACATCCTGGCGACCTTCAACGTGCTCGAGGCGATGCGCAGCCACGGAATCATCGGCATCGCCTACGCGTCGAGCGCAGCAGCACTCGGCGAGCCTTCGGTGTTCCCGACGCCCGAGAGCTGCGCGGTGCCGATCCAGACGTCGCTCTACGGCGCCTCGAAGATGGCCTGCGAGGGACTCGTCTCCTCGTACTGCGAGGGCTTCGGCTTCGAAGGCTACGGATTCCGCTTCGTGTCCGTGCTTGGCGAGCGCTATCCGCACGGCCACGTCTTCGACTTCGTGAGCGCGCTGCGCAAGGACCCGACGCGCCTGCGGGTGCTCGGCGACGGCACACAGCGCAAGTCGTACCTCCACGTGCAGGACTGCGTGTCGGCCGTGTTGTGCGCGGTGCGCGGTCGCACCGCAGTCGACGCGCCGCATCGCACGCAGATCTACCACCTCGGCCTGCCCGAGTACGTCGAGTTGATGGACTCAGTGCGCTGGATCTGCGATCACCTCGGAGTCGATCCCGAGATCGAGCTCACCGGCGGCCGCCAGGGTTGGGTCGGCGACAACCCGTTCGTGTTCCTCGACGCGAGCAAGATCCAGGCGACGGGCTGGACGCCGCAGTACACGATCCAGGAATCGGTGCGAGCCACGATCGACTGGCTGGTCGCGAACCCCTGGATCCTGGATCGGCGTTGAAGCAGCTCGTCATTCTGGCAGGCGGGCTCGGCACCCGGCTGGCCCTCGAGCTCGGTGACCGGCCGAAGCCGCTCGCCGACATCGCCGCGCGCCCCGTGCTCGAACACCAGCTCGCGCTCGCCCGCGATCACGGCTTCGAAGACGTCCAGCTGCTGATCCACCACCGCGCCGAGGCGATCCAGGCCGCCCTCGGCGACGGCGCGCGCTTCGGGGTGCGCATCGGCTATCACGTCGAGCGCGAGCCACTCGGCACGGCCGGCGCAGTGCTGGCGGCGCTTCCCGCGCTGGCCGAGCGCTTCGTCGTCGCCTATGGAGACACCATCTTCGACGTGGATCTCGACCGCATGTGGCGTCGCCACGCGGAGAGCAGAGCCGCCGTCACGCTGTTCGTCCACCCGAACGACCACCCGCACGACTCGGACCTCGTGGCAGTCGACCCCCACGGCGCGGTCACGGCCTTCCACCCGCACCCGAGGCCCCCCGAGCTCCACCTGCCCAACCTCGTCAACGCAGCGCTCTACGTGCTGGATCGCGCGGCCCTCGAGCCGTGGGCTCCGCCGCGCGAGCCGCTCGACTTCGCCCACCACCTGTTTCCGCGGCTGCTGGAGGCGGGTGTGGCGATCCACAGCTACCGCAGCCGCGAGTACATCAAGGACATGGGCACGCCCGATCGGCTGGCCCGGGTCGAGGAGGACGTGCGCTCGGGGCTGGTCGAGCGGCTGGCGCTGCGCAACCGAGCACCGGCCATCTTCCTCGACCGCGACGGAACACTGAACATCGAGAAGAACCATCTCGCCGACGCCGAGCTGCTCGAGCTGCTGCCGGACACCCCTGCGCCGATCCGGCGGATGAACCGCGCGGGGCGTCTTGCAGTGCTGATCACCAATCAGCCGGTGATCGCGCGCGGCGAGTGCAGCGAAACCGAGCTCGATCGCATCCACGCCAAGCTCGAGACGCTGCTCGGAGCGGAGGGGGCCTACCTCGACGCCATCTACTATTGCCCGCACCACCCCGACAAGGGCTTCGCGGGCGAGCGCCCAGAGCTCAAGCGCGAGTGCAGCTGCCGCAAGCCCGCGATCGGTTTGATCGAACGTGCCGCCGAGCAGCTGCAGATCGACACCGCCGACTCCTGGATGGTTGGCGACCGCACCGCCGACCTCCAGCTGGCGCGCAACGCCGGCCTGCGCGCGCTGCTGGTGCGCACCGGACACGCGGGCGAGGATGGCCAGTACGCGGCCCGGCCCGACTACGAGTTCTTCGACCTCGCCGAGGCCACCGATTTCATGCTCGATGCGTTCGAGCCCGCTGTCGCGCGCGCGACGGGCTGGCTGGCCGACTGCCACGCGGGCGATCTGGTGGTGCTCGGGGGACTGGGGCGCTCGGGCAAGAGCACCTGGGCGTCGATCTTCCGCGAGGCCCTCGGCCGGCGGCATCAGCGGGCGGTCTGCATTCCGCTCGACGCCTGGCTGCGCTCGGAGGCGGATCGCACTCTCGGGCACGTCCTCGGGCGCTTCGACACCGCCGCCATCGACGCCTTCGCGGCTCGACTGAGCGGACGACGCGCTGCGATCGAGCTCGCGCTGGCCGGCTACGACCGCCGGACTCGCACGCGCCTCGCGCCGCAGGGGGCGCTGCGTATCGAGTCCGATGACGTCGTCATCGTCGAGGGCGTTCCCGCGCTGGCGATCGACGCGCTCGTCGTCCGCGCGCGCTGCCAATTCTACGTAGACTGCAGCGAGGGCGAGCGTCGCCGGCGCTTCGACCGGGAGTACCGTTGGCGCGGCCTGGATGCCGCATCGATCGAACGCCTCTACAACCAGCGCGAAGCCGACGAGCACCCGTTCATCCGACGGACCGCGGCGGTTGCGGATATCGTCATTCGGGAGCCGAGACCATGATCATCAGCAAGACGCCCATGCGGATGAGTTTCGTCGGCGGAGGGAGCGACCTGCCCGCCTTCTACCGAATGTTCGGCGGTGCGGTCGTGTCGACCAGCATCGACAAGTACATGTACATCACCGTCAACGAGAAGTTCGATTCGGGCGTGCGGGCGAGCTACTCCCGCACCGAGGAAGTCGAGCGAGCGAGCGACATCGAGCACCCGTTGATTCGAGCTGCGCTGCGACAGGTGGGCATCGAGGGCGGCGTCGAGATGTCGTCGATGGCCGACATCCCCTCGCGCGGCACCGGGCTCGGCTCGTCCAGCTCGTTCACGGTCGGCCTGCTGCACGCCCTCTACGGCTTCGCACAGCGCTACGCCTCGGCCGAGCAGCTGGCGCGAGAGGCCTGCCACATCGAGATCGACATCTGCGGTGAGCCGATCGGCAAGCAGGATCAGTATGCCGCCGCCTTCGGCGGACTCAGCTACATCCGCTTCCACCCGGACGAGACCGTGTCGATCGACCCGATCATCTGCTCGCGCGACACACTCGAGCAACTGCAGAGCCACACCACCGTCTTCTACACCGGCCGCAGCCGGAGCGCATCGGAGCTGCTCGCCAAGCAATCGGCCAGAACTGCGAGTGAGGAGCGAGCCCAGGAGACGCTCAAGCAGATGGTGGCGCTGGCGCACGACCTCAAGGTCGGACTCGAACGTGACGACCTCGGCCTGTTCGGCGAGATCCTGCACGAGAACTGGATGCTCAAGCGCGGGCTACTCGAGGAGATCAGCGATTCGCAGATCGACGAGTGGTACGAGGCGGCGCGCACGGCGGGCGCTACGGGCGGAAAGCTGCTGGGCGCGGGCAGTGGCGGATTCCTGATGTTCTTCGCGCCGCCCGATCGTCACGAAGCGATCGCGCACCAGCTGCCGGGCCTGCGTCAGATGCGCTTCGGCTTCGATCGGGACGGAAGCCAGATCATCTTCTACCGACCCTGACGTCGCCGGCGACCGTCGCCTACTAGACCTGGAAGATCGTCTCGTCGGGGAGCCGGATCGCCGTCAGCGGGCCGCCGTAGACCGCGCCAGTGTCGAGCCCGATCGAATAGGGGAGATTCCAGCGAACGCTGAAGTCCGCCGACGGCGTATGCCCGTAGATGACCGTGGCGCCCAGCCGATGCGGCAGATCGCAGCTGGTGCGGTTCCACAGCAGATCTTCGCAACGTGTCTTGCGCAGCGCGTAGCCCGGGTCGTCGAGCTGCAGCTGCGAGACTCCGATCCCGGCGTGCACGAACACGTAGTCGCCATCGATGTGGAAGCGCTCGAGCGACAGCAGGAAGTCCTCGTGCACCTTCGGCAGCTTGAAGCTGTCCCGATCCGGCAGCTCTCGATCGAAGTAGCCGTAGCTCGCGAGCGTTCGGTCGCCACCGTTGAGCAGGAAGGCGTCCCCGCCGAAGTAGGCCTCGTCAGTCCAGCCGAGAAAATCGAGGAACATCGACTCGTGATTGCCCAGCAGGAAGCTGCAGGGCCATCGCTCGGCGAATTCGATCAGGTACTCGATCACGCCGCAGGAATCGGGGCCGCGATCGATGTAGTCGCCCAGCATGATGAGTCGGTCGCCCTGCACCAGGGGCAGCAGCTCGAGAAGCTCCTCGAGCTTCTCGAGTTCACCGTGAATATCGGCGACGGCGTACAACATGCGGACGCAACCCTCTCCGCAGCCTCGATCGGCCCAACACAGCCAGGGCTTGAGCCTTAGCCCGGGAGCGCCCCCGCCGCCCCGGGGTCGAGACCGCGCGCTGCCAGCTGCCCACAGGCCGCGTCGATGTCGCGCCCGCGGTCGCGCCGCAGCGTCACCCGGAGCCCGCCGCGGTGGACCTCCGCGGCGAAGCGGTCTACCACGTCCCCCGCGGGGGGCGAGGCCGATGTGTCGGGGTGCGGATTCATCGGGATCAGGTTCAGCTTGGCCGGCAGGCCCCGCAGCAACTCGGGCAGCCGCCGGGCGTCGGTCAGCGAGTCGTTCACCCCGGCGATCAGGGTGTATTCGAAGAACACCGGTCGGCGGCGATTGACCAGCGGGTCGTCGCGCAGCGCGCCGAGCAGCACGGCGAGTGGAAAGCGCCGATTGAGCGGCACCAGCTCGTCGCGCACCGCATCGGTGGTCGCGTGTAGCGAGACCGCCAGGTTGACGGGCGCCACTTCGAGCAGGTCGTGGATCCTGGGCACCAGCCCGGCGGTCGAGACCGTGATCCGACGTGGCGCCATCGCAAACGCCCTGGGATGCGTCAGGATCCGAATCGCCTCGCTCACATTCGGAAGGTTCAGCAGCGGCTCGCCCATGCCCATGAAGACGACGTTGCTGAGCGACTCGTCCGGATCCAGCAACTCGCTGGCGCGGCAGACCTGGTCGACGATCTCGGCGGTCGTGAGATTGCGCGTGAAGCCGAGTACGCCCGTGGCACAGAACGAGCAGTCGAGCGGACACCCCACCTGGGTCGAGACACACAGGGTGTTGCGCCTCTCTTCGGGGATCAGGACCGCCTCGATCCAGGCGCCGTCGCCGGCGCGCAGCGCGAGCTTGCGCGTGCCGTCGCTCGAGCGCTGGACCGACGCCGTCTCCAGCGAGCGCGTCGCCCACTCGGCCGCGAGCCTTTCGCGCAACGCGCTGCCGAGGTCTGTCATCTCACGCGGATCGTCGACGCCGCGCCGGTACAGCCAAGCCGCCACCTGGTCGGCCCGATAGGGCGCGATCCCGGCCGCGCGGAAGCGTTCGCGCAACGCTTCGGGGGCGTGGTCCTTCAGGTTCGGGAGCGACATCGGCTGGCTGGCCATGGGTCGGACACCTCAGATCCGCGTGTACTCGAAGAAGTGCAATCTCCGACCCTCGGCGCGCCACTCCTCCTCGTAGCCCGTGTGCATGCGTCCCGGTACCTCGGGGCGCCAGTGCAGCGGTGCGTGGGCGTTGTGAAGCAGGGGCTCGGCCGACAGCACCTGGTCCATCTGCTCCGCGTAGGCGCGGTGATCGGTCGCCAGATACAGCGCCCCGCCCGCTCGCAGCCGCAGCGCGAGCTGCCCGGCCAGCTCGGACTGGACCAGTCGGTGCTTGGCGTGGCGCTTCTTGGGCCAGGGGTCCGGGAAGTTGATCCAGAACGCATCGACGCTGCCCTCTGCCAGGGAGTCGCGCACGACGTCCTGGCCGCGAGCGTGCACCAGGCGCAGGTTGCGCGTCGGTGTCGCCGCGAGGCGCCGCGCCATCTTGAGGGCGCGCTTGAATGACAGCTCGATCCCGAGGTAGGCGCCCTCCGGGTCGCGCGCCGCCAGGTCGGCAATGAACTCGCCACGACCGAAGCCGATCTCGACGACCCGCCGCAGCGGCGGCGCGAGCTCGGGCGCAAACAGCCCCTCCCAACCCAGCTCCGCGATCTGATCCGGTGTGCGCCGCCAATCCGGCCCGGGGATGTCGTACTTGAGCTTGCGCGCCATCAGTCGAGGTGAACTCGAGCGCGCAAGCTCAGCCCGCGGAGCCAGCTCGGCAGCCCGATCAGGGCCGGCCGCTGGGGGTGGATGTCGAGCGCAAAGCGCTCGCCGACCGCGAGCCCAGCCCGCTCGCAGAGCTCGGCCAGCGCTTCGAGCGGCCCGCCGAGCACGTCGACGAGACCCAGCTCCCGTGCCCGCTCACCGCTCCAGATTCGCCCCTGCGCCGCCGCCTCGACAGCCGCCGGCTCGAGCGAACGACCCCTCGCGACGCGGTTCTTGAAGGTCGCGTACAGCACGCGCATCTGGCGCTGGACCGCTTTGCGCTCATCGGGCGTGAAGCCGCGCGTCTCCGACAGCAGGCCCGCCCGCTCACCGCGCTCGATCGCATCGACGTCGATCCCGAGCTGCTGGTACAGGCCCGAGAGGTCGAGCTTGCCCCCGACGACCCCGATCGAGCCCGTGAGCGTCGTGCGCTCGGCGAGCACGCGGTGGCCGCCGGCCGCCAGGTAGTAGCCCCCCGAGGCCGCGACCTCGCCGAGCGAGACCACGACCGGCTTGCGCTCGGCCAGCTGTTCGACCGCGCGGTGGAGCAGATCGGAGGCGACGGCGTCTCCGCCGGGGCTGTCGATCCGCAGCACCACGCCCCGCACCGCGTCGTCGCGCATCAAGCGCCCGAAGAGCTCTCCGTAGCGTTGGCTTCCGATGCCGCGCTGCGAACGCCCGCGCGCGATGGTGCCGCTGGTCACCACGTAGGCGAGCCGCGGCAGGTCGCGCCGCAGCGGCTGCCAGCCCGTGTCGCTCGCGTGCAGGGCAAAGTAGGTCGCGACGTCGACCAGCGGAGAGTCCTCGTCGGACGTCGGACCTCCGTCGCCCTGCCCGGGCGGGCGGGTCGGTCGGGCCGCTCGCTCGCGGAGCTCGGCTTCCACCTCGTCGGGATAGCGACAGGCATCGAACAGACCGCGCTCGAGCGCCGCCTCGGCGGAGTGCGGCCCTTCGTCGATGTGGCGACGGACCGCCTCCGCAGCCATGCCACGGCCGGCGGCGATCGCGCTCACCAGCTCGTCGAACACTTCGGCCTGAAAGGCGTCGACCTGCTCGCGCTGCTCGTGCGACATGCTGCGGCGCACCAACGGCTCGGCCGCTGCCTTGTTCGAGCCGATGCGCACCACCTCGGCTCGCACGCCGAGCTTGTCGAGCAGCTCGCGGCCGAACCACTGCTGCGAGCGCAGACCCACCAGGTGGAGCGAGCCGCTGGGCGGCAGCTCGACGCGATCGGCGGCACAGGCGACGTAGTACCCGAGGGCGTCGTAGCTCTCGCCCCAGGCCCAGACCGGCTTGCCAGCCTCGCGCAGCCGCGCGACCGCTCGCCGCAGCGCCGCGGCCCGCGCGAAGCCGCCCGGACTGCCCTCGAAGCGGAGCATCACTCCCGCAACCCGAGCGTCGCTGCGGGCCGCGTCCAACGCGCGCAACAGATCGATCAGTGCGATGGGGCTGGGCTCGCGCGAGAGGATCACCGAGCGGGTCCGGCGCTCGCCGAGCCGCGGACCGATTCGGGCCAGCAGCCACAACCCGGCGACGTCCGCGCGCTTGTCGAGGACGCTGCGCGCAACGAGCCGACGAACGACGCGCACCCCGTTGTGCCCCAGCCGGCGGCCGAGCCCGAACACTGCGCGCATTACGCGCCCCGGCGCTGTCTGCGACGCGCGATGTAGTCGACCATCAGGAATGAGCCGAGCTGCCCGGGAGACGAGAAGAACGCACGCCCCTGATTGATCTGCGTCATGCGCTCGACGAAGCCCACCAGCTCGGGCGCGTCGTCGAGCATGAAGGTATTGATCGTGCAGCCCTTGCGCGTCACGCGCTTGACCGTCTTGAGCGTCTCTGCGACGGCGTGGGGCGAAATGCCGCCCATGCCCATCGGCCACTCGACGTGCAGGTTGCCGGTCGCGGACTCGAAGTAGGCGGTCGGCTGGCCGTCGGTGATCACGATGATCTGCGGCGCGGGCGATCGGTGCTCGCCAATCAGCCGCTCCGCGACCATCAGCCCCTCCTGCAGGTTGGTGAACGGGTCGCCCATGTCCCAGCTCACCTCGGGCAGCTCGCGAATCGGCAGCTCGCGCGCGCGGGTCGAGAAGCCGACCACGAAGAAGTGGTCGCGCGGGTAGCGGGTGCGCACCAGCTGATCCATCGCCACCGCGACCCGCTTGGCCGCCGGGAAGCGACCACCCCACGACATCGACCACGATAGATCGAGCAGCAACACCGTCGTAGTCTGCGTATTGAAGTCCATCTCGTGGACCTGGAAGTCGTCGGGTCCGAGCGACACGCGCTCCCCGGCTCCGACGCCCCCTGCGGCGCGGCGCTTGACCCCGTTCATCACCGTGCCCACGATGTCGAGATCGAAGGCGTCGCCGAACTCCCAGGGCCGCGTCTCGTCGGGACGCGGCATCGCGACCCCCCGCGCCGGGGTCTCGTGGCTGCCGGGCCGCCCCTTGCGCAGCGCGCCGTAGACCTCGGCCAGCGCCGACGCACCGATGTGGCGGATCGCGCGTGGGGTGAGCTGCGGATCGTCTCCGCGCAGCAGGCCCTGCTCACGCAGCGTGCCCTCGAGATCGCGGATCAAGATGAACGACTGCGCCGCTGGGTCGCCGAGCAAGTCGCGCAGCGCCTCGGGTGAGATCGACTCGAAGTCGCCACTGCGCAGGTTCTGCATCATCTGCTGCAGCGCTTCGAGCTGCTCGCGAATCTCGTGTGCCTGCTCGTAATCGGCCTCGCGGGAGCCGGTAAAGCGCTCGCCGTACTGCTCGAGGAACTGCTCCAGCTGGCGCAGTCGGTCGAGGCCCTCGAGCAGCTCGGCGAAGTCCTCGCCCGCCTGCTCGTCGGCGAACTCGTGATTGCGGAAGCGCTCGATGGTGTCGGACAGCCGATCACTCGCCGCGTTTCGCCGCTCGAGGAAGTCGTTCATCGCCGCGGACTCGTAACCGTGGCGTTCGCGCTGGGCGAGCTGCTCGCGCTCCAGGATGTCGTCGAGCTGCTGGCGCAAGGAATCGGTCGCGCTGTCCACCGAGAACTGCTGGTACAGCGACTCCATCTGCGAGCGCAGCTCGTTCTCGAGCTCCTCGAGCCCCATCACGCGAAAGTTCATGCCCCCGAGCTCGAAGCCCTCCCGCCGCATCCACTCGAGGGCCTCCTGGGCAGAGAGTCCCTCCATCATCAGCTCGCTCATCGCGTCGAGCACCTGCTTGGCGTCGAGCGAGAACTCTTCCTGCCTGCCATCCCAGCGGCTGTAGCGCCAGACCTTCATGGGAGCCTCAAGCGCGCTGGTAACGCGCGACCTGCCGATTCTCCGGGCTCTCGGTCTTGTTGAGCCGGTTCTGAAGATGCAGACCCTCGAGCAGGAACTCGATTGCCGAGGCCATGCCCGCAGGGGAGTCGCTCCCGACGAGCCCCCCCGCCACTTCGCGCAGGCCCGGGATCTGATCGAGGCCATCGAGGTAGTCCGTGGCAGCCATCTCGGAGCCAACCTCGACCTGCCAGCCCTCCTCGAAGGCATCGAGCACGGACGCCGGCCCCTCGCCCGCCAGGCGCTCCTCGAAGACCACCCTCGTCGCGCGCCGCATCAGCCCGGCGACCAGATCGGTCTCCGACTGCTCGGCGCCCGCGTACTCGAGCTCGAGCTTGCCGCTCGACGAAACCAGCAGCGACGCGAGATCGCCGATTCGCGGCACCGCCTCGCTCTCACCGAGCCGCAGCGCACGCCTCAGTGCCGCAGCGGCCAGCGTCTGGTAGTTCGCGATCGTCATGCGTACCGACACCCCCGAGGTCTGTGAAACGTCGGGCGACAAGCGCGCCTCGAAGGTGAGCTGCGCGACCAGATCCTCCATGAAGCCCGGGATCGTGAGCACGATTCCGTCGGCGGTCGGCAGCTCGGCCTCCTGCCGCACCACCTCGATCTCGAGCTCTCGGGTCGGCGGGTAGTGCGTGCGGATCTGTGCCGCATAGCGGTCTTTGAGCGGCGTGATGATGCGACCGCGGCTGGTGTAGTCCTCGGGGTTGGCGCTGGCAACCACGAGCACGTCGATCGGTAGCCGCACTCGATAGCCCTTCACCTGAATGTCGCGCTCCTCCATCACGTTGAACAGCCCGACCTGGACCTTCTCCGTCAGATCGGGGAGCTCGTTGATGCAGAAGATCCCGCGGTGACTGCGCGGCAGCAGCCCGAAGTGGATCGTCAGCTCGTCGGAGAGATGACGCCCCTCGGCCACCTTGATCGGGTCGACATCGCCGACCAGGTCGCCGATCGACACGTCCGGCGTCGCCAACTTCTCGGTGTAGCGGTCCTCGCGGCCGATCCAGTGGATCTCGGTGTCGTCGCCCTGATCCGCCACACACGCGCGTGCGTAGGCAGAGATCGGATCGAACGGGTCGTCGTTGATCTCGCTGCCGGCGACGACCGGAATCCACTCGTCGAGCAGAGCGGTCAAGGCACGAATCAAACGGGTCTTGGCCTGCCCCCGCTCGCCCAGGAAGATGATGTCGTGACCACACAGCAGCGCGTTCTCGACCGCCGGAATCACCGTGTCGTCGTAGCCGTGGATGCCGGGAAACAGCTCGCCCCCGTCGCGCATGCGCTGTACCAGGTTTGCGTGGATCTCGGCTCGCAGGCCCCTGGGGCGGTAGCCGGCTGCACGCAGCTCGCCGAGGGTGCTCGCTTCGGGGGGGGCGGATCCCATCGGACCTCCTGGCATTTTGATCGGGTCGTCAGCCTCTAGCGTAGGGCAGCTCGGGCTCGGCGGGCTCGGCGGCGGCTCGCAGCGTCTCGACCACGTGCCGGATCACGAACAGCACCGAGCTCTCTACGCTGCGATTGTCCACGATCGGCACATGGTGCTGCTCCGCGAGCTCGAGCAGGTGGTTCTGGATCTCGAGGATGCTGTCGAAGTTCTGCAGGTAGCGTTTCATGCCGCGCCGACTCCCCTCGGTCCCCCGGGCGCGGAAATGGCTGCGAAACGCCTGCTCGTCGAGGCGCGCGACCAGCAGCGGGATCACGTGTGCGTGGTCGGCATAGGCGGCGAGATCGATCTGGCCCGGCACGATCGATACACCGTCGAGCACCAGGCTCGTGTGCTCCTCGATCGCACGGTCGAGCATGGCGCGCGCGCCGACCGAGACCGCGGACGTCTGCTGCAGGAATCCCTCGACCACGCGACTGGCTCCCGGTACCTCGTGGCCCAGCGCCCGGTGCGCGTCGAACGACGAAACGTGGAGCGCCGGAGCCAGATCGCTCGACAACATGATGCGCATCACCTGGCGGATCGAATCAGTCGACAGCATGCGCCGGATGCCGAGCCGCAGGGCGACCTCGAGCCCGATCGAGGTCTTGCCTGCCCCGGTGGTGCCACCGAGCAGCACGATCACGGGCCGGTCCGGCTCCTGGTGCTGGCGCCAGACCAGGAAGCGTTGCGCCGTCGACTCGCCGAAGCCGTCCAGCAACTCCTGGTAGGCGAGCTTGCGCAGCGCGGCGCGTGTAATGCGTCGCGTGCGCCGGAGGTGGAGCGCCAGCTCGATCTTGCGTGCGACATCGAACGCATCCGTGGGGTCGATCGCAGCGGCGAGCAGCGACTGCGACAGCACGCCCTTCGAGAAGGGAACCGCGCCACGGCTGCCGCCGACCTCGACCGGATCGGGAAGCGACGGCGCGTCGCTCACGAGTTCGTCGCCGACCAGTTCGCCGAGCAGAGCCGCCAGATCGCCGCGCTTGACCTCGGCCTGTCCCTGGATCCGGCGCCGAACGCGTTCCGCGGTGCGGTACGCCTCTTCGAAGGAGATTCCGCGAGCCGTCAACGAGTGGACCATGATCCCGCGCATGAACGGCCGGCGGCCCTGGTCATCGACCACAAAGATGCGATCGGCGGGCGTGGCCGCAGGGGGCGTCTGCTTGGCACTCTGCCGGGCGGCCATCGGGGCAGCGTACACCGTGTCCGAGCCCCGTGTGGTCGATCCAGAGGGGGGAACGAGCGCATACGCGGCCTCGACTCCCCTGGCTACTCAGCCGATTGCGACATTTTCTTTGTCTTTTGAGTGCGATTTCACCTATCTTCCGCGCGGTTTCCGGCTGAGCGATGTGCCACCCGCGCCCAGTCGTATGGGGAGGGGGTCGATGGCGAGCGAACTCGCCTCGGGCGCGACGACCACCGCGGTGAGCCCGGGCGATCAGCGTTATTTCCGGACCCAGGACGTGGTCCGGGCTCTCGGCTTGTCGCGGCGCCAGATCCAGTACTGGGCCAAGACCGGACTCGTCGTCCCGTCTGCACGCACGCCGGGTGGTCACCACCGTTACAGCTTTGCCGACCTGGTTGCGCTGAAGGCCGCCAAACGGCTGATCGACGCGGGTGTATCGCTACAGCACATCCGCCGCAGCGTCGAGGCGCTCGCCACTCACCTGCCCTCGGTCGATCGCCCGCTCGAAGAGCTCGTGATCGTCGCCAACGGCGACGTCCTGGTCGTCTTCGATCGAGGCATGGTCTTCGAGACCCTGACGGGACAGGAGTGGGTATTCGAGGTCGCGCAGTTCCGGCGCGAACTCGAGGTCTGGAACGAACGGCACTCGAAGTCCGCCCGTTCTGTGCGCAGCACGAGTCGGGCGCGGAGAGGAGCAGCCAAGCAGCGCTCGGTCGGCTGAGCAGAGCGGTTCCCCGGGGCTCCGACCCGCTTTCGGGGAGGCCAGTAGAGCGAGTGGCAATATCCGTCGCTGGGGGCGACGGGGAGGCTCGTCTCGGCTCCTGGTGGGTGGCAGGCGCGACCCGCTGGCGGGGCGAACCTCGAAAGAGGGGGCAGCCATGCGCGTGATCGCAGTCGTGAACCAAAAGGGCGGTTGTGGCAAGACCACGACCACGGTCAACCTCGCAGCGAGCCTCGCGGCGGATGGGGCATCCGTCCTCGCGATCGACCTCGATCCGCAGGCTCACACCACGCTCGCCCTCGGAGTCGATCCCGACGAGCTGATCGAGAACATCTACGAGGTACTGGTCGAGTCCGACGGGTCCGACCACCTCTCACGCGTGATCATCAGGATCTCGGAGCGTCTGGATCTCGCACCGTCCGGCATCGTGCTCTCGGCCCTCGAGCAGAAGCTCGCCCCGCGCGACGGCGACTCGCCAACGGAGCGACTGAGCCGGGCACTCGAGAAGCTTCCGCTGCCCTACGACTACGTGCTGATCGACTGCCCGCCCAACGTCGGATTGCTGACGTTCAACGCGCTGCGCGCGGCCAGCGAGGTGATCGTTCCGCTCGAGACGAGCTTCTTCGCGATCGACGGGGTCCAGAAGCTGCTGGAGACCCTCGGCCTGCTGTCCGAACGGCTGGGGCACGACCTCACGGTACGCATCCTTCCGACGCTCTACGACGGTCGGACGCGCTACGCGCGCAACACGCTTGGCGAGATTCGCGAGCTGTTCAAGGACATGTGCTTCGACAGCGTGATCCGGATCAACGTGAAGCTGCGCGAGGCCGCCCAGCACGGCGTGCCGATCTGCCGCTACGCGGCGCGTGCGAACGGTACCCTCGACTACGCAAGCCTGGCCCTCGAGGTCGAGGCCGCGGCACCACTGGCCCCGCCCGGCGAGCGCGTCGAGCCCGTCCCGAGTTCCAGCGAGCTGCGCGAGGTGGTCGTGCACTTCCGGGATCCGAGCGCCGGGGACGTCCGCATCGCCGGCGACTTCAACGGCTGGATTCCGGACAAAGATGTGCGTTCGGTAATCGAATCCCAGGGCCAGACACGGGTCTGGACCAAGGTCCTGCGGCTGGCCCCGGGGACCTATCAATACCGCTACGTCGTCGACGGAGAGTGGAAGCCAGACCCGCACAACCCCAACCGGGTGCCGAATGCGGCGGGCCGGACGAACTCGATCCTGGTGATCTCCTAGACTGTCGGGCCAACCCCGACCAGGGCATGCGCCCGCGTCCGGAAATCCGCAAAGCGATACCCCGGCGAGAGGATCGAGTGCCCCGCGACCTCGGAGACGTAATCGACTGCTTCATCCCAGAGGCCGCGCTCGGCCCTCGGCGCGTCATCGGGCTGCCCGTGGCCGCCGGGGACGTGCTGCGGGCGGCCGTTGCCTGGAACCTGAGCGTCGAGATCTCTCGCTCCGGCGCGCCCTGCACGCTGGTCACGCGCGGGAGCCCGGTCGACGACTCGCTCTGGCCGCCCCCGGGTCGCGGCCCGCTCGGCTCCCGACTCGTCCAGGCGCGAGAGTCGGACGACTTCGGCTCTTGCGAGTTGGCGACGGATCCGCAGCTCGTACTCGACTGCCCGCCCGCGGAGACGCTCGGCCACGCCGCTAGCTCGCCCGGCGCTCCCCGGCACTGGCTCCTGCTCAGCGCGCCCGACCCCGAGGGCCTGCGTCACGTCCACCACCAGGCCCTGGCGATCGCTGCGGCACAGCCCGATGCGCGCATCGGGGTCACCATCCACGGTGTTCGACGGATCGCGGAGGCCCGCGCCGCCTTCGAGGAGCTCGCCGTCGCCGTCGAATCCGACTGTGCGGCATCGCTCGCCAGCTACGGGCTGCTGGTCGACGATCTGCATCTGTATCGGGCGATCGTCGCGCAGCGCCCGATCGGCCTGGTCCATCCCGCGGCACCAGCGACGCGCGCGCTCGCCGACGTGGCCCGACTGTTGCTCGAAGACCTGCGGGACGCAGCTCAATGAGTCGCGGGGCCGACCTGCGCCGCCGACTCGCGCGGCTCGCACCGTCGTTGCGACCCGTCGCACAGGACGTGCTCGCCGAGACGAGCCGGATCGACGTGGTCGCGATCGATGCCAACCGGGCCGCCGTCGCGGTGTTCGACGGCGAGGGCGACGACCTGGCGACCTTCACCCGGGCCCTCGCCTCGTCGGCCTGGCTCGAGGCGCGTCTTCCGGACTGGTGCCAGATCGCGCCGGACCTGGGCATCGACGCCACCGCCCCAGTACGCGCCCTGCTGGTCGCGAAGTCCTTCGCCCCGGAGACCCGTGCCGCCGCGAAGCGAGTTGGCACCTCGCAAATCGCCCTGCTCCGCGCGGCCACGCCGGTGAGCCTGGCGCTGCCACACTCCCCGCGAGCACCGGCCCCGAAGCGGCCCGCCGCCCGCCCGCAAAAGCCCTTTCGCACCGGTCTCACCGACGCGGACCTCGGCACCGGCAAAGCTCGCCCCTGAGACCTCGTTTGGTCCCCACGGGGGACAATAAATCGGCGCCACTGTGCCTTTTTCTGCGCAGGGTGACTTTTTTTGACACCTACGCCTCCTGGGCGCCACTTACCTAGCTGAGAACTGGCCCGCTCTGGGAAAGATGCTGGGGCCGGAATGGGATCGAGTGTCGAATGGCCGCTCCGCAGATCAGTCACAGTGAGCTACTCGACGACCGGGAACTCGTAGAACGGCTCCGCTGCGGAGATGAGCGGGCCTTCGACGAGCTGTACGAGCGCTATTTCAAACGCGTCTCACACTTCGTGGCCAGACGGATCGACAATCGCGCCGACGCCGAGGAGACCGTCCAGGAGGTCTTCATCAACGTCTTCGCTTCGATCGGCACCTATCGCGGCGAGGCGCCCTTCGTCGCGTGGATCTTCGGGCTGACGCGCCGCACCATCGCCGGCCGCTTCAAGCGCAAGCGACACCCGACCGTCCCGATGGAAGACAACGAATCGGATTCGCCGGCCGCGCACCCCGCCGCGCCGGCGCTGATCCCGCGACCGGACCAGGTCTACGACTGCACTGAACGGGCCGTCCAGCTCGAGACCTACGTGGCCGAGCGGTTGAGCGCCGACCAGCGCGCGCTGTTCGTGCTGCACCACCTCGAAGAGCGGCCGATCGCTGAGATCGCCCAGCGGCTGGGCAAGAGTGAGGACTCGATCAAGTCGAGCCTCTACCGCACGCGCAAGCTGCTGCTCGCAACCTGAGCTACAGACCCGCCGCCGAGGCGAGCTAGACTGCGCCACGATGTCAGGCTGCGGCTCCCTCGCTCCCGACCCTAGCGAACCGATCGCCCTGCAGACACGTTCCTGCACCGCACCGGGCGCGTATGCAGGACTCCCGTGCCTCGCCATCGAGTTCAGCTCGCGCGGAGACCGGGTACCCGGGCAGGTCGTGCGCCCCGCCTCGGCAGGCCCGCATCCGGTCGTCGTGCTCGCACACGGACTCACCAGCTCGCGCAACGGCGACGCGATGGACGCGGTCGGCGCACGTTGGGTGCGCGAGGGCGCTGCCGTCGCTGCGATCGACTTTCCGCTGCACGGCGAGCGGACGAATCCGAAGATGAGCGAGCGCCTGCTGGAGACCAGCCCGGCCGCTCTGGCAAACGACTTCCGGGAACGGGCCAGCGAGCTGTTGTGGAGCGAGTTCGCGCGGCAGGCGGTGCTGGATCTGCGCCGGCTGGTCGACGCGCTCGAACACCTCGACGAAATCGACGCCAAGCGCCTGGTGTTCGTCGGCTTCAGCCTCGGTGGGATCCTGGGTGCGATCTTTTGTGGTGTCGATCCCCGCCCGCGCGGCGCAGCACTGGCCATTGCCGGCGCGGGGCCGGACGGCAGCCCGCTCGATCCGACCGCCTTCGTCGGCGCCATCGCGCCGCGACCGCTGCTGTTCGTCAACGCGACCCGAGACGACACCATCTCGAGGATCCACACCGAGCGCCTGTTCGAGGCGGCGAGCCAGCCGAAGCGGATCGAGTGGTTCGAGGCCGGCCACACCGATCTCCCCGGCGCCGCCATGAAGGCGGTATGGAACTTCGCCCGGCCGTTGCTCGAGCTGCGCTAGCGGGGCGGGGACTCGAGCACGAGGATCGTGCCCGCGACGACTAGCACCGGCAACGCCACGAAGTTGAGGCCCGGCAGCAGCCCGATCGCGAAGCCGGCGGAACCAAAACCGACCGCCTTGAGGCGCTGGCTCGCCAGCCAGGCCCGTCGGCCGGCAAACGGAACGCCGCGTCGATCGAGCGCGAAGCCCGAGTACTCGAGCGGCAGGAAGACGATCGCCAGCGCCGCCAGCGCGATCGGGGCGACCACGGGTCCGAACGGGGCCACCAGGCCGAGCCCCACGATCGCCAGCCAGATCGCCGTGAACGAGCCAAGCCGCAGTGCTTCGTTCGACAGCGCCGCGCGTGCTTCGCGAAGAACGCCGGCCGCACTCGACGGCTGGTCATCGCCGGCCGCCGCCCCCTCGAGCACACGCTCGACGCGCCGCGACAACACGTCGAGCACCGGCGACGAGAGCAGCGTTGCCGCCACCAGCCCGAGCAGCACCGCCACCGCCGCAGCCCCGACGAAGAGCACGTAGCGGGCGAGAAACGCCAATCCCTTCGCCGGCCCGATCCAGAGCCAGCTGTACCAGCTGCCCGCCTCGAAGCGAGGCAGCGCGTCTGCGATGGCGCCCAGCAGCGCGCCGGCATTCGCGTAGACCAGCACCGCCGTCAGACCGAGACTGACTGCCGTCAGCAGCGACGGAACCACGGCAGGCGCCCACAGTTCGCGCCGCCGGCGCAACAAGCCGAACGCGCGGGGCAGCAGTACCGCCCCATCGCGGAATCCGCGGCCGGCACCGGCAAGCTCGCTGGGGGGGGTGTCGGGCATCCGCTCCATATACTATGCGTTGCACCGTGCCGCGCGACGTGCACGATCTGGAGATCACCATGACGAGACATCGCAACCTGCTCGCAACCCTTACCGTTCCCCTGATCCTCTCCGCCTGCTCGCACGGCGCCACCAGCGCGCCCCCGAGTCCGGTTGTGGCCGAGGTGAACGGCCGCGCGATCACGCTTGCCCAGCTCGACGAGAAGATCGCCTCCCAGATCTACGACGCGCGCTCCCAGGGGCTCGAACTCCTGATCGCCGAGCTCGTCATCGCGACCGAGGCCGAGCGACGCGGCGTGAGTCAGCAGGAGCTGGTCGAGCAGCAGACCGCGGTACTCGGCGAGGTGACCGACGAAGAGGTCGCGCAGTTCTTCGCGAGCAATCGCGCCCGCATGCGCCCCGAAGACACGCTCGAGAAGATCGGACCCGAGATCCGTCGCTTCCTCGAGCGCAACCAGCATGACATCGTGCTCCGGTCCCTGCGCGGCGCGGCCAATGTCACGATCCAGCTCGAGCCTCCGCGCATCGAGGTCCCGGCGGTCGGCCCCTCGCTCGGACGCGACGACGCTCCCGTCACGATCGTCGAGTTCAGCGACTACCAGTGCCCGTTCTGTAGCCGCGCCGAGCCCACCGTGAAGCAGGTCCTCGCGAAGTACCCCGACTCGGTGCGGCTCGTCTACCGCCACTTCCCGCTCGACGCGATCCATCCACAGGCGCGCCCGGCCGCCATCGCCGCGGTGTGCGCGGCGCAGCAGGACCATTTCTGGGAGTTCCACGACAGGCTGTTTGCGAGCCAGAGCGATTTGTCGGCCGACACGCTCGCGGGCTTCGCCGACGAGCTCGAGCTCGACCGCGCGGCCTTCGAGGAGTGTCTCACGAGCGACGCCGCCGCCATGTCGGTCGAAAAGGATCTCGTCGCGGGACAGGCGGCCGGAACCACCGGGACACCTGCCTTCTTCGTCAATGGCATCATGCTCTCGGGCGCGCGCCCGCTCGACGACTTCGTCGAGCTGATCGAGGCTGAGCTGGCGAAGGCCCAGGACGGCGTCTGACCTCGGCGCCGCTCGAGACCGCACCGATCCCGAACGCGGGAGTTGCGATCAACCTGTGGCAGCGCACCGCCGGACCCAGGCCGAGCTGCGGAAGCCGCCCGCAACGGGCCCGCTCCCCTCTCGAACGCGGCCGACGCTGCATCGGGAAGCGGCCGCCTGCCCCGGAGCCAGCGGGGGGCCGGATCGTCTGGAGGTCAGCGATTCAGCTCCGGCCCCGGCTGCCGAGCTCCTCGATTCGCGCGAGCAGGAGGTCGCGTTCGTTGGCCATGCGCTCGGGCGTGTCCGCCTCGAGATTCAAGCGCAGCACGGGCTCGGTATTCGACGGCCGCAGATTGAACCACCACTCGGGGTAGCGCACGAGCAGGCCGTCGAGCTTCGAGATCTCGGCGGCATCCTCGTGCTCGGACTCGATCTTCTTCAGCACGCGTGACACATCGTCCACGCGCAGATTGATCTCACCGCTCGCCGCATAACGACGCAATGGCGCGACGATCTTCGACAGAGGCTCGCCACGGTCGGCGAGCACGTCGAGCATCGCGACGAAGGCCGCGGTGCCGTCGTCGGCGACGAGCGTCTTCGAGAAGCGAAAGTAGAAGTGGCCCGACAGCTCGCCTGCGAAGATCGCGCCCGACTCGCGCATCTGTGCCTTCACGAACGAGTGCCCGACGCGGCACATCTCGGCCTGTCCGCCGGCCTTGCCGATCTCCTCGGCCACGACGCGGCTCGAACGCAGGTCGTACAGCACGCGCCCGCGCGGAGAGCGCTTCAGCTGGTAACGCGCCAGCAATGCCGTGATCAGATCCGACGAGATCGGCTCGCCCTGCTCGTCGACGAAGCAGGCGCGATCGCCGTCGCCGTCGAAGGCAACGCCGAAGTCTGCGCCGCTGCGACGGACAGCCTGCACCAGGTCCTCGAGGTTCTCGCGCTTGAGCGGGTCGGCCTCGTGGTTCGGGAAGCGGCCGTCGGGCTCGAAGTAGAGGCGTTCGACCTCGAGTGGCAGCCGTTCGAGCAGCGGCACGAGCGCGCGGCCCGCCATCCCGTTGCCGCAGTCGATGGCGACCTTGAGCTTCGGTCGGCTGCTGCCGATGGCGAGCACGTGCTCGACGTAGGCGTCGACCACGGCCTCGACACCTAGGGTGCCGCGCGGTGACACGGCCGGAGCCCTGGCACGCGCCGAGCAGAGCGCCTCGATCTCCTTCAACCCGCTCGCCTCGCCGACCGGAATGGCGTGCTCGCGGCACAGCTTGAAGCCGTTGTACTGGCCCGGGTTGTGCGAGGCCGTCACCATCACGCCCCCGCTCGCGTCGAGCTGGTCGACCGCGAAATAGAGCATGGGAGTCGAAATCAGGCCGAGGTCGACCACGGCCGCGCCCTCGTCTCGGATGCCGTCGATCAGCGCCTCGGCGAGCTCGGGCGAGTGGGTGCGGGCGTCGCGTCCGACCGCGATCGGGTCGGCCTCCAAGTAGTGCGCCGTGGCACGGCCAATGCCGTAGGCAATATCCGGATCGAGTTCCGCGGGCACGATTCCCCGGATATCGTAGGCCTTGAAGATCATGGGAGCGCAGAGCCTAGCAGCCTGCAGAAGCCTCCTTGACTGGTAGGATCACCGACGTCACTCTTTCGATTGCTCGCGCTGGTCGCAGCGTCCACGGAGCGTCCATGCCCATTGGCCCCACCGAGCTGATCATCATCCTGGCGATCTGTGTCCTGCTGTTCGGCGCAAGGCGCCTCCCCGAGATCGGGTCCGGCATCGGCGAAGCAATCCGCAACTTCAAGTCGGGTATCTCCGGTGACAAGAAGGAGATCGACGTGACGCCGGAAGAGAACAAGGAACGGGTCACGGAGAGCAACCCGGACTCCTAACCTCTTGCGAGGGGCGTCTTCGCTCCAGAACGCTTTCCACGACCAGGACTCGAGAGGCTCGCCCGTCGAGTCCTACCGGAGCTCAGCCAACCAGCTCGCCGCGCTCTCCTGGCCGCGCACCGCCACGCGACGCGCGGCGGGCGGGACCTGTGGGAAGTACGCGGCGAACTCGACCTGTCCGCCGCTGGCGATCCGCTCCCCCGACAACGCGCTCGCGGCCGACCTCTTGCGCGCCGCGCGGGCGTCCGACGCGAGATTTCGCAGATCGTCCGCGGGCAAAGGCCGACCGGCCAGCTCGGCGGGATGTTCGAGCGGCCGGCCCGCAGCGTCGAGCAGCTCGACCGCCAGCGAGCCACCGACCCGCTGCGCCGACGGCGAGGGGTTGCGCAGTACGCCGCGGACCACGAGCAGCGTCTCTCCGCCAGCCACGGTGGCCCAGCGGGCTTCGACGGCCTGGGCGACCAGTGAGCCGACCGGGTAGGAGTTCACCGTCGGCCCGGCCGCAACCGAGCCAGCCAGGCCCTCGACGAGTGCGCCGACGAACAATCCGGCGAAGCCGAGCCAGCCAATGGCCGAGCCAGCGAGCCGCACGCCGCGTGGCGCGCGGGCCCGCGTCTCGCCGACCCGCAATACCCGCTGCTCCGCGACTGGGCGCGAACCGGGCTCGGCGACCGTCGATGGCAGGTCTGTCGTCGGCTCGGGGTTCAACCGTGTACTCGCCGCGGGTGCCTCCTCGCCCAGCAGATCCCAGTCTTCCGGCTCGCCGAGGTCTCCGGCCACGCCGTCCTCACGGCTCGGCGCCTCGTCGTCCACGCTCAGCGTGCTCAGCGAATCGATGACGTCCGCGATGTCCGAGTCGAGCGCGGTGCCCGGGGGCGCCGCCGGGGATTCGATGTCGTCTGCCTCGCCCTCGGCGAGCGAACCGAAGTCGTCCACGGTCCCGAACGGTCCGCGGACATCGGCCACCCGCTGCGCGCTCGCGCCGCGGGCCGGGCCGCTCGACTCGGCGTCGCCGTCGAGCTCGAGACCACTGGGTGAGAACGCGTCGAAGCCCCCGCTCGAGCTAGCCGGATCCCGGGCCAGCGCTCGCGCGGGAACCTCGTGGTCGAACTCCCAGTCCTCCTCGTCTTCGTCGACGAGCCCCGCGGCAGAGGCCGCGTCGCCAGCGTGGGACGTGCCCAGGGCGAGATCGCTGGCCGGCTCCGGAAACGACGACGCGGCGTCCTCGATTGCACTAGCCGCGAGCGCCTCGACCGTCTCGCGCTGACTGGCCTCGGGATGTTGCAGGAAGAAGGCCTCCTTGCAGCGAGAGCAACGCACCCGGATCCCGGTGACCGGGATCCGTTCGTCGTCGAGCTGGAAGCAGGTGCTGCAGTTCACACATTCGACGATCACGGCGCTCCCCCTCGACCTCGATCCGTGCGCACCGGTTGCGCGCCGGGACGTCCCGGTCTGCTATTTCGGAGCAGCCTCCGAAGGGCTTGAGAACTCGGCCTCGCACGCCCCGCGGGAAAGGACGGATGGACGATCCCCTGGACACCCGAGCCTCCATCCTGAGCAGCCGGCTCGTGATCGTGACCGGCAAGGGCGGCACCGGGAAGACGACCGTAGCGGCCACTCTCGCCCTGGCGGCTGCCGGGCGCGGACTGCGTGTGCTGCTGGCCGAGGTCGGCCGTACGGAGCAGGCGCCCAGCCTGATCGCTCCGGGAACTCGATCGGTCGGCCACGCCGGGCGCGAGCTGGTGCCCGGGCTGCGAGCGATGCGCATCGATCCCTTCGAGGCCCTCGGCGAGTATCTGGGCCTGCAGCTGGGAGACGCAGTCGCGAACCGCGTGGTCGGCAACCGCGGCTTCCGGCAGCTGATGACCGCGACACCCGGCTGGCGCGAGCTGATCACGCTGGGGAAGATCTGGCACCTCGAGCAGCAGCGCGTGCAGGCGAAACCGGTCGTCGACCTGATCGTGGTCGACGCACCCGCCACCGGGCACGGACTCACCTTCCTGGACGTTCCTCGCCTGGTCGCCTCGGCGGTGCGCAGCGGCCCGCTGCGGCGCAACGCGAGCGAGGTCGAGCGGCTGCTCGCCGATCCGGGGCGCACGCGCCTGCTGCCTGTGGCGCTGGCCGAGGAGCTTCCGGTGCGCGAGACGCAAGAGCTCGTCGAGCGGCTTCGGAGCGAGCTCGGAATCTCGACCGATCGCGTGGTCGTCAACGCCGTCGAGCCCGACCCGCTACCGCCCGAGCTCGGCGACCTGCCCGAACGGCTGAGCTCGCTCGGGTCGCAGAAGGTCGGCCGCCTCGGACCGGCCACGCTGGCCGCATGCCTGGAGCACCGCCGCGCGCGGCATGCGCTACATCGCCATCACGTGCGCGAGCTCGCGCGCACGACCGGCCTGCCCCTGGCGGTGCTGCCCTACCGCTCGGGCGGAGTGAGCGGCCCCGACGATCTCGCCGCACTCGCCGCCCCCCTGCTGGCCGAGCCCGTACCGGGGGACGCATGACGGCAAACCCGATCGATGCGCTGCTCGACGGGCACCGGGTGCTGATCTGCACGGGCACGGGCGGCGTGGGCAAGACGACCTGTTCGGCGGCGCTGGCCCGGCGCGCGGCGAGACAGGGACGGCACGTCGCGGTGCTGACGATCGATCCGGCTCGACGCCTGGCCGACGCGCTCGGCATCACGCCAGACGACGACGAGGCCCGCGAAGTGACCACGAACGACGGCGACGGCTCGCTGCACGTGTTCGCACTCGACAGTCGGCGTACGTTCGATCGACTCGTCGACCGCTTCGCACCCGACGCAGCAACCCGCGAACGGATCCTGGGCAATCCGCTCTATCAGCAGATCGTCGGCTCGATCGCGGGAAGCGCGGAGTACGCGGCGATGGAACGCGTGTACGAGATTGCGGACGACCCGCGTTACGACCTGCTCGTCGTCGACACACCGCCCGCCGAGCACGCGCTCGACTTCCTCGAGGCTCCCGGGCGCATCGCGGGCTTCCTCGAGAGCCGGATCGTCTCCCTGCTCGTGAAGCCGACGCTGAGCGCCGGCCGCTTCGGGCTGCGCATGTTCGAAGGCGCCGGGCGGCGGGTGCTCGGGGTGCTCGAACGGGTATCGGGCCTCGACTTCCTCGAGGACCTGTCCGAGCTGCTGGTGGCCACCGAGAGCCTGGCCGACGGTCTGCACGGCAGGGCGCAGGCCCTGGGCGAGCTGCTCCGCTCCGACGCCTGCCGCTTCCTGCTCATCACCGGACCGACTCCCGAGTTGGTGCGGCGCGGCGATGTGTTCCTGAGCCAGCTGGAGGCTGCACGGGTGCGCATCGGCGGCGTGATCGCGAACCGGGTGCGCCACTGGCCCGGTGACGCGGACGAGCTGGCGCTGCTGTCGGGGAGCGACGGCAGCCTGCCCGGCGAGCTCGCCGCGCTCGAGGCGGCCCTGGACCAATCGCCCGCAGACGCCGGAGCGCGTGCAGCGATCGAGCTGGCTACAGGATACGCTTCGCAAGTGATGCTCGATCGCGAGACTCTCGCACCGTTGGAGGGGCGCGCGCGGCGCCGCGGCTGGGCCTTCCACGTCTTGCCGGAGCTTCCCGGCGACGTGCACGACCTCGGGGGGCTCGACGCAATCGCCGAGCTGTTCACCGGGTCGTGAGTCCGTCCCCGCCCCCCGACAGCGTGGAGCAAGCCCTCGGGCGGGCCGCCTCGCACGCGCGCAACGCGCTCGCCGAGGCACTCGCGGCGTGTCGTGCAATGCTCGATGCCGTCTCGCTCGTGGCGGCGCGAGGCCCAGCCGGGTCGAGCACCGGATTCGCGGCGCTGGCGCGCATTCTCGAGGAGCTCGAGGCCCAGCTCACGCGAAGCGGTGAGGCGTCTCAGGCGTACACGGCGCCGCTGATCGGAGCGCTCGCCGAAGCACTGGACGCCGAGATCGCGCGCTGGGAGCGACGCGCCGACCACGATCCCGATGCGCGGGCGGTGTTGCGCGCGTTCCTCGGCCTGCGCGAGCTGCTCTGGGAGCTGGGCGTGCGCGGTGCGGACCGGACCGGGACCGACGACCAGGAGAACGATCTCCAGACGGATCGGTCCGCAGACGACGATCCCCGCGTGCAGCGCATCCGCGTGCACGGATGAGAACGACCCTGGGAGTGCCAGACCCGCGATGCCGACCCTGATCAAGCGTTACGCCAATCGCAAGCTCTACAACACGGCAACCAGCCGCTACATCACACTCAAGGGGATCGCCGAGCTGCTCGAGAGCGGCACCGAAGTGCGCGTGGTCGACAACGAGACAGGCGAGGACATCACCAAGGTCGCGTTGTCCCAGATCCTGGTCGACAGCGAGCGGGCGAACGCCGACGCCCCGAGCGGACTGCTATCGCAGATCCTCGGCAAGGGCGGCGATGCGCTCTACGAAGCGCTCCGCAAGGGCGTCGACGACGCCAGCGACAACTTCGAGGACATGCAGGACCGCCTGCGCCGCTTCGTGGCGCGAGCCGAGCACGGGGCCAACGAGGCCCGCGAAGGCAGCGAGGGTGAAGACGGCGGACGCTGGGCCGACTGGAAGGCCTATACCTCGCCCGACGTCGACCGCATGGTCGAGAACGCGGTCGAGCGGGTGTTCAAGCTACTCGACCTCCCCCGCCGATCCGACATCGACGCCCTCAACCGCAACCTCCAGCGCGTCGCGCGCGCTCTCGAGCGACTCGACTCGCCGGATGAGGAAGAGACGGATTCCTAGGTCCAGGCGGAGCTGCGGCGCTCGAGGCCGCGAGCCACCAGCTCGCGGACCCGCGCCCGGAGCTGCTCGTTCATCCGCGAGACGTAGAGCTCGTCCTGTGCGGCGCAGGCGTCGATGCCGACGAGTTCGAGCGGCTCGCCGATCTCGATGCTCCACTTGGCCGGCAGCGGCAGCAGGCCGAGCGGGCCCAGCAGTGGGAATGTCGGGGTCACCGGCAAGAACGGGAGCCCCGTCGCGCGGCCCGCCAGGCGGGATTTGAACAGGATCGGATGGGTCTCTTCGGCGCCGACGATGCCGACGGGAACGAGCGGCACCCCGCACTCGAGCGCCGCACGCACGGCGCCGCCGCGACCGAAGCGCTGCAGCTGGTAACGCCGACGAAAGTCCTTGGCGGCGCCCTTCTCACCCTCCGGAAAAGCGAGCACCGATCTGCCCCGGCGCAGCAACCGATCGGTGTTCTCGCGACAGGCGCGGACGCCGCCGAAACGGGCCAGCAGCGGCTGCGCGAAGGGCAGCGTCACCAGCCAGTCCGCCACCAGGAAGCGCGTCCGCTGCCACGCTGGGCGCTCGCGCTGCAGACACTGCGCGAAGACGAGTCCATCCCACGGAAACAGCCCGGAGTGGTTCGCGACGAACAATACGGGACCATCCGCGGGCAACGCCGCCTCGCCCTGCAGATCGACCCGCCAGTAGCGATCGACCAGGAAGTCGAGCAGAACGCGCGAGCGCACGAGCGTCAGCACATCGAACCCGAACTCGTCGACCTCGCTGGAGCGCTCGGCCACCCCGGCCGTCCCGAGCCGATGGCGCAGCTCGTCGAACAGCTGGATCCAGTCGAACGTCTGGTCGCGCTCGTGCGAGGCCGCGGCCTGGAAGCGCCGGTCGATCTCGCTGCGCAGGTCGCGCAACGCAGCGCGGAGCTCGCGATCGTCCCCCCGCTCGCGCGACGGAAACGGCACGACGTTGTCGGTCGGATCGCTCATGCGGATCGGGGCCTCCCCGGCGCCCTCATCGGTAGCGGCGCATCCGGCGCGAGCCGACGAAGGCACTCCACGCCTCGCCGGTGGTGTAGAGCGGCTCGCCGAACTCGGCCCAGCCGAGCTCACCGTCGGCCACCCACAGGTATCGAAGGTAGTCGAAGAATCCCTCCGGTGGATCTCCACTCGCGCTCTGCGAGGCAAGCCACGCCGCCCGATACAGCAGCCCGCGCGGAACCGGCAGCGCGCGCTTGCCCGCCTGAGCGAGCAACGTCGACAGTGGCACGACGCCTCGTCCCACCACGTTGAAGACACCCGGATGCGACTCGACGGCGGCGCGCTCGAAGACGTCGAGCAGATCCTCCTCGTGCACGAACTGCAGCAACGGATCGCAGCCCAGCACCGTCGGAATCCGCTGCGCCTCGAAGAACTCGACGGTTCGATCGAAGTAGCTCGGCCCCATCACCCAGCAGTGACGCAGCACGCTCAGCTCCAGCTCCGGATGCCGCGGACTCCAATCGCGCAGGATCTCCTCGACCGCAACGCGGTTCTGCACATTGTGCGCACCCGGGTGACCGCGCAGCGGATGCGACTCGGCGAGGAAGTTGGGATTGTCGGGGCGCGCGCCGTACGCCATCGTCGTCGACTGAACCACGAGCCGCCGCACCTTTGCCGCCGCGCACGCGCTCATCACGTGAAGACTGCCGAGCGTCTCCAGATCGTGGTCGTACTCGATCGCGCGCGATGGAAAGCGCCGGAATGCCAGGTGCACCACCGCCTCGACCCGCTCCGCGCGCAAGATCTCGGCGAGCCGAGTATCGGCAACCGGATCGGTCAGATCGATGTCGTGGAAGCAAATGTCGCCTGCGAGCCGCAGCGGTCGTTTCAGATCGAGACCGACGACGGTGGGCGGATCCTTCCGGCTCTGCAGCCGCTGGACCAGGTGCTGGCCGAGAAACGTGCCGAGACCCGTGATCGCAATCCGCACCCAAGCACCCCTGCGCGCGACGCCTGGCTGCCGCGCTCCGATATGATCGCTCGCCATGGAGCCGAGTGCCGCGATTCACGTGGTCGAGGATTCCCGTTACCGGGACCACGCGGCCCCACCCGGACACCCCGAGGCCCCCGATCGGCTCGAGGCGGTCGGTGCGGCCCTCGACCGTCGGCGCGACCAGCTCGTCACGGTGCCACCGCGCCCCGCCTCCGACACGGAAATCCTGCGTGTCCACGACGAACCCCACCTGCGCCGGCTCGAAGCGGCTGCGGCACGGGCCCCCGTACAGCTCGACGCCGACACCTACGTCTCGCCGCGCAGCCACGAGGTGGCACTGCTCGCGGCCGGGGGGGCGGTCGAGCTCGCGAGTCGCGTCGCTCGCGGCACCGCGCGACGCGGGATCGCCGCAGTGCGCCCACCAGGTCACCACGCCGAGGCCGATCGGGCGATGGGCTTCTGTCTGCTCAACAACGTCGCGATCGCCGCGCGCGCCCTCCAGGCCGACGCCGGCCTCGACAAGCTGCTCGTGCTCGACTGGGATGTCCACCACGGGAACGGAACGCAGCACAGCTTCGAGGACGATCCCACGGTGCTGTACGTCTCGACGCACCAGTTCCCCTACTACCCGGGGACGGGCGACGCAAGCGAAGCCGGCCGCGGCCGCGGACTCGGCACGACCCTGAACATCCCCTTGCCGGCCGGCTGCGGCGACACCGAGTACGTCGGTGCATTCCAGCGTCTGCTGGTTCCTGCGGCGTGCGACTACGCACCCCAGATGATCCTGGTGTCATGCGGCTTCGACGCACACCGGGACGACCCGCTCGCCTCGATGGAGCTGTCGCGCGAGGGGTTCACTGCGCTGACGCGCATCGTTTGCGCGCTCGCCGACGAGCTGTGCAACGGACGCGTGTGCTTCGTACTCGAGGGTGGTTATGCGCCGAGCGGATTGGTCGACGGCACGAGCGCCGTGCTCGACGCCGCGCTCGAAACGAAGACGGCGCTCCCTGCGACGATCGACGCACCGCCCGGCTGCCGACTTCGTTCG
Source organism: Myxococcota bacterium (assembly GCA_036336835.1). GTDB lineage: Bacteria > Myxococcota_A > UBA9160 > UBA9160 > UBA4427 > JAYZFK01. Next base: position 32,720 of record JAYZFK010000006.1, on the reverse strand, counting down.
GTCGTCGATCGCGTCGCAGCCGTTCACGCGGCGCACTACCCGGGCATCGGCGCGAGCTGACCGGGCCGCCCGGCTGGTGACGCGACCGGGGCCCGCCGCGAACGCGACAGCTTCGCGGGCATCTCGTGCAACTTCACTGTGTCGTAGGGGAACAACAACGAGGAAAGACGAAGTTTCTTCTCTTTTCCGGTTGCCGAGCCTGGGGAGTCGCGGTACAAGTTCTCCAAGTGGGGCAAAGTGGTATTAAGTGGCACAACAGACCAACGACCGAGCGGTCCGTACCCACATCGACCTGGTCCCCAAAGATAAACGATGTTTCGCGGAAGGCACAGACACACGATCGATGCAAAGGGCCGCGTGAGCGTCCCGGCCGCGTTCAGGGCAGAGATCACGATGTGTAGCGAAAACGCTCCGATTCTGACGAACGACAAGGCATGCCTCGCTCTGTACGCCAATGAGGACTGGGTCGAGATCGAGGAGAACCTGGCGGCGCAATCGCAGGTCCGGCCCGAGACCAAGGCCTATATCCGCTTCATCGTATCGGGCGCCACCGAATGCCCGTTCGACTCGCAGGGCCGGATCCTGATTCCGCAGCACCTGCGCGAGCACGCGCACCTCGAGCGCGACGTAACGATTGCCGGCGTTGGACCCCGGATCGAGATCTGGGACACGGCGCTGTTCGACCAGGAGCTGCAGCGGACACTGGCGCGATACGACGAGATCGCGACCGTGGTGGCCAGCGCAGACACCTGATCGCAGAGGTTTGGGGGGACCGGAGCCACGTGGCTCCGGGAGAGAAGCTGGGGTGTCCGCGGGACGCCGACGGGAGTGGCGGCTCGGTCTGTGGGGGGTACGGGCCGTCGCGCAGGTGTCTCGCGGCACCCCAGCGTCTTCACCAGTCATTCCATTGCCCACCTCGCGAGGGGTCTGGCGGGAGGCGCGCCGCTCTCGTGGTCAGCCGGTTTCGACACGAGCCTGTCCTGCTCGATGATGTCCTCTCCCACCTGCACCTGGACCCGGGCGCTGTCGTCCTCGACGGCACGCTAGGCGGCGGCGGTCATGCATCGGCCATCCTGGAACGCACGGCACCCGACGGGCTGCTGATCGGCCTCGACCTCGACGCAGACGCCCTGGGCGCGGCCCGAGAGCAGCTCGAGCGCTTCGGCGAGCGCGTCCGACTCGTTCGCGCGTCGTTTCGCGAGCTCGACCGCGTGCTCGAGGCCGAGGGGGTGGACCGCGTCGACGGCGTGTTGCTCGATCTCGGCGTGTCGTCGCACCAGCTCGACACGGCCGAGCGCGGCTTCCGGTTTGCCGAGGCCGACGCCGCCTCCACACCACTCGACATGCGCATGGATCCATCAACGGGTCGCAGCGCCGCGCAGCTGCTGAAGCGCGCGACGACCGACGAGCTCGAGACCTGGTTCCGCGACTACGGGGAGCTGCGCGGTGCGCGCAAGCTGGCGCGCCGCATCGTCGAACAGCGCGACACCCAGCCGCTGGAAACGGCCGCCGATCTGCTGCGCGCCGTGCGCGAGGCGCGCGTCGGCGGAGGCCGCAAACACAACCCGGCAACGCTCGTGTTCCAGGCGCTGCGGATCGCCGTGAACGACGAGCTGGGTGCGCTGCGCGATGGCCTCGAGGCCGCGATCGCCGTGCTGCGCCCGGGCGGTCACCTCGTGGTGCTCGCCTATCACTCGCTCGAGGACCGCATCGTCAAGCATCACCTGCGACGCGAGGAGAAGGGCTGCGTGTGCCCGCCCCACGTGCCCGTGTGCGCCTGCGGGCGCCGCCCACGCCTGAGCATCGTGACTCGCAAGCCGATCCGGCCCCGGGAAGAGGAGATCGCGCACAACCCGCGGTCGCGCTCGGCGCGCCTGCGCTCGGCACGACGGCTCACAGAGGAGGCCGCCTGATGGCGAGACGACGTCGTCGCGCCCCGGTGCGCACAATCGTCGGCCGAGACTTCGCCGCCCTCGAAAGGAGTCGCTTGCCGCGCATGCTGCTCTCTGCGCTGCTCGCAGTGTTCGTCGGCGCCTTCGGGCTAGTGGCATTGCGCACCGAGGTCTTGAAGCTGCGCTACGAGCTGTCGCACCAGCTCGAGCGCGAGAGCGCACTCGACGCGCAGCAGCGCGACCTGACGGTACGGATGCGGCAGCTGCGCGAGCCGCGCCTGCTCACGCAGCGAGCCGCCGAGCGCGGCTTCGCGCGGCCCGACCGCGTGATCGACCTGCCCGACGTTCGAGCGCCCGACGCAGAGGAGCGTCGGCCGTGAGGTCGGCCGAGCTGCGTGCGGCCGCGACCCGCGTCGGGGCAATCCGCGCGCTCGGCCTGGGCGTGTTCCTGGTTCTCGCCGCGCGTGCCGCACACCTGACGGTGATCGACGACCAGGGATACGACCTGTGGGGCCGCCAGGTCTACTCGCGCTTCGAGCTGCCGCCCGCGCGCGGCGTCGTCTACGACCGGCGCGGCAAGGAGCTCGCCATCACGGTCAGCGCCCCCAGCGTGTATGCGATTGCACGCGAGCTCGACGCCTCCGCCCGCGTTGCGCTAGCGGGCGCGCTGGGCACGCCGCAGGCAACGCTCGACGAGCGACTCGACGGCCGCACCGGGTTCACCTACCTGGCGCGCTGGGTCTCCGAGGAGCAGGCGCACCGTGTCGCTCGTCTGGGTCTGGCCGGCGTCGGACTGGTCGCCGAGCCGAAGCGGGCCTACCCCGCCGGAGATCTCGCGGGCGGACTCCTCGGGTTCGCCAACATCGACGGCCGGGGAGTCCGCGGCATCGAGCAGGCGGAGAACGACTGGCTCTCGGGCAGCCGGCTGGTCGTCCCGGTCGAGCGCGACGGAGGCGGACAGCTGCTGGCGCGTGCACCGCTGCGACCGAGCGACGCAGCCGGCGGTGACATCGCGCTCACCATCGACGTCAGCCTGCAGGCGGAGGCCGAGAACGCGCTGGACGAGGCCATCGAGCAGACCGGTGCGCGCGGGGGCACCATCATCACGCTCGACGCCGCGACGGGCGACATCCTGGCCCTGGCCCAGGCACCGGGCTTCGACCCGAATCACTTTCGCACGATGCCCTATCGCGAGACGGGCGCCGCCGCGTTCGAGGCCGCCAGCGAGCCCGGATCGACACTCAAGATCTTCCTGGCGGCGGCTGCGCTCGAGACGGGCGCGGTCGGGCGCGACGAGCCGATCGACACCCTGGGCGGCGCGATCGCGCTGCCGGGCAAGACGATCAGCGACCGCCGCGATCTCGGAACGCTCGACCTCGGCGGCATGCTGCGCGTCTCGAGCAATGTCGCAGCCGTGATCGTCGGACAACGGATCGGACGCGAGGCCCACCACGCGATGCTCCGGAAGTTCGGCTTCGGCGAGCGCACGGGCAACGGCTTCCCAGGAGAGTCGGCCGGGCTGGTGCGGCCGTGGCGCAAGTGGAAGCCGCTCGACCACGCGACGATTTCCTTCGGTCAGGGCATCAGCGCTACACCGATCCAGCTCGCGGCGGCGACCGCCGCCCTTGCGGCGGGCGGCGTGTGGCGCGCCCCGCGGCTGGTACTCGCACGCCGCGCTCCGGAGTCCGACTGGCTGTACGCGGGGCCCACGAAGACGCGGCGGGTCGTGTCGCGCGACACAGCAGACGCGGTCCTCGACATGATGAGCGGGGTCGTGAGCTCGCGCGGCACTGGCCGGCTGGCCGGGCTCGCCAGTGTCTCGGTGGCCGGCAAGACTGGCACGGCCCAGAAGCTCGACCCCAACACACACCGCTACAGCGACGACTACATCGCCTGGTTCGTCGGCGCCGTCCCCGCCGAGGCACCGCGTCTGATCCTGACGGTGGCGCTCGACGAGCCCGGCCAACCGCACACGGGCGGCGCCGCCGCAGCACCGCTGTTCGCGCGCGTCGCCGCGGCCCAGCTCGCCCATCTGGGCATCATCACGCAGCCGGAACCGCTGCCATACGAGCCCGATCTCAACTCGACGATGTTGGCCCGCAGCCCTGAACCCGCAGCCGAGCCGCGCGCGCAACGCGTTGCACCGCCGAGGCCCCACGAGCCGATCGCTATCCCCGCCTCGCTCGAGGTCGCGCGCATTGGCGACCGCGTCTTCGTTCCCGACCTGGGCGGGTACTCGCTCCCGGAGGTGAGGCAGATCACGGCGGCGCACGCGCTCGATCTCCACGCTTCGGGATCGGGCCGCGTGATCGAGCAGTGGCCGGCCCCCGGAACCGTCCTCGCAGCCGGCGAGCGAAGCGTGAGCGTGCGCTTTGGCGAGAGCCGAGCGCAAACCAGGTCGCCGCAACGGGGGCGCCGGGGCTGATGCGACTCACCTCCCTCCTCAGCGCTCTGTCCGACGGGCGCGCACCCATCGAGTGGCACCGCACCGGAGCTTCCGATGATCCGGTGATCCGCGGATTGACCTACGACTCGCGCTCGGTCGCGCCGGGTGATCTGTTCGTGGCGCTGCGCGGGGCGGTCTCCGACGGCCACGACTACCTGGAGCAGGCGACAACGCTCGGTGCTGCCGCACTGCTGGTGGAACGGGCGCCCGACGGTTTGCCCCACCCGGACCGGTCGTGGATCATCGTCCCCGACACGCGCCGCGCGCTGGCCCTGCTGGCTGCGCGCTTCTATGGCGATCCCGCGACCGAGTGCACGCTGATCGGCGTCACCGGAACCAACGGCAAGACGAGCACGACCTATCTGGTCGAGTCGATCCTCGCCCGGGCCGGACTTCGCACCGGCTTGATCGGCACCGTCGAAATTCGCTACGCGGCCGAACGACTGGCCGCCGTCAACACGACTCCCGAAAGCCTCGACCTGCAGCGACTGCTGCGCTCCATGCTGACGCTGAGCATCGAGGCCGTCGTGATGGAGGTCTCGTCTCACGGCCTCGAGCTCGGCCGCGTCACGGGCTGCAGCTTCCGCGTGGGGGCCTTCACCAATCTCACGCAGGACCACCTCGACTTCCACGGCAGCATGGACGCCTACCTCGTGTCCAAGGCCCGGCTGTTCCGAGACCACCTGTCGCCGGGTGGCGCCGCGGTGATCAACGTCGACGACCCGGCCGGTGAGAAGCTCGCCGCGATCGCGCAGAGCGTGGGCGCCACGCTCTGGCGCTGTACGCGCGATCCAGAGCGCGACGCCGAGCTGAGGCTGCTGGCGGCCGACGCCACACTCGAGGGGACGCGGGCAACGGTCGACTGGCCGGAGCACGGACCGCTCGAGCTCGACCTGCCCCTGCTCGGCGACTTCAACCTCGAGAACCTGTTGGTGGCCTGTGGCGTGGCCGCGGCCCTCGGCATCGAGCCCTCCGCAGTCGCGGAGGGCACTGCCTCGTGCCCGCAGGTGCCGGGGCGCATGGAGCGCGTCGAGCCCGGTGGCTCGGGCCCCGTTGCAGAAGCGCCGACGATACTCGTCGACTACGCCCACACGCCCGACGCCGTCGAGAAGCTGCTGCAGGCCGTGCGGCCGCTGACACGCGGAGATCTCGTCGCCGTATTCGGCTGCGGCGGCGACCGCGACAAGGCCAAGAGACCGCTGATGGCCGCGGCAGTGGCGCGCAGCGCCGACCGCGCGATCGCCACGAGCGACAACCCTCGCACCGAGGACGCGAATGCGATCCTGCGCGACGTAGAGGCCGGCCTGACCGCGATGTCGCGCATCGAGCCCGACTCCTTCGGCGGCGCGCGCGGCGGCTACTGCGTGCTCCGGGATCGCCGCGAAGCCATCGCCCTGGCGATCGCGAGCGCCAATCCCGACGACACCGTGGTGATCGCCGGCAAGGGTCACGAGGACTATCAGATCATCGGGCGCAAGAAGCTCCCGTTCGACGACCGCGTCGAGGCGCGGCGCGCACTCGGTGCGCGGAGTTCCCCGTGAATGGATGCGTCCCCTTCTCGGCCGGTGACGTCGCCCGGTGGACCGACGGTGTGCTGCTGCGCGGGGATGCCGAGACACGCGCAGATGGCGCCTCGATCGACACGCGCACGCTGCGCGAGGGCATGTTCTTCTTCGCCATTCGCGGACCGAACCACGACGGGCACGACCACCTGGCGGTCGCGGCCGATGCGGGAGCTCGCGCGCTGGTCGTCGAGCGCGGTCGGGGCTCCCTCGACGAGCAACGCGCACCGCTGGCAATCGTCGAGGTCGACGACACGACTCGCGCCCTGGGCGCCGTCGCACACGGCCACCGCGCCGGTTTTCGCGGTGCGGTCGTGGGACTGACTGGAAGCAGTGGCAAGACCACCACCAAGGAGATGTGCGCGACCGTGCTGTCGGTACAGGCCCCCTGCCTCGCGACGCGAGGCAATCTGAACAACGAGTACGGCCTGCCGCTCACGCTACTCGCGCGCGAGCCGCAGCACGAGCTGGCCGTCATCGAGCTGGGCATGAACCACCGCGGCGAGATCGCGCGCCTGGCGGCGATCGCCGAGCCCGGCATCGGATTGGTGACCAACATCGGGACGGCACACATCGAGTTTCTGGGCAGCCAGGAGGAGATCGCCGACGAGAAAGGCGACCTGTACGCGGCGCTTCCGGCCGGCGGGATCGCGTGCGCGAACCTGGACGACCCACGCGTGGCCGAACAGGCCGGGCGGGCGCCCTGTCCCCGCCTCGGCTACGGCCGAAGCGCCCGAGCGGACGTCCGCGCGCGCTCGGTGCGCTTCGAGGCCGGCCGCTTCGCGTTCGAGATCGAGGCACCCGAGGCGAGCTGCGAAGTCGCAGTGCGCGGGCTGTCGGAGACGACGGTGATCAACGCGCTCGCCGCGACCGCGATCGGACTGGCCGCGGGCCTGTCCCTCGGCCAGGTGGCGCAGGGCCTCAGCGGCTATCAGCCAATCGCCGGCCGGATGACCCCGGTGCCACTCGGCTCGGGCGTCACCTTGATCGACGACAGCTACAACGCCAACCCCGATTCGATGGCCCAGGCGCTCGAGAGCCTGCGTTCGCTCGCGAGCGGCGCCCACGCGATCGCCGTAGTCGGCGACATGGGCGAGCTCGGCGACGCAGCCGATCCCGCCCATCGCGAGACCGGGGCACATGCGGCCCGGCTCGGCATCGACGCGCTGTTCGCGCTCGGTGAGCGCGCACCACTCGTCTGCCAGGGCGCAATCGAGGCGGGCCTGTCCGCCGACGCCGTGGCGACCGTCACCTCGCACGATGACGCCGCCGAGCGAGTTGCCGCACTCGCGCAACCCGGCGATTGGATCCTCGTCAAGGGTTCACGTGCAATGCACATGGAGCGCGTGGTAGCCGCGCTCGAAGGATTGGAGGCGCGCTGATGCTCTACCACCTGCTCTTCCCGCTGGCGGAACACTTCGGCGGCTTCAATGTCGTCCGCTACATCACCTTCCGCACCGCTGCCGCGACGTTGACCGCACTGTTCGTCTGTTTCGTTCTCGGGCCGTGGGTCATCCGAGGGCTGGGCGCGCTGCACGTTGGACAGCCGATCCGCGAGATCGGTCCCGACCACCAGTCCAAGGAAGGCACCCCCACGATGGGGGGACTGCTGATCCTGCTGTCACTCGCGGTCTCCGTCCTGCTGTGGTCGGACCTCACGAACCGGATGGTCTGGATCGTGCTCGGACTGACGATTGGCTACGGCATCCTCGGCTTCATCGACGACTACAAGAAGGTGACCGAGGGCAGCAGCGCCGGGATCGCCGCCCGCACGAAAATCTTGTGGCAGGTGTTGATGGCGGTGATCGTCGGATTCGCGATCTACAACGACCCGGCCTTCGATCACGAGCTGGCCGTGCCCTTCTTCAAGACGTTCACGCCCAACATCGGTGGGTTGTACGTTCCGCTCGCCGCCTTCATCATCGTCGCGGCTAGCAACGGCGTGAACCTGACCGACGGCCTCGATGGTCTGGCGATCGGTCCGGTAATGATCACGGCGGGCGTGTTCCTGGTCCTGGCCTACGCGGCGGGCCACTCGGTGATCTCCGACTACCTCCAGATCAAGTACGTCCCGGGCAGTGGCCAACTTGCAATCTTTTGCGGCGCGCTGGTCGGAGGCGGACTCGGCTTCCTGTGGTTCAACGCGTCGCCCGCGCAGCTGTTCATGGGCGACGTGGGCGCCCTGGCACTCGGGGGCGCGCTCGGCACCATCGCCGTGCTGATCCGCCAGGAGATCCTACTCGCCGTGGTCGGCGGGGTGTTCGTGGTGGAGACCCTCTCGGTGATCATCCAGGTCTCGTCGTTCAAGCTCACCGGGCGCCGAGTCTTCCTGATGGCGCCGATCCACCACCACTACGAGCAGCTCGGCTGGGCGGAGCAGAAGATCGTGGTCCGCTTCTGGATCATCTCGATCATCCTCGGTCTGGTCGCGCTCTCGTCGCTGAAGCTTCGTTAGGTACGTCTACTCGATGGGAGAACAGGCGGGATTGATCGAACTCGTCGACACCCGCGTGCTGGTGCTGGGGCTTGGCGTGTCCGGGCGCAGCGCGGCGCGCTTCTGCGCAGAGCGCGGCGCTCATGTCGTTGCGGCCGACGAGCGCCCGGAATCAGAGCTCCGCGATCTGGACGAGCTCGGCCCGAGCGTGGAGCTGCGCTGTGGCCAGCAGTTGCCCAATGCCGTCGGGTTCGACTTGGTCGTGCCAAGTCCGGGCGTGCCGCGCGAGCGCTATGCCGAGCCGACCGCGCAGGCCCGCATCTGGGGCGACATCGAGCTTGCCTACCGCGCGCTGCCGATTCCGATCGCCGCCGTCACGGGAACCAACGGCAAATCGACCACGACCTGCCTCCTCGAAGCGCTGCTGGGCGGCGCAGGACTTCGCGCTGCAGCCGGCGGCAATCTCGGGCAGCCTGCGCTCGACCTCGTCGGCCAGCCGCTCGACGTGGCGGTGCTCGAGGTTTCGTCGTTCCAGCTCGATACCATCGAGGCCTTCCGGCCGACTGTCGCGCTGATCCTCAACATCACACCCGACCATCTGGATCGCCACGGCGACCTGCGCAGCTATGTCGCCGCGAAGGGGCGCATCCTCGAGAACCAGCGCGATGACGACGCTGCAGTGATCAACGCAGATGATCCGCTGGTCGAGGAACTGGCGTCCGCGGCAAAGGCGCGCGTGTTCCGCTTCTCTCGACACCGGCCCCAGGATCCCGGCGCCTGGCTCGACGGCAACGCGGTGGTCCTGCGCGACGGGGTGGACGGCCGGCGCATCGGCCTGGAGTCGCTGTCGATCCCCGGCAGCCACAACCGAGACAACGCGGCGATGGCGCTGTGTGCGGCCATGGCGCTCGGCGCCGATCTCGACCGTGCAGCCGAGGCGCTGCCCACGTTCCGCGGACTGCCGCACCGCGGCGAGTTGGTCGCCGAGATCGCGGGCGTTCGCTACATCAACGATTCCAAGGCGACCAATCCGGCTGCCGCGGCGCGCGCGATCGAGGGGCTCGGCGGGCGCGTGCTGTGGATTGCCGGCGGCCGGGACAAGGGGCTGGATTTCGCACCGCTGGTCGAGGCAGCCGAGCCGAGTGTGCGCACGGCGCTGTTGATCGGTGAGGCGAGCCACGCCCTCGACGCCTGCTTGCCCGCCTCCGTCGCGCGTGAACGCTGTGAGACACTCGCAAGAGCGGTGGAGCGCGCTGCCGCGCTGGCAGAGCGGGGCGACATCGTCCTCCTGGCACCCGCCTGTGCGAGCTTCGATCAGTTCGAGAGCTTCGCCGACCGCGGCAACGCATTCCGCGCCTGCGTCGAGCGACTCGCCGGCACCGGGGCTCGCGCGTGAGCGGGCGCAAGCAAGGCCGGGGCCGCGGCAGCAGCAGCCAACGGGTGGCCGCCCGACATCGCGGGGCCCGTGCGCCGGCGGCCGGATTCGCCGACCGCCCGCTGGAGGCAATGCGCCTCGACGGCGGCGCCCTGCTCGCCGCTGGCGGGCTGCTCGGGATCGGCGTGCTGATGAGCTACAGCTCGACAGCCCCACTGGCACTCGACCGATTGCTGCCGCCGCTGTTCGTCGAGCACGTCGGTGCACTCGCCGTCGGGCTCGTCGCCGCAACGGCCGCCATGCTCACCCCGCTGCATGTGCTTCGCGCGCTCGCGCTGCCGGCCTGGCTCGTCGCTGTCGCGCTGCTGCTCGCCAACCATCTGATCGGTATCGAGGTCAACGGCGCAACGCGCTGGCTACCGCTCCCGGGCCTTGGCATCCGCTTCCAGCCGGTCGAGATCGCAAAGCTCGCGACCCTGCTGGCCGTATGCGCGGTGGTCGCGCGCAACCCGGGCCGGCGAGAGCTTTCGGTGGGGCGCGACGCCGCAGCGGTCGCGATCGTCGCACTGCCCGTCGCGCTGCTCGTGCGCCAGCCTGATTTTGGCAACGCCGTGCTGTTGGCGGCGCTCGCAACCCTGGTGCTGATCGCCGCCGGCACACCGGTCCGCCGGCTGCTGGCGCCCGGGTTGCTGGCCGCAGGGGGCATCGCCGGCTACATCGCCACACACGAGTACGCGCTGCGCCGCGTGATCGGCTTCATCGACCCGTGGAAGGATCCGCTGGGCGTGGGCTTCCAGCTGGTGCAGTCGTTCGTCGCCTTCGGCAAGGGCGGCGTAGTCGGGCTCGGCCTCGGTGCCGGCCGCCAGAAGCTCAGCTACCTGCCGGAGGGCCACACCGATTTCATCCTGGCGCTGATTGCCGAGGAGCTCGGCCTGCTGGGAGTGCTGCTCGTCCTGGGCTGCTTCGCCGCGCTGTGGGTCGCAGGAACCCGCATCGCGTGGCAGTCGAAGGATCGCTTCGCCCTGCTGCTCGCGCTGGCAATGACCTCGCTGCTGACGGTGCCAGCTGCCGTCAACGCAGCGGTCGTAATGGGGCTCGTGCCGACCAAGGGGCTGACGCTGCCGTTCCTGTCGCACGGCGGCACATCGCTCGTCGTGTGCTGCGTCGTGCTGGGGGTGTTGCTCTCAGCCGGCCGCCAGGCCAGCCGGACAGAGCCGCGAGGCCGCCGCCGATGAGGTCCTGGGTGATCGCGGGCGGCGGCACGGGCGGACACGTGACCCTGGCGCTTGCGCTCGGCGAGGAGATCGCGCGCCGCGGCGAGCAGGTGCTGTTCATCGGCAGCGATCGCGGCTTCGAGGCCCGCTGGGTCCCGGAGGCGGGCTTCGAGCTGGTCGCCCTGCCGGCGCGCCAGGTCATGGGACGCAGCCTGGTGGGTCGTGCACTGGGCGCACTGTCGCTCGTCGCTGCGGCGCTCCCGGCCCTGCGCGAACACGCGCGCGTTCGCGCCGAGGCGGTGATCAGCGTCGGGGGCTACGCCGCGATGCCCGCGATCCTGGCCGCAACCCTGCGCCGCACACCGCTCGCGTTGCTCGAGCCGAACGCCATCCCCGGCCGCGTCAACAAGCTAGCGGCGCGTCTTGCACGCGACATCTTCGTGGGGCTCGAGACGAGCAGACACCAGTTCGGCTCGGCGGCCCGGCGCGTACAGTGTGTCGGCATCCCACTGCGACGCGAATTGATCGAACGCTTCGCCAACACCGGTGCTCGCCGCAAGCCGGCCTCGCCGTTTCGCCTGCTCGTGCTCGGCGGTAGCCAGGGCGCGAAGCAGATCAACGACGCCATGATCGCGGCACTGCCCGAGCTCGCGCCGCTGCCGCTCGAGATCTTCCACCAGACCGGCGAGTCCGACCTCGAGCGAGTCGCGGCCGCGTACCGAGAGACGGACGTGGCGGCCGAGGTGGTCGCGTTCGAGCCGAACATGCCCGCGCGTTACAGCTGGGCAGACGTTGCAGTGTGCCGCTCCGGTGCGATCACCGTCGGCGAACTCGCGCTCGCCGGCTTGCCGGCCATCCTGGTGCCCTACCCGTTCGCCGCTGACGACCACCAGAGCGCAAACGCTGCCGCACTCGAGCGAGCCGGTGCCGCGCTACAGCTCGATTCTCGCGCCCTCGACCCCGAAACGATCGTGGACGCGCTGTGCCGCTGGTTCGAGCAGCCCGACCGGCTCGACGCGATGAGCGAGGCCGCCTTCGGCCTCGCCCGCCCCGACGCGGCCGCCGCAGTGATCGACGCGTGCACCCGACGCCTGAAGCCAGCGGAGGCGGGATGACGAGCGGCAACGAGATGTTCGGTCGCACGCGGCACGTGCACTTCGTCGGCATCGGCGGCATCGGCATGTGCGGACTCGCCGAGCTGCTCCATCTGCAGGGCGTCGCGGTGTCGGGCTCCGATCTCCAGGAGGGCACGACCGTGGAGCGCTTGCGCTCGCTCGGCATCGAGGTCGCGATCGGACACGACGAGGCGAACGTCGGCGAGGCGGACGTGCTGGTCTACTCGTCGGCGGTACGGGCGACGAACCCCGAGCTGCAGTGCGCCAAGCGCCGCAAGATCCCGGTGATCCCGCGCGCCGAAATGCTCGCCGAGCTGATGCGGCTACAACAGGGCATCGCGATCGCGGGAACACACGGCAAGACGACCACTGCTTCGCTGGTTACCCACGTCCTCAGCGCCACCGGGCTCGACCCGACCGCGGTGATCGGCGGACGCGTGCTCGGCACGGGCGATCCAAGCACGACGCGACGCGGTGCCGGCTCCTGGCTGGTGGCCGAGGCCGACGAGAGCGACGGCTTGTTCCTGCAGCTCGCACCCGTGATCGCCGTCATCACCAACATCGACCCCGAGCACATGGACCACTACGGCAGCGAAGCCGCGCTGCACCAGGCGTTCGCCACCTTCGCGAACCGGATCCCCTTCTGGGGATGCGCGATCGTCTGCCTCGACCACCCCGGGGTCCAGGCGGTGCTGCCGACGCTCACGCGGCGCACGACGACCTACGGCACCAGTCCCCAGGCGGACTGGGTGGCGAGCGACATCCACGCCAAGGGCTACAGCGTGCGCTTCGAGGTCACGCGACGCGGGCAGCGGCTGGGGCCCGTGACGGTCCCGCTCGTGGGTGAGCACAACGCCCTGAACACGCTCGCCGCGGTGGCTGTCGCCGACGAGCTCGCAGTGCCGTTCGCGCAGGTTGCCCAGGCTGTCGGAAGCTTCGGCGGCGTCGAGCGACGCTTCGAGAGGAAGGGCACCGAGCGCGGCGTCACCGTCGTCGACGACTACGGCCACCACCCGGTCGAGCTGCGCGCCACGCTGGCCGCAGCACGCACGGTAGGCGATGGGCGCATCGTCGCTGTGTTCCAACCCCACCGCTACACACGCACGCGCGACCTGTTCGATGAGTTCGCGCGCGCCTTTCACGACGCGGACGTGCTGGTGCTCACCGAGGTCTACGCGGCGGGAGAGGACAAGCTGCCCGGTGTCGACTCGGCGGCGCTCGCCAGCGCGGTGCGCGCGGCCGGTCACCGCGACGTGCGCTTCGTAGCCGAGCTCGAGGAGCTGCCCGAGGCGCTGGCGCCGGAGCTTCGCGCGGGCGACCTGGTGATCACGCTCGGCGCCGGAAGCGTGTCGAGCGTAGGCGGGCGGCTGCTCGCAGCGCTCGCGCGCGGAGAAGAACGATGATCGCGCCCGAAGCACGAGCGGCGCTGCGCGAGTCGCTGGGAGACGCCGTGCGCTTCAACGTCCCGATCAAGCGTCACGTGTCGTTGCGAGTCGGCGGCCCGGCCGATGCCTTGGTGACGCCCACCCACCGCGGCGAGCTGGCGCGCGCTCTCTCGGCGTGCGCCGCGCACGGTATCCCCCACACCGTGCTGGGCGCGGGCTTCAACACCTTCGCGCTCGACGGTGGGGTCGACGGCGTCGTGCTGCAGATGCGGCGGCTGCGCGCGCTCGAGTTGCGTCCGGACGGCAGCCTGCGCGCCGAGTGCGGCGTGTCGCACGCAACACTCACCAAGCACTGCATCGAGCACGGCCGCAGCGGCCTCGAGTTCGGCGCGGGAATCCCTGGAACGATCGGCGGCTGGGTCGCGATGAACGCGGGCATCGGGGAGCGCGAGGTCGAGGACGCCCTGCTCGGCATCGAGCTGATGTGCGTCGATGGCAGCGAGATCGAGACGCTGGGACGCTCCGACCTCCACTTCGAGTATCGCGCGCTGCGCGATCTCGAGCGGGGCGGCGTGATCGTCGCCGCCGTCTTCGAGACCAGCGAAGCAAGCCCGGACGCGGTCCGGGCCGAAGTCGACCGCCAGCTGGCGCACCGGCAGAGGACACAGCCGCTCGATGTGCCCTCGTGCGGATCGGTGTTCAAGAACCCGGAAGGGGACCATGCGGGACGGCTGATCGAGGCGGCCGGACTCAAGGGCCAGATGCTCGGCGGTGCCGAGATCTCGTCGGTCCACGCGAACTTCATCGTGAACCGCGGCGATGCGAGCGCCGCCGACGTGCTCGGCCTGATCGAGCAGGCGCGAGAGACGGTGCGCAGCGCGAGCGGAATCGAGCTCGAGACCGAGGTCAAGATCGTCGGGCGCGATCCGGCAGCGCGGGGAGGCACGCAATGACAGCCCGGCAGCGGAACAGGACACGCTTGGAACGAGAACGAGGCGCGGCGCGTGCGAGAGCCCGCGACCACTACGCTCGCGTGCGGCGGCGACGCGCGACGCGCGCACAGCGACGCGCCGTCGGTGCGCTGGCCTTCGCCGGCGCCTTCGCTCTCGGCGTCGTCGCGGGCGGCGCCGACGTCCCCTTCTGGGCAGCACTGGACCCCAGCGCGAGCGTCGCGCAGGTCTCGGTGTTCGGTCACGAACGCGTCGACGCCCGCGAGATCGCAGGGCGCGCAGGCATCGAGTCGGACGTTCCCGCGGCAGCGCTCGACCTCGCGGCAGCGGGCGAGCGCGTGCGGTCGCACCCGTGGGTTCGCGCTGCCCGGGTCCGGCCGGCCGGCGACCGCGAGCTGCTGGTGATCGTGGAGGAACGAGAGCCGGCCGCAGTGCTCCACGCGCAGGCGACCGACTCGTTCTGGGCCGTCGAAGCCGATGGCACCCCCTTCGCCCAGGTCGCAGCGACGTCCTTTCCCAGGCTGCTGCGCCTTCGGGCAGGTTCTCAGCTGAGCCGCGGCGAACCGCAATCGATCGTCGCCGAGGCGCTCGCACTCGCCGACCGCATCGAAGCCCACGGCATCCCGCGCCCCGAGGCACTGGCGCTGCCGGACGAAGGCGACACAGCGGCACTCGGCTGGCGCTTCACGCTCGCCGGCAGCGGACCCGAGGTCGTGCTCGGCCGCACGCCCCCGGACGAACGGCTGGCGCGACTCGCCGCGTTGCTCGCGGCCCGCCCGGCCGCGGTCCGCTCCGCCGAACGCATCGACATGCGTTTCCGCGACCGCGCAATCCTGCGCACCGCGGACACGATCCCTGCGCCAGAGGCTCGGCCGTCCCCGTCTCGAGGGGCGTCGGCCGCGTGCTCAGCGCGCGATTGGGAGAACGGCCCGCCTCGGGACGAGACGGGCCATCAGTCGGCGGTGGCGCGCGGATGCGCGACACCGCCCACAGCCAGGGTCACCGTGGATTCGGTGACCTCGATCAAGATGGGGGGAACTGGGAAATGGCACGTAATGAAGGCCTGATTGTCGGCCTCGACATCGGGACCACGAAGATCTGCGCGATCGTGGCAGAGCGCACAGCCGTCGGCGTCGACATCGTCGGGATCGGGACGCATCCGTCCAGGGGGCTGCGCAAGGGCGTGGTGGTCGATATCGAGGCCACCGTCGATTCGATCAAGGCGGCCGTCGAAGAGGCTGAGCTGATGGCCGACTGCGAGATCACGGCGGTCTACGCCGGCATCGCGGGGAGCCACATCCGCGGGATCAACTCGCACGGTGTGGTGGCGGTGAAGGACCGCGAGGTGCGCGAAGGCGACGTCAAGCGCGTGATCGACGCCGCCAAGGCCGTCGCGATCCCGATGGACCGCGAGGTGATCCACGTGATCCCCCAGGAGTTCATCATCGACGACCAGGACGGCATCCGCGAGCCGCTCGGCATGAGCGGCGTACGGCTCGAGGCCAAGATCCACATCGTGACCGCCGCCGTGACGAGCGCACAGAACGTGGTGAAGTGCGCCAACAAGGCGGGGCTCGACGTGATCGACATCGTACTCGAGCCGCTGGCATCGGCGGAGGCCGTACTCGCCCTGGACGAGCGTGACCTCGGTGTGTGCCTGGTCGACATCGGCGGCGGTACCACGGACATCGCGGTGTTCCAGGACGGATCGATCAAGAGCACATCGGTGCTCGGGATCGGTGGCTTCCACCTGACCAACGACATCGCCGTGGGCCTGCGTACGCCGTTCGATGAGGCTGAGCGGATCAAGAAGAAGTTCGGCGTCGCTTCACCACGCTATCTGGGCAGCGACGACATCATCAGCGTACCGAGCGTCGGCGGGCGCCAGCCGCGCGAGGTCTCTCGCAAGATCCTTTGCGAGATCGTCGAGCCGCGAGTCGAGGAGATCTTGTTCCTGGCGCGGCAGGAGATCGTCAAGGCGGGGCTCGAGGACAAGATCCCATCGGGCGTGGTGCTGACGGGCGGTGCCTCGGCGCTGGCCGGCTTGCCCGAGCTGGCCGAGGAAACCTTCGAGGCACCCGTACGGCGGGGCTCGCCGACCCAGATCGGAGGCCTCCAGGACGTGGTCCGAAGCCCGATGTACGCGACCGGCGTCGGGCTCGTGGTGTTCGGCAACAGCCAGCGCGAGGCAGGGGGACACAGCCGCTTCCGCATGCGCGACGACTCGATCTTCCGACGGGTCAAGCAGCGGATGCGGGACTGGTTCTACGGTGAATTCGAGTAGGCGGCGGGCTCAGCCGGAAAACCGGTGTCAAACCCAACTTCTACAGCGATTATTGCGGATTTCTATAGTGCACAATTTCGACCGATTCGTGTACAATTCGCGCCGCGCTTTCCATGGGGGACGATCCATCGGTGGGGTGGACTTGTGGGTGGTGCGCGAGCGGTCGGGGGGTGAGAGATGACCAAGCGACGAAGCAAGAGCAATCCGGTCGCGAAGAACGCATCGCGGCAGAACGACCAGGACGAGAGACCCGAGCTGCTCGAGCTCGACTCGGACGACCAGGACAGCCTGCTCGAATTCGAGGACCACGCACACCAGACGGCGACCATCAAGGTCGTCGGCGTCGGCGGCGGTGGTGGCAACGCAATCAACTCGATGATCGACTCCGGCATGAGCGGCGTCGAGTTCATTGCGGCCAATAGCGACTCGCAGGCGCTCCAGCACAATCTGGCGGCGATCAAGGTGCAACTCGGTTCGGAGGTCACCCGCGGTCTCGGCTGCGGGGGAAACCCGGACAGGGGACGCGCATCGGCGCTCGAGGCACGGGATCGGCTCCGCGAGCTGCTCGAGGGCACGGACATGGTCTTCGTGACCGCGGGCATGGGAGGTGGCACCGGAACAGGTGCGGCACCCATCGTGGCCGAGGTCGCGCGCGAGATCGGCGCACTGACGGTGGGCGTGGTGACCAAGCCCTTCCCGTTCGAGGGAAAGGTCCGCACCAGGCACGCCGAGCGGGGGATCGAGGAGCTCCACCAGGTGGTGGACACGCTGATCACGATCCCGAACCAGCGGCTGCTCGCCATCGCCGGCAAGGGAACGGCCATCCAGGACGCGTTCACGCTCGCCGACGAGGTACTGCTCAACGCCACGCGGGGCATCTCGGATCTGATCACGATCCACGGCCTGATCAACCTCGACTTCGCCGATGTGCGCACGGTGATGAACGAAGCGGGCGTAGCGATGATGGGGACCGGCATGGGGACCGGCGACACGCGAGCACTCGACGCCTCGCGGGCTGCCATCTCGAGTCCGCTGCTCGAGGATCTGTCGATCGACGGGGCCCGCGGCGTCCTGATCAACATCACCGGCGGAACCGACATGACCCTGTACGAGGTCAACGAGGCCTCGATGCTGGTGCAGGAGGCAGCGCACGAGGATGCGAACATCATCTTCGGCGCGGTGATCGACGAAGCCGTGCCCGAGGGGGAGCTGCGGGTGACGGTGATCGCTACCGGCCTCGACGACGGCCGCGGACGGCGCGTGCGCGAGCCGCTCGACGACTACCGGAGCGAGCCCGAGACGGCAAACGTCCACGAGCTGCGGCCCGAATCGCTACCGGAGCCCGAGAGACAGCCGGCCGCCCAGCAAAGCCTCGACGTACCCACGGCGAGCGCCGCGCACCGGCAGTCGACGGTCGAATCCGGCCACGACGCGGGGCACCCGTTCGAGTCGCCGTTCGACGATGAATTCGACGTGCCGGCGTTCCTCCGCAAGCGCCAGGAGGAGAACGAGGAGGAAGATCGGGAGACGCCGACCTTCTACCGCCGAGCACAGGACTAGGTCTCCCATCCTCCCGACCAACGGACCAGCGGAGCATCTGCTGTAGGGGAAAGCGCCCGGAAGCGGACAGCCGCCTCCGGGCGCTTTCGCGTCGGGCGCCCAGCCGGTCCGATTCACCTAGGATTCATGTGAGAAACATCACATCGCGCCCCGCGCGGCGCACCGAATACTAGGTACGGCAGCCGTTCGGCTGCCTCCGATTTGGCCGACCCGCCTGCGCTCCTCGCAGCGAGTCGAGCTGGGGGATAGGACCCGCCGTGAGCCGCGCGCTGCGCAACCACAATGTCTGGCTGACCCTGACCTACGTGGGCCTCCTGCTGCTGATGGCCCGCGCGCAAATCTGAACGCCTCCCAACGCCCTACCCCCGCGTTGTAGACTGCCCCCCGGCAGATGGCTTCGACCATCACCCGGGGGGGGGCCTGAGATGCGGCGCTGGCAAGCGGACCGCCGGACCTGGGCGGCCCTGCTCTGTGCCGCCGCCTTCCCGCTGTCCGCCGAGCCCGCGAGTTCGAGCGACAGCTGCCCCGACCGCTCCGCCGAGCGCCACGTCTACTTCGGCGACCTGCACATCCACACCGGGCTCTCGGCCGACGCAATGCTCTTCGGCACCACCAATCGTCCCGACGATGCGTACCGTTTCGCGAGGGGCGAGAGCATCGCCATCCGCAGCGTTCACGGGCGCGGTCCCGAGGTACCGGCCACGATCGCGCGACCACTCGATTTCGCGGGAGTGACCGACCACGCGGAGAACATCGGGGCGATCTCGCTCTGCACCACTCGCGGCTCACCCGCCTACGACACCGACGCCTGCGAGTTCGTCCGCGCGCCGATGCCTATGGACGACATGGCGGTCTTCGCGACGCACATCTCCAATGTCTTCCAGACGATGTACTCGGACGAGTCGATCTGCGGACCGGGTCGGGAGCGCTGCCGGGCCGCCGCCACCACACCGTGGGCCGAGATCCAGCGCTCGGCGAACCAGGCCAACTCGCCGTGCGCCTTCACCGCCTTCATCGGCTACGAGTACTCGCCCACGCCGCGCGGCTCGAAGCTGCACCACAACGTCATCTTCCGGGGCTCGGAGGTGATGGCTGCGCCGATCTCGTCGAACGACGTGCCCTCGATGATCGACTTCTGGCGGCTGCTGAAACGCGATTGCAAGGACAACGGCACCGGCTGTGACGTGATCGCGATCCCGCACAACCCGAATCTCGGCAACGGTCGGATGTTCGCGCTGACCTACGGTGGCGAAACCGATCCCGCGCGTCAGCGGGAGATCGCGCTCTTGCGCTCGGAGATCGAGCCGGTCGTGGAGATGTTCCAGGAAAAGGGCGATTCCGAGTGCCGCAACGGCATGTGGAACGTGCTCGGTGCAGCGGACGAGTTCTGCAACTTCGAGAAGTACCGCGACTGGCAGGGCGCGCGGTACGAGGACTGCGAGGACGGCCAGGGCTGGGGAGCGCTGCGCTCGCAGGGCTGCATGTCGCGCCTCGACTACACGCGCAACGCCCTGGCCGCGGGCCTGGCCGAAGAGCGCCGGATTGGCGCCAACCCCCACAAGTTCGGAGTCATCGGCAGTACGGACAACCACGAGGGGACAGCGGGAGACGTCGACGAGTGGCTGCACGACGGTGTGCAACGACCGCCGGAGGTATTGGAGCCCGGGCGCATGTCGACGGGCGGGCTCGCAGCCGTCTGGGCGGAGGAGAACACGCGCGAGGCGATCTTCGACGCCATGCGGCGCCGCGAGATCTTTGCGACGAGCGGCACGCGGCTGCAGGTGCGCTTCTTCGGCAGCTGGGACTTCGACGACGACCTGTGCGACGACGCGCGGCTCGTCGAGCGAGGCTACGCGGAGGGAGTTCCCATGGGAGGCGACCTCACGGCACACGCCGGAGCCACGGCGCCGACGTTCCTCGTCTCGGCGCTCGCCGACCCGGGTACCCCGAGCCACCCCGGCACGCCGCTCGAGCGGATCCAGGTCGTGAAGGTCTGGGCCGGCGAGGGGCCGGTCCTGCACCAGGCCGTCTTCGACGTCGCCGGCGGCGACAACGACGCCTCGGTCGACAGCCAGAGCTGTGAGCTGCGCGGCTCCGGGGCAACGAGTCTGTGCGGTGTCTGGCGCGATCCCGCGTACGACCCGTCGGCAAGGGCGGCCTACTACGCCCGGGTGATCGAGAACCCGAGCTGCCGCCATACCGGCTTCCGCTGTACCCGCGCGCAGGCGGCGGCACGCCCGGCCTTCTGCGACGCCCCGAGCGTGCCGAAGCAGCTGCAGGAGCGCGCCTGGACCTCGCCCATCTGGGTCGGCCCCCCGGACCGCGTGGGTCGCGGGTCGACTCCTGCTACAGGGCCTCGACCGGCGCCTGGATCTCCGACGCGTTGAAGAAGTACGGAATCTCCTTCGCAGCGGTCTCGGGCGCGTCCGAGCCGTGCGAGGCGTTGCACTGGATGTCGGTGCCGAGATCGCCCCGGATGGTGCCGGCCGGTGCCTCGCTCGAGTTGGTGGGACCCATCAGATCGCGCCATCGCTTGATCGCGTCCGCGCCCTCCAGACAGGCGACGACGACCGGGCCCGAAGTCATGAAGGTCACGAGCTCCTCGTAGAACGGCCGCTCCCGGTGCACCGCGTAGAAGCCCCTGGCCACGGCTTCGGACAGCTGCATTCGCTTCAGCCCGATGATCACCAGGCCACTTTCCTCGATGCGGCGCAGGATCTCGCCCGTCGCGCCGGGCTTCGCGCAGGCGTCGGGCTTGATGATGGCAAGGGTTCGCTCGGTAGCCATTCGGTCGGGTCCTCTCCAGCGGTGGCGAAAAACGCGGCGGCGCAGCGTAGCCCATCTCTCGGGCTTTCCGGCGACCCGTCAGTCGATCTCGAGGGCGATCTTCCCGAAGTGTCCGCTCGCCTGCATCAGTGCGTGAGCCTCGCCGGCGCGCTCGAGCGGGAACGTCTGGTGCAGCACCGGGCGCAACCGTCCAGCTTCGATCGCCGGCCCGAAGCGCGCGAGCAGCGCGGCGACGATCGCGGCCTTCTCGGCGACGGGCTTCGCGCGCAGCGTCGATCCGATCACGCTGAGCCGGCGCGCGAGCAGCGCACCGAGGTTGATCTCGGCCTTTGCGCCCCGCATCAAACCGATCAGCACCAGGCGCCCTCCGAGTGCGAGCGATCGCAGGTTGCCGTCCAGATAGCCGGCCCCGATCGAGTCGAGCACGACGTCGACGCCGGCGCCGCCAGTCGCACTCGCGACCTCTTCGGCGAAGTCCTGCGCGTTGTAGTCGATCGCGAGATCGGCGCCGAGCTCGACGCATCGGGCGCACTTCTCAGCCGAGCCGGCAGTCACGAAGATGCGCGCGCCGGCCTCCCTGGCGAGCTGGATCGACGCCGTGCCGATGCCGCTTCCGCCGCCGTGGACCAGCAGCGTCCCGCCTTCGGGCAGTGCGGCGATCTGGAAGACGTTCGAGAAGACCGTCAGGTAGACCTCCGGGAGGACCGCCGCCTCGGCCCATGAGAACGCCTCGGGGACGTGCAGCGCGCTGCCCGCGTCGACCACGACCTCTGCGGCATAACCACCGCCGGCGAGCAGCGCCATGGCGCGGTCGCCCGGCCGCCAGCCCTCGACGCCCGCGCCGATCTCGACCACCTCGCCGGCGCATTCGAGACCGAGCACCTCGCTCGCCCCCGGCGGCGGCGGATACAGGCCGCGTCGCTGCATCAGGTCGGCGCGGTTGATGCCGGCGGCAGCCACGCGGATCCGCAGCGCTCTCTCGGTGAGCACGGGTGCCGGCACGTCGCCGATGCACAGCTCCTTCTGTTCGACGACGATTGCCTTCACCCGATCCCCTCGCATCGCGCGCGGTCCAGGGTTCGACCGCAACGTGCTCGAGCGCGCGCTACTTGAGCTCCTCGCGAGTGTAATCGAGCAGCCCGCGCGCCACGATCAGCCGCTGGATCTGGCCGGTGCCCTCGTAGATGTCGACGATGCGGCTGTCGCGCATCCACTTCTCGATCAGCTGCTCGCGCGACACGCCGAGCGGCCCGAGCAGCTCGATGCAGCCCGAGATCACGCGTCGCACGACATTGCCGGCGTGTGCCTTGCAGACCGACGATTCGAGGTTGTTGGGCTTGCCCTCGCCCGCGAGCCAGACGGCGTGCAGCATGTTGAGCCTGGCCGACTCGAAGTAGGCCTCGAGCCGCATGAAGCGGTCGGCGAGCGCGCTCTGACGACCGACACCCGCGCCGTAGTCGAGCTCGATGCCCGCGGCCTCCAGCTGCTCGCGGGTGAAGTCGAGCGCCGCCTCGGTGATGCCGAGACCGAACGCCGCAGTCGCGGGCCGGGTCATGTTGAAGGTCTTCATCACGCCGCGGAAGCCTCCCGAGCCCTTCTGCGCGATCCCCTCGTCCCCGCCCAGCAGCTGATCGCGCGGGATCCGGCAGTCCTGGAACACGAAGGTCGCGGTGTCGTCCGCACGGATGCCGAGCTTCTTCTCCTTGTGAGACACGCTGAAGCCGGGCGCGTCCTTCATCACGAGAAACGACTTGATACCGGCGCGTCCGGCGCTCTTGTCGATCGACGCCCACACCACACCACCCGTCGAACGACAGCCGGTGGTTACGAAGATCTTCTCGCCGTTCAGCACCCACTCGTTGGTCGCCTCGTCGAGCACGGCGGTCGTCTGCACCTTGGACGGGTCGGAGCCGCAACCCGGCTCCGTGATCGCCATCGCCAGGTTCTCACGGCCCCAGCGCATCTTCTGCTGGTCGGTGCCCGAGGCCGAGAGCGCCGCGTTGCCGAGCGCCGCCTCGGGGCGCCGGGCGCGTACCGTGTAGTCGCCCCACATCTGCCCCATCGTCGCCAGCATCGCCATCACCGGCAGCGAGCTGTCATCGGGCGACGGCTCGCCGGGGAGCTTGCTCGGGTCGCCGAGCGCGACGGCCTCTTCGATCAGCTCGGGCGCGAACTCCTCTTCGTGCTCGTCGTAGTAGCGCGCGTGCTGCCGGCAGATCAGCGCCTGCTGGCGGATCAGGTCGAGTCGGGACTGGTCGTTGTCACTGAGCTGAAAGTCGATCATGGCTGTTCTCCGCTGCGCGGTTAGAGGTAGAGCGTGCCTTCGAGCACGCCGAGGGTGCGGGCGTTGCGATACCAGATCTCGACCGGGTGCTCGCGGATGTAGCCGTGCCCCCCGAGACACTGCACGCCGTTGTCCGCGATCCACATGCACTTGTCCGCAGCGATCGTGCGAGCGTGGTGGGCCGAGCGTGTGGCGGGGCGCCCGTTCTCGAGATCGGCGGCCGCCCGCCAGGTGAGCCAACGCATTCCCTCGGTCTCGATGTGCATCTCGGCCAGCATGAAGGCGATGGCCTGCTTGCGCGCGATCGCCTCGTCGAAGGCGACGCGGTCCTTGGTGTAGGGGATGCAGTACTCGAGCACGGCTCGCGAGACGCCGGTCATCACAGCGGCGAGCGCTGCGCGACCACCGTCGAGCAGGCGCCGCACGTCGCAGCCAGCGGCGCCGCCCAGCCGCGCGGAGGCCGGCACCTCGACCCGTTCGAGCTCCAGGCCGCAGGTCGGCAGCGCCTTCAGGCCCATGTGCTTCTCGCGCTCCGAGATCGTGAGCCCCCGGGCCTCGCGGTCGACCACGAAGGCATCGAGACCGCCGTTGCTGCGCGCGATCACCAGGAAGTGGCTGGCGCGGTCGGCCAACGGCACGAAGGCCTTGGCACCCGAGATCACGAACGCGTCGTTTCCCTTTGGCTCGGCCTTGGTTTGCGGCAGCTCGGGATCGCAGAAGGCGCCGGGCTCGACGGCGGCAATCGCGCACGCCTGGAAGCTGTCGCCGCACAGTGCGGGCAGATACGCCTGCTGCTGCTCCGGCGTACCGAAGTCCGCGATCGCATTGGCGAAGCCCGCCGGCACCATCGCGGCCAGCGCCAGCGCCGCATCCGCGTGCGCGAGCTCCTCGAGCACCAGTGCATTGGTGATCGGCGAGCGCGGCTCGCCGCCGCCTCCATGGGCTTCGGGGATCGAGGTCGAGACGAGCCCCAGCTGGGCGATCGTGTCGAGCAGCTCTGACGGCAGATCGCTCGCCTCGTCGAGCTCGCGCGCCACCGGGCGCAGCGCGTCGGCGGCGAACTCGCGCATGGCTTCGCGCACGAGCTCCTGCTCTTCGGTCGGTCCAAAGGCAATCATCGGGATTCCTCCGTGTCTCCTTCGCGCCCGGATCGAGGTCGCGAGGATCGGGACGGTTGGTGGAAATAGTGGTCGAGGGCAACCTTGCCGCCCTCCTTGGTCATCGTTCCCAGCTTGATGGGCTGGCGGGGATCGATCAGGCCGAGCGCAACCGCACACCAGACGCGGGCGTCGGCCGTGTAGCGAACGTCCGCGCGCTCGGCGAAGCGGGACTCGACACGACACTGGCCGCCTTCGATTGCGACCGTCCAGACGCCGCCGCCCTCGCCCGTGAGCCGCACTTCGAACACCACGCTCGCATCACGCGCATTCTCCTCACGCAGCAGGAAGGGCAGCGCCTCGAAGATCGATTGCGGCGACGTCTCGGTGAAGCGACCGACGTCGATGCGCAGATCCTGGATGCCGTGATCGACCCACCAGGTCGCGAGCTCGGCAATGATCGGCTCGCGTGAGCGCCCCCGGTCGCTGGCCACGTACAGCGACCGCGCGCCCTCGGCGACCGTCTCGACGAAGCCGTCCTGCTGCAGCCGGCGCAGCCGACCGGACAGCACGCGCGGCGCGATCCCCGTGCGCTGCCGCAGCTCCTGGAAGCCGACGGGGCCGGCCAGCAGCTGGCGCACCAGCACCAGGGTCCAGCGATCGCCGATCACATCGAGCGCCCGCGCGACGGGATCGAAGATCGTCCCGGGCTCGGGAATCAGCCGTCGCGGAGCGGGCCCCTCAGCCATGCGGGACACTTAGCGAAAGTCATATCACTATTCAATAGATACTTAACGAGTGATCAAAATGGCTCTGAATCCGCTCGCCCAGAGGAGCGCTACCCTGCCCGCTTGCCGGAGGTGGACGGAAGGTCGCCGGCGGACAAGCACCGTCCGCAGGAGGAAAGTCCGGGCTCCACAGGACAGGGAGGTCGGTAACGCCGACCCGGGGTGACCCGAGGGAAAGCGCCACAGAAAAGACACCGCCGATGGCCGTCGAGGCGGGGAGATCCGGTGAGGGTTGCCCCGCGGAGGCACAGGCAAGGGTGAAAACGTGGGGTAAGAGCCCACGCGCGACAGCCAGGTGACTGGCGGCGAGGCAAGCCCCTCCTGGAGCAAGCTCGAATAGGGATGCCGCAAGAGCGGTCCGCTCGAAGTCCCGACGGTGAGCAACCGAAGGGACGGGCATCTGGGTGAGAGCGCTCGAGCGGCGCGGCAACGCGTCGCCTAGACGAATGGCCTTTACCCACCCCGGGGCAACCCGAGGCGGGAACAGAACCCGGCTTACAGTCCACCTCCGGCAATCTCGCGGCGCAGGCAGGTGACCGCGCGGCGGCGCGCGGCGGGGTAGTCCGACCACTTCTCCGGGGGGATGGCGTCGGGGGAGACGACGGCGAAGCCGTGGTCCCCGAAGAAGCGGACGACCCTCGGCTGGGTGGTGCAGGCGTAGATGTAGTCGAGTCCCTGTCGCCTCGCGGCTTCGCACGCGTGGGCGATCAAGTGGCCGCCGACGCCCTCGCCGGCGAAGCGGGTCAGGGTGTAGAGCGAGCCCAGCTCACCGGCTCGGCTGGCCGGATGGGGGATCAGCGCGCCGATGCCAGCCAGGTAGCGCCGCTCGACGAAGACACCGAACGCGTTGGTCAGCACCGCCTCGAGCTGCTGATCGTTGCGCGGCACCAGGAAGCCCTCCTCGACACCGCGGCGGATCAGGTCGTGCGCGCGATCGAACTCGTCCAGGCCCAGCGATCGCACCTCGATGTAGCGCTCGCGCGTGAAGAAGGTGCCCACTCCCGCATAGGTGAACAGCTCGTCGGCGAGCGCTTTGGGCTCGCAGATGGCTACGGACGGCAAGCCGGCGTCGAGCATCGAGCCGATCTCGCGCAGCAACCCGGCGCGCTCGGGAGCTGCACGAACCGTCTGGTCGATCTCGTCCCGATCGACGTAGGACAGCCGCCCTCCCCCGCTCCGCTCTAGCCCTCCGCGCGGATCGAGCCAGACGAGCTTGGCCAGTCGCAGTCGGATGGCCGCGGTGCGGGCACAGGCCGCGAGTTCGTCCCCGCCCGCCGCGCACAGGCCGACCCGGTCCGCCGAGCGCAGCGCGTGCCACAACGAACCGACCCAGCCCGGATCCAAGGCATCGACGACAGCCGTGCCGCACAGCGGCTGGAGCGCGAGCGCGCTCGATCCGATCAGGACACTCTGCGTGCCGTTGTCCGCCAGATCTGCCAGCACCGGCTCGAGGGAGGCGATCGCGTTGGCCGCGAGGTCGGGGGCGAGCGCAAGCCCCAGGGCACGCCCGCGGAATTCGGCGAGGTAGAACTCCTTCTCGGAGAAGATGCCGCGCTGGCTCTGGCTGACGTCCACGACGCGGCGAGTGTGACGAATCTGCGCTGCGGCTGCTCGATCCCGCACGCTTGGCCACCCCCCGGGCGAGCCGGTATCGTGCACCCGCCCATGGACTGGCAGATCGCCCTCACGCTCGGGGTCGTAGCCCTGGCGCTCGTCGCGATGGTGCGGGAGATTGCGCAACCCGACCTCGTGATGATGGCGGCGCTGGTGACCCTGGCAATCACCGGCATCCTGGAGCCCGACGAAGCCTTCGCCGGATTCTCCAACAAGGCCGTAATCGCGATCGCCGTCCTGTTCGTGGTGTCGGAGGCACTGCGCGCGACCGGTGCACTCGACCTGCTGCTCCGGCGTTTGATGGGCCGCGAGTCCTCGGTCATGGGCGGGCTCGCCCGCATCACCGGCCCGGTGGCGTTCTTCTCCGCGTTCCTGAACAACGCGCCCATCGTCGCGATGATGACTCCCGCCGTGCTCGACTGGAGCAAGCGCGTCCGGATCGCACCGAGCCGCCTGCTCGCACCACTCTCGTACGCCTCGATTCTCGGGAGCACCACGACGTTGATCGGCACGAGCGTGAACCTGACCGTCGCCGGCTTGATGATCGAGGCCGGCATGCCCGAGATGGGGTTCTTCGAGCTGTTCCCACTAGGGGCTCCGATCGCCGTCGTCGGGGTGGCGTACCTGATCGGGGTGGGCTGGCGGCTGCTGCCGGACCGCGAGGCGCCTGGCGACCGAATCGGGGAGCACCGGCGAGAGTACGTGATGGCGATGCGCGTCGAAGAGGACTGCCCGCTGGCGGATCACAGCGTCGAGGAAGCCGGACTGCGGGAGCTGCCGGGGCTCTTCCTGGTCGAGATCGACCGCGATGGACGCGTGATCACGCCCGTCGCCCCCGACGTGCCGATCCGCCGCGGCGACGTGCTCGTGTTCGCCGGCGTGGTCTCGACGATCGTCGACCTCCAGCGGATTCGCGGGCTCGTATCGGTCGAGGAGGAGCAGGCCAGCATCGTCGGATCGGCGCGGCGCACCCTGGCGGAGGCGGTGATCTCGAGCTCGTCGCCGCTCGTCGGAAGAACGATCAAGGCGGCGAGCTTTCGCACCGTGTACGACGCGGCCGTGATCGGCATCCACCGCAACGGCGAGCGCGTCGGCGGCAAGATCGGCGAGATCGAAATCCGCGTGGGCGACACACTGCTCATGCAGACCGCCCCGGGCTTCATGCGCGCGCACCGCAATAGCCCCGACTTCTATCTGGTGAGCGACGTCGGCGACGGCGAGAAGCCGCGCTACCAGCTCGCCGGCCTCACAATGGCGACCGTGGCGGTGATGATCCTCGCGGTCAGCCTGTTCGGGGTCGAGATCTCGCTGGCCGCCTGCGCCGCCGCGGGCCTGCTGATCGCGACGCGCTGTGTCACCGGCTCCGAAGCGCGCCAGAGCATGCGGTGGTCGATCCTGGTCGTGATCGCCGCCGGCCTCGGGGTTGCGACCGCGATGGCCAAGACCGGCGCAGCCGACTGGGTCGCAATGCAGCTGGTGACGATCGCCGGTGTCGGCAGCGACGCCTCCCCGTGGATGGCGCTGGCGGTGATCTACCTGATCGGCCTGCTGATGGCCGAGACACTGCACCACAATGCGGCCGCGGCGGTCATGTTCCCGATTGCGGTGGCCACCGCGCACCAGGTCGGTGCCGACCCACGGGGCTTCGTGATGGCGGTGGCCTGTGCCTCGTGCTGCGCCTTCGCCTCGCCAGTGACGTATCAGACCCATCTGATCGTCTACGGACCAGGGGGCTACCGATTCTCCGATTTCATCAAGGCGGGGCTGCCGCTGGATCTGCTGGCGGCAATCCTCGCGATCGCGCTGATCCCGCGGATCTGGCCATTCTAGGCAGTCCGATGGCGGATCCAGCGCATCTGGTCGCAGATCCCGCCCCGATCCAGCGTTCCGCGCGTCACTCGGGGGGCCCTCGAAGCCACTCCTCTGTTGAGGCGTGCGAACGGACTTGCGCACTGTGTAGTCGCAGTCTCTCCGGGGCGAAGACCTGGCAGCACCGCCCGGACCCGCCACGATGACATATATGGGTCTAAAGGACCACACATTTAGCGAGGCGGCCAAATTTCCCGACCTCGGGGTGGAAAAGAGCTGGCAGGTGCTTACGAAAACATCAATACTCTCAAGCCATTCGGTTGCTCCCCCGCCCGATCCGAGTGACGTCCCCACGGCTGTGGGGAACCTCGTTGCGCGCCCCAGTCGTCGCTCGGCTCGCCATGGTCTGCTGGTCATTGCGCTCTCCTGGACCGAACGGGGGAGTGCGCACGATCGATGGGCAATGATCGGGCAACGGAACGTGTCGAATGCGCAAGCTGGATGACGACCTTGTCTACGAAACCAGTCCCCCCCGGGCGGTATCCGACACTGAAGAGCGGGATCCGGATACGGAACCGCGAGGTGAGCAGGTGAGCGAGAACCAGCGGTCGAAGGACTCCAAGAGCACTGCCGTGCCCCAGGGCGCAACGCCCGTCGTCCAGTCGGAAGAGCTGGACCCCGGACGCGAGCGCCGCCCGCTGGAGTCCTACTTCCAGGAAATCGGCGGCACGCGCACGCTCAAGCGCGAAGAAGAGGTCGTCCTCGCCAAGGATCTCGAGGCGGCGACGGCACTGCTGCGCGACGCGCTGTACGCGATTCCGAGCTCCGCAAGACACATCGTGGCTCGATGGGACGCGCTGCGCGCGCTCTCTCACACCGGTGCGAAGCTGTCCGAGTCGGTCGGCGACGAGGAGACGGGCGAGATCGCCGCACGCGTCGAGCGGGCCGTGAAGAAGCTGCGCGGTCATCTGGAGGCGCGCGACAAGATCTGGTCCAGGAGCGAAGAAGGCTACCCGAAGTCGCTCGAGCGGGTCGACGCCAAGGTGTCGAAGGAGATGCACAGCGCGCGACTCTCGCTTGCGGTGCTGGTCGAGCTGCGCGACGGCGCGCTCGATCTGTCGCAGAAGGTCAAGAGTGCGCGACGCAAGACCCGGAAGCTCGTCGAGCTCGAGGAGACCGCCGGCGTTCACAAGGAGCGGATGATCCTGCTCGCGAACGCCGTCGAGGACGCACACGCGCAGATGACGACGGTGAAGAACCGCTTCATCGAGCACAACTTGAAGCTCGTCGTCGCGATCGCCAAGGACTATCGGAACCTCGGTCTGTCGTTCCCCGACCTGATCCAGGAAGGCAACCTGGGCCTGATCCGCGCCGTCGAGAAGTTCGATCATCGACGGGGCTTCAAGTTCTCGACCTATGCGGTCTGGTGGATCCGACAGGCACTGGTGCGCGCAATCCAGAACCACTCGCGGACCATCCGCTTGCCCTCGCACGTGCACGACCGGCTACAGCGCAGCCAGCGCGTGCGCGCCGAGCTCACCGGCAAGCTCGGGCGCGAGCCCACGCCCGCAGAGCTGGCCCCGGCCCTCGGGACGGACACCGATGCGCTCGAGGCACTCGACAGGCTGTCGCGCGAGGCGATCTCGCTCGAGTCCAACGTCGCCGGCACGGAAAAGCGACTCGAGGACTTCGTGCCCGACCCCGGCTCCGATGCGCCGGATGGCGGCATCGACGACGACCGCATGCGCTCGGGTGTCGGCATCCTGATCGGCTCGCTGACGCCGCGCGAGCAGCTGATCCTGCGCCTGCGCTACGGCCTGGGCGGCGAGGAGGAGCACACGCTCGAGCAGATCGGGCAGTCGCTCAGCCTGTCGCGCGAGCGCGTACGCCAGCTCGAGGCCCGTGCGTTGAAGAAGCTGCGCGAGACCCAGCCGGCGCAGCGGCTGCACCCGGTTCTCGAGCCCTAGAGGGTCACTGAGCCGCGGCAGCAGGAGCTTCAGCTGCGCAGCGTCACGTAGGCCAGCAAGCCGGCGCCGGCAAGCAGCAGGTAGTACGCGAAGAAGTGAAAGTTGCGGTGCTCGAGCAGCCGCAGGAACACCACGATTGCGCCGACCCCGGACACCAGCGCCGTGGCGCAACCGATCACGAGCGGAAACAGCTCGACCCGCACCGCGGCGATCTCCGGCAGGATCAGCACCGCTGCGCCGGCCATCGCAATCGTCCCCAGCAGGAACGAGAACTCGGCCGCAATCGCCGGCGCCACTCCGAGGGCCAGCGCGACGGCGAGGGTGGCTCCGCTGCGCGAGATCCCTGGCAGGATCGCACAGGCCTGCGCACAACCGATGGCCAGCGCAGCCGCCCAGCCCGGCACCCCGCCGGTCGCTCGGGGCTGAGTGCTGCGGATCGTCCAGACCACGCCGGCGGTGACCAGCAAGCACACGCCTGCCACGACCGGGCTGGCAAACGACCGCTCGATCCAGGCCGGGAACGCCAACGCCACCCCCACGGCCGGCAGCGTCGCCAGCCCGAGCTTCCCGACGTACGCCCAGGCACTGCCGTCGCCCCTCACCATCCCGACGATCAGGTCCCGCACGCGCTCGCGGTAGACGATCAGGATCGCGACCATCGTCGCGACGTGCACCGCCACCTCGAAGACGAGGCCGCCCTCGCCCGCGATGCCGAACAGGGTCTGGAACAAGACCAGGTGGCCCGAGCTCGACACGGGCAGGAACTCGGTCAGGCCCTGGACGAGCCCGAGGATGAAGGCTTCGAAGCCGGTCATGCGCGAAAGCCGCCCCCCTGCGGCGCACCAAGGCTACCGCGTTAGAATCCGCGCGCCCCGCAGTGAGGAGCCAGCCCGTGGAGCTCGCGTGTCTCGATCTCGAAGGCGTCCTGGTCCCGGAGATCTGGATCAACTTTGCCGAACGGACCGGCATCGACGCCCTGCGCGCGACCACGCGCGACATTCCCGACTACGACGTACTGATGAAGCAACGGCTCGAAATCCTGAAGGAGAACGGCCTCGGACTGCCCGACATCCAGAACGTGATCGGCGGTATGCGCCCGCTCGAGGGCGCTGGGGACTTCCTCGACTGGCTGCGCACCCGCTTCCAGGTGATCATCCTGTCGGACACGTTCTACGAGTTCGCGGCGCCGCTGATGGCGCAGCTGGGCAATCCAACGCTCTTCTGTCACAAGCTCGAGATGGACGCGAAGGGCTCGATCGTCGACTATCACCTGCGCCAGGCCGACCCGAAGCGCAAGGCCATCCAGGCGCTCCACCGCCTGAACTTCCGCATCATCGCCTCGGGCGACTCGTACAACGACACCAGCATGCTCGCCGAGGCGGACGCCGGCATCCTGTTCCGGCCGCCGCAGAACGTGATCGACGAGTTTCCGCAGTATCCGGTGGCCAACGGCTACGACGAGCTGGTCGCAGCGTTCCGCAACGCCTCGCTGCGCGAGATCGAGTGACGCTGGCTGTCAGGCCGCGCGCGGCGCCCCGCAGTCGCGCGTCCCCGCCCGCTTGAACATCGGCTCGCCGCCCGGCTGGTAGGTCAGTACGAGCGCCCGCCGGGGCTCGCTGGACTCGTTGGGGTGCGAGCCGTGCACGGCGTGTGGATCGAAGAAGATCAGGCTCCCCGCCGGCACCTCGAGCAGCACCTGCGCCGATTCGTCGATGTACTCGGGATCGGTGAACAGGGGCCCGAGCGTCGTGTCGTCGTAGATCCCGGGCAGACACCCCTTCCTGTGCGAGCCCCGAACCACCCGGAAGCAGCCGTTGCGGCGATGCGCATCGTCGAGCGTCAGCATCACGTTCGGCAGGCGGTCGACGTGCCCGCACGCATGCGTCCAGTACGGCGAGTCCTGGTGCCAGCGAAAGCCCGATCCCTCGAGCGGCCGCTTCAGGTTCAGCTTGTCGGTCCAGAGCGAAACCGTGTCGCTACCGAGGACGCCCCGCATCGGCTCGACGCTCCGCGGCGCGTCGCGCCGCCCCGCGCCGATGCGGGGCGTCCTCGGTCGCGACAGGGTTTCGCTCGGGACCGACAAGCTGAACCGGAAGCGGCCGCTCGAGGGATCGGGCTTTCGCTGGCACCAGGACTCGCCGTACTGGACGCATGCGT
>JAYZFK010000005.1:0-117250 GCA_036336835.1 Myxococcota bacterium | reverse complement strand
GTTCGCGTACCTCGCGGCTCGGGTCGAGCGCGATGCGGGCGCGTCCCTCGGCGACATCGATGACGTCCTCGATGGCGAGGTGGGGCCCACCGACATGAATGGTTGCAGTGGGGGAGTCAGAGCTGAGCAGCGGTCGGGGGTCGGTCATGCTTCTCCGGGCGCACCATCATAACGGTCTTGGACGGTTTGGCGGGGCGACCTGCGGGGGGAGTTCCGCCCAGGCCAAGCGCGACGCCACCATCGCCTCGACGCGGTGGGGTATATTCGCCCTTCGCGCCAACAGTGCTGGACCAGGAGAGCAGGAACGCCGGGATGGAGCTTGCGGGCCTCGAGGCCGAAATCAAGAAGCTGATCGTCGAGACGCTGATGCTCGAAGACGTCACCCCTGAGGAGATCGACTCGGTCGAGCCGCTGTTCGGCGATGGACTCGCGCTCGACTCGATCGACGCGCTCGAACTCGCGCTTGCGCTCGAGGGGCGCTACGGCGTCACGGTGCAGGAAGACGCCGAGCAGAACGAGCGCATCTTTGCGAACGTGCGCGCGCTCGCGACCTTCGTAGCCGAGCAGCGGCCCGGCTGAGCTGCCAGCGCCTCCCTCCGGCCGATGGATCCCGAGACCCTGATTCCCCACGCGGGGCCGATGTGCTGGCTCGACCGCGTCGTGGATCACGATTCCGCGCACACTCGCTGCTCGCTCGTGGTGAGGCAGTCCACCCCGCTTGCGGGCGCGCGTGGCCGCGTGCCCGCGTACGCGGCGCTCGAGTACATGGCTCAGACCGCAGCAGTGCATGCCGCATTGAGCGCTCCGAGAGACGCAGGGGCTGTGCCGCCAGGTCGCGTCGCGCTGCTCGGCACCCGCTCGCTCGAGCTCGCGCGAGCCTGGCTCGAGCCCGGCGAGTCGCTGGTCGCCGAGGCGGCACCGGTGGCTGCCAGCGCCGGCGGACTGGCCGTATTTGCGGCCAGTGTGAGCGATGCGAAGGGACGCGAGGTCGCGCACGCAAGGCTCAACCTGTACGCAGGGACTGCGAAGGATGCCTGATATCGAGGGGCTGACGCGCTTCATCTTCGCGACCCTGCGCGACGACCTGCTGTCGGCCGGCGATGACTTCACGCCGCAGACCGATCTGGTGGATGCGGGGCTCGATTCGCTCGCTGCGACCCAGCTGTTGCTCGCGCTCGAAGAGCACACCGGCGTGTGGGTCGACGAAAGCGTCCTGACGCCTGAGAACCTTGCCAGCAGCGAGGCGCTCGCGCGCTGCGTCCACGGTCACGTCGCGGGAGGGTGAGGTGAACTCCGCTGCGACGCCGGCCTGGACCTCGCGTGTCGAGCGCGGCTCGGTGGGCGCGCTGCGATTTGCGATGGCGCTGTACCGCGCGCTCGGTCGGCGGCCCATCCTGATCCTGTTGCGTTTCATCTCCCTGTACTTCCTGTTCACGGGTGGCCGCATGCGTCGCGCGTCGCGCGCCTACCTGGAGCGCGTCGCCGCGCTGCCCGAGGCTGCCGATGTCCTGGCGCGGCCACCGGGTTGGCGCGATGTGCAGCGGCACAGCCACGAGTTCACGCTGCAGATCTTCGACCGCGTCTGCCTGTGGGCGGGCGAGCTCGACCGCTTCCGCTTCGTGCATCGGGGCGCCGAGGCGCTACAGCTGCTCGAACGCTACGCCGAGAGCGGCCGCGGAGCGATCTTTCTGGGCTCCCACTACGGCAGCTTCGACATGCTGCGCTCGTTCGCGGGCAAGTTCCGGTTGACGGTCAACGTCGTGATGTACACGGCGAATGCGCCTGTGATCAACGAGTTCTTCGCGAAGCTGAGTGGTGAGTCGGGGCTCAACGTGATCGCGGTCGAGCCGGACTCGCCGAACGCGTCCTTCGAGATCCGCTCCTGCCTCGAACGGGGCGAGATCGTCGCGATCCTGGCAGATCGTGTCGGCCCAGTCGGTGACGACCGGTCGGTCAGCGTGCCCTTTCTCGGCCACCTGGCACGCCTGCCGCGCGGACCCTTCGAGATCGCGCTGGTGCTGCGTTGCCCGGTGCTCGCCGCCACCGGCAAGCGGATCGACGACGCGACGTACGAGGTCCTCGTCGAACCGTTCTACGATGGGTCTGCGGTTCCGCGTGCCGACCGGGAAACGGCGGTTCAGTCGCTCGCGACCGCCTTTGCCGCCCATCTCGAGCGGCTGTGCTGCGAGGACCCGTACCAGTGGTTCAACTTCTACCACTACTGGGAGGGCGGCGAGAAGACGTAACGGCGCTTGGCCCCCAATACGAGAGCTCCTGGCCCGTCTGCGCAGAGCCAGCGAACGAACTCCAGAGCCTGTGGCCAGGCGCGCGGGGCATGCGCCTCGGGCGGCTCACCCGGCTCGAGCGCGAAGCCCACGCCCGCGTCGCCGCCTGAGCAAAGCAGCAGTGCGACCGCGTAGCTCGCACTCGGCTCGTCGACCAGCGGCGACAGCTTCGGCGGAACGGGCTCGTCGCCGATCACGAGCAGCACGCGCGCGTCGGGTGCGCGCTCGAGGTGGAGCAGCGCCTCGATCCAGGCCGAGCAGAACGTGTCGGCTTCGCCAGCGAGTGAGCTCGACGCCTCGCAGTTGCCGGCGGCGATCGAATACAGGCCGGCCTGCGCGTTGTGCACCGAGTGGCTGAACTGCATCGGAGACACGGGCTGCCCGCTCACGATGCTCTCGAGAATCTTGACGGCCACGTGGATGGCACCGTGGCGCGACGCGAACACGGTGCGGACGTCCGAACGCAGCGCCTCCCCACAGCAGTCGAAGGCTGCGCGCAGCATCATCTTGGTCAAACGAGTGGAGCGGCGACGGACGGCCGGCGGCAGGAACGCGACCGCGGGTTGCCCATCGTCGCCCAGCGGTTCGCGTGTCCTGGCCCAGGCACGCCAGTCGTCGCGCGTCTCGCGCCCGGGCGACCAGGCGGCCCAGTCTTCGATTCGCGTCAGCACGGTTCGTCCTCGCCGATCAGCAGCGTGCAGTTGTTGCCCCCGAAGCCGAAGGAGTTGGTCATCAGCGCCGCGGGCGCGGGAGCGTGGATTCGCTCGGCCTTCTCGGCGAGCCGGAGCCGAGCGATCTCGGGGTCGCGCATCCCGTCGAAGACGTGGGGCGGAAGGCGCAGCTCGTTGCCCTCGCGACGGTCGAGCACGAGCCAGCAGAAGGCCAGCTCGGTTGCCCCCGCGGCACCCAGTGTGTGACCGACCAGCGGCTTGGTCGAGCTGCAAGGCACCTCGCCGCCGAGTACCGCGGCGACGGCTCGACTCTCCATTGCGTCGTTCAGCGGCGTCGCGGTCCCGTGCAGGTTGAGGTAGCGAACATCGCGCGGCTCGAGCCCGGCATCGTGCAGCGCACCGCGCATCGAGGCGATGGCCCCGCCGCCCTCGGGGTCGGGCGCCGACATGTGATGTGCTTCGCTCGATTCGCCGATGCCGAGCAGCTGGATCCCGCCGTTCTCGCGCGTCATCAGGAAGACCGCTGCGCCCTCGCCCAGCGTCAGCCCACTGCGGTTGGCGCTCATCGGATTGCACCCCGCGTCCGAGACGGCCTGCAGCGAGGAAAAGCCGTTGGTGGTGAGCCCGCACAGCGAATCAGAGCCGCCCGCGATCACCGCATCGCACAGCCCGAGCCGCAGCAGCGAACGCGCCGATGCGAGCGCCCGCGCGCTCGACGAGCACGCCGTCGACAGCGTGAGTGCGGGGCCGCGCAAGCCGAGCAGCTCGGCGACGAAGCCCGCTGTACCGCCGAACTCGAGCTGCGAGTAGCGGAACGCAGGCGCGAGCACACCGGTCGCCGCCTCGTGCAGCATGGCTGCCTCGCACTCCGCGCTGCCCGAGGTGCTGGTGCCCATGACGACGCCCAGCCGCTCGGGTCCGTGCGTGGCGAGCGCCGTTGCGACGGGCTCTGCGATCTCGTCGAGTGCGGCCAGCGTGAAGGCGTTGTTGCGGCAATCGTAGTGGCGGAGTCGTTCGGGGATGCGCGGCAGCTCGCTCGCGACTGCGCCGACCAGCAGGCTGCGGTCCGCGACGAGATCTCCGCGCCGGACGAGGCCTGACGCGTCTCCCGAAGCCAGGCGCGGCCAGACCGCATCGGTGCCCCTGCCGAGGGCGTTCACTAGCCCCATCGCCGCGAGGCGGGCGGGCATCGGGGACGGCATGCCCGCACGGTACCCGAATGTCGCGCGAGCAGCCTATGCTGAGCGCGTGAGAGACGCGGGGACCAATCTCGAGGTGGCGATCCTGGGGGGCGGAATGGCCGGCGGTCTGCTCGCCCGCCAGCTGAAGCGACGCCTGCCGGACATCTCGATCGGTCTGTTCGAGCGCTCGCAGGGGAGCCCCTACAAGCTCGGTGAGTCGATGGTCGAGCTCGCGTCGAACTACTTCGTGCGCCGGCTGGGCCTGTCCTCCTACCTGTACGATCGCCAGTACCCCAAGAACGGGCTGCGCTTCCTCTTCGATTCGCCGCAGCTCGACCAGCCCTTCGAATCGATGAGCGAGATCGGCAGCGAGTCGCTTCCGTTCCACCCGGCCTTCCAGATCGATCGCTCGACGCTCGATACAGATCTGCGGGAGATGAACGCCGAGTGCGGCGTGATGCTGCGCAGCGGCGTGCGCGTGTGCGATCTGGAGCTGGGGAGCGGCGGCGCGACGCATCGCTTTCGCACCGCGGGGCCGGATGGCGAGGCTCGCTACGAGGCGCGCTGGGTGATCGATGCCACCGGGCGCACGCGCACGATCGCGAAGCAGCGACAGCTCCACGAGCCCGAGCGCGAGCTCGCGAACGCATCGGTGTGGGCCAGATTCGAGGGCGTGGCCGACATCGATGCGATTACCAGCGACGAGTCGCGTGCGCGGGTTCGGCACACCTCGCGCCGGCTCTCGACGCTCCACTTTCCACGCGAGGGAGCCTGGGTGTGGGTCATCCCTCTGCGCGGTGGCGTGACCAGCGTTGGGCTCGTTTGCGAGGCCGGGATGTACCGGCCGGAGCTCCGCACGCACGAGGGCCTGCTCGGGTTCCTCCGCGGGCAGCGCGCGATGGCGGCGCTGCTCGAGAACGCGAAGCCGCTCGACATTGGCGCGTACACGCAGCTCGCGTATCGCACCACGCGCTTCTTCTCGGGTGACCGTTGGGGCTGCACCGGCGAGGCCGCCTGCTTCTCGGACCCCTTCTACAGCCCGGGAGCCGACTTCATCGCGCTCGAGAACGACATGCTCACCGAGCTCGTGGCAGCCGATCACGCAGGCGAGTCATTCGACGCGGTGAGCGAGCGGGCCGAGCTGTTCGACGCCTTCATGCGCATGAGGCAAGACGCCACCTTGAGCCTGTATCGCGGTCAGTACGGCTTGCTCGGCTCGTACGATGCCTGCAAGCTCAAGTGGGACGCTGACGTGGGGGCGTACTACAACCTCTGGGTCGATGCGTACATGCGCGATCGCCATCTCGACGAGGGCTGGCTGCGCGACCAGGTGACGCAGGGCCCCGCCGTCCAGCGGGCGTTGGGGCACTTCGCGAAGCTGTTTTGCAAGGTCGAGACCGAGCTGCGCCGGCGGGGCGAGTACCACGCTCACAATCGGGGCGAGTACAGCGACGGGCGAGATTGCCTGTGGTTCCTCTCGGAGATTGGACAGCCGCGCGACGACGCGCGCGTGCTCGAGCTCACCGAGGAGATCTTCAATCGGGTCTGGCACCGCGCGCTCGACCTGTTGGAGGGTCGCACACCCGCCGAGCCCCGCCGCCGCAAGCCACTTGCCGGCTTCATGGGACGGCGTTCGCTCGCTTGATACCCTCGACCGGCGGAGGGTCGATGCTGGACCGGCTTGTCAGGGGATCGCGCGTGCTCGCCTGTGGCGGACTGCTCGCTGCCTTCGCGGTGGTGGCCCTGGCCGCCGGGCTGTTCGTTGTGCCCTGGGTGCGGCTGACCAGCTCGGATGAAGTGCAGCCCGCCGCGCGTGTGCGTCGCGCGATGAAGCGCATCTTCCGCGGTTTCGTGCGCCTGGGTGGATGGCTCGGTGTGCTGCGGCTGCGGGTGGAAGGCGCGTCCCGGCTGCGCGGCCCCGGGCGCATCGTCGTGGCCAACCACCCGACGATGCTCGACGCGCTGGGGCTGCTCTCGCTGCTCGACGACGGTGTCTGCGTCACGCGGCGCAAGCACTGGGATCGACCGGTGTTCCGTCGCGTCATCCTCGAGGCCGGGTTCCCGTTCGACGGGGACGGTGTCGAAGTCGTCGACGCCTGCGTCGCCCGGATCGAGGAAGGCGCATCGTTGTTGCTGTTCCCGGAAGGGACGCGCTCGCCGGCGCGGGGACTGCATCCGTTCACGCGCGGCGCGGCGCACATCGCCCTGCGGACGGGCCGCGATCTGCTGCCGGTC
Organism: Myxococcota bacterium; assembly: GCA_036336835.1. GTDB lineage: Bacteria > Myxococcota_A > UBA9160 > UBA9160 > UBA4427 > JAYZFK01. Next base: position 110,878 of record JAYZFK010000005.1, on the reverse strand, counting down.
GTCGTCACCTGTGACCCCCCGGCGTTTCGAAAGGACGCGCCCTGGTATCGGGTGAGCCATCACCCGATCGAGCTGCGCATCTGGGTGCTGGACCCGATCAGTGTCGACCCCGTGCTGCGCTCCGAGGTACCCCGGCCGATCGCGGCGCGCCAGCTGACGTCGGCTCTCTGCGAGCAGCTCAGCAAGCAGCTCGAACACGTGCGAGCCTGAGTCCGCGTTGGAGGACGCAACCCCCTCGCTAGCGCACCTGCTCACCCGGACAGTGGACCGCCGCAGCGTCGTTGCGTTCCGTCGCGAGGGCGTCGCTCTGGTGAGCCACTCGCGCGCCGACTGGACGGCCGGCGTCGCGACGTTGCGCGATCGCCTGGCGGATGCCGGCCTCGGCGGCGGTGCGCGCATCGCGCTCTACGACGACGATCCCTACGCTTTCTCGCTCGGCTTGTTTGCGTGCTGGCAAGTGGGTGCGGTCGCAGTGCTCCCGCCCAATGTGCAGCCGGGGAGTCTCGAGCGCTTGCGCGAGTCCGTGACGGTGGCACTCGGCTCGGACGGGGCCTGGCTACCCGGTGTGCCAGGATTCGCGCTCGGCGACGAAGCGTCGAGCGACGCGATGAGCAACGACTTTCGCGAGCTCGATCGCGAGGCGGCGGCACTCGAGCTCTTTACGTCGGGGACTACCGGCGACGGGAAGGCCTCGCTCAAGCGTCTGCGTCATCTCGACGACGAGGTACGAACCCTCGAGGCCACCTTCGGGGCCGACCTCGCCGGAGCGCGCGTGCACGCGACGGCATCCCATCAGCATCTGTACGGGCTGCTCTTCCGCGTGCTCTGGCCGCTCGCCTCGCTTCGGCCGTTCTGTTGCGATCGGCTGCTCCACGCCGAGGAGCTGTTGCCACGACTCGTGGCCGACGAACGTTCGGTCCTCGCTAGCGTGCCGGCGCACCTCGTGCGGCTCGTGTCCTCGACCGGAATCGCGCAGCTGTCTCGCGCACGCTGCACCGTCTTCTCGTCTGGCGGACCGCTGCTCGCGGAGACCGCTCACGCCTGGGAGCGGGCGAGCGGCGAGGCTCCGATCGAGGTGTTTGGCTCGACCGAGACGGGAGGCGTCGGCCATCGCCAGCAGCGCGCGGCGTCTGGCGACCGCGTCGCGTGGACGCCCTTTGCCGGTGTCGAGCTGAGCATCGACGACGATGCGTCGCGCCTTCGCGTGCGCTCGCCGGCGCTGAGCGAGAACGAGGACTCGGGCTTCGCGATGGGCGATCGCGCGAGGTTGCACGCCGATGGGCGCTTCGAGCTCGGTGGCCGGGTCGATCGGGTGGTGAAGATCGGTGAGAAGCGTCTCGAACTCGCCGAAATGGAATCGCGCCTGCGCGCGCATCCCGCGATCGAGAGCGCCGCGCTGACGCCGATCGAGCAGGCGGGGCAGGCGCGGATCGGCTCCGTGGTGGTGCCGAGCGGGCTCGGTGCCCGGATGCTCGAGGCAGAGGGTCGCGGCGCGCTGGGTCGGGCGCTGGTGGAGCATCTCGCACGCGACTTCGACCGCGTGCTGGTACCGCGCGCCTGGCGGTACGTCGAGGCACTGCCGGAGGACGAGCAGGGCAAGGTCACGGCGAGTGCCCTGCGCGCGCTGTTCGAGACGGGTTCGACAGCGACCGGGCGACCGCGCGAGGCAGCGTGGCGTACGCGTCAGACCGGCTCTGGCTGGATCGAGCTCCGGGGTCGAGTGCCCGAAGCTCTCGCCTCGCTCGAGGGGCACTTCCCGGGTGCGCCAATCGTGCCCGGAACCGTGCAGCTCGACTGGGCGGTCGAGCTCGCCCGGCAGCTGGCGGGGTACGAGCTCGCGCCGATCCGCGTCGAGGCGCTCAAGTTCAGCGCGTCGCTCGCACCCGGCGACGAGTGCGTGCTGCGCGTCGAGCAGCGCAGTTCGAGCGGGGCGACGCGCATCCGCTTTCGCTTGTTCGATCCCGAGGAGCCCGACGCGCGGGAGTTTGCCTCGGGGCGGGTGGTGCTCGTTGCTGCATCCTCTCTAGCGGAGTCGGACGCGTGAACCCGTGCCTGCTGATTCCGGTCTACGACCACGGGGAAACCATCGGCGGAGTCGTCCGTGCGCTCTCCCCGTATCGGCTGCCGCTGATCGTGGTCGACGACGGAAGCGGTGAGCCGACCCGGCGCGAACTCGACGCGCTCGCAGCGCTCCATCCCTGGCTCGAGTTGCACCGGCGGCCCGGCAACGGCGGCCGTGGGGCGGCGCTGCGCGACGGGTATCGCCACGCCGCGAGGCGCGGCTTCAGCCACGCGCTCCAGCTCGATGCCGACGGCCAGCACGATCCCGCCGACGTAGGGCGTCTGCTCGAGGCCGCGAGCGACCGCCCGGACGTGCTGGTGCTCGGGAGGCCGGTGTTCGACAGCAGCGCGCCGCGGTCGCGCATCTATGGACGCAAGCTTTCGCAGGTCCTGGTCTGGCTCGAGACCCTGTCGTTCGCGATCGGCGACCCGCTGTGCGGCTTCCGCTGCTTTCCGCTGGCTCCCACCGTCGCGCTGCTCTCCGAACGTGAGCTCGGCGATCACATGGAGTTCGACCCAGAGATCGCCGTGCGTCTGGTGTGGCGCGGTGTGCCCGTGGTGAACGTTCCGACGCGAGTCGTCTACCCGAGCGGCGGCCTGTCGCACTTTGCGCCGGTGCGGGACACGCTGCGCATCGCAGGGGTTCACGCACGGCTCGTCGTCGGTATGCTGCTGCGGTCACCTCGACTCATCGCGCGCTGGTCGCGGGGCCGAAGAGTCCGCAGCCGAGAGTGAGGCCTCGACCGTGAGCGAAGATCGAAGACGCGTCCTGGTGACTGGAGCGAGCCGCGGTATCGGCCGCGCGATCGCGCTCGAACTCGCTGCGGCGGGCTTCGATACGACCGTCGCCTATCGAAGCGGTGGGGGTGCCGCGCAGGCGGTGCTCGGCGAGATCGAGGGGGCCGGCGGCTGCGGCACCGCTCTCGCACTCGACGTCGCCGATCGCGGGGGCTGTGAGCAGACCCTCGGCAAGGACATCGAGGCCGGTGGTGTCTACTACGGTGTGGTGTGCAACGCGGGAGTGACGGCAGACGCCGTTTTCCCCGGGATGACGGGCGAGCAGTGGGACCACGTGCTGCGCACCAACCTCGATGGCTTCTACAACGTGCTGCACCCGCTGATCATGCCGATGGTCCGAGCCCGCCAGGGCGGACGCATCGTCACGATCTCGTCGGTCGCGGGACTCGCCGGGCAGCGCGGTCAGACCAACTACAGCGCCTCCAAGGCCGGCCTGATCGCGGCCAGCAAGTCGCTAGCCCAGGAGCTCGCGACACGCAGCATCACCGTCAACAGCGTCGCGCCGGGCCTGATCGAGACGGAAATGCTCGAGGGAGTTCGCGTCGATCAGCTGGTGGAGGCGATCCCGATGCAGCGGCTGGGTCGGCCCGACGAGGTGGCCGCGGTCGTCCGCTTCCTGTTCTCGGAGGGGGCGGGGTACCTGACGGGCCAGGTGATCGGGGTGAACGGCGGCCTGATCTAGGCGCGCTCCTCGTGTCTCGAGTCCGGGGGCTGAGATCGAGATCGGGTTTGCGCAGGCGGGCCGAGGCCGCCGCTGGCCCCGGTCCGCTGGACGAGCCCGGGGCTCCATCTGGCTGGGGCTGCTGGGGTCGGGGGCCCGCGCCCGGATCGCTCTCTCGGACGCGGGCCGTCAGTTCGGTAGCCTGTGCTCCGGGGAGCCCGGATGCGCGACTGGTTTTCGGATGTGTTTCGGGGTCGGCCCGTCTGGATGAACGCGGCGCTGGTGTTCTGCGCCTACATGACCTTCGTGTATGTGCCGTGGGATTTCCTCTGGAAGCCGGCGGCGCACGACCAGGAGGTCTGGTTCGGCATCCAGTTCACCGGGGCGACCGCCAAGCTGCTCGAGATTCCACACTGGATCGTCTACGCCCTGCTCACGTACGGAATTCGGCGCATGCGCCCGTGGGCCGGCACGTTCGCCGCGCTCTACAGCGCGCAGATCGCGATCGGCATGTTCGTCTGGAATCTGGTCTACCTCGAGGGCTGGCTGCTGCCACTGTTCGTGGGGACGATCGGTGCAATCCCCTTCGCGCTGCTGGCGGGCGCGTTCTGGAGTGCGGAGGAATTCCGCGAGCTGCGCAGTAACTTGCGGGAGCGCTACGGAGAGTGGGGGCTGGTTACGGGCGCGTCCTCTGGAATCGGAATGGAGTTCGCGCGGGCGCTCGCGCGCGATCACGTAAACCTGGTATTGGCCGCGCGCCGCGACGATCGGCTGCGCGAGCTCGCCACTGAGCTCGAGCAGGACCGCAGCATCCAGACGCGCGTGGTCGCGGTGGACCTGTCCACCGAAGCGGGTGCCGACGAGCTCGCCGACGCTGTCCGCGATCTGCAGATCAGCATCCTGGTCAACAACGCGGGAGCGGGCTACGCCGGACGTTTCGACCTGCAGGATCCGGTGCGCGTTCGTCAGCTGATCACGACCAACTGTGTCGCCCCTGCGGTGCTGACGGCGCGGCTGCTTCCGGGAATGCACGCGCGCGGGAGCGGGGCCGTGGTGTTCACCGGCTCGGTCGCGGGCCGGCAGCCCCTGCCGCTCCACGCGGTCTACAGCGCGAGCAAGGCGTTCGACAACTATCTCGGCGAGGCGCTCTACATCGAGGCGCGCGGGAGCGGGGTCGACGTGCTGGTGGTCGAGCCCGGCTCGACCGCGACCGAGTTCCAGTCGGTCGCTGGGGAGAACGCGCACCCTGGCGCGCCCGCCAGCCGCGTGGTCGAGATCGCACTCGATGCTCTGGGTAAGCAGCCGTCGGTCGTGTCGGGCTGGCTCAACTACGTCCGCGCGCTCCTGGCAGAGCGAGTGCCCTCTCGCCCGCTCCGCCTCTACCTCGCGCGCGACATCATGAAGCAGCAGACGCCGAGCGAGCTGCGCTAGCTCGACGCAGCGTGCTCGGAGGTTCGCGAAGCCGCGCGCGCTAGTCCGGGCCCGGCCTGATGGGCGTGACGCTCGATTCGTTGACCCAGGCATCGCGGCCGTTGGCGAGTCGCACGCGGGCCCAGGGCGAGCGGACTTCCACCAGCGTCACCTCGGTCCCACCGGGCAGTGGCTCCGAGAAGGCCAGCGGGGCGAGCGCCGAGTCCGCCGAGCGCGCCAGCACCTCGTCGGCCGTAATGACGGCACCGCGCGCGTCGTCGCCGCTTCCATCGAGCCAGGTCGATCCGACGAGCAGTGCCGAGGCGGTGAGCGCGAGCATGCCGGCGCCGCGCAGCGCGCCCTGGTGCCAGCGGATCGAGAGTGCGATCAGCAGACCGCCGAGTGCGAAGGCCACGCTGCCGGCGAACGCGCGATCGGCATCCGGGAGCGTTCGGTAGATCAAGAAGGTGTCGAAGGCCCCGGCCGGTTGGGGCCGCGGCAGCCAGCTCGGCAGCAGTGTGCGCACGTGCTCGAGGTTCTGCAGCGCGCGCGGGAAGTCGGCGTCGAGCTCGAGAGCGCGGCGATAGGCGAGTACGGCGCGGCCGCGGTGCTCGGCCTGAAGGGCCGCATTGCCGAGATTCGCCTGCAGGGCGGCATTGTGGGCTCCCGACCCGACGACACTGGCGAACAGGCGCTCCGCCCGTGCGAAGCCTGCGAGGCGCGCGTTGCGGTCGCTCTCCTCGAGTGTTGCGGCGTAGGTCTCGAGGGCGTGGTTCAGCCATTCCAGCCGCGAGTCGTCCGCCGCCGCCGACACCGCGAGCAGTGCGACTACGCCAACAGCGAGCGATCTCATTGCCCCGCCTCTTCGAGCTCGCTCGCGAGCTTGCGGGCCCGCTTCTGCAGCTCATCCGGGAGCGCGCGGCTGCTCTCGCCGACCAACGCGTAGCTGCGCGCGTCGCACTCTCCGAGCATTGCGTCGAGCTCGGCCCCACCGGCGTCGGGCACGCTCGCGAGCATGGCCCGAAGTGAGCGCGCCAGCAGCTCGGCTGCGTCGCGTTCCGGACGTTCCAGCGCGGCCTCGACCTTGCGTCGTGCCTCGGCGAGGTCGCGGCGCCGTTCGACGACGCGCGGATCGACGTCGCGTCGACGCCGGTCGAATACGGCGAGTCCAACGAACGCGACCCCCAGTGCGTACAGGCTCCCGAGAGTGACCGGTCCCCTGCCTGCCGCCCGGTCGTCGCGCAACAGTGTCGTCGTGTCGCGCTCGAGGGCGAGGTCGGCGCCGGTCAGCGAGAGCGATCCGATGAGCGCGGGCTCGGCTCGCTCGCGACCCGTTGCCGGAGCTGCGTCCGCTCGCTCCGGCCGCTCGCGTCGCTCGACCGCGCCGGCGCCGATCACCTCGGCCGCGCCCACCGAGAGCGCGATCGGCTGTGAGCGGGTCGTCTCGAAGCGCCGCGTGTCGGCGTCGAACCAGGAGTAGTCGAGTGCGGGGATCTCGCGCACGCCCGCGTCGAGCACGCGGACGGTCGCTTCGAAGTGCTTGCCGTCTTCGTCGATGCGGCCCCGCGGCGGCTCGTCGGGGACTCGGAATCGCGTGGGGTCGAGTAGCCCCTCAGCGTCGAGGCGCGGCAGAGCCGCGCTCGTGAGATCGCCGTCCCCGGCCACGCGGAACGAGAGCACGATTGGCTCGCCCACCTGGACGACGCTGCGATCGGCGGTGACGTCGAGCGAGAAGCCGCGTCCCAGGGCGCCAGCGAAGCTGGCCGGCCGCCCCTGGCCCGGCAGCTCCGCGATCTCGAGCGAGACAGGTCGTCCCGACGCCATCAGCTTCTGGACGGCGGTTGCCTGACGCGTGCGGAACATGTCGCGTCGAAACTGCGTCCCCCGGTCCACGATCACGCTCGGTGGCGCTGCCTCGGTCAGCCCTGCCTCGAGCGGAATCATCGTTCGTTCGGCGCTCACGATCAGGAACTTCTTGCCGTCTCGCTCGACCTCGCGGCTGGTGCCGGGGAGCAGCAGTGTGCCCTCGTCGGTCTGGATCTGCAGCTCGGTGGCCCCGCTGCCCCGCGGCTCGTCGTAGAACCGGTAGCGATTCGACTCGAACAGCGGAACGCGCAGTGAGTAGGAGACGAGGTCGCTCTGCAGCCGCCGCGAGATCGCGAACTCGACCGCGACCCGGACCCGCTGCCCGACGAACAACGGACCCTCGGGGAGCTCCAGACCGACGGCGATCTCGTTGCTCCGCGGGATCTCGCGCAGCTGGAGGCGGACGGGCGACGTCGCGCGCGCGAGCGAACCCTGAATTACCTGGAACCCCGGGATCTCGATCCGACCCGGCTGCATCGACACGTAACGGTAGTGATAGGCGAACGTCACGCGCTGCTCGCGCGTCATCCTGCCGTTGACGATCGTGATCGATGAGGAAACCTGCGGCGAGACGCCGTGATAGCTGAGGCTGCCCTGCGCTGGCTGGGGGGCCCGGACCTCCGGCTGCGGGTCCTTCGCAAAACCCTCGGCCACGATGTTGATGTCGATGCCGTCGCCGACGTAGTGCGGACCGCGCTCGAGCTGCACCTGCACCTTCTGCGCGAACGCGGGCAGGGCGCAGAGCAGCGCCGCCGCACAACTGACTGCGCACCGGCGGGATCGTCGACGTCGGGACACGCTTGCGCTCACCAGTCCTTTTCCACCGGCTCGTAGCGCGACGAGCTTCGCTCGCGCTCGCGCCGCCTCTCGGCCTCGCGGTCACGCACGCTCTGCAGCAGCTGTGACGGATCCGCCTCGGCCCCGGGATTGTCGCGCGCCTCGGCCTCCTCGTCGCCCGCCTCCTGTTCAGGCTGCTGTTGTTGCTGTTGCTGGGGGTCCTGCTCTGGCTGGCGCTGCCCCGGCGGCACCAGCAGCTCGAGTGCCTTCTCGAGCTCCTCGAGTGCGGTGGCCTGGTGCTCGAGCGCGGGTGGCAGGAGCGTCGCGTCGTTGGCGAGCACCTCGCCGGCCCCGCGCATCGCGAGCTGGGCGCTGACGACGTGCTCGCCCGCGGCGCGCAGCCGCCGTGCGTCCTCCTCCGCCTCGGGGCCGGCCTGCTCGGGCGGCGCCGTGGCGGCCTGCTCTGCCTGCATGGCCAGTGCATCGCCGATCGCGCCGCTGCGCTCGGCCAGGGCCAGCTGCTCGGGCGCGAGCTCGGCGGCGCGCTCGCGCGTCTCGGGCCCGCGCACGGGCACGGGCACGGGCAACTGGGACTCGTCATCGCCGGGCGCGTCGGCTGCGCGCGACGCGGATCCGTGCTCCGCCGCGGCGAGCGCAGCTGCATCCTGCGTGCGGTCGGCCAGCTCGAGCTGGAGGCGAGCCAGCTCGCGCACGTGCTCGACGATCGAGAAGAAGAGCGTGCGCAGGATTTCGAGCTGGTCTGCCGACTGGCGCGCGGCGGTCGCGGCTTCGGGCCACTGCGGGGTTGCGCCGTCCTCGCCGAGGGCCTCGATGGCGTCGTCCATTGCGGCGAGCGCGTGCGTCAGCAGCTGGGAGGCCACTCCAAGCCGTTCGCGCTGTGCCTTGCTCGCCGCCGCGATCTGTTCGGCGGCGTTCGGGTCGCCCTCCGCCTCGACGGCAGCCGCTGCAGCCGCATCCTCCATCTCCTGGGCCTGCTTCTTCAGGAGGTCGTCGAGTCTCTCGCCGCGCCCGAGGTTCTTGTTCTGCAGCTCGCGCAGCGCCGGCGCATATTCGTCGTGGAAGCGGGCGATCTCGGTCTCGCTCGAGCCGGCGATCTCGGCGATCTGCCGCTCGTCCGTGTAGGCGGCTTCGAGGAGCTGCCGCAGGTCGAAGAAGCGCTCGCGCGCCTCCGCGAGGGCCGCGCCCGCGAGGCGCTGGGCCTCGAGCGTCTCGCGATAGCGTTGCTCGCCGAGTACGCGGCTGGCATCTCCCAGGCCGTGCGCTGCCGCGGAGACGTGGGGTGTTGCTTCGGCTACCGCCGCGAGCATCGCCTGCTGCTCGGGCGAGGACGGCTGCGCGCCCGCCGCCGGGTCGTCGGCCTGCTGTGCCGCCGCCTCGAGACCGGCCTCGAATCCGGCCGCGAGCGCGGCGACCCGCTCTTGCACCCGATCGTTGTCCCGCTGGGCGGATTCGGGGGTCAGGAAGGCCGGGATACGCACGGGCTCGCTCGAGCCCGGCAGCATCTTTCCCTCTGTCGCCAATGCCGCACTCGAGCGGACGAGCCCGCCGATCTCGGCCATCAGTACCCCGATCTGCTCGACCGGGTCGCGGAGCTGATCACGCGCGCGCGCCAGCTCGGCGAGCGCCGCCGAGCTGCGACGATAGGCGCGCTCGGCACTGCGTTTGCGCAGCTGGCTGCGCGCCTGGCCCATGCGCTCGAGCGCCGCGTCGAGGTAGTGCAGCACGGCGTCGAGCTGGGCGCCTCGCATCGCGTCCTGAGGCGATCGCTCCTGCTCGTTCATCGCGGCGATGGAGTCGCGCTCCAACGCCGCTCGCTCGCCGAACTCCGCGGCCTCGGCCAGCAACGTGCGTTGCTCGGTGGCCGAAGCCGCGAAGGCCGGGCGCAGGCGCTCGGCTCCGTCGAGCTCTCCGCCGTGCACGACCTGTTCGAGCAGCCCCGCTGCATCCGCGACGCGCGCGCGTTGCGCGCCGAGCAGAGCGTCGAGCTCTTCGGCCAGACCGCGCTCGCTCTGCTTCGCGAGAAAGTCGGCCAGGATGAGTGCCTTGCGCAGCGCGACATCCAGGTTGTGTCGCGAATCGGGATCGTCGGGATGCTGAGCGCTCGCGGTGCGAAACCAGTCTGCCGCTTCGTACAGCGCCTCGAGCGCCTCTTGTGGCTGTGCCGGCTCGATTGCTTCGGCGCGCTCGACGGCTGCGATGCCCAGGTTGTAGGCCGTTGCGTAGCGAAGCTCGGTGTCGTCGGTCGCCCGTTGGCGGGATTCGAGCAGCAGCGGCTCGGCGCTCGCCGGCTCCCTGTTGGCCAGCGCCGCGGTCGCACGATTGAACTGCTCGCGAGGTGTCTCCTCGACCCCCACGGGTCCGGGGGACTCCGGGGCGAGGGCGTCGTCGTCGACCGGTGCCTCGCTCGTCGCGAGGGCGTCCGGCTCGTCCGGACCGGGCTGGGCCTCGACCGCGGGGGCCAGCGAGAGTCCGATCGCGAGTGCAAGGGCGGCCAGCCGCGTGCCGGGGCGCGCCCCCGCCTCCCCGCGTCCGGCTGCAATCGCGACGGCCGCCACCAGGCACACGATCGCGAGCAGCACGAACCACGCGTACATCTCGTCGCGAATGCTGCGACCCCGCGAGTCGAGCTGGCTGCGGGTGAGGCCCTCGATGTGCTCCTGGTAGATCGAGGTCAGGTCGAGTACGCCCGTCCCGGCCGGGATGTAGGCGCCGTCGGTGGCGAGCGCGATCTCGCGCAGCAGCTCGCCGTCGAGTCGGCTCAGGACGGGATCGCCAGAGCCGTCGCGCAGCAGGGTTCGCGCGCGTGTGCGTGGGTCGGTGAGATAGATCTGGCTGCCCGCTTCGTCGCCGAACCCGATCGCGATGATCTTGATGCCAGCTTCGGCGGCCTGCTTGGCGGCGTCGAGCGCAAACGAGTCATGATCCTCGCCGTCGGTGATCAGGATCAGCGCGCGTTGCGCGGGGCCCGGTTCGCCGAGACCGCTCACCGCGCGCAGGATCGGCTCGGCGAGGTTCGTGCCGCCGCGTGACACCGAGTGCGGCCCGACGTTGTCGAGTACGAGTCGCAGAAAGCTGCGGTCGGGCGTCATGGGCGACAACACGCTCGCCCGGCCCGCGAAGGCGATCAGTCCGACGTGGTCCTGACCGAGATAGCTGAGCAGGTCGGTGACCTCGGCCTTGGCGCGCTCGAGCCGCGAGGGCTTGGTGTCGTCGGCCAGCATCGAGCGCGAGACGTCGAGCGCAATCATGATCTCGGCGCCGACGCGAGGCGTGGCGACGAATCGCAGGCCCCACTGGGGGCGCATCAGCGCGAGCACCATGAACAGACTGGCGAGCAACAGCAGCGCCACGCGAAGCCAGCGGCGCCAGTTGGCAGGCCGCTCGACGAGCCTCGACTGCAGCGCGCCGGCGACCAGGCGATCGAGTGCGCCCGAGCCGCGTCGCTCGAGCAGCACGAGCAGCACGGCGAAGCCGAGCCAGACCCACAGCAGCGAGGCGAGTTCCGGGCTCGCGAAGTGGAGCGATGTCGAGTTCACGCGGGGAGCCTCCGCAGCCAGGTTGCCGAGAGCAGGACAGCCAGCACGGTCAGGCCGAGCGCCGACGCGACGAAGGGTGCGAAGTGGTGCTCGTACTCGAGGTAGCGGACCTCGCTCAGCTCGCTGCGCTCGAGCCGCGCGATCTCGGCCACGACCTCGCGCAACCCGTCCGCGTCGGTGGCGTGGAAGTAGCGGCCGCCGCTGCGCCGTGCGATCTCTTGCAGCGTCTTCTCATCGATCTCGACCATCACGGGCCGCAGCTGGACGCGCCCGTTGCGCATTCGGACGGGATAGGGCGCTCGGCCGGTCCGGCCGGCGCCGATCGCGTAGACCTTGATGCTGTGCTGCGCGGCGAGGTCGGCGGCCTGCAACGGATCGATGTCGCCGGCGTTGTTGACGCCGTCCGTGAGCAGGATCGCGATCTTCGAGGCGGTCTCGTGCCGGCGGAGTCGCTCGACGGCCCGCGCCAGCCCCTCGCCCACGGCCCTGCCGTCCTCGCTCTGCTCGGTCGGGACCGACAGATCGTCGAGCATTGCGAGCAGGTTGCCGTGGTCGAGTGTCAGCGGGCACAGGCCGTCCGCGAAGCGCGCAAAGGCGACGAGTCCGATCAGATCGTCGGGACGGCCCTCGCCGAAGTCGCTGCTGCCCTCCACGAAGTCGTGGAAGATCTTCTTGACCACCTCGAGCCGGCTGGTGCTCGTGTCGCCGCGCACGAAGTCGCGGGCCTCCATCGAGCTCGAGCGATCGACCACCATCGCGATGGCGATGCCATCGCGCTTGACCTGGGTGACCGCGTTTCCGGTACGCGGGCCCGCGAGCGCGATGGCCAGCAGCAGCGTCGCCAGTGCCAGCAGGGCCGCCGGCAGCCAGGCGAGCCGTGCACGCAGCGAGCGCGCTCCGCGTACCAGCGCAAGGCTGGAGTAGGTGACGGAGGCGGGCAGCCGCGACGCGAGCAGGTAGACGAGTGGGGCCAGCAGTGCCGCCACCAGGAACAGCGGGTCCCGGAGCTCGATGTCAGCCATGGGCCACTCCGGGCGCGACGGATTGATCTCGTGTCTCCTCGAGGAAGTTCTCGGCAGCGCGGATCTGGGCACCCACGTCGTCTTCGCTCGGCAGATGGGCCGCGAACTTCACCAGATCGGCGCACTGGAGGAACTCGCGAAGCAGCTGCTGGTGCGAGCGGACGAGGTCCGGCGAGCGCCCCATCTCGTTGAGGAACTCCTCGGTGGTCTGCTCGGGCGAGTGCAGCTCGAAGCGGCTCTCCAGGTAGGTGCGCACGATCGTCGAAAGCTTGACGTAGAAGGCGTCGATGCTCTTCTGGGCGCGCACGGGACGCCCGGCGTAGAGCAGGGCATCGAGCTCGCTTCGCGCGATCTCGTAGGCGCTGGCCTGGCGACGCTGCGCCAGCGCGCTGCGAACCGCGCGCAGCAGCAGCGGCGACGCGGCGGCGAGCAGCGCCGCCGCACCGAACGCCCAGGCCCACCACGGTCCCAGTGCATCGCGCCGCGGTCCGAGTGGCCCGTGTGCGGCGCGCAGCTCGAGCCGCGCCTCGGCGGGCAGCACGGAGCCCACTTCGAGCACCACCCGGTCAGTCAGCAGCTCGTAGGCTTCCTCGCCTTCGGGCGCGAGCTGGTGGCCCTCGCGGCGGTCGACGAACTCGATGCGCAGCGGCGGGATCGTCTGCCGGCCCGAGCGGGCGGGTTGCAGCCGGTAGCGCTGCCAGGCGATCGTCGCGCCCGTGTCGGCGATCTCCTCGCGCGGAGCGAAGTCGACGATCTCGAAGCGGCCGAGCGCCTCGCCGAACTCCGGCATCAGCAGCTCGACGTCCGGCTCCGCGCGCACTTCGAGTTCGAGCGTGACGACGTCGCCGATGATCGGCTCGGCGGGCTCGATTCGCAGAATGACGATCACGGGGCCGCGCTCGGCGGTCTTCTCGATGCTCTCGGCCGCGAGAGCGGTGGGCGGGACGACCAATGCCAGGGCAAGTGCTGCTAACGCGCGAGTCAACGCCGTGTCCTTCGCTCGCGCATGCGGAAGAAGCGCACCAGCGGATCGACCACGTCGCCTGCGGCGTCCACGTGGATGAAGTCGATGCCGAGCGAGCGGAATCGGTGCTCGAGCTCTCGGACGCGCTCGGCCGCGCGCGCGCCGGCCTCGTTGCGAAAGGTGGCCGAGCCAGTGTCGACGAGGCGCGTCTCTCCCGACTCGGCGTCGCGCAGCGCGACCAGGCCTACGTCCTGCACCGAGAGCTCGGCCGGATCGGTCACGAGTACCGCGATCACGTCGTGCTTGCGGTTCGCGGCGACCATGGCGTGCTCGAAGCCTTCGTCGAGGAAGTCGCTCACCACGAAGCAGATGGTGCGGCGCGGTGTGACCTTCATCAGGAATTCGAGCGCGTGGCCGATGTCAGTGGCTTCGCGGGGTTGCCGAGGTCGGCGGCTGCCGAAGCGCGGCGAGCGCAGCCAGCCGCGCCAGCTCCCGCTCGTCGAAGTGCCCTCGTCCTCGTGAGCGAGCACCTCGCGCACGACGCGGAGCGCGTGCTTCTGGCCCTTGCGCGGTGGGATGTATTGCTCGATATCGCTGTGGAAGAGAGCGAGCCCGACCTTGTCGTCATTGCGCGTCGCGCTGAATGCCAGCAGCGCGCACAGCTCGGCGGCCGCCTCGCGCTTGCTCCGCGTGACGGAGCCGAAGTCCTGCGACGCCGATACGTCCGCCATCAGCATCAGTGTGAGCTGGCGTTCATCGACGTAGCGTTTGACGTAGGGGGCGCCGGTGCGCGCCGTGACGTTCCAGTCGATGGTACGGATATCGTCGCCGGCGACGTACGGCCGCACCTCCTCGAACTCCATGCCGCGGCCCTTGAAGACCGAGACGTACTCACCCGCGAGCACATCGGCCACCTGGCGGCCGGTGCGAACCTGGATCTCGCGAACGCGGCGAAGGATCTCGCGGGTGAGCATGCGAAGGGTCGCCGGCGATCAGGGAACGAGAACGCCGGCCAGGATGCGCTCGATCACGTCCTCGGAGCTCTTTCCCTGTGCCTCGGCCTCGTAGCTGACAACGACTCGGTGACGCAGTACATCGGGAGCCAGGTTCTTGACGTCGTGCGGCGTCGCATAGGTTCGGCCCTGCAGGAACGCGTGCGCCTTGGCCCCCGCTGTCAGGTACAGCGAAGCGCGCGGCGAGGCGCCCATCTCGATCATCCCCTCGAGATCCTTGATCCCGGCCGCGACCGGGTCGCGCGTGGCGTGCACCAGATCGACCACGTAGTTCTTGACCTTTTCGTCGATGAAGATCTGATCGACGGTCCTGCGCGCGGCGAGGATCTGGTCGACGCTGGCCACCTTGTTGATCTCGGGCTCGGGCTGTCCGCCGGCCATGCGATCGACGATCATGCGCTCCTCGTCCTTGCTCGGATAGCCGACCTTCACCTTCAGCATGAAGCGGTCGATTTGCGCCTCCGGCAGGGGGTAGGTGCCCTCCTGCTCGATCGGGTTCTGCGTAGCGAGCACCAGGAAGGGTTCCTCGAAGGGGAACGTCGTGTCCCCGATCGTGACCTGCCGCTCCTGCATGGCTTCGAGCAGGGCGGCCTGCACCTTGGCCGGAGCTCGGTTGATCTCGTCGGCCAGGATCAGGTTCGAGAACAGGGGTCCCCGCTTCACGCTGTACGTCCCGTCCTTGGGATGGAAGACCTCGGTACCCGTGACGTCGGCCGGCAGCATGTCGGGCGTGAACTGGATTCGCGAGAAGCCGGTGTCGATGGCGCGCGCGAGACTGCGAACGGCGAGCGTCTTGGCCAGCCCCGGGACGCCCTCGAGGAGGACGTGTCCGCCCGAGAGGAGCCCGATCAGCAGGCGCGAGACCATTGATCCCTGCCCGACCAGCAGCTTGCCGACCTCGTTGATCAGCTCGCTGCACAGGCGGCTGTGTTGCTCGATCTGCGCTTCGGCGCCTTCGGACATCGTCGGACCTCCGGGTGTCAGGGGCGGGATTGCATCGGGCGCGGAATTATCGCGCCATTCGCTCGTGGATCAAGCGCAGACACCGCAGGCCGCGGCGGCGTTCCGCTCAGGCCGCGGCCTGGAATCGGCCCGGCTCGGGCTGGTTGACGCGGCCCTGGCGCTCGAGCCGGGCCAGATGCTGGCCCATGCTCCGGCGCTCGACGGCCTCGGCGAACGGCACCTCGTCCTGCGGCCGGTAGACGAAGCGGTGGGTGGCGATCTCCCCGAGCGTACGCGGCTCTGCGAGATACTCGAGCAGGCGCTGCTCGCGGCTCGCGATCACGGCCTCGAAGCGGTCGAGGCGCTCGAGAAAGGCCTCTCGCTCGAGGACACCGATGTGGTGGAAGGTCGCGTACCAGCGCGCCTCGATGTCGCGGACCAGGGCCAGGCTTCGCTCGAAATCCTCGAGGTCGCTCCAGGCATCGCCGTAGTAGGGGCCGAAGCTCGAGAGGTCGATGTCGCCGAGGTAGAGCAGGGGACCTTCGTCCCCGGCGTCCTCGATCAGGAAGCAGCAGTGGCCCCGGGTGTGGCCCGGGCTGTGCACGACGCGCACTCGGACACCTCCGAGATCGAACACCGCGCCGTCGACGAAGGTCTCGGCATCGGAGCGCGGCCTGTAGTGGAACTGCCCGGTCAGCACCTCGGCAAACGGCGCCTCGATCTCGGGCGGAAAGCCGTAGATCGCGAGGAGTGCCTCGAGCGAGCGGATCCCGGGCGCATCCGCCTCGTGCAGCCGGAACGGGCGGTCGCCGAACAGGTCGAGCCCAGCGATGTGGTCCTCGTGGCAGTGGCTGAGAAGACACCAGTCGACCTCTTCGAGCTCCGCCCGCCGGCCGCGCACCCCGAGTGATGGATCGACCAGCACGGTCTGCTCGCTGCCCCGCACCAGCAGCGAGTTCCCATCCGGGTACCGCCCGCGATCCGGCCCGATCAATACCGTCGACCGACCGTACGCTTCGACTGCCACCATTCCAGTAGAATACCGCGGCCTTCCAGGAGATATCGATGGGTCGATCCTATTGGCTCGTGAAATCGGAACCGAACAAGTACTCGTGGGAGCAATTTGTCCGGGACAAGTGGACCTACTGGGACGGAGTTCGCAACTACGAGGCTCGCAACAATCTCGCCGCGATGAGCAAAGGGGACCTCGCCCTCTACTACCACTCGAACGAGGGCAAGGAGATCGTCGGCGTCGCGCGGGTGAAGAAGCGGGCGTACCCGGACCCGACGACCGACGACGAGCGCTGGGTGGTGGTCGACTTCGCGCCGGTCGTGGCGCTGAAGACACCGGTCACGCTGGCTACGATCAAGGCGGATCCCAAGCTCGCGGACATGCAGCTGGTGCGCCGCTCGCGACTGTCGGTGGTGCCGGTCGAGAAGAATGAATTCAAGCACGTCATCGAACTCGGAGAGACGAAGCTTCCGACCGGAGTGACCCGATGATCTACCAGCCGTACTCGCGACCCTTTCAGGAAGATCCGTATCCGCTGTACAAGCACTTCCGCGACGAAGATCCGTGCAGCTACAACCCGGACATGGATTTCTACTCGCTCTTCCGATTCGACGATGTCTGGGATGCCACGCTCGACTGGGAGACGATGAGCTCTTCCTACGGCCCCACGCTCGAGAACCGGGGAGAGCTGGACGGCACGCTGTTCTCGATCATCGGCATGGATCCGCCGAGCCACACCCGTCTGCGCAACGTGATCAGCCGTGGCTTCACACCGCGCCGGATGGCGGCGCTGGAAGACCAGATCCGCGGGCTCGCCAAGGAGTATCTCGAGCCGCTAGCGACGTGCAGCGAGTTCGACTTCGAGCAGGAGTTCGCGGTCAAGTTCCCGATGGATGTGATCAGCGTGCTGCTCGGAATTCCGAAGGAGGATCGCGACGAGTACCGCCAGTGGGTCGACAAGGGGCTCGAGCGCAATCCCGACGGTGGACTCGACGCGAAAGCCGCATTCGGCCTCACGAGCTCGCGCGAGTACGTGAGCAAGCTGATCAGCGAACGGCGCACCAGCCCGCGCGAGGACCTGATCACGGTGCTTGCCGAGGCCGAGTTCGAGGACGTCGACGGCAAGATTCGGCAGCTCTCGCAGGAGGAGTGCGGTGCCTTCACGACGCTGCTCGCTGCTGCCGGTGCGGAGACCACCGCCAAGCTGCTCGGCCACGCGGTCTACCTGCTCTGGCGGCACCCCGAGCAGCGTCAGATGCTGTGGGACGACTACGACCGCATTCCCAACGCGATCGAGGAGATCCTGCGCTACGAGGCGCCGTCGCAGTTCCAGGGGCGCGTGGCGCTCGAGGACTCGACCTGGCACGGTGTGACGATTCCGAAGGGTGCTCGCGTGGCCCTCGTGACGGGCGCCGCCTGCCGCGACGAGCGCGAGTACCGGGATCCCGACCGCTTCGACGTAACGCGTCAGCACGACCGCGAGCTCTACTTCGGCCACGGACACCACGTCTGCATCGGCAAGAGTCTGGCCCGCCTCGAGACGCGCATTGCGCTCGAGGAGATCGCCGCGCGCTTCCCGCACTACGAGGTGGACCCCGACGGTCTGACCCGCACCTACCAGGCACACGTGAAGGGCTATGTAAACCTGCCGATCTCGACCGGGAACTAGTGTCGCCATGGACGTCGACAGGCTCGGTGAGGACGTCCCCCTGCTCGAGGGCATCCGAACCACCCGCTCGATCCGGCGACTGAAGCCCGATCCGGTGCCGCCCGAGCTCGTCCGCAAGGTCTGCGAGGCCGGCACCTTCGCGCCCTCTGGCGGCAACCGACAGCCGTGGATCTTCGTCGCGGTGACCGATCCCGAGCGCCGCGCGTGGCTGGCCGAGCGTTATGGCAGGGCGTGGGCCGGCTACCAGGCCAACGCGCAGCGGGCGATGGACGAGGATCCACGATTTCCGGAGGAGAAGAAGCGCAACCTCCGCTCTGCTCAGCATCTGGCAGCCCATCTGCACGAGGCTCCGGTTCAGCTGTTCATCGCTGGCTGGAAACGCCGCGGCATCGAGCAGTCCCAGGCCTTGTTCCCCTGCGCACAGAACGTATTGCTCGCCTGCCGGGCCGTCGGGCTCGGCGCCTCGCTCACCATGCTGCACCGGGTTCACGGCGAGGCGATCGACAGCTACCTCGGGCGCGATCCCGAGCACACGCCCAGCATCGCGCTGATCCCGATCGGCTGGCCGGTTGGCCGCTACGGCCGTCCGCCCCGGCGGCCGGTAGAGGAGTCACTCCACTTCGATCGGTTCGAGGCGCGGACCCCGTGAGCGCGAAGCCCCCGGCCCTGCTCGCGGTTCGGTCGTGTCAGGCCTCGCGCTGGTAGGTCGTCGCAAGCGCGTCGGCATACTCGTTCCAGCGTGATCCGTCGTGCGCTTTGATCCACTGCAGCGTCACGTGCGGGTGGGCCAGCGACAGCGCGTAGGCCTCGCGCACGAGCTCGAGGTTCGCGATCGGGCCACTCTTGCGCTTCCAGCCGCGCCGCTCCCAGCCTGCGGCCCACTGCGTCAACGTATCGACGCACAGCTTCGAGTCCGAGTAGATGGTGAGCGCCTCGGTCTGCGGGATCCTCCGGTACGCCGCGATCAGCGCTGCCAGCTCCATCCGGTTGTTGGTCGTCTGGGGGTCGTAGCCGTGGCCGGAGTCGACGATCTCATTGGCCTCGACCCAGACCCAGCCGAACCCACCGGGGCCGGGATTGCCCTCGCACGAGCCGTCCGTGAAGACCCCCGTCTTGGGGCCCCCCGTGAAGCGCGCGAGCACTTCTTCGGGCGAAAGAAAGGGGCTCCCCCCGCGCGCCATTCCGGGCCGGCTCCTCTCGATCCTGGGTGTGTCGGGGGCAGTCGGACTACGAGCCCGCTTCCTTGTCGCCGTGGGTACAGGGCTTTTCGGCCGTGTGCGAGCACTGCTTGCCGGAGTGATGCGGGCACTGCCCGCCGTCGGCGTGGTGGGGACAGGGCTCGTCGGCAGCGTGGTTGCACTCAGCGTGGTCCACCTGCTCGCCGTGCGCTGCCTTCGTGTCGTGCCCCTCGTGCCCCTCGTGGCTCTCGTGATGGCCGGCCTGGGCAGCAGCACCGAAGGCAATCAGTGCCGATACGGTCAGGAGCGTCGTCGTCAGTCTCGTCATCGAGTCTCCTCTCTCTGTCGTACCCATATCGAGTGTCACACACCCACTGGGATGTGTGCCACTTCAGCGTCGGCCATGATGACGTTCTTGCTCTCGGCGCTGTGGACTCCGCCAACCAGCGCGCCGCCGGTCGGGTCTGTCGCGGTGAGCGCGCTCGAGATCGATCTCCAGTTGTTGAGCCGAGGGCCGGTTGCAGCGCCTCTCAGCCTTGCTTGCGGTGATCTTGCGCCCCGTACTCCTCGAGGAAGTCCCGGTGGAACGCCGCGTAGCTGCCGGTGACGATCGCCTCTCTCGCGCGCTGCATCAGCCGCTGGTAGAAACGGACATTGTGGGCCGCGCACAGGATGGCTGAGAGCACCTCGTTTGCCGCGAACAAATGGTGCAGATAGGCGCGCGAGAAGCCACCGCAGCAGGTCTCGCAGTCGCAGGAGGGATCGATCGGGTAGCCGTCGCGGCGGTAGCGGCGGTTGGTGAGGCGAATCCGCCCTCGCACCGTGAAAACGGTGGCCGAGCGCGCATAGCGAGTTGGGATCACGCAGTCGAACAGGTCGATGCCGTAACCGATGGCGGCGAGCAAATCGTGTGGCAGGCCCACGCCCATCAGGTAGCGGGGCTTGCTCTCCGGAAGCAGCGGCGCCGTCTGCGAGGTGACGTCGCACAGCAGCTCGTGTCCCTCGCCGACCGAAACACCGCCGATCGCGTAGCCGGGCAGATCGAGCGCGACCAGCGACTGCGCGCAGGCGTTTCGCAGCTCGGGATATACGCTGCCCTGCACGATCCCGAACAGCGCCTGATCGTCGCTTCGCCGGTGGGCGCGCAGGCACCGTTCGATCCAGGACAGTGTCCGCCGGACGCCGGTCGATGCAAGCTCTCTGGTCGCCGGGTAGGGTGTGCACTCGTCGAAGGCCATGATGATGTCCGCGCCGAGCGCGTTCTGGATCTCGATCGCGCGTTCTGGCGTGAGGTCCATCGCCTCGCCGGTAACCTCGTTCTTGAAACGCACGCCCCGGTCGCTGATCTCGGTCGAGGGCAGCGAAAACACCTGGAAGCCGCCGCTGTCTGTAAGGATGGGGCCGTCCCAGCGCATGAAGCCGTGCAGCCCGCCCAGCTTCTCGACCAGCCCTTCGCCCGGCTGTAATGCCAGATGATAGGTGTTGGCGAGCACGATCTCGGAGCCCGTCGCGCGCACCTGCTCCGGCGTCAACGCCTTCACCGCGCCGTGCGTGCCTACGGGCATGAACGCTGGCGTCTCGAAGCGGCCGTGCGGCGTCGTCACGATCCCGGCACGCGCGTCGCCGGACGACGATTTCAAGTGGAACGAGAGCGCGTCGGCCATTGCGCCAGCATAGCCGCTACACTTCGCGCCCCACGGACGCGTCTGCTCGAGCCAGTTCGTCGCGGGGAGGCCGTGAAACGGGTGCCGAATCACCGGGTCGCCCTTCCTTGTCGGGCCTTCGTCGCGCTGATGCTCGCGGTCGCCCCGTTTCCGGCGTTCCCGGCGAACTACCTCATCGTCCTGCTCGACGACGTAGGCGTCGACAAGGTCGGCGCCTACGCGGAAGCGCCCGAGCCTCCGCCGACGCCGACCCTCGACGCGCTCGCGCGGCAGGGCGTGCTGTTTCGCAACGCCTGGGCGAACCCCGCCTGCTCGCCGACACGAGCGGCAGCACTGACGGGGCGACGAGCGGAGCTGACGGGTCTGGGCAAGGGGATCCCGCCGGGCCCGGGGCTGGATACCGACGAGCTCACGATCGCCGATGTGCTGGGCGAAGCGGGCTATGCCACGGCTGCGATCGGAAAATGGCACCTCGAGCACGATCCCGAGCATCCGCTGAACCTCGGCTTCGACACGCATCGCGGGTCGCGGTCGAACGTCGGACCGGGCGGCTACTGGAACTGGCGCAAGTTCATCGACGGAGTCGACCAGCGCAGGCAGTCGACGTACGCGACCACCGACACGGCCAACGACGCGATCGCGTGGATCGAGGCGCAGACGCGGCCGTGGTTCGTGTGGCTGTCGTTCAACTCGCCTCATCTCCCGCTCCACGCACCGCCGTCTCGGCTCCACACTCGGGGAGACCTCGTTGGTGCGACGTTCCCGGAGGTCTACGCCGCGATGTTGGAGGCCGTGGATACGGAGCTCGCGCGGGTGCTCGCCGCCGTGGACTCCGATACGACCATCATCGTGATGGGCGACAACGGCAGCTACGCGCAAGTCATCGAGCCGCCGTTCGACTCCGAGCACGGGAAGCGCAGCGTCTACCAGGGGGGGGTGCGGGTGCCGCTGATCGTCGCCGGCGCCGACGTGCCCGCTGCCAACCGGGGAGCCGAGTCCGGCGCGCTGGTGCAGGCGACCGATCTGTTCGCAACGATCGCAGAGCTGGTGAGGAGTAGCGCGACCGCGGACGACTCGGTGTCGTTCGCTCCCCAGCTCGCGGACGCTGCCGCACCGGGCCGGAGCATGGTGTACACGAGCTGGTTCCGGCCGAACGGGGGGCCGCCAGACCTGAACGTGTATGCGCGCGCGGCACGCGGTGCGCGTTACAAGCTGATCCGGACGCTCGGCTCTCGCCAAGAGCTCTACGATCTGGTCGCCGACCCGCACGAGAGCGAAGATCTGCTGCTCCGCCCGCTGACTCCGAGCGCGGAGACTGCTCTCGGCCGACTCTCGGCCTTCATCGATGCTCACGAGTGGGGGCGCAGCACCGCCGAGCGACGAGCACCCGATGGACGGGCAGCGTGGGTGTTGATCGCCGCCGCCGCGGCGACGATCGTGCTGGGGGTGCTGTTGCTGCGCCTGCGGCGTCGCGCTTCGCCAGCCGTCGACGACCACTGACAGATCATCCGGCTCCGATGGTCTCAGTCCCTTGCGGCGAGCGCGTCGAACGGGAAGTGGTAGAGCACGTGACCCGCCTTGTGGCCGAGCTGCTGAGCGACCTCGCGCATCGTCTCCGGGCAGAAGTAGTAGGCGCGGATGCGCCCGATGCGACCGTCCTGCTCCTCGAAGCGCGTAATCGACTGGAGCCAATCCTCTCCCTGGAAGGGCGAGAACGACAGCATCACGGGCTCGCCCCGGAAGCGTCCGCTCTCGGGGCGCCACTTCGGCGGTCGCTGCTCCGGGGGCAGATCCGGGTGCACGTGAACCGACTGCCACAGCCAGCTGCCTTCGCGCTCGAATTGATCCCTGCCCACCTCGAGTAGGGACCCCACGGTTTCGACCACACCCGTGTCGGCCATCAGCTCGAGCAGGCCGGGCAGGTCCGACGCGGCGAGGCGTTCGACGAAGCGGTCGACCAGTTCCGCGGGTGGAGTGGGTCGCGGCGAGCTGGCGGCGGCATCGCCGGGCTCGAGGCGGCCGCGACCGCGGTGGAGCGCGGCCTTGACGGCTCCGACGCTGGTGCCGAGTGCTTCAGCGATCTCGGCCAGGCTCATGTCGAAGACATCCTTCATCAGGAACGCGGCCCGTTCCTGGGGCGAGAGCTGTTGCATGAGCACGGTCCCAGCCTCGCGGACGTCGGTTGCATGTGCCGGCGGGGGCGCGTCGGCCCCGGGCGGTTCGACGGCTCTCGCGAGGGCGCGTGTCTCGGCACCGCGCCGTCGTTGGGCGTCCACCCACAGGTTGGTGGCGATGCGGATCAGGTAGCCGCGCGGGTTGGCGATGCGCTGGTGGATCGAGCCCAGGGTGCCGAAGCCTCGGAGCAGCGTGTCCTGCACCAGATCCTCGGCGTCCCAGATCTCTCCGGTGAGCTTCCGGCAATAGCGGTGCAGCTCGGGACGAAATGGGGCGACGTGCGCGAGGTAGCGGTGCCAGGCAGCGCGCGCGTCGTTGCGCGATTCATCCGCGAGCTCGAACTTGGCCACGGCGGGCCCTCCTTGCGTCAGCCTCTACTCCTTCGACGAACGAGATCGCCGCCAGGATACGTCGACCGCCCGATCTTCTACACTCGGGCCCGTGCACTTCGGAGATGCGTTGATCTCGCGCCTGCGTGCGCTCGGAAGCCCGCTGTGCGTCGGAATCGATCCCCATCTGGATCGGGTCCCGACCTTGTTCGGACCGCGCGGCACCGCGCAGGCCGTCGAGGCCTTCGGCTGTGCAATCGTCGAGCGCGCGGCGGGCCGGGTGGCGGTCGTGAAGCCGCAGATCGCCTTCTTCGAGCAGCTCGGCTGGCAGGGGATGCGTGCGCTCGACACCATCGTGAAGCGCGCGCGCGAGGCCGGGCTGCTGGTGCTGCTCGATGCGAAGCGCGGCGACATCGGCTCCACTGCCGAAGGCTATGTTGCGGCCTATCTGGCTGCGGATGCCCCGATCGAGGTCGATGCCATCACCCTGAGTCCGTACCTCGGGCTCGACACCCTCGAGCCCTTTGCCGCGGCCGCGGAGGCGAACGGGCGGGGTCTCGTGGTGCTCTCCCGGACCAGCAATCCCGGATCGGGCGATCTCCAGGACCTCGCGGTCGAGGGCACCGCTGTTTACGAGCGGGTTGCAGCCTCGCTCGCACCGCTCTGCGAGCGCCTGAGGGGGCCCGACACCGGCTGGTCGTCGCTCGGCGTGGTGGTGGGGGCGACCTGGCCCGAGCAGCACGAGGCCGTGCGCAAGCAGCTGCCGAACGCGTTCTTCCTGGTCCCGGGCTACGGCGCACAGGGCGGTGGGGCGCGGGACGCCGTGCGCGGCTTCGTGCCCGGGCCGTCTGGGCTCGAGGGCGGCGTCGTTAGCTCGTCGCGCGCGGTGCTGTTTCCAGAGGCTGCGGCGACCGACGATCTGAGGCGCTGGGAGCGCGCGATCGACGATGCACTGGCGCGCTCGATCGACGCCCTGGCCGATGCAGTCCAGACGGGCTGACGCCGCGACGCCGCCACGCCGCGTATCAGCGATAGGTGCTGCGCTCGCCGTGGGTCTGGCGGCGGCGAGCGCGGCGCAGCTTCGCCTTGCGCTTGGCCTTCGCGTGCGCGCTCTTCTTGCCGCGCTTGCGGTGCGCGAGCCCCTTCACCTTCTTCATCGCCGACTCCTGGTCGCGCCCGCGCCGGGGCGGCCCGAGGGGGACGCAGAGTAGGAGAGGGGCACCCGAGCGTCCAGCCTGCCTCTGCGCGCCGCTCGGCGAGCTAAGCTCGGCTGGGTTGCCGGCTCCGGACGGTCGGGCGACTCCATTCCCACTGCGGCCTCCGGGCCAGGAGCGGTCATGAGTACCCCCCTGGATCGAATGATGGATTTCGACCTGACGGACGAGCAGCGGCTGGTGCGTCAGCAGGTGCGGGAATTCGCCGAGGCCGAGATCCTTCCCTACGTCGAAGAGCACGAGCGCGAGGAACGCTACCCGCTCGAGCTGATCGCCAAGCTGCCGCCGCTGGGGCTGCTGGGCCCCCTGATCCCAGAGGAATTCGGCGGGTCGTTCAGCGACGTGCTCACCTACGGTGTGATCTGCGAGGAGCTGGCACGGGTCGATTGGGTGACAGCCTCGGTGGTCTCGGTCGCCAACTCGCTGTGCGGCGGCTCGATCGACCGCTTCGGAACCGAGGAGCAGAAGCAGCGTTGGCTCCCCGGGATTGCGGCTGGCGATATCCTCTGCTCGGCCTGTCTGACCGAGCCCGGCGGCGGTACCGACCTCGGAAACATGCGGTCGACCGCAGAGCGAGTCGACGGTGGCTACCTGCTGAACGGAACGAAGGTGTTCATCTCACACGCAGCCCACGCGGGACTGTTCTTCGTGGTTGCGACGCTCGACCGCGAGCGCAAGCACAAGGGTGTCACGGCCTTCCTGGTCGATCCGCGCAACAACCCGGGCATCAAGCTCTCTGACTTCCCGATGCGCACGCTCAAGCGCGACAACCTCGCCGAGGTGCACTTCGAGGACGCCTTCGTGCCCAGCGAGGCCTTGCTGGGCGAAGAGTACGAGGGCTTCCCGATCCTGGGCTCGGCGCTCGACATGGGGCGCTTCTCGGTGGCCGCGCGCTGTGTGGGCCAGGCGCAGCGTTGCATCGACCTGGCAGTGCCCTACGCGGGCGAACGCGAGGCCTTCGATCGCAAGATCGGCGAGTTCCAGCTGATCCAGCAGAAGGTCACGGACATGGTGTGCCGCACGCAGCAGGCGCGGCTCGTCGTCTACCAGCTCGGCAGGATGAAGGACCGCGGCATCGCCCGATGTAGCATGGAGAGCTCGATGGCGAAGCTGCTGGCGAGCCAGGCTGCGGTGCAGAACGCTCTCGATGGCATGCAGATCTTCGGCGGCTACTCGTGTACTGCCGAGTACGAGATCGGTCGCCTGCTGCTGGAGGCCAAGAGCCTCGAATTCGGAGAAGGGACGAGCGAGCTCCACACCCGGATCATCGCCGAGACGATGCTCGGGGTGCGCAAGGGCTAGCTCTCCACCTGTGGAGTCAACTTGAGTACGCCGCGACAGCAACTGCTCGATCTGATCCTCGACGTGTCGTTCGAACGTCGCAAGGTGACGCTCTCGAGCGGCAAGCAGAGCGACTTCTATCTCGACCTGCGCACCACGCTGATGCGTCCGCTCGGCTTGCGACTCGCCGGTGCGCTCACCTACGAGAGGTTGCAGAGCGGCCCGAGCATCGACGCCGTGGGCGGAATGGCCGTCGGGGCCGTGCCCTATGTCTCGGCCGTGCTCGCCGCCGCTGCCGAAGCCGACCCCGCAACGCCGCTGCTCGGCTTCTTCGTGCGCAAGGCGGCCAAGAAGCACGGCATGGGAAAGCAGATCGAGGGCGCTTTTGCCCAGGGCCAGACGGTGGCCCTGGTCGAGGATACGACCACCACCGGCGGTTCGACGCTCGAGGCGCTCGAGATCGTCGAGCGGGCTGGCGGCAAGGTCGCACGCGTGCTGTGCCTGGTCGAGCGAGGAGAAGGCGCCGCCGAGGCGTTCGCCGAGCGCGGTGTCACGCTCGAAGCGATCTTCACCCGAGCCGACCTGCCCGTCTGAGAGAGGGGACCGGCTCGCCGAGCACTGGCTCTGATCGATCCGCGGGATCGAGTCGCTCTGGGCTCCGATCGTGTCGCCGGAGGAGGATCTGACTTGCTGTTCGTACTCAACATCCTGGTCACGGCTGTCGTCGTCAGCTTTGCCTCCTGGCTGTCTGGTCGCTTTCCCACGCTCGCGGGCTTCATCGTGGCGCTGCCGCTTGCAACCCTGCTCGTGCTGCCGCTGTCCTATCGAGAGCACGCCGACGCCGCGGCTTCGATCCTGCTCGCCAGGAGCATCTTCGTCGCCATTCCTGTCAGCCTGACATTCTTCCTCCCATTCCTGTTCTCGGATCGGCTCGGGCTCTCGTTCTGGCAGGCGTATGCGCTCGGTTGTGCGGCACTGCCCGTCGGGTTCTTCGTCCACCGCATGATCACGCGCGCCTTGCTTGCCTGAGCGCGTCGGATTCTCACCGTGCCCGACGACGCACGAACCACGCAGACGACCTACGATGAGAGCGCTCCGGCGTTTCTGGCGAGGACGCGCGATTCCGCGCACGGCCGGAAGTGGCCCGAGCGCTTCGTCGCGCGCTTGTCGGTCGCGGGCGTCGAGCCGGCGGTCGAAGTGATGCGGTCGGTCGTCTGGCTGGCTCGGTAGTGCGAGCTGCGCGACGTGGCGCTTGGCCGGACGCGCTCGCCGTGAGATGCTGAGGCCCGAAAGCGAGCGAGCGCCGGGACATGGATATCGCCTACGTAAACGTGTTCGTGACGGATCTCGATCGTAGCTGCGAGTTCTATCGGCAGACGCTCGGACTGGCGCTGGAGCAGGCCGATCCCGCGCACGGCTACGCATCGTTGCTCGCCGGGCCGATTCGCCTGGGGCTCGCTGTCGCGGGCGAAGATCAGGCGGAGCTGGTCGGTTGCCACACGGGCGTGGGGCTCGAGACGAAGGATCTGGAGGCGGATTACGCGCGGCTCGTAGCCGCGGGTGTGGTCTTCACGATGCCGCCGACTCGCCAGCCCTGGGGCGGCTTCATGGCAATGCTCGCCGACCCCGATGGCAACCTCTTCTACCTCGACGAGGTCTCCGCCGCGCATGGATGACACGACTTTGTCCGGGGCCCCGGTCGTGCTGTGCGCCGCGGCAGTCGGGGCTCTGCTCGTGGCGGAGTGGTTCGACTCCCCCGCGGTTCGCGCGCCGGCCAAGCTCACGGCGTCGTCGGCCTTCGTGTGGGCCGCACTGGCGTGGGGCGCGATGGACAGCGGCTATGGCGTCTGGCTGCTCGTGGGGCTCGGCTTTTGCTGGGTCGGCGATGCGCTCCTGCTCTCGTCCGGGAGGACGAAGACCTTCCAGCTGGGGATCGGGGCGTTCCTGCTCGGGCACGTTGCCTATGCGGTCGCGTGTACTCGGCTCGCGATCGAAGCACCGTGGCTGCTGGTGTGCGGCGTCCTGGCGGCAGCCGGCGCGCTCGGAGTCCATCGCTGGCTGCGTCCCCAGGCTCCGGCCGACTTCGCGCTGCCGCTCGTGGCCTACGTCGTGGTGATCGCGGGAATGCTGGCGTTCGCGGGTGCGGCCTCACTCTCGGGTGGACCCGCACTGCTCGGGCTGGGGGCGCTGGGCTTCGCGGCGTCCGACATCTCGGTCGCCCGAGAGCGCTTCGTCGCTCCGGGTTTCGTGAACGGAGCGTGGGGACTGCCGGCCTACTTCGCCTCCCAGCTCGCGCTCGCCCACACGGTGAGCGTGGCTGGGGTGTAGACGCGTCGAACCGATGATGAAGATGGGAGCGAGCATGACCAGGCCAGCGGCAACGATCCGGGGCGCCTGTCTGTGCGGTGGTGTGCGCTTCGAGGTCGCGCGCGCGGTCGGTCCCTTCGAGCTTTGTCACTGCAGCCGCTGCCGCAAGGCTTCGGGAAGTGCCTTCGTCGCGGGTCTCGGAGTCCGAGCGGACGACTATCGATTGCTCGCCGGGGCGGAGCTGATCCGACGGTTCGAGCTGCCGCGGGTCGAGCGGCCTCCGCCCTACCGCACGTCGTTCTGCAGTCGCTGCGGCTCGCCGGTTCCCGATCCCGAGGCGGACGCCGAATGGTTCGAGCTTCCCGCCGGTCTGCTGGAGGACGATCCGGGATTGGAGCCCGACAGGCACATCTTCGTCGAGCTGCGGGCACCGTGGTTCGGGATCACGGACGATCTGCCGCAGCTCACCAAGCAGCAGCTGATCGCGCTGCGCTCGGGGCGAGAATCGTGAGCCGGCGCGGCGACCGACTTCGTCCGCATCGGGCTTCGGCGTGCCGACACGGGAGCTTCGATCCGACCGATCGGGCGGCCTGGCTCGGCGCCGAGTTTTTCCCGTTTCTGACGAACTCGGCGATCGAGCACATTGAACCGCGAACCAAAGGAGGTTGCAGCCCATGAGCGAGTCCCAGATCGAGGGGGCGTGCCTTTGTGGCGCCGTCGCGTTCCACATCGAGCTGCCGACCACGGCGTGCGTCCACTGCCACTGCACGATGTGCCAGCGCAACCACGGGGCGGGCTACGTGACCTGGATTGCGCTCCCTCGGGGCCAGCTCGCGATCGACGCGGGCGAGCGGGAGCTCGTTCGCTACCAGTCGTCGTCGCATGGATCTCGCAGTTTCTGCGGGCGCTGTGGAACATCGCTGCTATGCGAGTCGACTCAGCGGCCCGAAGAGGTCGACATCCCGCTCGCAAACTTGAAGGGCGAGATCGATCGCAAGCCCCAGCTCCACATCTTCTTCGATGACCGGTCGGAATGGACGCGGATCGACGACGAGCTTCCCCGGCTGGGCGGCGCGACCGGCCTCGAGACCATCCGTACGTGATCACGAGGAAAGCTGGCTTGCCGACACGACTCGCACTTGGGCTGGCGGTTCTGCTGGTCGCCCTCGCGATCGTCCAGTGGCGTCTTCGGGACGCGACCGAGTCACAGGAAACGCACTCGGTGGATCGACTGCTCGAGTTGGCTCCGGCGGTTGAGGCCGGGTCGGAGTCGGGCGCGGAGGTAGAGGAGCCCGTACTCGAGATCCCCGAGTACGTACCGCCGCGGATCACCGAGCGGCCGCGGACCCCGGTTGAGTTCTCCGCCCCGGAATTGGAGATCGATTTCGGCGTACCCCGGGTCGGCGGCGCAGTCGAGGCCGGCTCAGGAACGCTCTCGGAGCCGTGAGCGCCGTTTCGTGCTCGGCCACTGACTCAGATCAGCCGCGCTGACCCATATTAGGGTGTGCTAGGGAACCCATGATCCCGACACTAACAAGGCCGGGAGTCATTTTCGCTCTTCCAAGAAATTTCGCGTGCTCGGAGCAGGAATTCGGCCTCGACCTATGGCGGATGTCCGGCGACATGCGATTATCCCGCTGCTTCCAAGCCGCAGGAGAGAACGGAATGGCAACTCGCAGAGACTGGCCCGCGATCGTCGATCGCCTCAATCGCAGCCCCAAGGGCGCGATATGGATTCGGATGGGATCACCCGGGAGCGCTCAAGTGACTCGCTGCCGGCTCCTGGAGCAGTGGAAGGGCATCGAAGTCCGCACCGCGGGCGCAATATTGCACCTGGAGCTGGTCCAGCGCTGAAGCGCGGTCTTCCCGAGACCAGGAGCGGCTCGAGACGGTGCGCCGGTTGCGCGTCCCTCCATACCAACCTGCCTCGTTCCACCGTATCAGCACTGTACGTGACGCGACGCCCGTCGGGTGTGGGGGCGTCCTGGTGTGAGCTCGCAGCGATCGAGACGCTCGATCACGACCGCGAGCAGATCGGCGTCGGTTGCGCAGCGGTGCCCCGCTCGATTCGGCGATGAACGAGGAGGTGACGCGGTTCTGGTGGATCCGGCACGCGCCGGTGCCCGATCACTCCGATCGGATCTACGGCAATACCGACCTGGACTGTGACACCGGGGATCGCGCGTCCTTCGAGGCGCTGGCGGCGCGGCTGCCGCGCGACGCGATCTGGGTGGTGAGTCACTTGCGGCGTACCAGCCAGACGGCGGCTGCGCTCGGAAGAGCCGGCTATCCGCTGCCGGAGTTGGTCGTCGACAGAGATCTCGGCGAGCAGGACTTCGGTGAGCTCCACGGGCTGCTCCACAGCGACAATACCGCGCGTCGCACGGATCCGTTCGTCGGGTTCTGGGATCTCCCCCCGCATGAGCGTGCCCCGGGCGGAGAGAGCCTGTGCGATGTGCGCGAGCGGGTGGAGCGAGCGATCGATCGCCTGGCGGACGAGCATTCTGGGCGCGATCTCGTATGTGTTGCGCACGGCGGACCGATCCGTTGTGCGCTGGCCATCGCGTTAGGCATCGATGTTTCGCAGGCAGTCGTGTTCTCGGTCCGCAACTTGTCGCTGACCCGGATCGAGTCCTTACCGGCGGCACCGCCGGGAGCTCCGCGATGGCGCGTACGAGGGGTGGGCGAGCTCTGCGGCTGATTGCCCCGGCCGCTTCGAGCGGGAAGGGCGGCAGCGCCATCGGTCGCGTCGCGCGCGAGTCGAGCGACTCTCGATCGAACTCTGCTTCGGGGCACGCCCAGGTGTTTCGGTAAGCGATTTTTCTTCGGGCCTTCCCACGAGCGCGGCGGATCGTGCACTGGAGCGTGTCAGCTCGCACGGAGCGCCGGGCGGGCGAGCGAAACGCTACCCTGTAGAATCCCTGTCGAGGAACCCGATGCGCAGAGTCTCCCTCGTTCTCGTTTGTCTCGGCACTATGCTGGCGAGTGCGTGCTCGCAGTCCGTGGCTCGTCAGCACCGCTCGCCCTCGGGGTACGGCTCCGTGATCGGGTCGCTCGTCGTCGAACTCGAGCGCGCTCCACGCTCGGCATGGGACGGATTCTTCGAGGACGATCTCGCCGCACGAAAGCCGGACTACGTGTTCCACTTTGCCAGTTCGCGCGACAGCTGGCCGGGAACGACCGAGCGCGTGCGTGTGCGCACGACCGAGCCAGTGCCGTTCGTGGTCTCGATGATGCCTGGCCCGGCCTCGCTGCAAGATCTGGAGCTCGTCGTCTACCGTGCTCCCGGCAGCTGGCCGCTGGGGTTGATCTCGATTACGGACGGCAAGCGGTTTCCGATCGATCTCGCGTTCTCGGTCGATCCCAGCCGCATCACCTACATTGGGCGGATTCGCGTCGTGTTGCCCAGCAAGCTGCAGATCTTCTCGTCACAGGCGAGGATCTCGGTCGAAGATGCATCCGCGGAGGATCGGGCCTCGATGAGCACGCTGATCGAGTTCAGTCAGCTCCCGGTCGAGACCGTCCTGGCGCGGCGGGAAGCCGCCGAGTGAAGCGCTATGCGGCCGAGGCGATCGGCACCTTCGCTCTGGTCTTCATCGGTACAGGTGCCATCTGTGTCGACGACCTGACTGGCGGCGCCCTGTCGCACTTCGGTGTCTCGTTCGCCTTCGGCGTCGTCGTCATGACGATGATCTACTCGGTCGGAGAAATCTCCGGTGCGCACCTCAACCCGGCAGTGACGCTTGGATTCTGGATCGCACGCCGCTTCGACGGTGGTCAGGTGATGCCTTACATCGTCAGCCAGTGTGTCGGCGCTGTCCTGGCAAGTGGAGTGCTGATGCTGATGTTCGCCGATCACGCCACGCTCGGTGCGACGGCGCCGTCTGGCTCGCTCGGCCAGAGCTTCGCCATCGAGGTCGCCGTGAGCTTCTTGCTGATGTTCGTGATCCTCGGCGTTGCGACCGGCTCCAAGGAGCAAGGGATCATCGCGGGCCTCGCGATCGGGGCGACCGTGAGCATGTGCGCCCTGTTCGCCGGACCGATCAGTGGCGCGTCGATGAACCCGGCGCGCTCCCTGGGTCCCGCCCTGATTGCCGGACAGTTCGGGGGACTCTGGATCTATCTGACCGCGCCGGTGGCGGGCGCCGCGCTCGCGGTGGGCGGCTGTTGCGCGATTCGCGAGCCGGGTTGCTGCTCGCGCTGAAGGAGGCTCGATGCAGATCGATCTCTACCCCAGCCGCGAGCAGATCGAGACTCTGCTCGCCGACACCTCGGACGATCCCGTCGTCATGATCAACCTGTTGTGCTTCAAGGGCCAGTCCGACGGCGACGACGATCTTTTGGGCAGCGAATCGTATGCGCGTTATGCAGCCCCGATGCGCGAGATCGTCGAAGGGCAGGGAGGCCGCTTCCTGTGGCTCGGACGCGTCGATTCGCAGGTCATCGGCAGCGGCGCCGATGGTGTCGACATGGTGGCGCTCGTCGAGTATCCGTCGCGCAAGAAGTTCGTCGAGATCGCGACCAGCGACGCGGTGCGCGAGATCGGCAGCTTCCGAGAGGGCGGTTTGGCCGGTCAGTGGCTGCTGGCCTCGACGACGCTGGGAGGGATCGATGCCGAAGGGTGAGTCTCTCTACTCGAAGTACCCGGACTACCAGGTCGAGCTCGTTCGAGGGAGTGATCTTGTGCGGGTCTCGTTCGACGGTCAGGTGATCGCCGACAGCGCACGTCCGCTGTACGTGCGCGAATCGAACCACGCCGAGGTCGTCTACTTTCCGCGCGAGGACGTGCGCTTCGAGCACCTGCAGCGAACCGGGCACGCGAGCTTCTGCCCGTTCAAGGGGGAGGCCTCCTATTGGACACTGCGGGTCGCCGAGGTCGAGAGCGAGAACGCCGTCTGGAGCTACGAGGACCCGTTCGACCAGGTTGCGGGACTGAAGGACCATCTGGCCTTCTACGCCGATCGAGTGGAGTGGTCGCGGAGATCACCCTAGGGATCGACGTCCTGGCCGCCTTGGCCCCGGGCCTGCGCGGGCTTTCCCTGTTGGCGACGGAATCGAGCGACGAGCTCGCGCGTCGGGCAGCGGGCTCGGCGATGTGGAATCGCTGCCCGGCTGCGGCATCCTTGGGAGAGCCACTGGAAGCAGGAGCCTGCGATGAAGGTCACGATCACCTATTGCACCCGTTGAAACTATCTCCCCCGAGCCTCCGGTCTGGCGGCCAGGATCAAGGATGAGTTCGGAGTCGATGCCGAGCTGATCAAGGGAGACAACGGCATCTACGACGTCGAGTGCGACGGGAAGCTCGTCTTCTCGAAGCACGAGGCTGGGCGCTTCCCCGAGGAGCAGGAGGTGATCGACGCGCTCGGCTCCTGACGCCACCTGCCCGCGGCCGATCAAGGGGCGTGCTCGCCTGCGATCTCGGTCCGTTTCGGACTTCGCTTGGTCGGCAGTCCAGAGCTGCCGGCTACCGCGTCAGTCGAAGATCAGCAGCCGATCGGTGCGCAGCTGATCGCGTAGCGATTTGCGATCCGAGAACGTCACCGTCAGGCCGAGGGAGACAGCGTAGAAGCCGGTATTGTCGAGCTCGCCGCCGCCGACATGCGCGCTCAGCGTGACGGGGGAATCCGGGGCCGGCTGCCAGTGGATCAGTCCTCCACCCGAGATCGTGTCGTCGGTGCCGAATGCGAGCTCCCCGCCGAGCCGGAGATTGCTGGTCAAGTAGTAGCCGGTCTCGAACGAGAACAGCCCGACACCGGGGCCGTCGCCGCCGTCGTAGCCCGCTGCGCTCATCAGGTCCCAGTCGTTGAGGTAGGCGCCGCCGATGGCCGAGACGTTGACGCGCTGGAAGTCCGATACGTGGTCGAAGGTCAGGGCGGCACCGATGTAGCCGCTGCGCGGATCGCGCCAGAAGCCCGCGCCGTGCACACCGACTACTTCGCCGAAGTCGCCCTCGACGGCGCCGAAGCCCAGATCGCCGCCGACAGCGATCCCGAACACGTCGGCGACCGGAGCGTAGAAGGTTGAGCCACCGGTGAAGCTCTGGCGGTCGACGTCGTCGATGCTGTCGAAGCTGGCGCCGAAGTCGCCGGTGAAGTGCGCCTTCGAAACCGCCGGGGGCTCGCGATTGTCGCCCTGCTGCGCGAACACGGGTGCGGCGGCAAGCAGTAGCGCGAGGACACTGCAGAGGCCAAGCAAACGCCGGTTCGCTGTTCGTTCGGTCATCGTTCCCCCCTATTTGGCGCCTGATGATGACACGGCGCTTACGGCCCGCAAGCGGCGTGCACGGGCGGTGACGGTGGATTCGCGCGGCCCACGCTTGCGGGCAGGCCTTGACGTGTACATCGGTCCGAGTGGTCGTCGACAGTGTGAGGTGGCTCACCCGCGCGTGGTAAGCTCTGCGGCGCTCGTTCGCGGAGGATCGAGGCTCCGAAGCCGATGAAGATCTACACCACCGCGCCGCTCGAAGATCCGCGCGATGCCCGCGTGCTGTACCCGGAGCTCGAGGCGGTCGGCTACGACGGCGCCTTCTCGTTCGAGGCGAAGCACGATCCCTTCCTGCCGCTCGCGGTGGCCGCGGAGCACACCAGTCAGCTGCGGCTCGGAACGGCGATCGCAATCGCCTTCGCGCGCAATCCGATGAACCTGGCGAACCTGGCCTACGGCCTGCAGGTGTTGAGCAGCGGACGCTTCCTGCTCGGTCTCGGCTCGCAGGTCCGCCCGCACATCGAGAAGCGGTTCAGCTCCGAGTGGGGCCGGCCGGCGGCTCGCATGCGAGAGATCGTGGTCGCGATCCGCGCGATCTTCGACGCCTGGGAGGGCAAGGCGAAGCTCGAACATCGCGGCGACTACTACACGCACACGATCATGATCCCGGCCTTCGATCCCGGGCCCAATCCATTCGGGCCGCCGCCGATCTACACAGCCGGCTACGGCCCGAAGATGGTGCAGGTCGCGGGCGAGGTCGCCGACGGCTTCATCGCCCATCCCTTCAACTCGCGCGAGTCCCATCTGCAGCGCACGCTCCCCGCGCTCGAGCGGGGCCTTGCGCGTTCCGGACGGTCCCGCGATCAGCTCGACGTGATCGCGGTTGCGATGGTCGTGACGGCTAGCACCGAGGCCGAGTTCCACGCGGTCAAGGAATCCGCGCGCAATCAGCTCGCGTTCTACGGGTCGACGCCCGCCTATCGTCCGGTGCTCGACTGCCATGGCTGGGGCGACCTGCATCCGCGACTGAACGCGCTGTCGAAGGAGGGTCGCTGGCAGGAGATGGCGCGCCTGATCGACGACGAGATGCTCGAGACGATTTGCGTCGTCGGAGAGCGTCACGAGATTGCCAAGCGGCTGCACGCGCGCATGGTGGGCATCGCCGACGGCGTGAGCCTGACCAACACCCGATCGCCCGACGCGGGGCACTGGAAAGCCGAGGTTGCGGACTTCACGCGGCTCTATGCGGCATGACGGAGCGGCGACGGATCGACGGCGGCAGCGTTCGACCGGTGCGCGCTCACGAGCTGCGTGAGTTCTACGCCGTGCTCGCGCGCGCCTTCGAGGACGACCCGCTGACCGGGTTCTTGTTCCCGGATTCCGGCTCGCGGTTCCGTCGGCTGACGGCGTTCTACCGCTGGATGATACCCACGCTAGTCGCCCACGGTCGCATGGAGACGGACGAGGAGATTCGGGGCGGCGCGGTCTGGCAGGCACCGAATCCACCGAGCCCGGGTAGCCTCCAGCTACTGTCGACGATGCTGCGCGCTGCGCTGGCACTGCGCGGTCGGGCCCGAGCGGGGATGGCACTCGGGCGTACGCTCGAGGCGGTGCACGAACAGCGGCCGCACTGGTATCTGGCCGTCCTGGGAACCGCCCCCGAGTATCAGGCCAGGGGGGTCGGGTCGGCGCTGATCGCGCCCGTGCTCGAGCGTTGCGATCGCGAGGGGGTGCTCGCCTATCTCGAGTCCTCGAAGGAGGTGAACATCCCGTTCTACGAGCGTCACGGCTTCGAGGTGAGGCAGGAAGTGCGCGTTCCAGATGGGCCGGTGGTGTGGCCGATGTTGCGCCGCCCCCGGGCCGTAGAGGGGAGAGACGCGTGATCCGACCCGCGGAGTTCCGGATGATCGAGCTGTTGACGCGCGAGGATCTGGAGGCCCACCCCGTGTGGGCCGACTTCCACGAGGGCGCCGATCGGACGCGCATCCTGTCGTGGGGCGTGGCGCCCCCGCGACTCGATGCCGAGATCGAGCGCTACCACTACTGCGGCCGCGCGCCGCTCTATCCGGTGCTGGATCTCGCGGCAGCGCTCGAGGTTGCGAGTCCCAGTGTCGGCCTGCGCATCACGTTTCCGGGCGGAGAGTCGCTGCTCGGATACCGCGTCGGGGACGCGGTCCTCTGCGTCTACCTGGGGGACGACGAGTACTGCCTCAACCCGAGCCTGCCGGCGCGGGCGCACGTAGAGCTCGAGCGGCTCGCTGCCGCGCTCGGCCGCGAGCCTGGCGCGCTCGCTCGGCTCCACTATGAATCCGTCGCGGAGCTCGGGGCTGCCGGTCGCCTCACCGGTGTCGTCGAGCTTGGCTAGACGCTCCAACGGCGTGCACCACCGTCGGCTCGCGGCGGAGTGATACCTTCCCGCCCTTGCGCAGTCCGGGGGGATCGAGCGATGGATTCCGCAGCAGGCGTGCACCGAGCGATCCATGCGTGCGCGGCGGTCGGGCTGGCGCTGTTGATTGCGACGCCGGCGTCTCCGGTGCCGTCGAGCCTGCGCAGCCAGAGCGACCTCAGCGATCTCACGGATGCGTTCATGCGCAACCTCGTGGCAAACGACGTAAGGGCCGCCTATCGCCTGGCGGCACGGTTCTGGCCCCTGGCGCCATCGAAG
The DNA here is from genome assembly GCA_036336835.1 of Myxococcota bacterium. Classification (GTDB taxonomy): domain Bacteria; phylum Myxococcota_A; class UBA9160; order UBA9160; family UBA4427; genus JAYZFK01. Next base: position 74,109 of record JAYZFK010000005.1, on the reverse strand, counting down.
CTGGCCAGCTTGATCGAGGACGGCGTGGCGCGGCGCAGGGACCTCCGCAAGACGCTCGGTCTCTCTCTCGGCTACGAGCTGGTGGCCAGCGAGGAGGCCGGTGAGCGCGTCGTGCGCATCAGCCACATCGAACGCTTCGACAACGGGGCGGTCGTATGGCGCTTCCTCTTCTACCGCGCCGACACCTCCTGGCAGCTGGTCGGCCTGCAGGAGACCGAGGACTTGAGCGTCCTGTTCGCCGCGCCCTGAGCGGTGTGCGGTCTCGCTACCCTGTCGGGATGACGCCGTCTGCCTTGCACGCGACGGATTCGGGCTCGGTGATCAGCTTCGGCGCCCAGGCGCTTCGCTACTACCGGCGCGAGCACACGACGGCCGCGCGCGAGCCGCTGCGCACCCGCGCCGCATGGCGGGGCTGCGACCTCGCCAGCAGCGAAGAGTGGGTCGTCCGTCTCACTGCCTCACAGGTGGCCGAGCTCGAGGCGGCGGCGCGCTCGGCGCGCGACCGCGGCGGGCCGCTCGCCGAGCTCAGCCGCAAGAGCTTCCCACTACCCGGGCTCGGTCCCGCGGTCGCGGACTGGGTCGCGGAGCTCGACCGCGGCCGCGGCTTCCTGCTGCTGCGCGGCCTGCCGGTCGAGCGCTGGGGCGAGGAGCTGACGTCGTGGGTCTACTGGGGGCTCGGCCAGCACCTCGGCGAGCCCGGCGCCCAGAACATGGCCGTGGATCTGCTCGGCCACGTGTTCGATACCGGCGAGGATGCGGCCGATCCCTACGTGCGCCGCTATCGCACGGCCGGCGCGATCGCCTACCACTGCGATCTGGCCGATGTGGTTGCGCTGCTCTGTCTGAACACGGCTCGACACGGCGGTACCAGCCGGATCGCGAGCTCTGTGGCCGTCTATAACGTCTTGCTCGAGCGGCGTCCGGAGTGGGTCGACCGGCTGTACCAGCCCTTCCTGCTCGACACGCGTAACGAAGAGACCGAGGGCGGCCCGGCCTGGATCCCAGTGCCTCCGTGTCGCCATGCAAACGGCAGGCTGCGCACGTTCTTCCACTCCGACTACTTCCGTTCGGTCGCTCGTCACACAGGCGTGAACCGGCCTACCGAGCAGGAGCTCGAGCTGCTCGACCTCTACGAAGAGATTGCGAACTCGCAGGCGCTGCGGCTCGACATGCAGCTAGAGCGTGGCGACGTGCAGCTGCTGTCGAATCACGTGGTGATCCACGCGCGGGCAGCCTACGAGGATCACACGGGCCCCGGGCTACGGCGCCACCTGCTGCGTCTGTGGCTCTCGCTGCGGTCGACCGACTCGCCGGAGGAGGAGGAAGGATGAGTCTGGAAGCGCGAATCGAGCGGCTCGAATCTCTCGACGAGATCCGTCAGCTCGTCGCGAAATACTGTCTCTCGCTCGACGCGCGAGACCTCGATGCACTGGTTGGCCTGTTCGTGGAAGACGTCCGCGTCGGCAGCGGGCGCAGCGGGCGCGCCGAGCTCAAGAAGTGGTTCGATCAGACCCTGCGCGTCCAGTTTACGGGCACCGCGCACGTCACCGGCAATCACGTCATCGAGTTCGACAGTCCCGACGCGGCGCGCGGCCTGGTCTACAGCCGCAACGAGCACGAGACCGGCGACGCGTGGGTGATCATGACCATGATGTACTGGGACCGCTACGCGCGCATCGAGGGTGGCTGGTACTTCCGCCGGCGGCTGCCGCTCTACTGGTACGCGACGGATCTGAACCAGCCGCCGATCGGCGATTCGAAGATGCGCTGGCCGGGCCGCGAGCCCTACGACGGGGGCTGGGAGGACTTCTGGCCGAGCTGGAAGGAATTCTGGTCGGACGACTACGACCCCGGCCGCGACGTCGCGGAGCCGGCGCCGCTCGACGGCTTCCTCGAGCGCCTGCGACCGGCCGGCGACACCTTCTCTGTCCGTGTCCGATAGAGCCTGCACGATTCATCCAGCCCGCTGCTGCAGACGCAGAAGGCACCTTGTCTTTGCGGCCTCGCTCGGCACGCCGGCTCGCGTGCTCGGACGCCGTAGTCCGGGGGCTGCGAAGCCGAGACGCTCTCTGGTCGCTCGCAACGAGGGTCGACGAGTCATCTGGGTCCGGCACCTCGCCGCCTGGCTGGTCATCGCGTTGCTCGGTGCCTGTGCCGGGCCGCGTGGCGGCGCGCCGCCGCTTCGCGATCCCCACCGGATCAGTGCGCTCGCCAGTGCCATCGAGGATCTCGGTCGACCGGTCGCGCGCGACGAGGCATACCGCGCGGCGCACTGGCTCGTGACGCGAGCCGAGCAGCTCCGGTCGGACTATCGAATGATCCGGCCGGCGCAGCTGCACAATCTGTTCGTACACCTCGGGCTGCGAGAGCGCGGGCTGTGCTGCCACTTCGCCGAGGACCTGATCGCGGGCCTGCTCGGTCTCGAGCTTCGGACGCTCGACGTCCACTGGGTGGTGGCCCGGTACGGGAGTCGCTTGCGCGAGCACAGCAGCGTACTGCTGGCTCCGAGCGGGCGCGACCTCGAGCAGGGGTTGGTGGTCGACGGCTGGCGCCGGGCGGGCGAGCTCGTCTGGGCGCGCGTGCCAGCCGACCGCTACCCCTGGGAGCTGCACCCGATGAGCGGGGAGTGGGCGCTGCTGCACTGCCGCTGATCGCCTGGAGCTAAGCTCGGACCGCGCGCCGTTTCCGCCGCGAGGGCCCCATGCCGATCGAGCCGGCACAGTTTCCCAATCAACTCGAGACCGAGCGTCTGCGACTGTGCGCGCCGCGACGCAGCGACGCGGAGGAGATGTGCGCGGCGGTGGCCGAGTCGTTCGAGGCCCTCCACCGCTGGATGGACTGGGCCCAGGAGGTGCCCAGCCTCGCGGTCGAGCGCGAGATCATGAGCGCCCGCCGGACCCGGCACGAGTGCGGCGAGGAGGCGACCTGGCTGCTGCGGCGCAAGAGCGACGGGGTGCTCGTCGGGGCCGGGGGGTTGCCGCGCCTGTGCTGGGATCGTCGATGCTTCGAGATCGGCTACTGGGTCAGGACCTCGCTCGCCGGCAACGGCTACGTCACCGAGTTCGTCGAGCGCCTCACTGACCTGTGCTTCGAGCGCTTCGCGGCGCGACGCGTCGAGATTCGCACCAGCACCCGAAATCGACGCAGCCGCCGCGTCGCCGAGCTGGCCGGTTTTCGCTGCGAGCGTACGATCGTGCAGGACGGGACGCATCCCGATGGTTCGCCGCGCGATACCGTCCTCTACGTCGCCCGCGCCAAAGAGGGCGCCGTCGCATGAAGCTCGCGACGCTGATCACTATCGCGCTGCTGATGGCCGAGCTGGATGCCAGTGCGAGCGAGATCGTGGCTTCCGCTCCGGTCGCGGACTCCGTTGGGGACGAGGCTGGAGCTCGCGTCGTGCTGCTGCACGGCCTCGGGCGCTCGGACCGCGCGATGCGGCGGCTCGAGCGTCGCTTCGAGGAGGAAGGCCTGGCGAGCGAGGCGCTCGGCTACCACTCGAGGTCGAAGTCGCTCGACGAGATCGTCGATGAGTTTGACCGCGCGCTCTCTGCGTGTTGCGGCGATGCCGAGACACTCCACTTTGTGACCCATTCGCTAGGCGGTATCGTGCTGCGGGCCTGGATTGCGCGTGAGGCGCCGGCGCGACTGGGGCGCATCGTGATGTTGAGCCCGCCCAATCACGGCAGTGAGCTGGTCGATCGGCTGGGCCCGGCGTCGCGGCTGCTCGGCCCGACTGGTCGCGCGCTCGGCACCGGTCCCGACAGCGCGCCGAGCCGCCTCAACGAGCTGGGCCCAGTGACGTTCGAGCTCGGCGTGATCGCAGGCGACCGAAGCTTCAATCCGCTCGGCTCGTGGATCCTCGACGGACCCGACGACGGCACCGTATCCGTGGAGAGCGCGAAGCTCCTCGGGATGCGTGACTTCCTGGTCCTGCCTGCGCCGCACAGCTTCATGATGTACGACCGCGAGGTGGCGCGTCAGGCCATCCACTTCGTGCGGCACGGGCGCTTCGACCACGCGGGGGAGGCGCAGGAGTAGGCGGTGCTCAGAGGGCGCTCGGTGTGCCGCCGCGCGTCAGACAGTCGTCCTTGCGCATGAACTGCGTCGCGCCAGCGAGCCTGCAGCTGACGATGCTCGGGTCGACCTGGCCGGTGTTGATGCTGCGCGAGACGCTCCAGTCGATGCCCCGCTTCTCGGGCACCTCGGCCTTGGCAGTACTCCCCTCGAGCTTCTCGTCTCCGATGCCCATCGCCGAGTGCGCGCCGTCGATCTCTTCCAGCACGCTGCATCCGAGCGCGGCGGCCAGACAGAGCGTGCACACAGCGAGGATCGCGCTTCTCATGCGTCCTCGATCGGCCCGGTCGCCTTCCGGCTGTAGCCGCGACCAGCTACTGGCTCCGCCCTGCCGGTGTCTGGCCGCCGGCCTGCCGGTCTGCCGGCCAGTTGCGCTATCTCCGAGTGATGAGTGACGGGCGGACGGAGCGCAGCTGCGGGAGTTGCTCGCTGTGCTGCACGGTGTTGCGCGTTGACCCGCTGCGCAAGCTGGGTGGTGTGCCCTGTATCCATCAGCGGGAGGGGTCGCACGCCCCGTGTGCGATCCACGGGCTGCCGGAGCGTCCCAATCTGTGCGGTGACTACCGCTGCGCGTGGCTGCGTGGGCAGTACGAGGACGCGGACCGGCCGGATCGGGTGGGTGCCGTGCTCGACGTGTCGCTGCGGGCTGGGCTGCCACTGCTTTCGATTCGCGAGGCGCGGGCCGGCGCCTTCGACGCATCGCCGAGGCTCCAGGAGATTGCCCGGTCTCATCGCGAGACGATGGAGGTCCGCATCACCTGTGCGGACGACGCAATGAATGCAGACCGTCCCTATCGAGTGCTGCTCCCGGACGGGGAGGAACACCGGATCGAGGGCGAGCGGACGACCGTGCTGCGCGGGGGCGAGATCGTCTCGCGGCAGCGAATGCCGTTGATCGAGCGCACCGTGCGGCGGATCTCGCTGGCCTTGCAGCGTCGGCGGCTGCGCGGCTACCGGGGATCCCACACCATCCGGTGACGGTCGTCGCTCGACGTGATCTCGCCGGTCGACGGGGAGATCGGTAGAGCCCAGAGCGCCAGGTAGCGGAGAGTGGCATGCTCCGAGCGCGTGCACCTGGGGTGAGGAGCAACGAGCATGCGCTTCGAAGGCTGGGTGATCACTGGCTGGGCGGTGGCCGCGATGGGAACGCTGGTGGTGATCCTGCTGGCGCTCTTTGGAGCGAGCGAAGAGGCCGCGCGCGAGGTCGTCCGCTGGAGCGTACGACTGGGAGCGGTGTCGTTCTCGGCCGCGTTCGCCGCGCGTCCGCTGCGGCAGCTCGTGGCGAACGACGCGACGAAGTGGCTGCTGCGCAATCGCCGCTACGTCGGCCTGTCGTTCGCCGTGATGCATTTCACCCACCTGGCTGCGCTGGGCGTGCTCGCGGTCGCGTTCCCGGCCTACTTCGAGGGTGGAGTGGATGCGATCACACTGTACGGTGGAGGGGTCGCCTACCTGCTGCTCGCGGGGATGACGCTGACGTCGTTCGATCGCACGGCTGCGATGATCGGACGCCGTGGCTGGAAGATCCTCCACACCTCGGGCGCCTGGTTGCTGTGGGTCGTGCTCGCGTTCAACTACACCAGTGCCGCGGTCGAACAGGATGTGCGTTATGCGCCGCTCTCGCTGCTGCTGATCGCGACGTTTGTGCTGCGGATGTGGCAGCGATTTGCGCACCGCTCGGCCGCGTCGGTTCGGCCGCTCCCCGGCTAGTGGGTGCCGCGTCCCCGGCGTGGGAGCGAGGTCGCGAGCGGTGATTCGTCCCTCGTGGCAGCGCGTCTCGCAGCCGTGTTGGGTGCGGCAGGGATCGAGCGGCGGTATCGCTCGGCGTTGAGCGGCCAATTGGTTGACGCGCGTCGAGCGGGCGCCCACTCGGAGCGCTCTTGTCTCGGTCGCCGTGCTAGGATCGAGGCTCGCCTCATCTCCAGGAGATTCCGAGAATGCGCCTCCCCCCTACTCGTGACGGGCTCGCCAGGTCGATGGCAATCGTGCTCGTGCTCGCCCTGACTCTCGCGCCCGCCGCGTCCTTTGCCGAGGACGGCGACGACTTCCTCTCCGACGATTATTCGTCCGACGACTTCCTCAAGGACGACTACACCGAGAAGGAGGAGGTTGAGAAGAAGGGGATTCTCCACTGGACGTTCTACGTTCCGGTCGACATCTTGCTGGCCCGTCCGTTCGCGCTGAACGACACGATCATCGGGGCAGTGTTCTTCACCGCCGCCATACCGATCCTGGGTCTGGCGGGCGGGCTCAAGTCCAGCTGGGACTATCTCGTTGGCGACGGATGGTATTTCGACAGGGGCAACATGCAGGCCGCGCTGCAGATCTGCATCCAGGATCCTGGGGAGTACCTCTGGAACCGGCCGCTGGGGCAGCTGTCCAGCGGGTACTAGCTCCCTCGATCGAGGTCGATCCGGGGGGGGCCTCTCACGATGAGTTCGGACGCTTCGCAGACCGGGCTGGAACGCTTCGCGGCCCGCACGCGGCGACCGCTTGGCTGGGTGCTGCTCGCCCTGCTGGCGGTGTACGCCTGGGCGGTGGTACGGGCACCGATCGACGCGGTGCAGGGCGTGATCCAGAAGATCTTGTACGTCCACCCGCCGCTTGCCTACGGCGCCTATCTGGGCTTCGTGTTCACCGGTATCGGTGGCGCGATCTATCTGTGGCGCGAGCGCGAGGACTGGGACCGATTCGCCAGAGCGGCCGCCGAGGTCGGCATCGTGTTCTGCACGCTGATGATGATCACGGGCCCGATCTGGGCAAAGGGCACCTGGGGCAAGTGGTGGAGCTGGGATCCCCGCCTCACTGTGACGCTGCTGTTGTGGTTCATCTATCTGGCGTACGCGGTGCTGCGTAGCTTTGGCGAAGGAGGCGCGCGAACGGCTCGCTTTGCCGCGGTCTACGGGATCGTTGGCGTGCTGCTCATCCCGCTCAACTACTATGTGATCGAGATCTTCGACAACCGCTCGATCCATCCCGACAACATCGAGCGCGGCAGCCTCGGCGACGGGATGGGGCTGCCCTTCCGGATGGGCCAAGTAGCGATGTTCACGGCCTTCGCGTGGTTGCTGCTGCTTCGCTTCGAGGTCGAGACGCTGCGCGGGCGGACGGCCCAGGCAATCGATCGGGGGGGCCCGTGAGCTACCTGATCGCCTCCTACGGCATCACGGCCATCGTGCTGCTCGGTTACGCCTGGAGTTTGTTGAGCGAACACCGCCGCCTCGGCGGCGACGGCTGACGCGCGAGGGGTGACCGCGTCGGAGCTGCAGATGATCGAGCTGCCCTTCGCGAAGCTCCAGGCTGCCGGCAACGGCTATGTCGTGATCGATGGTCGCGAGCTCGCGCTCGACTGGTCCGTGCTCGCGCGGCGCATCACCGATTCGCACTTCGGTGTCGGCTCGGACGGCATTGCCGTTGTGCAGCGCTCGCAGCTCGCGCCCGTGTGCATGCGCATCTTCAACTCCGACGGTTCCGAGGCCGAGATGAGTGGCAACGGCATTCGGCTGTTCGCCAAGTTCGTGCTCGATCGGGGGCTCGCGCCGCTCGAGGGCGGTGCACTCGAGGTCGAGACCGGCGGAGGCCTGCGGCGCGTCTTCCCGACATTCGAGGCCGGGCGCGTGGTCGCGGCGCGCGTGGAGATGGACGAGCCGCGCTTCGAGCTCGCCGCGCTACCGGCGGACCCCGCGCACGCCGGCGGCGCGCAGCGCCTGGTCGACTTCGCTCTCGATGTGGGCGGTCGGCAGGTCGTCTTCACCGGCCTTTCCCTCGGCAACCCGCACGCGGTCATATTGACCGAGGAAGAGCCGGCCGATTTCGCGCTGGCCGAGGTGGCCACGGCCCTGCAGGCTCATCCGCTGTTTCCGCAGCGAGTCAATGTCGAGGTGGCTCGGGTCGTCGCCCGCGACCGGTTGCGGGCGCGGGTCTACGAGCGGGGCGAGGGCGAGACGCTCGCGTCCGGAACCGGTGCCACCGCCTGTGCGGTCGCCGCGCGGCTGTGCGATCGGACCGACGCACGCGTGGAGGTCGAATTGCCCGGAGGCGTGCTACTCGTCGCGTGGTCGGGCCCTGGCGCGTCCGCGTGGCTCACCGGACCGGCGGTCGAAGTGTTCGACGGTGTGTGGCGCGAGCCGTTGGAGGTGGGATCGTGAGTCGGAGCGAATCGTTCGCGCGGCTGTCGGAGCGCGTCTGCCGGGAACAGCTCTGGGAGCTGCTGCCGGGTGGCGTGCTCGTTCCCCTGCCGGGCGGGCGCTCTCAGCTGATCGACATGGAGCGGTACGAGCTCGGCGACCAGGAGCGGGTGCGTCTGTGGGCGCGCATCGGAACCGTCGAGACGCTAGGCGCGTCGCGGATGGAGGTCGCGCTGCGCAAGAACGCCGACCTCGAGCGGGGCGCGTTCGCAATCCGCGAGGAGATGCTCGTGATGACCGAGACATTCGCCCTCGATGAGATGGGAGCGAACGAGTTCGAGGGCGCGGTGCGCTTCCTGGCAGCAACCGCAGACGGCTACGAGGAGGTCATCTACGGGACCGACGACTACTGAGGTCCGGGGCCGGGCCGATCCATTGTCACCGACTCGGTCGACGGCACCTGCGAAGTGAGCGACGCGCGCGAGCGCGTCGAGAAGAGAGCTTGCGCAGAGCAGTACCGCGGATGTGGCTCAGGCAAGCGGTCGCCGATTGGACAGATGACCCGTTCTCGCGCAAGATCCTCCGCCGCCGTCCCGAACGCTCTCGACCTCGCGTGTGCCGTTTCGAGCAGCTGGAGGCTCGATCGCAGATGTCGCCTGGCACGCAGCCGCTCCGCATCGAGATTCGAGACCAGGACGTGTCGGCGCTCTATCAGCGCGCCGAGCACCAGCACGCGCTGCTCGTCTTCGCACACGGCGCGGGCGCCGGCATGCAGCACGCTTTCATGGCGTCGATCAGCGACGAGCTCGCGACGCGCGGTATTGCGACCCTGCGCTATCAGTTCCCGTACATGGAGCGGGGGAGGCGGGCGCCGAGCCCACGCGCGCTGCTGCTCGCGACCGTGCGCGCGGCCGTGGCCCGCGCGCGCGATCTCGCAGCGGAACTGCCGCTGTTCGCCGGGGGCAAGTCGATGGGGGGGCGCATGACGTCGCTGGCCGCGGCGAGCGACGGGGGTCTCCCGGGCCTGCGCGGGATCGTGTTCTTCGGCTTTCCGCTGCACGCCGCGGGCAAGGCGGGCAGCGAGCGCGCCGACCATCTGAAGGACGTGGGGCTGCCGATGCTGTTTCTGCAGGGTACGCGCGACAAGCTCGCCGAGCTGTCCCGGCTCGAGCCGGTGTGCGCCGAGCTCGGAACGAGTGCGACGCTACACGTCGTCGAGGGTGGCGACCACTCGTTCCAGGTGCTCAAGCGCTCGGGTCGCAGCGAGAGCGAGGTTCGCAGCGAGCTCGCAGATGCCGTCGTCCGCTTCGTCGAGCTGCACACACCGTGAGCTCCGTTCCGATCCTCGAGACCGAGCGCCTGCGCGCCTTCGGTGCCGATGACTTCGAGACCTACGCGCGCTGGTGTGGCGACGTCGAGGCGATGCGCTTCATCGGCGATGGCAAGCCGATGACGCGAGACGAGGCCTGGCGCGGTCTCGCGATGGTGATCGGCCACTGGTCGCTCCGCGGCTACGGGCTGTGGGCCGCGGAGGAAAAGACGAGCGGCGAGCTGATCGGGCGCATTGGTCTGTACCGGCCGGAGGGCTGGCCCGGTCTCGAAGTCGGCTGGCTGGTTGCCCGCGAACGCTGGGGTGAGGGCTTTGCGCCCGAGGGTGCCGCGGCGGCAATGCACCACGCGTTCGACGTCCTGTCCGAGCCGCGTCTGCTCAGCCTGATTCAGCCGGGCAATGTGGCCTCGATCCGCGTGGCCGAGAAGCTCGGCGAACACTTCGACGGCCAGATCGACGTGCGTGGCAAGCTCGTCGATGTCTACGCGATCGAGCAGCAGACCTGGGGATCGACAGAGTCGGCGCAGGCACAGCCCGCTTGAACCGAGCGGGGCGAATGGGTCATGCTCGCACCGCTTCCCTGGGAGGGACACTTGACGACCGGGTTCTCGATGCGCCGAGCGTGGAAGCTCGTCCTGCTCGCAGCCGTGGTCGCGACGAGCGGCTGCACCGACATCAAGCGCTGGGCGTATGCAAGGGGCGATCGGTCCTCCTGGCAGCAATCGGAGCGCGTGATCGACTCGCTCGCAATCGCGCCCGGCGAGCGGGTCGCCGATCTGGGCTCCGGCGGCGGCTACTTCACCTTCCACCTTGCGAGAGCCGTCGGACATACCGGTCGGGTGTTTGCCGTCGACGTCGACGAGGGCATGAACGAGGCCCTGCGAGTGGACGTCGAGGAGCGCAACGCGTCGAACGTCGAGGTCGTACAAGCCGCCTACGACGATTCCCGGCTTGCGCCCGCGAGCGTCTCCCTCGTGTTCACCTCGAACACCTATCATCACATCGAAGATCGAGTTACCTACTTCGAACGCATTGCGGCTGCGCTCACCGAGGACGGTCGCATCGCGATCATCGACTACAAGCCGGAGGGTTTCTTCCAGCGCCACTCGGCGCCGCCCGAGGCGATCCGCTCCGAAATGGAATCAGCCGGCTACGCCCTAGAAACCGAGTTCGACTACCTCGAGCGCCAGAGCTTCCAGGTCTTCGAGCGACGGTGAGCTCGTCAGCCCGCTTCCCGTGATGACGAGCCAAATCGATCTCGCGAAACGCTACAGCGCCATCCGCGGCACCACGCTGGGCCTGGCGGCGTCGTTGTCCGAGGCCGACTGCACGGTGCAGTCGATGCCGGATGCAAGCCCCGTGAAGTGGCACCTGGCGCACACCACGTGGTTCTTCGAAACGTTCGTGCTCGAGCGTTTCGCCTCTCCTCTCGGGGAGTTCACGCCCTTCGACCCGAGCTTTCGGGTGCTCTTCAACTCGTACTACAACGGAGTTGGAGAGCAGTATCCGCGCCCACAGCGCGGACTGATTACACGGCCCGGCATGGCGGAGATCGAGCGCTATCGGGTCTTCGTCGACGACGAGATCGGGCGGCTCCTCAGCGACCCAAGCTCGTCGAACGAGCTCGCCGAGCGGATCGAGCTGGGCCTGCAGCACGAGCAGCAGCACCAGGAGCTCCTGCTCACCGATCTGAAGCACGCGCTGTCATTCCACCCGAACGGTCCGGTATACCGTGCCCCGGTCGATGACGAGTGCGAATTCGAGGCGGCGCCATTCGAGTGGCGCGGCTTCGACGAAGGTCTGGTGGAGGTCGGGTCGCAGGCGGCCGGCTTCTCGTTCGACAACGAGCGGCCGCGTCACCGCGTCTTCCTCGAGGCGTTCGAGCTCGCTTCGCGCCCGGTGACCAATGCGCAGTGGCGCGCGTTCATCGACGACGGAGGCTACCGGCGACCCGAGCTCTGGCTCTCCGATGGCTGGACGACCGTCCAGGCCCAGGAGTGGAGAGCTCCGCTCTACTGGCGCCAGCGCGACGGGGAGTGGTGGACCTTCACGCTGGGTGGCCTGTGCCCGGTACGAGGCCCCGAGCCCGTCTGTCACGTCAGCTACTACGAGGCCGATGCCTATGCGACCTGGTCGGGGGCGCGTCTTCCTCGCGAGCAGGAGTGGGAGATCGCGGCGCTGGGGAATCCGGTCGAAGGCAACTTCGTCGAGAGCCGTCGCCTGCAGCCTGCCTCGGCTCCCGTCGACCCCCACCGCCGTTTCGGCAACCTCTTTGGGGATGTCTGGGAGTGGACCGCCAGTCCCTACACGGGGTACCCAGGCTATCGGCCTCTCGATGGGGCTCTGGGCGAGTACAACGGGAAGTTCATGGCCGACCAGTGGGTCTTGCGGGGCGGCTCGTGCGTCACGCCCCGGAGCCATCTGCGCGCGAGCTACCGCAACTTCTTCCCGGCCGCCGCGCGCTGGCAGTTTTCCGGGCTGCGTCTGGCACGCGATCGGCGCTGATGCCGCACGTCGCCTATGAAAAACTTTTCCGTCCGCTGCCCATTCGGCGCCATCAGTGGAAAATCTATTCCCAAAAATCTTCGACTGCGCTGAGCACGTCGTTTGTTTGGATCGGATTTCCACTGCAATATTAACCCCTTGGAAATCTAAGCAGAAATGAGCGCCCAGCGGGGCACTTGGAATGCAACTTGCTGCCTTTAAAGGCTTGGCCCCCTGGGAAGCCAATCGGAAGGAGCAGTCCGAATGGAGTTCCCTCGCGCGCTGCAGGCGGTGGCAGCTGCCGCTGCGGTGATGCTGTACGTCTGCGCTGCCGGCACTGCCAGCGCGTTGGCATTTACCCTCGATTCGCCGGTCGTCATCGATAGCGGCAACAACGCGCTCGGCGTCGATGGTGTGCTGCGCCCGGTGTTCGACCTCTCGGGAAGTCTCCTGTTGTCGGACGTCGGCGGCAATCTGACTCCCAATGAAGGGGGTGCCTCCACCTCCAGCACGGGCCAGGACATCTTCGTCGTCGACCTCATCTTGAACTCGGGCTCGTCGTCGGTCGACGCGCTCGGCATCACGGTGGGCAGCCCGTTCTTCTTCCTGAATCCGCAATCCGCGGGTGCGTTCGATGACACCGGCTCCGGCGACATCGGGCCGACCTCGGTGCTGGCGGACAGTGTGAGCACGCTGGCTGGTGTGTTCACGTTCGGCACGCCCCTCGCCGCCAACCAGACGAGCGTCCGGCTGTTCGTGACCCACACGTCCGAGGGCGACATTGCGGCCGGGCAGACCGTGACCTTCATGGTGAGCTCGGGGACGGACTTCACCGTGCAGGGCACGACCGCTTCCGCTCCCGTTCCCGAACCCGGGGCCGGGATGCTGCTTCAGGCTGGCCTGCTGCTCTGGATCGGGGTGGGGGCACATCGCTCTCGACGCAGTTAGATCGGGGTCTGGACCGGGCGAGGCACTCCCACCGGTCTACGCCGACTGCTCGCCACTGGCTCACTCGACCGCCCGACCCCGCGCTGACCGGATGTCCAGCGTGGTGCGATCAGCGACCCCGCTCGAGCGCTTGCTCGAGTGCCTCGAGTTCGGCGCGTGGCCGCCCGTGCTCGAGCGCTGCGAGGCGGTCGCGCAGCGCGCGCGCGCGCTCCGGGTCGCCGCGCGCGACGGCCAGGAGCCCGGCGTTGGCGAGCGCTTCGGGAAAGAAGGGGTTGCTGGCGAGTGCCTGCTCGACGGCGCGCTCCGCACGCTCGAGCTGGCCCGTCTCCGCCAGCAGACTCGCGAGGTCGTTCCAGGCTTCCGGATCGTCGGGGTGCAGCTGTAGCCACCGCTCGAGGAGCTGCGCCGCGCGCTCGGGCTGGCCCTCGTCGCGGGCGAGCATGGACCGCGCGAGCGAGCTGCCGCGGAATGTGGGGTCGATCTCCTGCGCGCGGACGTACAAAGACCCTGCTCTCGTGCGATCGCCCAGTCGCAACTGGTCGCTCGCCTGGGCTGCGATTCGCCTGGCGTGACTCCGGCGCGCGAGCGCCAGTCCCTGCTGCTCGGCGAGTGCCTCGCGCGCGCTCGCGCGGTCGGGCTCGCTGCCCAGCCTCGCCGCCCGGGATTCGAGCCAGAGCAACAGCTCCGGCGAGGCGGCGTGCCGCGCGTTGGCACGGGTCGCCAGCTCGACCAGCAGGCGGTAGATCCCCGAGTTGCGGCGCGCGACGCCGAAGGCGGCGTCGGCTTCGAGTCGCGGTCGGTCATCGCGCAGGATCTCGTCCCGGTCGACGACCTCGCGGACGTCGCTCGCCTCGCCGATCCGGCGCGCCGCGAGCGAATCGCCTCCGGGCCCCGCGAGCCGAAGCGCACGCGGATCGAGTTCCGCGCCGGCCAGCCGCGCGACCAAGACGCCGGGCTCGGGCAGCTCGATGACCTGTGCGGAGCCGAGCAGGATCACATTGTCCTCACCCCACAGCACGACTCCGTGCTCGAATGCCTCGAAGAACGTCCGCAGGATCGCGCGGAAGCTGGCCGACGCGATCCCGGAGGCCGGGATCCACTGTGTGGCGATGCCGCCGGGAGCCAGGCCGGCGCGCAGCCGCGAGAAGTACTCGACCGAGTAGAGTCCGGTCGCGCCCAGCGACCAGGGGTGGAGGGTGTTGGCGACCACCACATCGTAGACGGGCGTTACACCCCGCAGAAACGCGCGCGCATCCAGGTCGTACAGCGTGAGCCGCGGGTCACGCAGGACTCCGCGGTTGGCGGGCTCCATCCACGGAGCCGAACGAAGCACTGCGCCGGCGATTTCGACGCACTCCAGGCGCTCGAGCGGAAAGCGCGAGGCGGTGCCGAGGGTGATGCCGGCGCCGAAGCCGATTTCGAGAAAGCGCCTCGGTGCCGGGTGCACAGCCAGGGGCACCGCAGCGAGCAACTCTTCGGCGAGGCGCGCCTCGGGCGCGGTGTGTGCTTCCTGGTCGCCGTCGACGATCAACTCGCGCTCGCCCCGGTGCGCCACGACCACGGCCGACACGAGGCGTCCGTGCTCGATGTGAATCGCACCCAGTGGCTGCGCCTGGCGCACGCCGAGCCAGCCGAGCGCCGCGGCGCCGGCGAATGCCACGCCCGAGGCCAGCGTGGCCGGGCCCAGCCTGCTGGATTCGGTCTTGCGCGGTGTCCAGACGAGCACGCCGAAGCCGACCGCCAGGTTGATGCCCGCACACACCAATACTCCGCCGGCCATTCCGAACACGGGAAGCAAGAGGACCGGCGTCAGCAGCGCCCCGGCAATGCCTCCCGCCGTGTTCCAGGCGACGAGCGCGCCGAAGCTGCGACCGGGGGTTGCGTCGAGCACGAGCCGGGCAAACAGCGGGAAGGCGCCCCCCATGCAGAAGGCGGCGGGGAGCACGCCCAGCACCACTGCGAGCAGCGCGCGGGCTTCGACCCCGGCGGCGCTGTGCGCGAGGGGAGGGTGGATCGCCACCAGTCCGAGCGCGAGTGCGAGCGCACTGGCCAACTCGATGCGGCCGAGCAGCCGCGCTGGGCGTCGGGTCTGCGAGGCGGTGCTCGCCAATGCCACGTTGCCGGCTGCCAGGCCCGCAAGGAATACGGAGAGCACCAGTGTCCAGGCATACAGCGACGATCCCAGCCGGATCGACGCCATCCGGACCGCCAGCACCTCGTAGCCCAGCGTGGCGACGCCCGCGGCCGCCGCAAGTGCCAGGATGCGCACTGGGAGCGCTCGGGGCGCGCGCGGCTCCTGCCGGTCGGGTTCGATCGGCTCTGCGCGCTTGCCAGTGGCGTCGAGGGCGAGCGCGAGCCCGCCCACGCTCGCCGCCAGCCCGGCCGCGGTGCACAGGGTCGTCCACAGCCCGAGCCAGGGAATTGCCAGGGCGGCGAGGATCACGCCAATCACGGCCCCGAGCGTGTTGACTCCCTGGATCTCCCCAGCAGGCCCCGTGGCTCGCCGGCTGGTCTCGCCCGTGCTGCGCAGCAGTGCTGGCTGGGTGCCGCCGAGCAGAAAGGTCACCGGCAGCACCAGCGCGCCGCTCGCCGCGAGCACGGCCGGCGAGCCCCACCAGTCCGCTGCGCCGGCGGGCGCGTGTGTGCCCAGCGCCCGCAGCATCAGCGTCGCAGCGAGGGTCAGGGCAGCTGCCAGAAGCTCTAGCAGCGCGTAGAAGCGCAGCGGGCGCGGAGAGCGATCGACGCGCTCGCCCAACACGCGCGAGCCGAGCGCGAGGCCGCCGAAGTAGGTCGCCACCACGGTTGCGATCGCGTCGAGCTGGCTGCCCGCAAGCAGCGCCACCTCGCGCGTCCACACCACCTGGTAGACCAGGGCGGGGATGCCGGACAGGAAGGCGAGCAGGCGTGCTTGCAAGGCGACCCGAGAGATAGCGCGTTCGGCGCGTCAGCCGCCGCAGGCGGGTCGGCTGGATCCGCCGTCGTTCTCGGCGCTACGGCCAGCTGCTCGTCGGCACTGGCGCGCGACACCGCGGTCGTGAGAAGACCAGCAGTGCTCGCAGTGACAGCCGGGAGGCAACCGAATTGGCGGCGCGGCCGGAACGCGGAGCCCGAAGCTCCGGATATCGGTCGCTGTGATCACGACCCGACCGGCCGGTGCGAAGATCGGGACCCGAGCGCCCCGCTCACGCTTCGCGCTGTCGGTGCGGCCGACCCGCCAGGGGGACGCGAAACGCGTCCTCCGTGGGAGCGGCCTCCTCGTATTCGGCGACCTCCGCGGAGACCACGCGCGCCAGCGGCGGACCCTCGCGCACGAACTCGATTGCTTCAGCGACGGCGCCGCGCTCGCCCTCGAACAACGCCTCGACGCGGCCATCGGGCAGGTTGCGCACCCAACCCGTCAGGCCGAGTGCGCCGGCGCGTTCGCGTGTGGATTCGCGGAACCACACGCCCTGCACGCGACCGCTCACGAGCACGCGCGCGCGGACCGCGGTCATTCGTCGCTGGCGACGGCGGCGACCAGAGCGAGCTCGCTGTGGCGGATGCTCGACGTGTCGAGCTTGCGAGCCGAGGCCGCCATTCGGGTGAGCCCGGCGCCCATCGCCATCGGCGGCTTCGCATCTCCCTGCTTGGCGCGGTGGAAGCGCACGGGATTGATGCGAGCGACCACGTAGCTTCGCAGGCAGGGCGACTTGAAGCCGCGGCCCTGGAGCTCGGCGATGATGCGCTTGACCTCGGCGTCGATCCCGACCAATCGCGCCGCATAGCCTTCTCGCTCGCGCAGACTGGTAGCGAGCGACTTGCTCGAGAAGCGGTCGAGCTTGCGCAGCACCGGATTGTAGGCGCCGCCGGCGAAGCGCCCCTGGCCTTCGTACACCACGCCTAGCGTGATCAGCTCGGGGGACTCGAACTCCGCGGCGTAGTCGGTCTCTGTCTTCTTCGAACGCTTGTTCCGCCGCGCCAGCTCGCGCGCCATGCGGATGACCTCGAGGCTCTTGTCCTTCAGGTTGTGGGCCTTCTCCGTGTTGAGCGCCAGGATCTTGAAGGCGAGGTCCTCGTCGGGCGAGATCAGCGCAGTGATCTGCTTGAGTCCCAGCAGCTTCGCCGCGGCCAATCGATGTCGCCCGTTCGGCGTCCACAGCTGGCCTCCCTCGCCGCGCACTACGATCAGTGGATCGAGGAAGCTGCCGCTCTCCTCGATCTTGGCCGCGAGCCGCTTGGTGTGCGTGGGCGACAGATCGCGCTGGAAGGGCGTTGGCTCGACGGCCGCGATCGGCAGCGATGCCAGCAGCTGAGGTCGGCCGGAGAACGGCTCGCGATAGGCGCCGATCGGAGCTCCGCCAGCGCGCTCCACCTCTGCGACCAGGGGCGCGATCTCGGCTGCGTCGAGCTCGAGGCGCACCTGGTTGGCTTCGAGGCCTCGTTTCTCCTTGCGAGGGGTGAGGCGCTTGCTCGCGGGAGCCCGTTTGCGCGTCGTCTTCTTCTTGCGGGCGGTCTTGCGAGCAGCCATGGATCGAGTCTACACCCCAGTCTGCAGATTCCGCCCCCGCGGAGCATCGAGCCATCCCGTTCGGCCGGTGTGGTCGCCGGGGCGGGCGCGGCGGGGCCGCGGAGGGGTAAGGTCCGAGGCCGTGGACGGGCACGCAGCATTCACCCTGGTGCTGGCATTGGCGGCGGGCGTCCTGTGCCAGTCCGTCGCGCGCCACCTGCGCCTGCCGGGCATCGTGATCCTGCTGCTGGCCGGGGCCGCGCTCGGCCCGGACGGCCTCGGTCTGGTGCAGCCGCGTGCACTCGGCGAAGGCTTCTTTGCCATCGTCGACATTGCGGTCGCGGTGATCCTGTTCGAGGGCGGGCTGAACCTCCAGATCTCGCGACTGCGGCGCGAGCAGTCTGCGATCCGCCACCTGGTGCTGTCGGGCGCGATCCTGACGCTCGGCCTCGCTTCGCTCACCGCCGCCTGGATCCTCGACTGGACGTGGCAGCAGTCCGTGCTGTTCGGCAGCCTGGTCGTCGTGACCGGTCCGACGGTCGTCGGCCCGCTCGTCTCGCAGATGCGGCTCCGCCCCCGGGTCGCCACGGTGCTCAATGCCGAGGGCGTCCTGATCGACCCGGTCGGTGCGATCCTGGCTCTGCTCGTGCTCGAGGTCGTGGTCGCGCCCGAGCGCGCGGCAGTGGGTGCCGCCGATCTCGTGCTGCGCGTCGGTGTCGGCACCGCCATTGGTCTGCTGTCCGGCCTGATGCTGGGCCTCCTGCTGCGCATCCGACGGTTGGTTCCGCAGGGTCACGAGAACATCTTCGTGCTCGCGATGGTGCTTCTGGTGTTCGTGCTGGCCGACGAGCTGGTGGCGCAGAGCGGCATCCTCGCGGTGACCATCGCCGGCGTGACGGTCGGCAACATGCGCACCCCGGTCGATCGAGACCTGCGCGAGTTCAAGGATCAGCTGACGATCCTGCTGATCGGTCTGCTGTTCGTGATGCTGGCGGCGGACGTGCGACTCGCCGACGTCGTAGCGCTCGGCTGGCCGGGACTCGCCGTGGTCGGAGCACTCGTCTTCGCGGTGCGCCCACTGGTCGTGGTGCTCTCGACGAGCGGGTCGGATCTCAGCGCCCGCGAGCGGGCATTCATCAGCTGGGTTGCGCCGCGTGGGATCGTGGCGGCGGCGATGGCGTCGTTGGTTGCGGCGGCGATGGAGAAGAACGGGCTGGACGGGGGCCGCGAGCTGCGCGCGCTGGTCTTCCTCACCATCGTCGGCACCGTGCTGCAGGCGGGGCTCACGGCCGGCCTGGCAGCGCGCGTCCTCGGCGTCAAGCTCCCGAAGCGCGAGGGCGTCGCGATCCTCGGTGCGCAGGGGCTCGGTTTCCTGCTGGCGGAAGAGCTTCGGCGCGGGGGCGTGCCAGTGGTGATCCTCGACTCGAACCCGCAGACGTGTCGGCAGGCACAGGAGGCTGGCTTCACGGTCGTCTTCGGCAATGCGCTGGAAGAGCGAACGCTGCAACGCGCACAGCTCGAGTGCGTCGAGACGGCGATCGGCATCACCCCGAACCAGACCGTGAACGCCGTCTTCGTCAATCGGGCTCACGAGCTCTTCCACGTTCCCAAGAACTATGTCGCCGTGCAGGCGATCGAGACCGGAATGGCCGCCGAGCTCGTGCAGAACGAAGAGGCCGAGATCGCGTTCGACGCCGTCCACGACATCGAGCGCTGGGATGTGCGCCTACGCCACGGCGACGTCGAGGTGGGGCGCTTTCGCTTCGATCCGGCTCGCCTGCCCGAAACGCCGTCCGAGGACGAGCCGGTGCGCGATCCGCCGCCGATCGGCGAACGCCTGGTGATGCTGTCCATGCAGCGCGGCTCGCAGCCCATGCGGCCCATGTCGAGCGACTACCAGCCGGCGGAAGGCGATGTCGTCGCGGTGGCGCTCCACATCCCGGACATGGACGACGCGCTCGAGGCACTCGACGCGCGCGGCTTCGAGCGCCTGGAAGATGCGGAGACGGCGAGTCAGTCAGCCGGCTCGGCATAGGAGAGGCAAAACTCGCTGGTGTGGAGCCAGCAGGTGGCCAATCGGTCGTGGGTGTCTCGCCGCAGACTGCGAACCTCGTCCGCATCTCCCTCCCTGTAGGCGGCTCGCAGCGCCTGGTCGCCTTCCTCGCTGCGTGCCCCGGCACAGTGGAAGATGGCGGCGAAGGATACGAAGCGCGCCTCGAAGGCATCCCCGCGGTGCACGATCAGGAGCACCCGGCCGGCCCCGATGTCGCCGCCCGTGATCGAGACGGTGAGCGGCAACAGCAGTCGTCCTCGGTCCGCGAGCAGGTCGAGCCAGGCTGGGAGGACGCTCGTGGCGCCGGCATTGACGAAGATGGCGTCGAAGGGCCCGTCGTCGGGCGCGAACGCGCCCGCCTCGCGGACCTCGATATCGTCGTAGGAAGCCAGGTTGCGTCCTGCTCGTTCGGCGAGATCGGGAACGACTTCGAGTCCGAGGCTCCGGCCACCGGGACGCACTGCTTCGGCTGCGATCGCGGTGTAATAGCCGACCCCGCAGCCCACGTGGGCGAACCTGTTCCCGGGCTCGAGCTCGAGCTGGTCGAGCCACTGGGCGAGCGCGACCGGCTCTCCATTGCTGATCTTGCGCTGAGGATCGAGTGCGACCAGCACGGTGTCGTAGAGGTGAACGGGATCGTCGTCGGGCGTCTGGGAATAGCCCTCCTCGGTCGGGGGCCGCAGGACCTGCCACGGACCGGGCCCGACGAAGTTCTCTCGGGGCACCGTTGCGAACGCGCGAGCGAGGCCGGGCGTTCGAAGCGAGGCGAGCTTTGCCACCTTCCGAGCGTAGTCACTCCGAGCGCGTTCGAGGTCGGTGGTCAGACGAGAAACCCCCAGCGCGTTGCTTGCGCCCAGAGCCTGCGTTGCCGCACGCGAGGCGGACACATGGTGCAGGAGGGTATCACGCGCGGGGTCGCTGCCGGCCCGCTGCGAGCCCCAGCTCGCGCAAGGCGCGCCGGACCCGCAACCGCGTCAGATTGCCCGCCGCGCGGTAGCCGAGGTGGAGACGTACGATCGTCTTGCGACGTGCGACGCGAGCGGCACGGCTCCAGCCGATGGCTGCCGCGCGCTCGGCAACCCGATCGAACAACGCAAGCTCTTCCTGGAACCGCAACAGGCTCTCGGACTGCAGCGCGGTGGCTCCGGCCGCGTGGCGCCGGTACGCGTAGTGGGTCCATCGGGTGCCGACAAGTGTGTCGCCGTCCATCAACAGGCGCGAGGTGAACTCGAGATCCTGGACCTGGTGGTGGCTCGCATCGAAGCGACGCCCCGCGAGCTTGTCGAGCCGGAAGCACAGCGTCGGGCACATGATGAAGTTTCCGGCCATCAGGGCCTCGAGGGCGCTCTCCCCGGAGAGCGAGAAGGAATCGCCGCTGGCCGCTCGTGCGGGCAGGTAGAAGCGTTTGATCCAGTCCGCGAGCGAGAAGCGCTGGTTTCCGCTCTCGTCGATGATACGCGCCTCGCAGAAGAAGGCCGTGTCGTCGGGATTTGCACCGGCGAGCGCGCGCATGGTGCGAACGTAGCTGGGGCCGAGCGCGTCGTCGGCGTGGAGCAGCGTCGCCAGCGGCGTCTCGACGGCGTCGAGGCAGAGGTTCCAGTTGGCGACCATTCCGAGATTCGAGGCGTTGCGGACGCAGCTCACACGCGGGTCGTCGGTGAGCCCGAGCCCATCGACGACGGCGCGGGCCTCGTCGCGTTCGCCGTCATCGCGGATCGCGAGCAGCCACTCGCCGTCATCCTGCTCGAGCACGCTCTCGATTGCTCGGCGCAGATACGCGTTCCCTCGGTAGTAGGGAATCGATAGCGTGATGGCCTCGCTCATACCGTTGCCGCGATGCCGGGATGGCGGCGACCGAGGGTGAACAACAACAGTCCGACCAGACCCCAGGCGAGGGCGACGAACAAGGTAGACAGTGCCAGCACGAGTGCGACCTCGGGACGCATGCCCACGGCTCCGAACAGGCCGACGAACAAGGCCTCGCGCACACCGGTTCCGCCGATACTGATCGGCAGCAGGCTCGCGAGCGTGACGAACGGGATGATCACCGCGTACCAGTAGACCGCGATGTTCGTGTCGAGGGGCGACGCGAGGGCAACGACGGCGAAGACGGGTAGCCACTGATTGGCCAGTGAGAGCCCGAACGCGCGCGCGAGTACGGCGGGCTGTAGAGCGGCGCGCCCTATCGCCTCGAGCGCGCTGACTGCGGTATCGCCAGCGCGCGGCCAGACTCGTGAGAGCGCGTTCGCGAGCGTCGTGGCGACCCGCCGACCCGCGGTACTAGACGGCACGAAAGGTCCGAGCAGTGTGGCTGCGCCGAGGAGCCCGACAGTCAGGCGCACCCAGAGTGCTGTTTCGCCCGGCAACAGCGGAGCGGCCAGCAACGCCATCGCACCGAGCGCGGCGAAACCCAGCAACCGCTCGAGCACGACGATGCCGAGCACGGCTGCGCCGCGGCCGGTGTCGCGGCGCGCGTCGGCCAGACGGTAGACGTCGCCCATGATCAGGCCGGGAAGCACGAGGTTGAAGAAGCTCGCGATCAGGTACGCGCGCAACAGGCTTCCGAAGCGCGCGGGCAGACCTGCGGAAGCAAGCAGCAAGCGGAAGCGCATCGCTCCGATTGCGTAGCTGACACCGAACAGCGCGGTTGCAACCAGGATCCCGCTCCACGTTTCGATCGGCTCGGCCACCCAGGCCGAGCGCAGACGCGTGAGCAGGCCCTCGCCGGCGCCGGGGATGGCGAGTCGGATCACCAGCGTCAGTCCTCCGACGGCGACGGCGAGCCGTAGGGCGAACAGGCCGATGCGCCGGGTCACGGCTTGTCGGGGCCCGGCGCCAGGCGCTTGTGCATCACGTCTCGGGGCACGTTCTGCAGGTCGTAGCTCAGTGCGGCGAGTAGCAGCTGGATGCCCACGATGACCGGCAGCGCCGCCACCATCACCGTGCCGCTGGTCTGCGGAACGTTGCGGCGGATGCCTTCGAGCCAGTGCGTGCCACCGAACCAGGCCCCGAAGCCGATCAACAGCAGGCCGACGAGGATCTCGATCGACGCGATGTTGAAGTTGCGCAGATAATAATTGTAGAAGATCCGTTTCGCGGTATTGATGACGTGCTTCATCGCGAAGAGACCTGCGATCCGAGCGATGCGGAGGTTGCTACTCTCATCGCCGTAGCGCGCCGGCATCGGAACATCGCAGACGACCGCTCGCAGCGTGCCGAGTCGGAACAGCATGTCGGATTCGAAGAAGAAACCGCGGGCGATCTTGTCGACGGGGAGCTCGCGCGCCACCGATGCGTGGATCGCCGTGAAGCCATTGGTCGGATCGAAGACGTTCCAGTAGCCACTCGAGAGCTTGGTCAGGAATGAGAGCAGCGAGTTGCCGAGCAGTCGAAGCTTTGGCATCCGATCCAGACCGGACAGGTCGAAGAAGCGGTTGCCCTTGGTGTAGTCGGCTTCGCCGCTCTGGATGGGGCGGACGAGCCGAGGGATCATCGCGGGGTCCATCTGCCCATCGCCGTCGCACTTGACGATGATCCGCGCACCATCTGCGAGCGCGGCGGCGTAGCCGGCCAGCGTTGCGCCGCCGACGCCGAGATTGCTGGGGTTGCGGATCACGCGGATGCGTGGGTCGTGCGCCTCGCGCTCGACGTGGTCCCCGGTGTGCTCGGGGCAGGCGTCATCCACCACGTAGATGGCGTTGCACTCGGGGCCGATCGCGGCCAGTACGCCGAGTACGTGGTGTTTGACGCGATGGCACGGGATCACGACGGCGATCACGCGTGTTCCTCCACGGGAGCCTGGCGTGGGGATCGGCAGGCCGCGTCGTTCGCGAAAGGCTACCACATAGCCGATCTGCCGAAGCGGCCCCTGTGCTCCGCTGGACCTGTGCAGGGAATACGCAGCGCGCCGGCAGCCGCGAGGCGAGGGGTCCGTGCGTTATTCTCGTGCGCTTCGAGGTGGACCAGTGGGGGCTCGATGAGCGAAGTCGCTGCAGTGTGCCGCGACTGTGGTGATCCGGGTCGAGTCGTGCACGACGGCCTGTGCGATCGCCACTTCGGTGTCGAGGGCGTGTGGCGCATGCTGCACTGCAACGCGTGCGACCGGTTCTGGCTCGACCCCGCACCCGATCCCGACGAGCTGCACCGCAGCTACCGCGACTATTACACCCACGTCGACCGTCGCGAGCGCAATGTTGGGGCTCCGGGGGGATTCGAACCCTGGCTCAAGCGTGCGGTTCCGGCGGCGCGGCTCGGGTACCGAGATCGCGTGAGTCCACTCGCGCGTTGCGCGGGACGCGCCATCTCGTCGTTCGGCCCGCTGCGCACGATCGGCGAGCGAGCGGTGCTGTGGCTGCCCGCGCGGGCCGGCGGGCGGCTGCTCGACGTGGGTTGTGGCTCGGGCGAACTGCTGGCGCGGATGCGCGACCTCGGCTGGAGCGTTGCTGGTGTGGAACTCGACGCCGAGGCCGCGCGCGCGGCGCGCGAGCGAAGCGGTGCCCGGATCGCGGCGACGCTCGACGAGATGGGTACGGCCGAGTACGACGCCGTCGTCCTCGATCACGTCCTCGAGCATCTGCCGGATGCCCCTGCCACCCTGGCCGGCTGTCTGCGCGTGTTGCGGCCGGGTGGTCGGCTGTCGCTGGCGACGCCCAATCCGTCGAGTGCCGCACGCGAGCGCTTTGGCGCGAGCTGGCTGCACTGGGACCCGCCGCGTCATCTCGAGCTGCGCGGCGAGCGGGCACTTCGCCGCCTGGTGGAAGCGAGCGGCTTTGCTGTGGAACGCGTCTTCAGCTGCGCCGGCTCGGCCCACTTCGTGTGGAGCGCCAGTCGCGGCATCGAGCGCGACGGTGCGTTGCCGGGCATCCGCGTGGCTGCGCTGCCGCTGGCCGAGCGCCTGGCTGGGATCCGGTTCTGGCTCGGCGAGCACTCGCGCGTGGCGCGCGGCGAGCCGTGTGGCGAGGAGTGGATCGTGCTGGCGAGCAGGCCCGTCGAGGCGGGCGCGGAGGCCGCTACATGATCAAGCTCTACGACTATCTGCCCTCGGGCAACGGCTACAAAGTGCGGCTGCTGCTGACCCTACTGCGCGTGCCCTACGAGCTCGTACTACTCGACATCAAGACCGGGATCACTCGCGAGCCCGCCTTTCTCGCCAAGAACGCCAATGGAAAGGTGCCGATGCTCGAGCTCGAAGATGGGCGGCTCCTGTGCGAATCGCACGCGATCTTGTCGTTTTTTGCCGAGCAGACGCGATTCGTTCCGGTCGATGCCTACGAACGAGCGCAGATGTGGCAGTGGATGTGTTTCGAGCAGTACAGCCTCGAGCCATTCATCGGAACGCTCCGGTTCTGGCGGTCCTCCCTCGGCCAGTCGGCCGAGGAGATCGGCGAAGAGCGCTATCGCGAGAAGCTCGACGGTGGGTACCGCGCGCTCGGGGTCCTGAACGAGCACCTGCGCGGCCGCGAGTGGATGGCAGGGAGCGCATACACCCTGGCGGACATCTCGCTCTACGCGTACACGCACGTCGCGGACGAGGCTGACTTCGAGCTGGGACGTTTCCCGGAGGTGCTCGTCTGGCAAGAGCGAGTCCGCGCCCAGCCGCGCCACCTGCCTATTACGCAAGCCTGACCCCAGGCGCGACTGAGGATCCGATCGGGTAGTGTCGAGCCATGGCGAAGAAGCAGGAACAGGAACCGGCGCGACGCGAAATTTCGGAAGTCGCGAAGAACGTTCTTCGGATGGAGCTGCCGATCCGGCTTCCCGGCCTCCGCCACGTCAACTGTTACGCGCTGGTCGACGACGATGGCTGTGCAGTGGTCGACCCCGGACTTCCCGGTCCGAGTACCTATGCCGCGCTCGAGGATCGCCTCGGCCAGGCCAGCCTGAAGGTGAAGGACGTTCACACGGTGATCGTCACGCACTCCCACCCCGATCACTTCGGCGGCGCGGTGCGGCTCGCGAAGGAAGCGGGGGCCAAGGTCGTCGGCCACGACTCGTTCTTCTTCGGCGTGCCCTCACCCGAGGACGAAGCCAAGGCATCCGTCGAGGATCAGGAGGCGGCCGCCGAAGCGGAGGATGCGGAGTTGGAGGCCGAGGCATCGGGCCGCCCGCTACCGACGTGGCCTCCGCCGCAGCATCGGGGCTTCCGGGGCCGGGCGCCGTGGGGCGGCAAGCGTCCCGGTCCGTCGGGTTTCGCGCGCTGGGTGTACCTGGCCCTGCGCACCTTTCGCGGCATCCAGTTCGTTCCCACGATCACGGACCCGGTTACGAATCTGCAAGTGCTGCGCCTGGCGAAGCGCGAGTACTTCATCCTTCACACCCCGGGGCACACCGAAGACCACATCTGCCTGCACTGCCCGGAGGAAGAGGTGTTCCTGTCGGGTGACCACGTGCTGCCCACCATCACGCCGCACATCGGCGGCGTGGCTCGTTCGCTCGACCCGCTGCGCACGTTCTACGAATCACTCGATCTGTGCGCGGCGATCCCGCACGTCAAGCAGGTGCTGCCCGCCCACGGCCACCCGTTCAGCGATCTCGCGGCTCGCTGTCACGCGATCCAGCAGCATCACGACGAGCGGCTCGACAAGGTCCGGGAGATCGCACGCGGGATCGGCCCCGAGACGGTCGAGGCCTTCTCGCAGCGGCTGTTCAAGCAGCGCAGCTGGGGGGCCATGGCCGAGAGCGAGACGTATGCGCATCTCGAGCATCTGCGGCTGGCCGGTGAAGCCGAGGTCCACCGCGACCGGCGGGGCATGCTGATCTACCACCTGTAGCCCCAGTTTCGACGGGCTCTCACTCTCCCGTGAACACCGGTGTGCGCTTTTCCATGAAGGCGCGCGGGCCTTCTCGGGCGTCTCTCGTACTCGTGACGGCGGCAGCACACTCGCGCTCGATCGCGTAGGCCTCTTCCAATGGCAGACCGCTGGTGCGGATCACTGCCTCCTTGATCTTGCGCAGCGCGACCGGACCGTTGCGGGCGAGTCGATCAGCGACCTCGAGCGCGCGCGGCATCAGTGCTGTCGGCTCGACGATCTCGTTCACAAGCCCGATCCGGTGCGCCTCCTCGGCCGAGATCTCGTCGCCGAGGAGCATGATCTCCATTGCCTTGCAGTAGGAGATCTGGCGGGGCAGCCTCACCATCGAGCCTCCGCCCGGAACCAGGCCGCGTTTCGCCTCGGATAGCCCGAAGCTCGCCGCCCGCGAAGCGATGCGGATGTCGGTCGATTGCAGGATCTCCGACCCGCCGGCGACGGCGACACCGTTGATCGCCGCAATGATCGGCTTGTACAGCTCGAACGGTCGCAGCAGTGCCGTTGCCATTACCTGCGCGGCGTCCGACATCAATCGCTCGTCCCACTCGTCCTCGGGCTGGCGCGCGCCGGTAAACAGCGGCATCAGCAGCCCGAGATCCCCACCGGCGCAGAAAGCCTTGTCGCCTGCACCCGTCAGGATGGCGACGCGAAGTGAGTCGTCGTCGCGGAAGTCCTGCCACGCCTCGCATAGCAGTACCATCAGCTGCGGGCTCAGTGCGTTGCGCCGCTCGGGGCGATTGAAGGTCAGGATCGCGACTCCGTCGCGCTTCTCGTACAGCAGATCGGGCATCGTGGGGCAGGTCTCCGTTGGGTGGATCGATCGCGCCATAGCGTACCCCGCGCACGTGGCGGTGCGGTTCTGAATCAGCGAGTAGACTGGACGCCGCTCGCGGGATTGGTCCGAGCGGGAGGAGGGAGCCTTGGGACTGCTGGATGGACGAATCGCAGTGATCACGGGTGCAGGCGACGGCATCGGTGCCGCCATCGCCCGGCGCTTCGCGAGCCACGGCGCGAAGATCGTGATCGCCGAAATCGATCCCGCGACGGGTGCGGCCATCGCCGACGAGCTCGGTGACGCCGGCTACTTCGTCGAGACCGACGCGTCCGACAGGAAGCAGGTCGAGGCGATGGTGGCGGCCGCCGTCGACCGCTGGGGCACACTCGACATCCTCGTCAACAACGCCTGGGGTGGCGGTCGCGTCGGTCGCATCGAGAACAAGACCGTCGAGCTGATGACCCATGGCTTGAACATGGGGTTCTTCGGGCCCTTCTGGGCCATGGTTGCCGCGCACCCGATCATGAAGGCGAAGGGCTACGGCCGAATCATTGGCATCTGCTCGCTCAATGGTGTGAACGCCCACATGGGCACCGTCGAGTACAACGCATCGAAAGAAGCGCTCCGCGCCGCGACCCGCACGGCCGCCCGCGAATGGGCAGGCTCGGGCATCGTCGCCAACATCGTCTGCCCGGCTGCCAAATCCGCTTCATTCCGGTCGATGATGGCCCAGCACCCCGAGCTGGTCGCAGCGGCAGATGCCAGCAACCCGATGGGCCGCATCGGGGACTGCTACGACGACATCTCGCCCGTGGCGTTGTTCCTCGCCAGCGAGGGCTGCCGTTACATGACGGGCAACACGCTCTTCGTCGACGGCGGCTCCCACATCAATGGTGTTGCGTGGGCGCCCGAGCTCGACGACTAGCTCGCCCGGGCCTGGCCGGATTTCCATCGCGGCCGAACAGGGTTGCGCGTGCGCGCGTCAGGCCGCCACGAGACGCACCGGGATGCTGCGGTAGGAGCGGAACACGGGGCTCGGGTGGAGCGCTAGCGGTGCATCGCCGATGCGTTCGAACGCGCTCGTCTTGCGCAAGACTGCGTCGATCGCGACGCGCGCCTCGAGCCGGGCGAGGTTGGCGCCGATGCAGTAGTGCGTGCCGAAGCCGAACGAGAGATGCGGGTTCTTCTGGCGCCGGATGTCGAAGCGTTCGGGCTGCTCGAAGACGCGCCCGTCGCGGTTGGCCGAGCCGAGCCACGACAACACCCAGTCGCCGCGGGCGAGCTTCGCGCCGCACAGCTCTGTGTCGCGGGTGACGCGACGCGGATCGAACTGGATCGGCGAGCTGAAGCGCAGCACCTCCTCGATCGCGCTCGGCACTCCACTCGGGTCGCGCCGCAGCGCTTCTGCCGCATCGGGGTGCTGCATCAGCTCCACTGCAGTGTTGCCGATCAGTGTCGTCGTCGTCTCATTGCCCGCGACGAGCAGCAACGTGAGCATCTGCAGCATCTCGTCGGCGTCGAGCGGGCTGCCTTCGTAGCGCGCCTGTACGAGCCCGGTCATCAAGTCGGGCTTCGGGTCGTGGCGGCGCTGCTCGGCGAGCGGCACGAAGTAGTCGGACATCTCGCGCAAGACCGCGTGCTGGCGCTGCGCCCGATCGGGGTCGCTGCCCGTGAGCAGGCCCAGCCCGAGGCTCTCGACCACCTTCTCCGACCAGCCCTTGAACTGTTCGCGGTCCTCGGCCGGCACCCCGATGATCTCGGCGATCACCACGACGGGCAGCGGGAAGGTGAGCGCCTGGACCAGGTCCACCTCGCCCTTGGCAACCGCCTCGTCGACGAGCTGGTTCGCGATCTCCACCATGCGCGGCTCGAGACGCTGGACGATGCGGGGCGTAAAGGCCGAGCTCACCAGGCCGCGCAGCCGCGTGTGCCGAGGCGGGTCGCTGCCGAGCATGCTCTGCGGCGGCTCCTCGCCGATCGCCTGGGTGATCGCCGGATCGCGCGGAAACACGTTGCTGAAGGTCGTGTGATCCCGCAGGACGCCCTGGATATCCTCGTAGCCGAAGATCGAGTGCAGCGGCATCGGCAGAGCTTCGTGTCCGACGATGCGGAGTTCGCGACCGCGTGCGTAGGCGTCGAACGGATCTCTTCGCTGCTCGGGGTCCAGAGGGTTGAAGTCGAAGGACACTCGCAGCCTCCGCGCGGTGGGCTCGCAGGGTACCGGATGCGGCGCGGCATGCAGGCTAGACTCCCGCGCTCGCCCTTCACGGAGCACGACATGGCATCCAAGCGCAACAAGTACAGCTCTCGGATCACCCAGCCCAAGTCGCAGGGCGCCTCGCAGGCGCAACTCTACGCCACCGGCCTCGGCGAGGCGGACCTGCAGAAGGCCCAGGTGGGGATCGCCAGCGTCTGGTACGAGGGCAACAGCTGCAACATGCACCTCAACGATCTCGCCGGAAGGGTCAAGGAGGGCGTCGAGGCCGCTGGGCTGGTGGGCATGCGCTTCAACACGATCGGGGTCTCCGACGGCATGTCGATGGGCACCGATGGCATGAGCTACTCGCTGCAGTCGCGGGATCTGATCGCCGATTCGATCGAGACGGTGATGGCCGCGCAGTGGTACGACGCCAACATCTCGATTCCGGGCTGCGACAAGAACATGCCGGGTTGTCTGATGGCGATGGCGCGGCTCGATCGCCCCTCGCTGATGATCTACGGCGGCACGATCAAGCCGGGGCGTGACAAGAGCGGCAATCCGCTCGACATCGTGTCCGCGTTCCAGTCCTACGGCGAGTTCATCGCCGGCAACATCGACGAGGACGCGCGTTTCGACATCGTGCGCCACTCGTGCCCGGGCGCAGGCGCCTGCGGCGGGATGTACACGGCCAACACCATGGCGAGTGCGATCGAGGCGCTCGGCATGTCGCTGCCCTACAGCGCATCCATTCCGGCGCTCGATCCCGGCAAGCTCGACGAGTGCTTCCGCGCCGGCAAGGCAGTGCTCAACCTGCTCGACAGCGACATCAAGCCGAGTGACATCATGACGCGCGATGCGTTCGAGAATGCGATGGTCATCGTGAGCGCGCTCGGTGGATCGACCAATGCCGTGTTGCATCTGATCGCGATGGCGCGGGCGATCGGTGTCCCGCTTGCACTCGACGACTTCCAGTCCGTGAGCGATCGCGTGCCTTTCCTGGCCGACCTCAAGCCGTCGGGTCGCTACGTCATGGAGGACCTGCATCTCGTCGGGGGAACGCCAGCCGTGATCAAGCTCCTGCTCGAGCAGGGTGCGATGACCGGCGACTGCCTGACGGTGACCGGCAAGACGCTTGCCCAGAACGTGGCCGAAGCGCCGGGCCTTGCGGAGGGCCAGGAGGTGATCCGTCGCTGGGACGACCCGATCAAGTCGAGCGGCCACATTCAGATCCTGCGCGGCAGCCTCGCGCCCGAGGGAGCGGTCGCCAAGATCACCGGCAAGGAGGGCCTGAGCTTCAGCGGCCCGGCCCAGGTCTACCTCCGGGAGGAGGCGATGCTGGCGGCGCTCGAGCGAGGCGAGATCCGCAAGGGCAGCGTCATCGTGATCCGCTACGAGGGGCCGAAGGGCGGTCCCGGCATGCCCGAGATGCTGACGCCGACCTCGGCGATCGTCGGCGCCGGCCTCGGCGAGCACGTCGCCCTGATCACCGATGGCCGCTTCTCGGGGGGCTCGCACGGCTTCATCATCGGCCACGTCACCCCCGAGGCGCAGGAAGGCGGCCCCATCGCCCTGGTCGAAGACGGCGACCGGATCAACGTCGATACCAAGCGGCGCTCGATCGAACTCGACGTTGCGCCGGACGAGCTCGAGCGGCGGCGCGCTGCCTGGACGGCGCCGCCGCTGTCGGCCACGAAGGGCACTCTCTTCAAGTACATCAAGAACGTGAAGTCGGCCTCCGAGGGCTGCGTGACCGACGAGTGAACGGCGCGTGAAGCCAAGCCTGCATCGCCCCGACGCGGTGATACGCTCCGCGTACGTGAGGACTGGGAGAGACCCTGTGCCGGTTCGAAGATGGGTGACACATTCTGTCGTGCTCGCGCTCGGCTTGACCCTCGCCGTCACAGCGGGGGCCTTGAAGGACCGGACCGAGCTGGACTTCCCGCTCACCTTCCCCGAGACGAAACGTTGGCTGGGCGACCGGCTCGAGCTCGGCGTCGACGTCGAGGTGCGCTTCGCGGTCATCAATCCCACCAACGAGCCGGTAACCTACTTCCTCAAGCCGAGCAGTCGTAGTGTCACGGTCACCCACAAGGACGTCGAGATCGCTCCCGGCGAGACTCAGGAGATCGCGGTGAAGGTCGAGACCAAGGTGGCCGGCCCCTTCCGGTACCGGATCGGTGTGGTGGTCGGGTCAACGCGCGCGGCCCTCTTCGTCGAAGGGTCCGTCGTCGAGTAGCGCGGCGTCGAGGCTTCGGGCGCCAGGCTGTATCCTTGCTGAGTGGATTCGACCGCGCGCCGACTCCTGCTGCTCGTCGCCTTCGTGCTGGCTCTCGTGCTCGCGACCCGCTGGCTTGCGTTGCCAGAGCACTCGGCGCCCGGCGAGCCGGCGGCGGTGCAGCCCGACCACCAGCCGGAGCCGCCGGCGGGTCCCACGACGCTCGACGTGCAGGGGCATCGCGGGGCTCGCGCCCTGCGGCCGGAGAACACGCTCCTCGCGTTCGAGGAGGCGCTCCGGCTCGGCGTGACGACGCTCGAGCTCGACCTCGGTGTCACCGCCGACGGCGCGGTCGTGGTCGCACACGATCCGTTCATCCACCCGGGTCTCTGTGTCTGGCCAGATGGCGAGCTGATCGAGGAGGAGAGTGGTCCGCTGCTGCGCGACCTGCGGCTCGAGGAGGTCAGGCAGTTCGATTGCGGCTCGCTCAACCCCGACCGCGAGCGCTTTCCCGAGCCGCCTCGCGAGAATCAGCCGGGCGCGCGGATTCCCACGCTCGCTGAGGTCTTCGACCTGGTTCGGCAGCGGAGCGACCAGACTGTTCGCTTCAACATCGAAATCAAGTCCGTCCCCGGCTCCGACGACACGATCGAGCTCGAGGAGTTCGTCGCGACGGTGATCGACGTCGTCCGCAAGTACGACATGGTCGAGCGCACCACGATCCAGGCTTTCGACTGGCGCGCTCTGGTGATCGCCGACCGTATCGACTCGCGTCTCCGGATGGCCGCGCTGCTCGCGAGGAACACGCTGGGCAGCGAGTGGCACGCGGGCCTGGAGCGCCAGCCCGGAGAGTCGGTCGGCGAGCTGCTCGGACGGCTCGACGCGAAAATCGACGACTTCTCGCCGAACTGGCGCGAGCTACTCGATCGGGCCGATGGGTTGGCGGACGGTATCGCGGCGTTTCGCTCCAAGGGAATGCGCGTCATTCCCTGGACGGTCAACGACCCGTCCGCCATGGAGCGTCTGATCGAGCTCGGCGTCGACGGAATCATCACCGATCGGCCCGATCTCCTGCTCGAGCTGTGTCGGCGCAAGGGGATAGAGATCGGGACGTGATCGACCTGCGAGCGGTCGCCCTCGAAATGCCAGAGAGCAGCGACTTGCCGTTCTCGATCCCCGCCAGGATAGATCTCGGCAGTCTCGACGAGCTCGCCTGGGCTAGGTGGCTGCGTCGAACCCGAAGACGTGCAGATCGATGCGGTGCGGGATCTCGAACTCCGGCGGAGCGATCTCGTCGAGCAGCGCGGCGTGCTCGCGGTCGAAGGCTTCGACCGCGTCGGGCGAGAGCGACGGGCCGATGCCGCGCAGCGCGCGCATCCGCCCGCGCCAGGATTCGCGCGTGAACGCGATAGGCTCGTCGTACACCAGCAGCGCGCGTCGTCGAAGGCCTGCGCCCGCCCAATCCTCGGACAGCGGTACCCGCTCGTTCCAGTCGGCGCCTTCCCAGTCGGGGTTGGCTCGCAGCACGAGTTCTTCGGAGGCGCGGGCGAGTGCGCTTCGCCGCGGCATGTAGGAGAAGTGGGTGATTGCGACGAGGCCGCCGGGTGTGAGCACGCGCTCGAGGGCCGGGATCAGGTTTGCGGTGTCGAAGTAGAGCCAGCACTGATTCGCCGTTGCCGCCTCGAAGCTCGCTGGCTCGAACGGGAGCATCTCGACCGGACCGGCGTGCCAAGCGACGTCGAGGCCTGCTTCGCTCGCGCTGGCGCGTGCCATCTCGACCTGCTCCCGCGCGATGTCGATGCCCGCCACGCGGCAACCGCGGCTGGCGAAACCGCGCGCCACCGTCCCCGTCCCGGTCGCGAGGTCGAGCAGTCGCTGGCCCGGTGTGCCGATGCCGAGAGCTTGGAGCCGGTCGAAGTAGCTCGGGGGCGGGCCCGGACGATGGACCGAGTAGTCGCGGGAGGTGCGCCCCCAGTCGATGTCGCGTCCGCCGTCGAGTCTCATCGGCCCGATGCTATCAGTAGCGGACGGTCCAGCCGATGCTGCGCGTGCTGAGATGGAAGGAGTGGCGGATTTGCAGCGGTTTCGGGCCGAGGCCGAGACGTTAGCCCTCCACGGCCCGACGATTGCGCTCGCGGTGCAGCCAGGCGCCGGACCTTCCGACGAACGTCCCGATCGCCGCCGCCACGAACACGTCGCTCGTCCAGTGCGCATCGCGCGCGATGCGCGCTGCCGCGACGCTCGCAGCCAGGCCGTAGCTCGCGATGCGCACCGGCCAGTTCGGGTACTGCTCGGCGATCACCGACGCCATCGCGAAGGCGTGTGTCGCCTCGCCCGAGGGCATCGAGAGCTGTCCCGAGAAGGGGTCGAAATCCCGCGCGCCGCTCGGCCCCGGGCGCCGGCGCCCGACGAGATGCTTGAGGCCGGCCGTGTAGAGGTAGCCGATGGAGGCCGATTCGATCAGTAGCTTTGCGGTCTCGATCTCCTTGTCGCGGAGCAGGGCTCCGGAGA
Organism: Myxococcota bacterium; assembly: GCA_036336835.1. Lineage (GTDB taxonomy): Bacteria > Myxococcota_A > UBA9160 > UBA9160 > UBA4427 > JAYZFK01. The sequence continues at coordinate 40,097 of JAYZFK010000005.1, read as the reverse complement.
GCAAGAAGCCGCCGGTGAGCGCGACGAAGGCCGTGCCGTCGCTCAGGAAGTCGACCTTGTTGCCGAACTTGTGAAAATTCGAACTGTCGATCGCGTGCTGTCGGATGTCCTCGTCGCCGAGATAGATGAGTGCGGTAGCGGTCCCCGCGACACCCGCCACCGTGAGCCACTCGCGCCAGCGCCAGTCGAGCGGTGACCGGGTGATGTTCCAGATGTCGCTCACCGTCTCGTTCAGCAACGAGAGCGACTCGTTCGCGCTGCGGCGCCAGGTGCGGGTGAACACGCCATCGCTCGGCTCGTATTCGAGCCGGTACTCGGGGAACAAGAGCAGATCGTCGCCCGGATCGGCTCTCGCGGCGCCCAGGGGAAGCAGCACCGCAAGCAGCGCGGCCGTCCATTGCCTCGAGGCGCTGGGCATGAGTGGGTCGATCAGCTCGCCAGCTTGCCGCCGGCGGCGAGCCAGGCCTTGATCACCTGCTCGCCCTCGCGCGGGTTGTAGAGATCCTCCTGGTAGGACCAGAGCCCGTCGCCGGCGTACTCGAGAATGGTGACGCAGCCAAACCGGTACACAGTGTCGCCGCCCTGCGGATCCGGCAGTACTTGCCACGGATAATAGACGACACGATTTCCATCGATGTTATGCCACGCTACTGGAAACTCCATCATGGGCACAGGCTTCATCACGTCGACGATTGCCTTGCGGATTGCCTCTCGGCCCTCGAAGGTGCCAAGGTGGTGCTCGACCCACCGCCCATTCTCGCTGTGCAGATCGGCCCAGGCATTCCAGTCGCCGCTCTCGCCGACTGCGACGAAGTGGCGCCAGGCTTGTTCGACTTCGTGTCGCTCGGTCATGCGTCCTCCAGTGCTTGTTTTCACGGTAGCAGCATGGCCAGCTCTGCTTCTGCCCGCGGGCCAGCCGCCGTGTATCCTGCAGTCTGGCTACCTGGGAGAGGTGATATGGCAGGCCCGCTTTCCGGACTCAGGGTGATCGAGATCGTCGGCATCGGGCCCGCGCCTTTTGCGGCGATGCTGCTCGCCGACCTTGGTGCGGAGGTCGTGCGCGTCGATCGAGCCGGCGGCGGGATGCTGCGCGGCAACGGCGGTCCGTTCGACTTTCTCGGCCGCAATCGCAAGAGCGTCGCAGTCGACTTGAAGCACCCGCAGGGCATCGAGACGGTGCTGAGATTCGTCGATGCCGCGGACGGCTTCATCGAGGGCTTTCGCCCGGGTGTGGCCGAGCGACTCGGCATCGGCCCGGACGTGTGTTGCGCGCGCAATCCGCGCCTCGTCTACGGCCGTATGACGGGCTGGGGGCAGCAGGGTCCGTGGGCGAATGCGGTCGGTCACGATCTCAATTACATCGCGCTGACCGGACTCCTGCACGGCATCGGGTCGGCGGGCGGGCCGCCGATCCCGCCGCTCAACGTGGTTGGCGATTTCGGTGGCGGCGGACTCTGGCTCGCTTTCGGAATGCTCGCCGCCCTGCTCGAACGGCGCGACTCCGGAGAGGGACAGGTGGTAGACGCCGCGATGATCGACGGCGCCGCGGCGCTCGGCGCCGCGATCTACGGTGCTGCGCAGACGGGCTTCTGGAGCCAGGACCGTGGCACCAATCTGCTCGACGGCGGCGCCCACTTCTACCAGTGTTACGAGACGAAGGATGGCAAGTGGATGTCGATCGGCTCGATCGAGCCGCAGTTCTACGCCGAACTGTTGCGTTGCCTCGGGCTCGAGGGCGAGGGTCTGCCAGGTCAGATGGACCAGAGCCAGTGGCCCGCGATGCGGGAGCGGTTCGCCGCGATCTTCCTGACCCGGACGCGCGACGAGTGGTGCGAAGTGTTCGAGGGCCACGAAGTCTGCGCCGCGCCGGTGCTCTCGATGCTCGAGGCGCCCGAACATCCTCACAACGTCGCTCGCGGGACCTTCGCCTCATTCGAGGGCGCGAAGCCTCCCGCGCCGGGACCGCGCTTCAGCCGCACACCCGGCGAGCTGCGCAGTGTGGCACGCGGGGTCGGCGAGAATACCGACGAGGTCCTTGCCGATTGGGGCTTCGGCGCCGCTGAGATCGCGGCGCTGCGCGAGGCGAAGGCGGTTTCCTGACCGTCTCGCTTCGGGCTCGGGCTCCTAGTCCGGGGGCGTGAACTTGCGCAGCTTGCGCTGAAGGCTCTGGCGGTGCAGGCCGAGGCGCCGCGCCGTCTGGCTGATGTTGCCGTCACACTGCGAGAGCACCCACTCGATGTACTCACGCTCGTGGCGATCGAGGCTCTGGAAGTGGTCCGGGATCTGCCTCTCCTCGTAGTCGTCGGACAGCAGAGCGCGCTCGAGCTCGTCGATGTCGATCGGTTTGGTCAGATATTGGATGGCGCCGAGCTTGGTTGCTTGAACGGCGGTTGCGATGCTGCCGTAGCCAGTCAGTACGACGATCCGCGCGTGCGGCGAATGCTGCTTGATCTCGGAGATCGCGTCGAGTCCCGAGTCGCTGCGCAGCCGCAGATCGACCACCGCATAGCCAACGCCGGTTGCGTCGAGACTGCGCAGCTCGTCGAGATTCGCGGCGCGTGTGACTGCGTAGCCGCGGTCCCGGAACTCGGCCGACAACGTCTCCGCAAACCGGTCGTCGTCCTCGACGATCAACAGCCGCGGCGACTCTTCGCTCACGGGGTTGCCTCAGCGCTCGCGCCGGCGATCGGTAGCTCCTCGCCGTCGGAGGTCGAATCGGGGGCCGTCGCCACCGAGACTGCGGGCAGCGAGATGCGGGCAATCGCGCCGCCGATGCTGCGATCCTCGAGCACCAGTGCGGCACCGAGCGCCTCGGCGAGCGTGTAGACGTAGTACAGGCCGAGGCCGACGCCGTCCGGGCGGGTGGTCACGAACGGCTCACCGAAGTGTCTGCGCACGACCTCGGGCCAGCCATCGCCCCGGTCGAGCACCGAGACGTCGACGACGCCCGCGTGCCGGCTCACGATCACTTCGACCGGGGCGCCGGAGCCAGCGGACTTCAGGGCGTTGTCGATCAGGTTGAGTACGGCCTGGGAGAATGCTACCGCGGGCACCAGAGAGCGCCGCGGCGAGCGTCCAGTCGCCAGATAGTTGATCGTCGCGTCCTCGTTCGCCTGGGACACGCTCGTGCACACGCGCTCGACGAGCAAGTCGACGTCGACGACCTCGAGCGAGAGCCCGTCGGGATGAAGCTGCGATCCCGCCATGTGGCGCAACACTTCGCCGCAGCGATCGAGTGCTTCGGTGGCCGTCTCCAGATCGTCATCGCCAGCGAGTCCGTGCATGCGAGCGAGCCGGCGCAGCTTGAGCTGGGCCGTGTTGAGCGGGGTGGCGAACTCGTGCGACAGGCCGGCTGCGAGCGCGCCGACCGCCCGCAGGCGGTCGATTCGGGTCCGGCGCTCGTGCATCACCGAGAAGTGGCTCTGCAGCGAGGTGAGCGTGCGCGAGAGCCAGCCCGTGAGAATCCAGAACACGACCGCGAACAACATCTGAGCCGGGAACAGGATCTCGGAGGGCACCAGCTTTCCCTGCAGGCCGTGTGGGATGTAGGCGAAGGTCTGAATGCCCGCCAGGCAAGCGATCAGCACGCCGAAGAAGTAAAGACTCAGCCGCCCCTCGAGCAGCAGAGAGCCAAGCACGGCGTGGACGAACAGGATGGGCGCCAGCGGGTTCCAGGCACCGCCAGTGAGCCCTAGCATGACCGAGAGCGTGATCGCATCCGCGGCCAGCTGCAACACGACGTGGGTCTGGCTGGCCTCGCGGCCGCGCCGTAACCACAGCCAGGTCGCGACGTTGAGGGTCCCGAGAACAACGATCCCGGCCAGAAAGGGTGCGAGTACCTTGCGTTCGAGCAGCCCGAAGTAGAGCGCGGGCCAGATCGTGCCGAGCTGGGCGAGCAGGGCGATCCAGCGCAGGCGCACGACCCACGCGACCTTTACGGTCCCGTACTCCGTCCTGGCGGACAGCGGTGGCGCGAACAGCGAGCGAAGTGTCTGCAGCAAGTCGCAGTACCGGTCGAATGGGCCGACGCCCGGGTTCGGGTTCGGGGCTGGAGCCTAGCCCGGACACGCGTGATTGCCGCGGGCCGCGGGGTGGTGTACCCCGATCGCGTGGCAAACGCGGGCTTCCATGTAATCGCCCATCGCGGCGGAGCGGGCTATGCGCCCGAGAACACGCTCGCGGCCTTCGAACATGCGCAGCAGCTCGGTTTTCGAGAGGTGGAGCTCGACGTTCGCCTGAGTAGGGACGGCGAGCTCGTGCTGTTTCACGACGAACGTCTGGACGCCAAGACGCCGCTCGCCGGACCGGTCGGCGGACACGATGCCACGGAGCTGCTCGAGGCAGACATCGGACGCTGGTTCGATGCCACTCACCCGGAGGTAGTGCAGCGCTACGCCGGCACCACACTCGCCACGCTCGGGCAGCTGCTCGACCGTTTCGGTGCCTCGTTCGACTATCACGTCGAGCTCAAGGGAACGCAGCTCGAGCTGCCCGGACGAGTGCTGGCGGCGCTGCGCGAGCGCGGTGCAGGCTGCCGAGCAGTCGTCACGTCGTTTTCGTTCGATGACCTGGTCAGGGTCGTCGAGCTCGACGCGGCGGCGTCCCCGTGTCTGCTGCTGCGCGACCCGCGCGGCTGGCTGTCTTCACTGCCGGCGCGCCGGCGCGAGCAGTACGTGGAGTCCCAGTGCGAGCGCGTCGATCGCGCTGCCTTGGCCGGCTTTGCGATGGTTGGCGTACGCGCCTGCGCGCTCTCGCGCGAACTCGTCGATCACGCACGCTCGCGCGGGCTCAAGACTCGGGCGTGGGGGCTCGAGTCGGACGCGGAGATGGAGCACGTGCTTGCAGTCGGCGCGAACGGAGCGACCATCGACTGGCCGCTGGTCCTGCTCGACCGACTTCGCGCTCGCGGCATCGAGCCGGCGGCAGGAGGACTCGAATGACTCTCGACGATGAGACCCGCCGCGCGCTCGACCGCGCCTGGAACTGCAAGCTCGTCACCGTCGGGCGCAAGACTGGCATGCCGCGGCCGGTCACGATCTGGTTCGCGCTCGACGGCGACGAGGTCGTGCTCACTGGCGGCGTCAACGGCCCGCACTGGTATCGGAACCTGCGGGCCTCCGAGGACGTCGAGCTCCGCATCGGTCGCTACCGGCTGCGCGGGCGGGCGCGAGCGATCGCGGACGAGGCGGACGTCGAGGCAGTGCGACAGTGCTTCTTGCGCCGCTATCTCGCAGCGCGTCTGTCCCACCCGTTCGGCGGCTACACGAACTCGGTCGGGGTCCGAGTCGTGGTCGATCGCTGCGAGGCAGCTTCGGCCCGCTGAACACGGTGTGTCGAGGTTCGCGATCGACGTGTCCGATCGGTTGCGGGAAGGCGCCGCGGTCAGGGACGCATGCCGCGCGATCGCGGACCGAGCTGTGTCCCTTCGATTTCGTACGCGCGGCGCGCCCAGTCGATCAGCAGCTGGCGCGTCGCGCGCGGGTCGATGATCTCCTCCACACCGAACGCCTCGGCGGTGAGAATTGGCGAGCGCAGCGTCGAGAGCTTGTCCTCGAGATCCTGGCGCATCTTGTCGGGATCGTCGGCGGCCGCGATCACCCGCTTGTAGGCGGCCTCGACACCGCCCTCGATCGGCAGCGATCCCCACTCGGCCGAAGGCCAGGCATAACGAAGGTTCAGGCGGTGATGCTTGCCGTGTCCGGCGCCGGCGACGCCGAAGCAACGGCGCACCAGGATCGAGACCCACGGCACTTCGGCCTGGTAGATCGCGAACAGCGCCCGCACGCCGTGGCGGATCGTGCCGCGTCGTTCGGCTTCGACGCCGACCTGGAAGCCGGGATTGTCGACGAAGTTCACCACCGGAACGTGGAACGTGTCGCACAGGTCGACGAAGCGCCCCATCTTGTCGCAGGCAGCGGCGTCCGGAGAGCCCGCGAGCTGGCGTGGATCGTTCGCGAGCACACCGACCGAGATGCCGTCGAGGCGTGCCAGCCCGGTCAGGACCGAGCGGCCGAAGTAGCGGCCGATCTCGAAGAACGAATCGCGGTCGACGACCAGACGGACGAGCTCGCGCATGTCGTAGGTCTTGCGTCGATCGCGCGGTACGATCGAGAGCAGCGCTTCCTCGGGGCGGAGCGGGTCGTCTTCGGGTGCGAGGCGGGGCGGCGGTTCGTAGATCGAATCCGGCAGGTACGACAGGAAGCGTGCGATCTGTGTGAAGGCGTCGTCTTCGCTCGCCGCCTCGTTGTCGACGGCGCCCGAGCCGTGGGTGTGGATGTGCGAGCCGCCGAGCTCCTGCTTCTCGATGTCGCGTCCGAAGGCTCGGCGGACGACGGGGGGGCCAGCCACGAAGAGCTGGCTCGTGTCCTTCACCATGACCGAGAAGTGCGATGCAGCGACGCGCGCCGCGCCAAGGCCCGCGACTGGGCCGAGCGCGGCCCCCACCACCGGCACCGTCGACAGCAGCGCGACGGAGTCCTCGAAGTTGGGGTTGTAGGGCACGTAGGAGCGGCGAATCGACTCGTTGGACTTGACGCTGCCACCGCCACCGGTGCCGTCGACCAGCCGCACGAGCGGGCGCCGCAGGTCGAGCGCGGCCTGCTCTCCCCAGCCCATCTTGTTGCCGATTGCGCCGTCGGCCGCGCCACCGCGCACCGTGAAGTCGTCGCAACCGACCACGATCTCGCGTCCGCCGAGGCGGCCGCGTCCGCAGACGAAGTTGGAGGGCGTGTAGGACTCGATCTCGCCGTCGTCGCCGTATACGACCCGGCTGGCGAGGGCGCCCGTCTCGTGGAACGATCCAGCGTCGAGCAGCCGATCGATGCGCTCGCGGACGTCGAGGCGCCCCGCGGCGCGCGCCCGGGCAACTCGCTCCTCGCCACCCATTGTCTTGGCTCGTTCGACGCGGCGTGCGATCTCGTCCAGCTCGGGTTTCCACGACATGGCACGCAGTCTACCCCGGCGCGCACCCTTGCCGACCATCCCTGCTAGCTTCGCCGGCCGTGCAGGTCCTTGCGCTCGACTTCGATGGGGTGATCTCCGACAGCGCTCCCGAAGCTTTCGTGGTCGCGCTCCGCGCGTATGTTGGGCTGCGCGGCGGGAGCCCGCTGGCGAGCCATCTGTCTGCGCTCGAGCACGCGCCAGGGGGTCTCGACCGCGATCTCGTTACGGCGTTGCCCTTGTACGCGGAGTACGTCGACTTCATGCCGCTTGGCAACCGTGCCGAGGACTTCGGAGTCGAGCTCGCTGCGCTCGAGTCCGGAAGGTCGCTTTGCGACCAGGCCGACTACGATGCCTTCAAGTGCGAGATCGAGGCGAACGATCCCGAGTTCCTCGCCGCCTTTCACTCGCGGTTCTATCTCGAACGCACGGCCTTCGCCGAAGCCGACAGCGACACCTGGCACGGACTGCTGGGCCCCTACCCCGAGTTCCTGGCGATTTTGCGCAGGCGCGCCCGGGATCGAGTGCTCGCGATCGCGACGGCCAAGGATCGCGCCTCGGTCGAACGTCTGCTCGACAGCTACGGAATCACCGATCTGTTTGCGAACCGCCGCGTGCTCGACAAGGAGACGGGGGTCAGCAAGCGCGCCCACCTCGAGGAGCTGCAACGGCGTACGACTGTGCCGTACGAGCTGATCGGCTTCGTCGACGACAAGGTGAATCACCTCGAAGATGTGGCCTCGCTGGGCGTGCGCTGTGTGCTTGCCGCCTGGGGCTACAACGGACCACGGGAGCACGAGCGGGCCCGCGCGCGCGGCTTCGACGTCTGTAGCCTCGGTGACGCCGAACACGTGCTCTTCGACTGAGGCGGGCTACCCTTGGTGCTCCCTGCTACGAGGAGCTGGTCATGGATCTCGGCTTCCGCATGCACGCCGAGCGCACCCCGAATCCCAACAGCATCAAGTGGGTGCTGGGGTCGACCCTGGTCGAGGGCGGCTCCGGCGCGCACTTCGTCCAGCCGCCGCTGCCTGAGGAGTCTGCGCTGGCCGGGTCGCTGTTTCGCATCCACGGGGTCGAGGGTGTCTTCCTGGGCGCGAGCTTTCTGACGGTCACCAAGAACGACGCCGCAGAGTGGACGGAACTCGCGCCGCCGATCGTGGCGGCGATCAAGGCCTGGGCCGCCAGCGGCGAGCCAGCGCTCGGTCCCGAGTACCGGCCGCCGGACGAGGGCGAGCAGGACGAGGTGGTGACGCGCATCAAGCAGATCCTCGAGGACGAAATCCGCCCGTACGTCGCACAGGATGGCGGCGAGATCACCTTCGCCGGCTTTCGGGATGGCGTCGTCGAGGTCTATCTTCAAGGCGCCTGCGCGGGCTGCCCGAGTTCGACGATCACCCTCAAGATGGGGATCGAGTCGCGGCTCAAAGAAGAGCTCCCCGAGGTCCAGCAGGTCGTCGCGCTCTGATCGATCGAGCCCCTCGGGAACATTACGAGCCGACCAGGAGAGGAGCCGGTGCGCCGAAGGGCTGAGGAAGGTCGCGATACCGACGACGCTGCGCGCGCGCGCCTGGGCCTCGCGCCCGCGCGCCGGCCGCGTCGGCGTGCGCTGAGCCGGCGAGGCTGGGTGACGCTGGCGGTCGGTGTTGCGTCGGCCGGTCTGCTCGCCGGTCTCGCGATTCCGGTCGGAGCACCGCTGCTCGGCCAGATCTCCGATCGGATCGCCGACGATGCGGAGCAGCACGGGCCGCCCCGGCCGGTGCCCGAAGAGCTGCTCGCCAGGCTTCCCAACTCGAGCAAGGTGCTGGAGTTGGAGCGCACCGGTTCGTCGCAGTCCGCTGGCGCCGCCAGCGCTGCGCGCCCGCTGCGCGCCCCGGTCGATCCCGGCGCTGCTCCGCGCTTCGTCGAGTGGGTGGAGGCACCGGCCGGCTTCGCTGGACCACTTCGCATCGAGTACGCACTCGATGCCGAGCTCGGCGAGCGCGTGTTCGCGCTACTTCGACGTGCCCGGGTGAAGCGCGGGCACGTCGTCGTGCTCGACGTGCGCACTGGTCGCGTGATGGCGTACGCCTCGGTCGACCCGAAGGCGCTGCCACCGAGTGCCGCCTATCCCGCCGCGTCGCTCGCCAAGGTCGTGACGGTCGCGGCATCGCTCGAGCGCGACCGCCAACGCGCAATGCAGCCGTGCCGGTATCGCGGTGATCCCTATCGGCTGAACAAGGCGCGAGTCCATCCGGCGCGCGGCGGACACCAGGCGACGCTGGAGAGGGCGCTCGCTCGCTCCTACAACCAGTGCTTCGCGCAGCTCGCTGTGCACGCGCTCGGGGACTCGGAGATGCAGCGCGCCTTCGCGCGCTTTCGTTGGCACGTGTCGCCCGCGCCGGGGCACAGTCGCGGGCTGATCGACCGCGGCGAGGGCGACTACGGCCTCGGAAAGCTCGGCGCGGGTCTCGCGAACTCGCGGATCACCGCGCTGTACGCGGCCCAGCTCGCTGGCTCGTTGGGGTCCGGCGAGCTGGTCGATCCCTGGTGGATCGATCGAGTGGTCGATACGCGCGGACGCGAGCTGTTGCTTCCCCCGCGCGGCGGGCGTCATCGCGTGATGCAGCAGGAGACCGCCGACGAGGTTCGCCGGATGCTGGTACACACCACCACGAACGGCACGGCGCGCGCCGCCTTCCGCACGCCGCGCGGCCCGCGTCTCGGTCATGTGCGCGTCGCCGGCAAGACCGGAAACCTCACGGGAAGCGCCCCGCACGCTCGCTACGAGTGGTTTGCCGGTACAGCGCCCGCGGAGGACCCGCGCGTGGCGGTGGCGGTCCTGCAGGCGCACGGCCACCTGTGGTGGAAGATGTCGGCCCAGATCGCGGCCGACGTCTTCGCCGAGCTGTTCTGTGAGAAGCGTCGCTGCAGCGCCGAGCGGGTCGCGCGCTACACCGGCGATCTCGGGCCGGAGATGGCTCCGCTGCTGCTCGGCGAGGCTAACGACGCACCCAGCGGCTGAACGACCAGCTCCCGCTCGGTTCGTCGATCCGAACCGGGTCGCTGCGACGCGCGAACAGAGTCGCGAGCCGGGTCGGCGACACGAAGACCGGTCCGACCAGCTCCTCCGCGATCGACGGTGCTTGGTAGACCGAGAGCAATAGCTCGTCCACCAGCACGGGCTCATCGTAGAGCGCGGCTGCGGTGGTCGGCCCGGCCTCGATCAGGATCGACTCGCAACCACGCTCGCGCAGCAGCGCGACCGTGTCGCGGATTCCGGGTGCACTCCGCACCACGATGCTCACACGCGGCGCGCTCGCGAGTGCTGCGCGCTCGAGCGCGGCGGCCCCGTCCTCGCCCGTCACGATCAGCGGTTCGTGTGCGGTACGCAGCAGCGGGTGGCCGAGGTCGAGCTCACGTCCCGAAGTCAGCACGACTGTGCGCGGTTGGGCTCTGCGTCCCACTCGCTCGCGGCGCCACGCCAGCAGCGCCTCGTCGCGTTCGAGGTGTCGAACGTCGGGCTCGTCGCGCAGGATCTTGCCAGTGGTCAGGAGCGCGTCGGCGCGCATCCGCGCGGCTCGCAGCGCGAACCCGTCGCTGTCACTGCGCGGCGACTCGGGTCCGACCCTGATGACGCGCAGCGTCATGTCGGGAGCGCGCCAGGTTGCGGTCACGTGCAGCACCCCCCGAGCCGTGGCCGGGTCCTCTCCGTAGAGCCCGGTAAGTCGCCTCGAGACCTCGTCCGCCATCGACATCGCCCTGATCCTCGCCATCGACCCGAGAGCAGCTCGGATGATGCCACCCAAATGTGGAAGAACTTCTCCACCCCCGCGGTTCGATCCGGCGTGAGGACTGTGCATCGGCTGCCGTCCGTGCAATCGAGAACGCGCCTGCGGCTATCAAGCTGCGCCTCGCTTGCACGTGGTACCGCGTTTGCACCCGAATCCCCCTCGGAATGTTGCCGCTGCCCTCCGCTATCGCGGCTCTCGCTCTCACGGTTGGAGTCGCCGTCTCGCCGGTTCGCGCCGAGCCGATGCGTCTCAATGATCCGACTCCGCGCCCAGTCATCGTGCACTTCGAGAACTCGCCGCGCAACGAGCCCGCGTTGCTCGACCGCAGCTATGGTCCACCGCTCCTCGCCCGGATCGAGCCAGCCGGTACCGACCTCGCTCGCGTCGTGATCGATGGCTCGAGTGTGGCGCGACACCTGTTCGGTGATGACGCGCCCGACCCCGGCGGCTTCAGCGACTTCGTCTGGCTGTTCGACGTCCAGAGTGGTCACGTTCTCGACGCGCGGTTCCAGGGCAGCATCGTCCAACAGATCGACTGGGGCTTCGTGCGCTCGGTTACCAGTGCCCACGTCCGCGCCCGAATGAGCACTCGCGAACAGGCCGGCTTCCTGCCGGCGCGCCGCGTGCTCGGCAACTGGGTGTTTCGTCACTGCGACCCGAGCGAGGTGTCGGGCGTCGGCTGTCGGCCGGTCGAGGCCGTGCGCTACGACTCGGAGCTTGGCTACGTCAACGCCGTCGGCGTGATCGAGGTCGCAACGCCGCTCGGGATCGACGCCCAGACCTTCTCGCCGCTCGGTGAAGCCATCTTCCTCGAGCTCGAAAGCGCACCGGTCGGGGTGGAGTCCGTGGCGGTCGGGGGTCCGGAGATCACAGCGCCGTAGCCAATCCGGTGGAGACGGCAGCTGGAGAACGCGTCAATCGCTCGACTCCGAGTCCGGGCAGCGCAGATAGCCCAGGGCGCAGAGTTGCTCGGTGGCCTCGGCTTCGAGGTCGGCGGTGCCTCCGTGCTCGAACCGGGCCGCGTCCTGCACGGACTGCTGTCGTTGATCGGCCAGGAGGGCGGAGAGGACCTCGACGTCTTCGCGACGCTGTGCCGAGAGATCGTTCTGCTCGGTCGGGTCGGTGGCGAGATCGAAGTAGCTGATCTTGCCACGGTGCTTCAGGAGTTTACGATCCCCGACTCGGATGCCGGACCAGTCCTCGATCTCTGCGATGGTCTTGCCGGCTCGCCTCACGTACCAGCTCGAGAGCAGCTCGAAGAAGATCGCGCGGTCCGCGTCGGGCTCGGACAGCAAGGATCGTCCGTGGACTGGCTCGGCGGGCGCGGCGCCGGCGAACTCGAGTACGGTCGGCGCCACGTCCACCAGACTCACCAGCCGTTCGTCGCGGCTACCGGGCCTGCCCCCCCGACCCTTCGGGTACTTCACGAGTAACGGAACCCGGACTGTCTCGGCGTGCAGGTTCTTCTTGTGCCCCTTCTCACCGTGGTCGAAGAACTCCTCGCCGTGGTCGGCTGTCACGATCACGAGCGAATCGCTCCACAACCCCCTTTGCCGCAACAAGCCGAAGAAGCGTCCGAGTAGCTCGTCGGTGGCCCGGATCTCTCCGTCGTATTGCGCGATCACGAATTCGAGCTCGGCGGTCGAGATCCCCGGATGGATCGCGTTCCCGGTATCGAAGTTGCGCACGTCGATCTGCTCGCTGTCGTCGTCGAGGAACATGCTGGCGTACGGCTCCGGTGGCAGAAAATCGAAGTGCGGATCCCAGAAGTAGGCAAACAGGAAGAACGGACGGTCTGGGTCGCGCTCGCGCTCGATGAACCGGATCAGGCCCGCCTCCATGCCGGGGTTCGTGATGTCCTGGTGCGCCCGCGGCTGTATCGGGTTCGCGCTCGATTCGTCGACCCGATCGAAGCCCTGTGTCAGGTTGTACGCGTTGCGCAGGTACGGGCCGCTCACCACCGCCGCAGTCTGGTAGCCCACCTCGGACAACCGCTCGGCCAGCGTCGTGTAATCCGCCCCTAGCCGTGCCATCGGTTGGCGTGTCTGATGCGCTGTCGGATACAGCCCGGTGAAGAGACTCGCATGCGACGACAGCGTCCAGCTGGTGACCGAGTGTGCTCGTTCATAGACGACCGCTTCCCGAGCCAGGGCATCGAGCGTCGGCGTGATCGCGACCGCGGGCTGGGTGCGACTGCTGCCTCCGTAGGCACCGACGTGATCGGTGCGCAGCGATTCGATCGTGATCAGCACGACCGGCGGGCGCGGCCCCGGGCCCTCGGTCGTCGGAGCGGGCTCATTGGGGACCTCTGGAGCGCCACACGCGCACAGGGCGAGAATCGCCCAGATCGCCCGGATCCTGGCGTCGCGCATCACAAGCCCGTGAACAGCAGGCCCAGCGTCGCCACGAAAATCGGCCAGAAGGCCTCCCGGATCACAACGAACGCGATCAGGAGTCCGATGAGCGCGAGACCCGATTGGTTCATTGCGATCTGCAGTCGCCGAACCGTCCCCTCGGGCAGGATCAGTCCGATCGCCGCACTCCCGTCGAGCGGCGGGATCGGAATCAGGTTCAGGACCAGCAGCAACAGGTTCATCGCGTACAGCCCGCTCACCAGCATCGCGATTCCGGTGGTCACCGCACCCGCCCCGGGGGCCGCGACGACCAGCTCGCTCACCGAGACGTAGCCGGGCAGGAACACGCCTGCACTGATTCCGCTCCGGATCAGCAGTGCCGCCAGTAGCATCAGCAACAGGTTGGCCGCCGGGCCGGCGAGAGCCATCCAGGCCGCGCGCCTCGGAAAAGCATAGGCCCACCTGGGATCGTAGGGTGTGCTCGCCCAGCCGATCGGGAAGCCGCTCATCGCGATTCCGAGCAGCGGGACCAGCACGGTTCCGAACGGCTCGCGCCGGATGTGAGGTCGAGGATCGAGAGTCACCTGGCCGCCGGCATACGCCGTCGGGTCTCCGCCCCGCAACGCCGCCCACGCGTGACCGGCTTCGTGAAGCGTCACCGAGAACAGGAAGACCACGTACAGGATGAGTCCCAGCGTGAGCTGATCCACGCGCACCCCCGGGCACTAGGGTAGCGGCTCGGCCGCGATACACTCCGCGGGCTGATCGACACCTGGGGGTGAGCGTGGCTGAAGCAGACACCCGCGTAGGCGCTGCAGCGAGTGAGCGAGACACGAAGGCGTCGCCGATCGTGATCGCGAGCAACCGCCTGCCGTTCACGTTCGATCGCGATGCCGATGGCCGACTGGTCTCGCGTCGGTCGTCCGGCGGCCTGGTATCGGCCCTCGAGCCGGTGCTGCGGCGCCGCGGCGGCACCTGGGTCGGTTGGCCGGGACTCGAACTCGCCCCGGACGAGAAGCTCCCCGACCTGGCTCAGCCCTATCACGTGCGACCCGTACGGGTGTCGTCCGAGGACACCGACCTCCACTACCACGGGTTCTCGAATGCGACGATCTGGCCTCTCTTCCACTCGATGCCCCAGCGCGCGTCGTTCGAGCCCGACGACTTCGTCGGGTACACCTCGGTCAACGAGCGCTTCTCCAGCGCCATCGCGGACGGTCTCGGCGAGGCCGAACTCGTCTGGATCCACGACTATCACCTGCTCGTCGTCGGTGAGTCGCTGCGCCAGCTGCGGCCTCGCGCTCACCTTGCCTTCTTCCTGCACATCCCGTTTCCACCCTATGACCTGTTCCGGCTGCTGCCCTGGGCCGAGGAGCTGCTGCGCGGCCTTCTCGCGTGCGATGTGATCGGCTTCCACGTCGCCGGGTACGCGACCAACTTCCTCGACTGTGTCGAGCGTCTGTTGCACGAGCGTGTCGACCGCGATCAGCTCGTCGTCCATCACGGCGATCGCGCCGTGCAGGTCGGCGTGTTCCCGGTCGGCATCGATTTCGACGAGTTCGAGTCGCTCGCGAGACAGGCAGACGCGCAGCCCGAAACCGAGCGCGAGCGGCTGGTGCTCGGGGTCGACCGACTCGACTACACCAAGGGGATTCCAGAGCGCATCCGCGCCTTCGAACGTCTGCTCGAGCGCCACCCCGAACATCGCGAGAAGGTGGCGCTCCTGCAGATCGCCGTACCGAGCCGGAGCGAGGTGAGCGAGTACCAGGCTCTCAAACGCGAGATCGACGAGCTCGTCGGCCAGGTGAACGGACGTTTCGCGAGCAGCCGCTGGTCGCCGATCCGCTACCTGCACCAGTCCGTGCCAAAGCCTCGACTGGCGGCGTTGTATCGCGATGCTGCAGTGGCGCTCGTCACACCGTTGCGCGACGGAATGAATCTCGTTGCCAAGGAGTACGTCGCGTCGCAGGTCGGTGACCCGGGCGTGCTCGTACTCTCGACGCTCGCCGGTGCCGCCGAGACGATGCGAGAAGCCTCGAAAGTAAACCCCTATCACCTCGACTCCGTCGCGCAAACGATTCACGACGCGCTCGAGATGGAAGAGCCGCGTCGCCGCGAACGCATGGATCGGCTGCGCAAGCGCGAGCGGCGCATGGACGTCCACGCCTGGGTCGAGAGCTTCCTCGATGCGTCGGCGCGCGAGCCCGTCCCGGCGGAGCCGATCGGCGATCACGACATCGAGGAGTGGCTGGGAGACTACCTCCGCCGCCGCCGCCGCCTCGCTCTCTTCCTCGACTACGATGGGACACTGGCGCCGATCCGCGAGCATCCGCGTGACGCGGTGATGAACGCGCGAATGCGCGACACTTTCGAACGCTGCGTCGCGCACGACGAGACCGACGTCGCGATCGTGTCGGGACGGAGTCTTGCCGACGTGCGCGGCATGGTCGGATGCGAGGGGGTCACCTACGCCGGCAACCACGGTCTCGAGATCGACGGACCCGGCGTCCGGTTCCGCCACGAGGACCTGGTCCATTACGAGAAGCGCACTGCCACGCTCGCGAGCGCTCTCAAGGAGATTGCGCGCAGTGGTGCCTGGATCGAGGCAAAGGGTCCGACTCTCACCTTCCATGTGCGACGGGTTCCGCTCGATGAGCGCCGAGCGCTGCTCGCCCAGGCGCAGCGGCTGATCGAGCGGGCGGGCTTCCAGGCGCGTCCGGGCCATGCGGCAGTCGAGGGACGCCCGCCGATCGGCTGGGACAAGGGGCGCGCGGTGCTCCACATTCTCCGTGCACGCTATGGCCCCGACTGGAGCGAGCGAGTGCGCGTGATCTACGTCGGCGACGATCACACCGACGAAGACGCCTTCCGCTTTCTGGTCGGCCTGGCGAGCACCTTCCGCGTAGGCTCGGCAGAGACCGCAACGGCCGCACTGCACCGATTGTCCGATGGCCGGGATGTGTGCGCGCTGCTCGACTGGCTGGGGCGTCGAGCTTGAAGCGACGCCCGTGCCCGCTAGTCGCGCTCGGTGTAGCGCGCCCGCGGCCGCAGCAGAAAGCCGGCCTGGTACTGCTCGAGCGTGTGCGCGACCCAGCCGCCGCAGCGAGCGATCGCGAACATGCCGACCGCGGACCCGGCGGGAAGCGCTAGCGCGCTGGCGAGGGCGACCAGGCCCAGGTCGACCGTCGGGCCGACGCCGCTCGCTGCCATCGCGTCGACCAGCGCGCGACAGCTGCGCACTCCTCGCGAGCCGGGAGCCAGCTCCTCGGCCCAGCCGAGCAATGCGACGCCGCGTGGATCGCCGCGCGGGTAGATCGGGCTGCCGAAGCCTTCCGTGCTCTCGCCGCGCCGCGCGCGCTCGTTCACGACCTGCTCGGCCCGCTCCGGCTCTCCGATCTCCTCGATCAGCACCTCGACCCGGTCCGCCGCACCGCCGTGCTGCGGCCCCGACAGCGCGGCCAGTGCGGCGCCGACGCAGGCATAGAGATCGGCGCCGGTCGACGCCGCGACGCGACCCGCGAATGCGGACGCGTTGAGCTCGTGGTCGGCGCACAGCACGAGCGCGCGATCGAGGGCAGTCGA
Organism: Myxococcota bacterium; assembly: GCA_036336835.1. Taxonomy (GTDB): domain Bacteria; phylum Myxococcota_A; class UBA9160; order UBA9160; family UBA4427; genus JAYZFK01. The sequence goes on along the minus strand of JAYZFK010000005.1, from coordinate 23,452 downwards.
CGCCTCCGCGTGGCCGGGCGCGCCGAGGGCACACGCGACGGCCGCGGCCATGCTCGGCGCCGCGAGCACAGTCTCGATACGAGCCGGCTCGAAGCGAGGGACGAGCGCAGCGGCCATCCAGCGCAGCAGCTGTCGCGCGCGCGGAAGAACGCTCTCGGGGCGCGCGGCGAAGCGGCCCGGGTCGTGGGCGGCGAGCAGCGGCAGCGATGACGCCAGCCTTTCGAGCGGCGTCGCGGTCGCGGGCAGCAGGTGGGCGAGTGCGTCGATCGCCGGGGGTGGATCGCTCGGCGGCCAGACGGGCGAGTCGGCGAGCGAGGCCCCGGTCCACAGCAGCTCGCAGACGGCCTCGAACGGCGTGCCCTGCTCGGCCAGCTTTGCCGCCAGCTGGCCGCGATAGATCGGGCCGCGTTCGGGATCGATCGCCGTCAGCCGCGTGTCCAGCACGGGCTCGCCGAAGCGCAGCGCCGCGGCCGCCACGGGCCCGTGCCCGGCGCGGGCGTCGCGCCGTGCCCGCAGTCGCTCGAGATCGGCACGCAGGTAGCGGCGCGTGCGCCCCTTCGGTCCGGCCATGCTGCGGACCAGGCCGCGGCTCGTGTAGGCGTAGAGCGTGGGAAGCTTGATACCAAGCATCTCGGCCGCCTCCCGGGCCGTCAGATGATCTCGATATTGATCATTTAATACACGTTGATCAACTTGATGCATGCGAGTAGCTTACCGTGCTCGCGCGGGGATGCCCATGGCTGGCTTCGAAGGGTTCGGGCCGCTCGGCTCGGAGGCCGCAATCGTGCTCGCGGTGGCGGCGTTCGCCACCGCGGGGTTGTCGGCGATCGTCGGGATGGCGGGCGGGATCACGCTGCTCGCAGTGATGCTGCTGTATGCCGAGCCGCTCCTGGTCATCCCCTTGCACGGGGTCATCCAACTGATCTCGAACGGCTCGCGCAGCTGGATTCAGCGGCGCTCGGTGCGCCGCGACATCGTGTGGCGTTACGCGTTGCTGTTGCTGCCGGCCGGGTTCGCCGGGATCGGCCTGGCGCAGCGGCTGCCACCCGACGGGCTGCGCGCAGTGATCGGCGCGTTCGTGCTGCTCGCAACCTGGGCGCCAGGAGCCCTGTTGCTGGGCACCCACCCGGAGAACACGAACGCTCACCGGCGTTTCGTCGTGCTGGGAGGCGCGGTCGGCTTCCTCAACGTGTCGATCGGCGCCACGGGCCCGCTGATTGCGCCGTTCTTCCTGAACCTCGGCCTCGACCGCTTCGCGTTGATCGGCACGAAGGCCGCATGCCAGACGCTCGGGCATCTGGCCAAGCTCGTGGTGTTCGGTGCCGTCGGGTTCGCCTTCGGCGAGCACGCCCTACTGCTCGCACTGCTGGCGGCGATGGTGGTTGCCGGGACCTGGACCGGCAGCCGCCTGCTCGAGTTCGTGAACGAGCGGGCCTTTACGCTGCTGTACAAGAGCGTGCTGACCCTGATCGCCTTGCGGCTGGTCGCGTCCGCCCTCAGCTGAGGTCGATCACGCTGCGGATCGTCTCGCCCTCGTGCATCAGCTCGAATGCGTCGTTGATCCGCTCGAGCGGCAGCACCCTGCTCACCATCTCGTCGATCTTGATCCGTCCGTTCATGTAGCGATCGACGAAGCTCGGCAGCTGCGTTCGGCCCCGCGTGCCGCCAAACGCGGTGCCTCGCCACGAGCGCCCGGTAACCAGCAGGAAGGGCCGCGCGTGGATCTCCTGCCCGCCACCGGCGACCCCGATGATGATCGACTCGCCCCACCCCTTGTGCGTACAGCGCAGTGCCTCGCCCATTACCTCGACGCTTCCAATGCACTCGAATGAGTAGTCGACGCCGCCGTCGGTCAGATCGACGATGTAGTCGGCAACGCTGTCGCCGACGTCGGCGGGGTCGATGCAGTCGCTGGCGCCGAATTGCAGCGCCATCTCGAATTTCTTGGGGTTGGTATCGACACCGATGATGCGCTCGCAGCCTGCCATCACAGCGCCCTGGACCACCGACAGTCCGATCCCACCCAATCCGAAGACCGCGACCGACGAGCCCGGCTCGCACTTCGCGGTGTGCAGGACCGCCCCGATTCCCGTCGTAATACCGCAGCCGAGCAGACACACCTTGTCGAGCGGCGCGTCCTTGCGGATCTTCGCGAGCGAGATCTCCGGCACCACCGTGTGGCGCGCAAACGTCGACGTCCCCATGTAGTGGTGGATCTTCTCGCCGCGCCACGAGATGCGACTCGTTCCGTCGGGCATCAGGCCCCGGCCCTGGGTCTCGCGGATCGCACCGCACAGGTTGGTCTTGCCCGACAGGCAGAACTTGCACTGCCGACACTCAGCCGTGTAGAGCGGAATGACGTGGTCGCCCACCTCGAGCGATGTGACGCCGGGGCCGATCTCCTCGATGATGCCGCCCCCTTCGTGACCGAGCACGCTCGGGAACAACCCTTCCGGGTCCGCGCCCGAGAGCGTGTAGGCATCCGTGTGGCAGACGCCCGTGGCCACGATCCGCACCAGACACTCGCCAGCCCTGGGCTGCTCGAGCTCGAGCTCGTCGATCGCGAGCGGCTCGCCCGCCGCAACGGCAATGGCGGCCTCGACCTTCATCGACAATCCTCTCTTCGCAGGCCGATCACATCGACGCGAAGCCGGCTTGCTCCTCGTCGATCAGCTTCTTGAAGCTCGGTCGGGCATGGAGCTGCCCGACATAGGCTGCCAGCCCGGGCCAGCGCGCCGCGTCCACTTCCTCGCCGGCGTGAGCGAAGTTGACGAACGGCGAGGCGACCGCGATATCGGCGATCGAGAAGCGTCCATCCACCAGAGCGTTGCCGCTGCCGATCAGCGATTCCAGGTAGTCGAACACGGGCGGGATGCGCTCGGTCAGCACCTGCCGGCACAGTGCTTCGTCCGACTCGCCCTTCATGATCAGCTTGTTGATCACGCGCTGCACGAAGACCATGACCAGAACCTCGACGAGCTTCGTGTCGGCATACTCCTCGAGGAACAGAGCGCGACCGAAGGACTCGTCGTTCTCGGGGTACAGCGCTGGCGTCGGATGCTTGCGCTCGATGAACGCCGCGATGCAAGACGAGTCGGGCAGCACGTAGCCGCTGTCCTCGTAAACCGGGATCTTTCCCAGCGGCGAGATCTTCTTGAACTCGTCGGACACACCGAACGGCATGACGGGGTTGAGCTCGTACTCGACGCCCTTCTCTTCCAGGACCGCGCGTACCTTGCGCACGAAGGGCGATGCATTGACTCCATGGATCGTGGGCATGCCGTTGTCCTTGCGCCTCGTTCAGCCGGTACAGACGCGATAGCAGGTCGCGGTGAGGGCCAAGAGAATCCAGATCGAGCCGAGGCCAGTCCGCAGTAGACCGCGGCGCGGCGCCTGATCCGGGAAGTCGTCGATGTCGATCGGTCCGCTCGCGAGCCTGTCCACGCCGAGCCGAGTCCGGCCGAGGCGTCCGCCGCAGTGCATGCACTGCTTGGTTTCGGGCGGGTAGCTCACGTTACAAGTGGGGCAGCGGATCTCGTAACTGACAGTGGACTCGATGACTCTGAACCTCCTCGAGATCTGGGCGGGCGCGACAGGGCAGTCTACCGCTCCACCCCGACCGGAGCGGAATCAGTGAACCCCGCTGGTCGAGATCAATGTGACCGGGTCGACGCCGAGGCCGCGCAGGACGTGGTCCCACATTACGTCGGGATCGACGCCGAAGACGACCTCGGTCGACGGCGGTGCGCTCAGCCAGGCGCCTGCTGCGATCTCGCTCTCGAGCTGCCCCGGGCCCCAGCCTGCATAGCCGAGGAACAGCTCAACGTCTTCCGGTGGCTGCTCGGCGACCGCCTGCAGGACCGATAGCGACCCGGCGAAGCTCAGCCCCGGCAGCACTTGCTGCACCGGCTCGCCGCTCATCTCGAGCGCGACGTCGTCGCCGAACAACACCCAGCCCGTATTGCCCTGAACGGGTCCGCCCCAGCGGATGCACGCGCCCGGGTCGCCATTCCAGTCGAACTCGAGGCTCTCACACAGGTCGACGGCCGTGAGGTCGACTTCGCGATTGAGCACTAGACCGAAGGTTCCCTGCTCGTCGTGCTCGATCAGCTGAACCACCGCGCGCTTGAAGTTCGGATCCTGTAGCTGGGGCATGGCCAGGAGCAACGAGGACGAGAATTCGGACGACACGACCGGAGGGTAGCCGGCTCGGTCCGCATCGCGAGTATCCTGCCGAGCATGGCCGAGACCCGACCGCGCGCCGCAGCGGCCATCGCAGCGACGGCCGTGGCCACGCTGGCGGTGGGTGCTGGACTGGCCCGCGAGCGCCCGCTCGATGCCGAGTGGCTCGCCCTGGCGGGCACGATCGCATCGCTGTCGTTCGCCGCACTCGCCGTGATGGGCGCATTCCTGGTTCCGGCACCCCCTCGTGACACCCTGGCGCTGGTGCGGCCGCGCGACGGCGCCCCGTCGCTCTCTCTGTTGCTGGCCGGACAGCTGGGATTCGGCGTGATGGTCAGCGCGGGTCTCGCCTGGACGGGTGTCGTCGAAGGCAGCTCGCTCGAGCAGCTCGACCAGGCGATGGCGGCGGCGGCGCTGCCGGCCCTTGCGCTGCTCGCGATCGGCGTGGCCCTGCTGCCCGGCATTGCCGAGGAGCTGTTGTTTCGCGGGCTCCTGCTCGGCGCGCTGCTGCGCCGAATCGGCGCACCGGCGGCGATCGCCCTCAGCACGCTGCCGTTCGCGCTGCTGCATCTCGACCCCGCGCACATACTGGGCGCAGGTGCCCTTGGCCTCTACCTGGCTGGGGTGCGAGTCACGACCGGGAGTACGCTCGCTTGCATCCTCTGCCACGTGGCAAACAACGCCCTGGCGATTGCGCTCTCCACGCAGAGCTGGCCCGGCTGGATCGACTGGATCGTGTTGCCGCTCGCCTCCCTCTTCGCCGTAGCCGGCCTGCTCGGGATGCGCCGCGCCTGGCCGGCCCCTTCCGTGGCAGCGGACGGGCGGCCGGGGTAGCCTCGGGCGCCGTCAGAAGACGGGAGGAGCCGATGGCTCGCAGCAAGAGCAAGCAGAAGATCAAGCGCCATCGCGTCAAGCTGAGCCGGCGTCGGCGCCGCGCCCGCAAGAAGGCCGAGAAGTCGGGCAACGCGGGCTGAGCGCCGCTCCCCCACGCCTCCAGACAGCGCCATTCCTGCGGGGAAGCAACCCGCATGGGAAGGGGCTAAATACCGTTCGATCGGGATCAGCTCGGGGGGCGGCTCGAAATCCGATGCCGAGCCGGGCCAGATGGCTTCGAAGCCTCGTAGGCGTTGTCTTGTGCGGAAGCTTTACGCTCTCCGCGGATGCGCAGCCCGGTGCCGGGTCCGCTCCGGAAGGCGGCGAGCTGTGGGAACGGCGGGTCCGCGAGGATCTGCGCCGCGACATCCTGAGGCGCGAGCACCAGGTGTGGGACGCCGCTGCCGGCGTCGCTTCGCCAGATGCCGCGCGCGACGAAGCCTTCACGACGCCAAACGTCTCCCTGCCCCAAGCGCCGGCAACCGCACTCGCCGGGCGTTCGGCGGGAAGAACGCTCTTCGCACCGCTCGCTTCACGTGCGCAGCGCACCCGCGCGGCATCTCGGTACGACCCGGGGATCCGGATCCAGCTGGCTGCTGCGATCGCGATCGAGCGCGCGGTGGGCCTCCAGCGATCGGCGCTCGAGCTCGCTGAGATCGCTGCGCGCCTTTCGCCCGACGATGCGCGCGCCCGGCGTCGCCCGGCTCGCATGCAGAGCGAAGCCAGCCAGTACGTCACTGCCGGTCGATCGCTCGAGTACGCCGCATCGCCTGCCGCATCGCCTGCCGCGTCGCTGTTGCCTGCGCAGTCCGATCCCCCGGAGACACGGCCGCCGGTTGCGTCCGCAGCGGAGGTCCTCCGGGGCACGACACTGGACGACGCCGTCGCGTTTGCCGGGCAGCTGCTCGAGGTCGACTGGGCCGAGAGTCGCCTCGGGCTCGCCGGGCTGGGCGCCCTCGTCGTCGTTGCCATCCTGTTCACGATGCGCAGGCGCGGCGATCTGACGGTGCAGATCGTGTATCCGCAAGAGCTGCGCGGCAGCTTCCGCGTGCGCCTCGATCGCAGCCACGATCGCGCGGAGCGTCGCCGCCCGGTGAGCGACCACGAGATCCTCAAGGGTGGAACGGCGAGCGGCCGGGAGCACCAGCTGGTGGCGCGAGAGACCTCGTTCCCGCGGCTGTCGTGCGGCCGCTACTACGTGACCGTAGAAGGCGTCTTGCAAGATCCGCGCGACGGCTCGTCCGTTGCGCACCGGTTCCTCCAGGGGTCCGCAACGGTGCTGCACCGCCGCACGGTACGACTCGACGTCGATGCGACACCGGGCGCGTGTCCGGTGGATGTAAAGGTGACCTGGGACGGAAGGGACGTCCCCGATGCACTCGTGGCTGCGCGCGGGCACCCCGGAGGCAGTGTCGAGACGGTGCGGGGCCGCGTTCGCCTGCACCTCCCGCGCGGTGAGTACCTGATTGTCGCCGGAGGGGGCGACCGCGTCGTCGAGCGACCGCTCCTGGTTCGATCGCACCTTCCGACCCAGCTGTCGGTCGACCTGGGTCGCAACGAGAACATCGTGTTCAAGGCGTGCCCGCCGGCAGTCGAGCCCTATCTCTCCGGACAGCTCGAAACGGCCGCTGAACGGCTCGCGCGCGACGGTCAGCCGCAGCTGGCACACCAGCTGCTCGGCCGGCGCTGCCGCGAGCACGGACGCATTGACGAGGCCGCGCTGCACTTCGAGGCGGCCGGGACTCTCGACCTTGCGGCAGAGCTGCAGAGCGAACTGGGCAACTGCGCGCACGCGGGCGAGTTGTTCGAGCGCTCGCACGATCTGCTGTCGGCGGCCGAGATGTATCAGCTGTCCGGCCAGGAGGTGCGCGCTGGGCGCGCCTACGAGGCTGCGCGCGACTTCGACAACGCAATTGCCTGCTTTCGCTCGGCCGGTGACGTCGCGAGCTGGGTCGAGGCCCTGAACCGGCGCGGCGATATCTTCGAGGCCGCGCGCATTGCGCTCGACAACGGATTGCCGACCCGTGGGATCCGCTTGTTGCAGCGCGTCTCGTCCGAGGACCCGAGCTACCGCGACGCCTGCGTCCTGTTGGCCGACGCGTTCGAGCGCGAGTCGCACTTCGAGGTGGCGGCGCGCAAGCTTGCGGAGTACGTCGCGGCTGCCGGTCAGGACGAGGTTGCGCCGCGGACCTACGCGCGTCTGGCCGAGCTCCACGAGAAGGCGGGCGATCTCGAGAGCGCGCTCGAGGTGATCGAGGCTCTGCGACTGCTCGACCCGGCCTATCCCAACCTGGCGACGCGTGCTGAGCAGCTACGAAAGGCGCGCAGCGGGCGACGCTACCTCGATGCCCAGCAATCGAGAGATGGCGTCTCGCTGGCGCCGACCGTGGTGCTCCCGACCCAGCGTTACGAGCAGCTCGAGGAAATCGGGCGCGGCGGTATGGGGATCGTGTACAAGGCGCGAGATCGACGGCTCGGCCGGATCGTTGCGCTCAAGCGCCTGTCCGAGAACCTGCGCGAACACCCGGGCGCCGTGGAGATGTTCCTACGCGAGGCGCGCGCTGCGGCCGCGCTGAATCACCCCAACATCGTCATCGTCTACGACGCCGACCGGGAAGACGACGAGCTGTTCATCACCATGGAGCTGCTCGAGGGCCACCCGCTGGGCGGGCTGCTGCGGCAGCGTGGGTGCCTGTCGACTGCCGAGGTTGCGCGGATCGGCACGCAGGTCTGCGACGGCCTCGAGTACGCCCACGTGCGCGGCGTGATCCACCGCGACATCAAGACGGCCAACCTGTTCCTGACCACGGACCAGCACATCAAGATCATGGACTTCGGCCTGGCGAAGCTGGTCGAGGAGGTCCGGCGAGGCGCCAGCCTGATCGGCGGCACGCCCTACTACATGGCGCCGGAGCAGACGGACGGCGCCGAGGTCGACCACCGAGCCGATCTGTACGCACTTGGTGCCACGCTGTTCGAGCTCGTCACGGGCGAGGTCCCCTTCCCCCGCGTCGACAGCCGCCATCCCACGCGACACGGCGCACCGCGCGACCCCCGCGAGGTCGTACCCGACCTCGATCCGCGCCTGGCCGAGTTGATCGTGAAGCTGCTCGAGCCCCAGCCCGAGCGGCGTCCGCAGAGCGCCGCCGCCGTCGGGCTGCGGCTCGCAGCGCTGCAGGAGAGCCGCTGAGCGGCGCCTTGCCCGTGACACTTGCGGGCGTCAAGGGCTCGATTCCGACCCCGTCGGGACCGGTTGCTCCCCGCAGTCTTCACCGGCGATCTTGCAGGCTCGCTGGAAGGTGGACCGAAAGTCGGGATCCTCGGATTCTCGAGCCCGGCCCCGGTTCTGGTGGATGTAGCGGCGGGCGAATTCGATTCGTTTGCGCGCCTGCTCAGCCTGGCGGCGCGCGGGCTCGAAGTTGGGGTTGGCGACCAGCGCGCGCTCGAAGTAGGTCAGGGCTTGGGCGACCCGTTCGCGGCGCAGCTCGATCACGCCGAGGCTGTGCCAGGCGTGGACGTCGGCCGGGTTCGTCTCGAGCAATACCCGGTGGATCGATTCGGCGGCGGCCAGTTCGCCGCGCTCCATCAGCACCACGGCAAGGTTGGTGTGTACTGCGGGATCACCGGTCTCGAGTGTGAGTGCGGTTCGCAAGGCCCGCTCCGCCGCCTCGTAGTCGCCTCGTGCGATCCAGTGGGTTGCGGCGTTGGAGTACGTCCGGTAGTCGCCCGGGGTGAGGCGTGAGAGCGACTCCCACAGCTGGATGCCGTCACGCCACTCGGCGGCCCGCAGACCGCTGCGCAGGCCGCCCGCTACGGCAAGCCCGGCCACGGCGACCACGGCTACGAGTCGCCGCGTCCTGTGGTCGGCCACGTGTCGCTGCAGGAAATGCGATGCGAGCCCCGTTGCGAACAGGACGAAGCCGAGCGATGGCGCGAACAAGAAGCGCTCTGCCATCAGTGCGCCGATATCGAGCAGGTGTGAGACGGGAAGCAGGAACACACAGGCGCTCCCCAGACCGGCGATCCACAGGCCGCGAGGGGAGGCCAGGGAGGTCGGCCGCCCGCGCAACGCGGCGACCGCCGCGGTCGTCCATCCGAGCAACAGCGCCAGCGCAGCGACCCAGCCGACGACGGACTGGAGGGTCGGGGTTCCAGGCAGCCCGATCGTCTGCTGGTAGTAGAAATCGAGCTGCAGCACATCCGGCCACACGAGCAGGCGCAGATATTCCGCGAACACGGCTCCAGCGATAGACGTTCGCGCGAGCAGACCGATTCCCTCCAGCACTGGCTGTGCCGGGCCGAAACCGCCGAGCACCTCGAGTCGAACGGCCAGATAGATGCACGCGATCCCGAGATGCAGGCTGGTGTGGTCGAGGGCCCGCTTGGCGAACGCGAGCGCTCCGCCCGGCGCGCCGTCGCGAGCGAGCAGATGCAGGACCAGGACGGCCGGCAGCAGTACGGCCGTCTCCTTGGTTCCACAGCCGAGCAGATACAGCAAGCCCGACGCCGCCCCGATGCCGCGCCTCGGGCGCTCGTCGCCGGGTGGCGATGCGCGCAGGAACAGCAGGATCGAGGACACCACGAATACGAGCGCCAGCACCTCCGAGCGACCTGACACCGTGTCGACCGCGTCGCAGTGGACCGGATGCACCGCGAACAGCAGCGCCGCGGCCACGGCGGTCGGACTGGCGTCCCCGAACCAGGCGCGAGCCAGCGCGTACACCAGCCAGACCAGCGCGCCGTACAGCACGACGTTCACGATGTGATGGCCGTCTGGCTCGAACTCGAACACCGCGAAGTCGACAGCATGGGAGAGCGTGGCGATGGGCCGGTAGAGGCCTCGCTCGGGCTGATCGGGCGGGAACGGCTCGATCATCGCCTCGAACGTGCCGCCGAACGAGCGGAGGCTTGCGTTCTCGAGAACCAAGTCGACGTCGTCGTACACGAAGTCGGGCTGTCCGAACGGCCAGTGGAGGAGCACGCTCAGCGCAACGAGCGCGAAGGCGATCCTCGATTGCACGTTGCCACTCCCCCTGACGCGCGCCTGGCTCGCGCATCCAGCCCAAGGCGCGAGGGTACCGATTCCGGCTCGCGGGTTCTGTATGCTCGGTCGCGATGTCCGGGCTCGCCGTGCGTTCGCTCGCGATCGCCGTCGCTCTCGCCGCGGGCGCCGCGCTCTTCGCCGAGACCCGGCACTACGGCCTGATCGGGTTCGACACCCATCCGCTGATTGCGAGTGCCCGCGTGGAATCGCCGGGCGACTTCGCGGACCTGTTCGTCGAGCGGCTGATGGACGGGCGTTATCCGAGTGCGTTCTATCGGCCGCTGGCGAGCGCGACCTTCGCCCTCGACGAGGCGCTGTGGGGGCTGGATCCGTTCGGCTACCAGCTGACTGGCGCGCTGCTGTTCACGGTCCTGCTGCTGGGGCTCGGCGCGCTGGGCGAGAAGATCGGCGGTGCGCGATCGCGCTGGATGGCGATCGCGCTTCCGACGGTCTTCGCGCTCCATCCTTCTTATTACGAGATCGTTCCGATCCCGGCCCGCCGCGCCGACCTGCTGTGCTGTGTCTTCGCCATCTCGGCGGTGGTGCTGACCCTGTCGCGGCGCGCTCTGGCTGCCGGCGTCGTCTCGTTGCTGGCGATTCTCTCCAAGGAGAGTGGCTACGCGGTGCCGCTGCTCGTCGCGGCGGCCGCCGCGGGGTTGGGCGATGAGCGGGGGATCGCGGCTCGTGCTCGCGCCGCGTTCGACGCTGCCTCGCCCGCGCTCGCGCTCGCGGCCCTGGCGCTCGCCGTCCGGCTGACGTTGCTCGACGGGCTGGGCGGCCATCGCGAAGGCCTCAGCGTGCTCGGCACGCTGGCCCTGGCTCCCGGGGTCGCCAGTGAGCTCGCACGCGGGGTGGTCCTGTTCGGGGCCGCCAAGACGCCGCTCGCGCAGCTCGGGCTGCTCGCAGGTCTCGCGCTCGCGGCCGGCGGGCTGCTGCTCGCGCGACGCTCGTCCCCACTCGACGGCGCGAGCGAGCTGAGCGCGATCGGGTTCGGCTTCTGCTGGGGCGCCGTGTTCGCGCTTCCCTACGCGGGCGCCGGCTGGGTGGGCGCCTGGTACTACATGCTTCCGGCAGTCGGCGGCGCGATCTCCTTTACCGCGCTGATCGGGTGGCTGGTGCGGGTCTCCTGTGCCCGCGCTCACGCCGTGGCGACGCGTTCGACCTGCGCGGCGGCCGCGCTGCTGCTGGGCGCAGTGGGTCTGTGGCAGGCGAGCTTCGCGCCCTGGTTCCACAGCTACGGGGAGTGGCAGCGTGCGACCGAGGTGGCCGACGAGTTCCTGGAGGAGCTCGATCGACGGATCGTGGCCAGCGTCCCCGGCCAGCGGGTGGACGCGCCGCCGCTGCCGATGTGGGCCCACCCGCGCGAGGGAATCCCAGGGGTGTCGGGAGCAGCGATCTTGTCGGACTACTCGGTACAGGCCTGGGCCGACCTGGTTCATCCCGAGCGCAGCGTGCGCGTGCTCGGCGTGGCGGAAGGAGTGCTCCCGGAAGGCCCCGAACAACCGAGCCCGGGCGAGGTCGTCGTCCGTCTCTCGCGTCGCCGCGTGGGCTACTAGGCCGGGGCGTGTGCTAATCCAGCGCGACCCGCGAGGCGCCCGCCTTCCATGTCGACGATCCAGCCCACTGCGTCCCTGATGTTCGCTGTCGCGGTGCTCGCGGCGGCTGGCTGTGGCGAGCGCGGGCCGGAGACCCTGGTTGCGGAACGACCCAACATCGTCCTGATCACGCTCGACACCACACGCGCCGACCACCTCGGTACCTACGGCTATTTCCGCGACACCTCCCCGCACTTCGATGCCTTCGCGGCCGAGGCGATCACCTTCGAACGGCTGATCGTGCCGATCGCGACGACGCTGCCGTCTCACCTCTCGATCCTGACTTCGAGCCATCCGCTGGAGCACGGCGTGCTCGCCAATGCCACGCAGGGCGGTAAGCGTTTCGTACCCGCGCCCGAGCTGGTCTCGTTCGCGATGGTGGCGCGCGAGGCGGGCTACGCGACAGCCGCCTTCGTCAGCGCCGCGCCGCTCAAGCGAGGCAGCGGCATCGAGGTCGGCTTCGACACCTTCGATCAGCCCGAAGACAAGCAACGCCAGGGCGAGCACACTGCCAGCGCGGCAATCGCCTGGCTCGATTCGCTCGCCGCCGACCAGCCCTTCTTCCTGTGGGTCCACCTCTACGACGCGCACTTTCCGTTCGAACCGTTGCCACCGTATCGCGGCCGCTTTCAGCTCGACGCTGCTCTCGAGGCGTTCATCGCCCAGCGCGAGATCCACGCGACGGCGCCGCGGGCCCTGGTCGGTGCCTTCGACACCGCGCGCTCGACCACGAACGATTACGATGCGGAGCTCTTGTATCAGGATTTCCAGCTGGGCCGCCTGCTCGACGCCTTGCGCGCCCACGGTGATGGCGCCTGGCAGCGCACGGCAGTCGTCGTCGCCGGCGATCACGGCGAGGGGCTGTGTCAGCACGGCGAGGCTGCGCACGGCAGCACCTGGACGGAGCAGCTCCGCGCGCCGCTCGTCATCCGGATCCCGGGCGAGCCTCCGCGTCGAATCGACACGTTGCTCACCTCGGCCGATATCCTGCCGTCGCTCCTGTCGCGGCTGGGTGTGGCGGAGTTCGACGAGTTCCTCGGAAAGGCTCTCGGGCGGGACGTGTTCGCTCCGGGCTTCCGCGCCGCTCCCATCCTGAGTCAGGACACCGGCCGCGAGCGCGACGAGCCGCTCAAGTACGCGCTCACCGACGAGAGCTTCAAGTACTTTCGGATCGAGCTCGACGACGAGCGCGTCGAGGAGTGGCTGTTCGATCTCGATGTCGATCCCTACGAGCTGCGCGATGTCTCCCAGACCCACACCGAGGTGCTCGAGTCGCTGCGCGAGCGCACGCTGGCGTTGATTGCGGCGCGCCGCGAGCGCGGGCTGCTGTTGCGCAGAGGGGCGGCCGAGGTGGTCGATGGCGGGCTCGATCCGCAGCGGCTGCGCGAGCTGTGTGCTCTAGGCTACCTCGAGCCGGCGCGCTGCTCGGAGTTCGAGGACTCCTCGCCCTCCGACGACGACTCGTAGCCCAGTTGCTGTAACAGCTCGCGCTCGCGCTCGTCCACCGCCGGCGCCCCGCCTCCGCTGCAAGCCACCAGTTTGGAAGTTGCCCGCTCGAGTGCAGCGCGCATCGAGGCGGCGTCGATCTCGCGCAGCGACGCGACGTCGTGCAGCTCGCCGGGATCGGCGCGCAGGTCGTAGAGCTCGTTTGCCCCGGTCGAGCTGGCGATCCACTTGTAGCGCCCGCGGAACAGCGCTCGCTGAGTCCGGATCCAGGCCGTCGGATCCCAGCCGGGGTGCAGGCGTCGCATGGCGATGACGCCAGCGCTCTGTGCCGTGATGCTCTCGGCCAGGCGCTCGCGCTCGGCGCTCGGTGCGAGCAGGCTGCGTGCCGAGACGTGCAGGTTCTCGGGCACCGACACGTCCGCGAGCTCGAGCAGCGTCGGGAACAGATCGAAGTTCATGACCGGCGTGGCGCTCCGGGCCGCCGGCAGGAGATCCCGGTGGTAGAGCACGAGTGGTACTCGCAGCGCCGGCTGATACAGGGTCGACTGGTGATCGAACATGTGCTGCTCTCCGAGATGTTCCCCGTGGTCGGCGGTCAGCACGACGATCGTGTCGTCGAGCACGCCGCGTCGCTCGAGCGAGTCCAGCAGCGACGCGAACAGGTCGTCGAGCTCGAGTAGCGCCGCGTCGTAGGTTGCCCGTGTCAACATCAGATCTTCGTCCGATAGCTCCCGGGCGCCGAACGTGAACTCCCAGATCGCGTCCCACGAGCGGTCGACCGCATAGGACGCTTCGACCTCGACAGAGGTCATGAAGCGCTCACGGAAGCGCCGCGGCGGGATGTAGGGTCGATGTGCCTCCATGTAGTTGATGAAGGCGAAGAACGGTCGTCCGGGATCGAGCTCATCGAGGAAGTCCAGCAGCGCCTCTCCGGCCAGCGAACCCGCCGCCTTCACGTTCCACGGCGTGAGCTCGCTCTCGCCGCGCTCCATCGCGGCGACGCGCTCGCCGAGCTCGCTGCTGCGGTCGCCCCGCACCTTCTGCTTCAGGATCTGGAGAGCGCGCTCGAAGTACCGGTCGCTCCAGGGGTGCTCGCTGCGCTCGAAGCCCTGCGTCAAGCGCCGGTGAGACGAGAGGTGGGGATTCTCCGAGTACAAGAACGTCGCGTAGCCTGCGTCGCGCAGCAGCTCGGCGAGCGTGGTGTGTTCCTCACCGAGTGTGCTCGCCTCGCCGCTGGTGCAGTGCTCGCTGGGCAACAATCCGGTGAACATCGAGGCGTGAGACGGCACCGTGTAGCCCGCGGCGGAGATTGCGTCGTCGAACACCAGCGCCTGCTGTGCCCAGGCGTCGACTTTCGGCGTCGTCTCGCGCCGATGACCGTACAGACTCATGCGGTCGGCGCGCACCGTGTCCCAGACGACGAACAGGATGTTCGGCCGCTGCGGGGACAGCTCGCCGCTGCCGTCGTGACAGGCCGCGGCCGCCAGTGCCGTGGCCGCGACCGCGACGACGAACCCGGCGCTCTCGGCTCGTCGTCCGAACGTTCGATACAATCGCTCTCCCCCCGCCACCGTGTGGCAGATCGTCCGGAATCTGCCCGGGCGCAGCAAGCAAGGGTCGGATGCTGGATTCGACGGCTGGGTTCCGAAGCGCCGCGTGGGCCGTCTTCGGGTTCGCGCTCGCGATCCGGGTCGCGGCGCTGTGGGCGGGCTCCGGAGCCGAGCTCGTGCTGGACGAGATCGCCTACACCGCGCGCGCCGAGGCGCTGCTCGACGGCCGCGGCTACATCGGCTCGTACCAGTCGTGGGTGCGCCATCCCGGCTGGAAGATCATGGAGCTGCCGCAGTATCCGGGTGCCTACCAGCCACCCGGCTACCCGACCTTCGTTGCCGGCGTGATGGCGATCAGCGGGCGCAGCCTGCTCGCCGTCAAGCTCGTGCAGTGCGTGCTGTCGGCTGCTTCGTGCGTGCTGCTGCTCATGCTCGCGACGAGCTGGTTCGGCTCTCGTGCCGGACGGATCGCGGCCTGGATGTGCGCGCTGTATCCGAACCTGATCGCCTACTCGCACCTGTTGTGGGCCGAGACGCTCTTCGTCTTCGAGCTGCTGCTGCTGCTGTGGCTGCTGATGTGTGCCGGCCCCGGTCGGCTGCCGTCCCTCCGCCGAGCCGCACTGGCCGGCGTGGTGCTGGGCGCGGCCGCGCTCACTCGTGGCACGATCGTCTACCTCGCACCGCTGCTCGCGCTGTGGCCATGGCTGCTCGCCGACGGCGCCAGGGGGCTTCCTCGTCCGCCGCTGCCTCGCCTCGGCCCAGGGCTGGCGCGCGCTGGCCTGGTGCTCGGTGTGGCACTTGCCGTGATTGCTCCCTGGTCGATCCGCAACACTCTGCTGCACGACGGGTTCGTGCTGATCGACACCAACGGTCCATACAACTTGTGGCGCGGCAACGCGCCGGGAGCGTTGCTGACGCACTCGATGCCGGGTGTTCCACACTACAGTTGGCCCTTCGAGTCGCTTCCGCTCCACCCGGTGGCGAGCCTCGACGGGCGCGCGCTGATCGAGGGCTTCCGGCTGGCCCGGCCGTATGCGGAGCCCACGGATCTCGCCATTGCCGGCTACGCGAGCGAGGCCGCCTGGCGGGCGATCCGAGACGATCCAGCGCGTGCGGTGCGCAATGCCGCGACCAAGCTCGTGGACATGTGGAATCCGACCTCGTTCCTGCTGCGTCATTTCGAGATCGGTGCCTACGGGGACGTCTCGCGGCCGGTGCGGGTTGGAGTCTCGGCCGTGGCAGTGCTCGCCTACGTCGCGGTCTGCGTACTCGCCTCGGCGGGGGTCGTGCTGGCCGTCGCGGATCGGAGGGTCTGGCTGCTGCTCGCGTGCGTTGCGTACTTCAGCGCCGTCTCGGCGCTGGCCTTCGGACTGACCCGGTTTCGACTGCCCCTGATGCCGTTGCTGCTGCTGCTGGCCTCGCTGCCGCTTGCTCGACCCGGACGTCTTGCGTAACAGTTTCACGCCTTTCGACGGCGCGATCGTATCTGGCCCGCTGCGGCGGGTGCGCTGCCTGTGGAGTCCTCGCCCTTGCAACTGCTCTATCTCGTACTCGCCTGCTTCGCCTACCGGGGACTGCTGGCCTTCGGCTCCGAGGCCGACCTCTCGCGCGAGCTCGAAGAGTGGTTCTTCATCCCGACCGAGACATCGCCCGTGGTGGTGGTGCTGCTCGCAGGTTGGCTGATTTATCGGCGTTCTGGCCGGCTCGCGAGCTTGGCGAACTCGCCGGCCGCGTGGGGTCTGGCAGTGCCGCTGCTGGCGCTCGCGCTGGCGAGCTTCGCCTGGTCGCTCAAGACCCTGGCGCCCCACCTGCTGGCGATCTCGCTGCTGTTCGGCGTGCTGGCAACTGCGGGCATCCACTTTGGCCGCAGCGGGATGCGCATCGTGCTGTTGCCGGCGTTGCTGCTGCTGTTTGCGATGCCGATGCCAGCCCCGCAGCTGGCCGAGGTGCTGTACCGCTTTCAGCTCTGGACCGCCGAGGCCTCCGGCTGGTTGCTGTTCGCGATGGGCAAGGCGGCGTTCGTCTCGGGAGACCAGGTGCTGCTGGCCGAGGATCACTTCCAGGTGATCGAGGGCTGCAGTGGACTGCGCTCGGTCCAGACCCTGACCATGGTCGCGCTGCTACTGGTCGAGCTGTTCGGGCGTCGGGGCTGGCACGCCGTCTCGATCGTGGTGCTGGCTCCCGTCCTGGCCTTCGCCCTGAATGGCTTCCGGGTGCTCGCCCTGATCCTGAATCCCCATTCCGAGGTGGTTGCAATCCACAACCTGCAGGGCGTGGCAATCCTGCTGGCCGGGCTGGCGGTCCTCTATGCCGTCGATGGCGTGCTGGAACGGTATGGCAAGCAGGTGGAGGACACCGAGACCGATCGATCCACAGCGAGCGGAGCGCTGGCTGGGGTGCGCACGAGAGCGGCAGTCGTCGGCTCCACGCTGGCGGCGATGTGTCTGCTCTCCGTGGTTCTGCAGCCCTGGCAGATCCCCTCGGCGGAGCCCATATCGGGCAGGGATCTCGCGACCGAAATCGGCGGTCGCAGCTCGAAAGCGCTCGACACCGACCGGTCCTTCCTCGGGACGATCGGCTACCGCACTGTGATCGATCGTCGCTACGAGGATCCAGGCGGCAGCGTCGATCTGTTCGTGCTCATGGGTGATATCGACCAGCGATACCGCAGCCCGATCTCGCCCAAGACGACTCCGCCCGGCAGTGGCTGGATTCGCGAGGCGCAAGGTGAGCTCGACCGCAGTCCGGCGATGCAACCCAGCTGGAGCGTGATGCGCACCGGGGCGCGGCGGGTTCTGGTCCATCACTGGTATGAGGGCAGCGCAGGTCTCGGAGACGAGCTGATCCGCGCTCTCGTGGCGCTCGACGCGAGTCCCTGGCATCGCGAGAGCGACGTCCTCGTCGTCCGGCTGTCCACGGATGTCGTTGGCGTCACCGCGGGCGCGCTCGACGCAGCGCGCGCCAGACTCTCGTCATTCCAGGCGGATCTGGAGCCCGAGCTCGAGCGGATTCGGAGCCTTCTTTCGCGGAAGCGACTTTCCTGACTTTCCCAATGTCGGCAAAATTTTTCCACCCTACAGCTTGGCGACTGGGCGAAAATCGTTTAACAATAGGCTGTTGTCGGAGAAGACAGCCTGGGCATAGGTCTTGCAGTAGTTCTCTCTGCAGGCGCATCGTGCGCCCCGCGGGGCAACTCTGGGGGCCTCAAATAATTGGTTTTGAGAGGCGCAGGCTCGTGGTTTCTAGTTTGAGCTTGTTGCACAAGTGGATTGCATGAGGAGAAGGGTATGAAAGCCGGCTGGATGACGATGCCGCTCGCATTCGTCGTGACATTTGCCTTCCTGTTCGTTGTGGGTACTTCAGGTGCTGGCCTCGACGGGAACTCCGATACAGACTCGCATCAGAACAATCTGGACAACTGCTCCGCCACACCGAACGAGGGGCAGGAAGACTCGGATCAAGACGGTCACGGCAATGCCTGTGACGGTGACTTCACACAGGACGGCATCGTTGGTGGCCCCGATTTCGCAGCCTTTGCGGGTGCGTTCTTGGCCACGGAAAACGGGATCGGTTGGAACGCCGATGTCGATTGCAACGGTGATGGGATCATCGGTGGTCCTGACTTCGCCTGTTTCGCAGGTCAGTTCGCGCAGGGCTTCCCTGGACCGAGTGGTCGGGCGTGTGCGCCGGCTGCGGGCTCTCCGAACTACCCGAAGAACGGGTCGGCAATGACGGGACGGCTCTCGGTTGGGAAGCCGTGTCCGGACCCGACGATTCAGGCCTTGCCGCGTGCGGCGGCATTGCCGTAGTAGGTATGTCTGAAGGGTCCGTCCTGGTCTGGGTCCGGGACGGGTACCCGCAAAACGAAGGTGGATTGAAGGCTGACGGCTAGACGATCGAGAAAACTTTCTGGGAAGGGAAAAACCTGAGGAGTTTTTGGAGTATGGCCAGATACAACCGGACGATTGCGGTAGCAGTAGGGTCAGTGGCGTTTCTGTTGGCAAGCAGTGCGGCGCAAGCCCTTCCGTCCATCTCGATAATTTGGCGAGGTGTTGGCGCGACGCTGGTTTCGCCCGCAGGCACGTCCAATCACATTGCCGACATCGTCCTTACCTCGGACGTGGTGACAATCGGGGGCGTGTTCATCTCGATTGAGTTCGACGCCGCAGAGCTACAGGCAGTCAACGCAACGGAGCTTGCTGTGGTCAACCTGCCGGGCATGGGGAACGAGTTCGCCCCCGTCTCGGTTGGCACCGTCATCGACAACGGGGCTGGTTTGATCATTGAGTTCGACGAAGCAACACTGTCGACGGGTCTGGTGGGTGGCGTCACTCGTACGCTGGGCTCCGTGACGTTCCACGTCGTCGCTGGCGCGAACGACAATACCGACATCGATGTGATTGCCAGCCTGCAGAACCCGGGCATCGACGCAATCACGATTGCCGGTGGTGGTACGACCAACGGTACCTTCGTTGGCGCGTCGGTCACCGGACCGGTGGTGCCCGAGCCGACGACGGCGCTCTTGGTGATCGCCGGTCTTGCTGGCCTTGGCTATGCGGGGCGCCGCGGCCTTCGCTAGCTCGGAGAGTCACGAGCCGGAATGGCTCGCAAACAGAAAACGCCCCGGATCCGGCTGGATCCGGGGCGTTTTCTGTGCCTGGTACCGAAGCGCTGACGGTCGCGTTACCCTGCGCCGGGCCCAGATTCAACGAGGTCGGCGCGTGCCCCACACTCGATCGCTGACGTTTCCTCGCGCCTGCGCACTCCTGCTGGCTGTGGTCGGACTCTCGCTCCTCGGCGGATGCCCGGACCAGGTCTCGACGACCCCGCCGAGGCGCTTCGAGGTTCACGCCGTCCAGACCTCGGAAGGCCCGATTCTGGTCCGCTTCGACACGGCGACCGGCGAGCTCACGCAGTCGCCGCTCGCGGATGGCCGCGACTGGGCGCCGCTCGGCAGCGCGTTCCACAGCCAGGCATCGGATCGGCGTGCCGGTCGCTATGTGCTCGACTATGTCCAGTCGCCGTCGATTCCGCTCACCTTCGTCCGAGTCGACGTCGACACCGGCGCGGTCTGGCGTATCAGTCACCCGCGCAGCCACGATTGGACGGCCCTGCAGTCGCCGGCGGCCGCGCCCGGGGGAGACGGCCCCGCACCAACAGTGGCGCGAGCGCCCGAGCGCGCGAGCGCCCGCTCTCCTGCTCGCCCTCAGCGCCCCGAACCCAGGCCGACCGGGACGGATGTCGAGGCGTTCGTCGAGGCGGTTACTAGCATCGACCTGCCGAGCGACATGCGCAGCTGGGCGGTCGAGCAGCTCGGCAAGGGCCCCACCGAGTACGCTGTCGGTCCGCTGATCGAGCTACTCGGCGACCCTGACCCGGCCGTCGTCCGGACGGCAGCCCGCGCGCTCCCTCGGCACGACGATCCTCGTGTGCGGCCGGCGCTCGAGCAGCTGACGAAGCATGAGGTCCCCGAGGTCCGCCGCACTGCCGAGATGGCCCTGTCCGAGCTTCACTGATCCACGCGACGTTGCGCTCGGCTTCCGCGGTATACCCAGGCCGCGTTGGCACGGGCGTCGTCGCGCGCCGCGAGCAGCGTGTCGCGCGCCGGAGACAGAGCGCAGGCTGGATCGGCGATCGCCGCATCCCCGGCCAGATGGAAGGCCTGACACCGGCACCCTGCGAAGTCTCGCTCTCGCTCGGGGCAGCTGCGACACGGCGCGCGCATCCACTCTTCGCCCCGATATGCGTTCATCCCCGGGGCGTCCTCCCAGCACGCCCGCAGCGGTCGCTCGGCCGCGTTCCACAGCTCGATACCCGGCAGCGCGCGCGCCTCGTGGCACGGCATCACCAGCCCGTCGGGTGCGACCACGATCGTCTTGCGTCCCCAGCCCCCCATGCACGGCTTCGGCCGCTCCGACCAGTGGTCTGGCAGCACGAAGACGAGCTCCGGGCCTCGCCCTTCCCGACGGGCCGCGCGCACGATCGCGCCCGCCGTCTCGAGCTGCTCGCGAGTCGGGAGCAGGGCCTGCCGGTTGCGTCGCGCCCAGCCGTGGAGCTGCACGTTGGCGAGCTCGAGGCGCGCGGCGTCGAGCTCGCGGGCCAGCGCGATCATCTCCGGCACGCGCTCGAGGTTCTCCCGGTGGAGCACCACGTTCAGGACCAGCGGCAGGCCCAGCCGACGGACGGCGTGTGCCAGCTCGAGCTTGGCCGTGAAGCTCTGCGTTCCCGCGATGCGGTCGGAGGCCTCTGGCTCCGCGTCCTGGAACGACAGCTGCACGCTGCGCAGACCGGCCGTACGCAGGTCCGACAGTCGATCCGGGGTCAGCGGCCGCCCCGCGGTGACGAGATGCGGATACAGCCCAGCCTCGGCCGCTCCGTGCACGATCTGCTCGAGATCACTGCGCGCGCTCGGCTCCCCTCCCGTGAGGCCCACATGGACCACGCCGAGCTCACTTGCCGAGGCGAACAGGCTCGCCCAGGCGGGTGCATCGAGGCGGTCGCGCAGCGACGCATGGTCGAGTGGATTCGAGCAGTAGGGGCAGCGCAGCGGGCAACGATACGTCAGCTCGGCGACCAGGTTGAACGGACGCGGCGCCGGCACCGTGAGCCTACTCTCGCGCCGGCTCGAAGCAGATCGCTCCGGCCCGCTCCATCGCGTGCAGAAAGTCGTCGACCTCGCGGTCGGCCGACTCCGAGGCTCCCGCGAGCGCCGCGATCTCGCCCATGACCTCGGCGCCACTGCGAGAGCCGTCGCACCGCTCGAGGATCGCCCGGCCGCTGCCGCCGAGCTTGAGGGCCCGCTCGGGCAGTACGACCAGCCAGGCCGACTCCGCCTCGTCGAAGCGCAGCACTGCGTGCGACACGAGCGCGGGCCTGCGGCCCGCCCGCTCGACGGCATCGAGCAGGCTCCACAGGATCTTGCACTTGCGTTCGAGCGCCTCCAGGCAGCGCTGCTGCGCGTCGCGCGAGGTCGCGCCCCGCCGAACGAAGTCGAGGCCCCAGGCCGCGTCGCGTGGCGCCTGGGTGGTGCGAGCGCGGAAGTAGGCGAGGCCCGAGGTGTCTACCCATGGATAGTGTTGTTCGAAGGCGTCGATCCGGGTGTGCATGATGTCGCCAGCGAACAGCTCGGTCAGCGATGCAGCCACGGACGTCAGCAGGTCGCTGGCCTCGACCAGCTCGACGTATGCGTCGCAAGCCCGGCGAACCCCGGGCAGGATGTCCTCCAGGCGCTCGACGGAGGCTGGGTCGAGGCCGACGGCCTGTGCCAGCTGCAGCCACAGCGACAGCCCTCCCTCACCCTCGCGTGCCCCGTCGTGGTCCTGGATACGCTGCAACCACTCGCGCCGGAAGGCCGGATCGTCGGCCTTGGACACGATCAGAGAGTCCTTGAGCGGGATACGTGACTGGTAGTAGTAGCGGTTGCGCGCCCAGGTCTGGATCTCGTGCCGGGTGAGCGCACCTTCGTGCATGCGCTGGTTGAATGGATGACGATCGTGGTAGCGCTGCTCGCCGATCGCGCGCAGCTGTGCCTCCAGCGCGTCAGGCGTGAGGGCGTCGGGCCCGACAACGGGTTCGGCGACGCGGCTCACAGCTCGAGATCCATTCCGTCGTACGCGATCTCGACGCCCGAGTCGAGCACTTCGCGGGTCTCGGGCGAGCCCGCGTCGAGGATCGGGTTGGTGTTGTTGATGTGGATGTAGATCGATCGCCCCGGCAGCCGTGCGAGCCGCACCAGGCTGCCGTCGGGGCCGCCGATGGGCAGGTGCCCCATGGCGTGTGCGTCCGGCGCACCCGGCCGCATGCCGAGCAGCTCCCGTGCGGTCCAGAAGGTGCCATCGACGAAGCGGAGCTCGGCCGCCGAGAGCTCGGCCAGCGTGGCCTCGTCGAGCGCCTTGATGCCCGCCGCGTAGACCATCCGCCTGCCTGTGCGTGTGTCGGTGATGCGCAGGCCGACAGTCGCCTCGGGGTGATTCGTGGCCAGCTCTGAGAGGTAGGACGGCACCTTGCCCGGCACCGGGAAGAAACGAGCCGTCAGCACCCCGTCGCGGTCGAGTGCGAACTCCTGGTCGAGCTTGGCCACGCCCCAGGCGGGCTCCAGCAGCCGCCACGCCGCGTTGTTCGAAAGCACGGCCTCGCGTACCCACGGTGTCGTCACGACGCGATAGGGCAGCGACTCGCGCAGCACGAGCAGGCCCATGCTGTGGTCGAGATCGCAGTTGGTGAGCGTCACCGTGTCGAGCGGGATGTCGCGCGTCCCCTCGCGCGGATACAGGCCCGAAAAGCGCGCCAGCTGGTCGCGGATATCTGGGCTCGCGTTGACGATCGACCAGCTCTGGCCGTCGGCAGACACCGCGAGCGAAGGCTGGCTGCGCGGGGGGCAGGTGGGATCGTTCCGGCGCGCTCGCATCGAGTAGGGGCCTCCGCAGTTCCACTGCGGAAGTCCGCCACCTGCGCTCGAACCGAGCACATGAATCAACAAGACCGTTCCTCCGTCTGCACCCTCTGCGACCGCCGAGGTACAAGTTACCGGAATCGTGAAGTTTTTGACTAGTCTTCCGGGCGCCGGCCCGGCTCAGTCGGCGACGCGTCGCAGCCCGACGCGCAGCGTCTCGCCGCTGACCTGACCGGCGTGCTCGAAATGGCCGTCGCTGTCGGCGTCGCCCTGCGCAAGCTCGGTGGCGAGCGTCTGCTCGCGCACGTAGTCGGCGAAGCGATCGATTGCGCTGCGCCAGCTGTCGGGAACGTCGACGATCAGATGGATC
>JAYZFK010000004.1:0-20958 GCA_036336835.1 Myxococcota bacterium | reverse complement strand
GCGCCCGGCGCCGCCCGCGCCCCCCCGGGCCCCCCGCCCGCGGGGCGCGGGCCGGCCGGACCGCCCGGCCGCCCCCCCGCGCGGCGCCGCCCGCGAGTGCGTTGCGTCCACGCTGGGTCAGCCGCAGCTGGCGCACCAGACGCGGTGCCGAGCCGGGTGGCAGCGCGGGAGAGAGTGCCAGACCGATCGGGCACAGCGCCTGCTTCGCGGCCTCTCGCAGGGCGTCCAGCAGGGCAGGTCCCACGACGGGCGCGTCGTCCAGCGTTCGCTCGGCGCGCTGGAGCCGGCCGGCTCGAGTGCTGCCCTCGGTGGTCTCGATCACCACGCCCGTCAGTCGGCGCCCCGAGAAGGGCACCAGCACCCGGCGTCCCGGCCAGGGGGCATCGCCCGCAGCGGCCGAGTCGTCGCTTGCGGGCGGCAGGTAGTCGAACAGCGAATCGATCGGGACGGGCAGGGCGACCCGGAGCACCCTGCCGCGCGCGCTCGCGAACAGCGGGTCGGCCATGGGAGTCGAGTCTAGCGGTGCTACCTCTCCCGGCCCGGGGGCGACCAGTGGGGAGAGTCGTGAGCGGCGGACGAAGGCAGCGCGGGCGCGCGCGCATCGCAGTCCACGAGAGTCGCCACGGCCGCGAGCTGATCGTGGACGGCACCTTTGCCTCGCTGCTGCGGCCGGGTCTGGCGACCACCGGATCGGTCTGGGATGCGATCGCGGCGCCGGTGCTCGCCCTGCCGCCCGGCCGCCGCCGCCGCTTCCTGATCCTCGGGCTCGGGGGCGGCAGCGTGGCGCGGATCCTGCGCGCCGTCGCGCCGCGCGCCCACATCGTCGGAGTCGAGGTCGATCCCGAGGTGGTTGCGGTCGCGCGCCGCGATTTCGAACTCGGCGCGCTGCGCGCCGAGTTGGTGCGCGACGACGCGCTGGCGGTGCTGGGACGCGAGCGCCGGCGCTTCGACGCGATCTTCGACGACGTGTTCGTGGGCCGTGGGGATGCCGTCCACAAGCCCGCCTGGCTGCCGCACCCGGGACACGATCTGGCGCGCCGCCGGCTCGCGCCCGGCGGGCTGCTGGTCACGAATACGCTCGACGAGGCGCGGTTCGTCGCGCGATCGCTCAGAGCGGCGCACCCGGGGGTCGTCCAGCTCGAGATCGAGGGCTTCGACAACCGCATCCTGGTCGGCGGGCCGGCGGTCCTGGCGGCGCGTCCGCTGCGAGCCGCGATCGCTGCCTCGCCTGTGTTGCGCGACACGCTGCCCGCGTTGCGTCTGCGAACGCTCTCGTCCGGGGGGCCAGAAGCGCTGCGCTAGTCGAGGAAGTCGAGCACCATATGGTTGAAGCGCTCGGCCGCCTCGATCATCACCAGATGAGCCGCATAGCGAAGCGTCACCAGCCGCGCGTTCGGGATCTCGTCGGCCAGCTCCCGGTGGAATTTCGGCGGCGTGAGCTGGTCGAGCCGACCACTGATGATCAGCGTCGGGTGCTGGATCTGACGGAGCCGGTCGTAGGTGTCGTGCTCCATGCAGGCGTGACACTGGCGCGCGAACAGATCGGCTGTGAAGGGCACCCCGGTCTTGGTCAGAAAGTCGATCATGCCCTCGATCAGATCGGTCTGCGCGAGCGTCTCGTCTTGCAGCGACCACAGCATGCGCTCGCGCGCCATCGAGTCCATCGAGCCATCGCGTGCCGCAACCGAGGCCCAGTGGTCGAGCAGCATCCGGCGCTTGGCGTCCGCGCGGGCGTAGCTGCCGGTCAGCACCAGTCGGCGCAGGCGAGCCGGGTGGCGCAACGCGAGCTCCTGAGCGGCCATCCCGCCCATGAACGCGCCGAGCAGGTCGACGGTGGGAATCGACAGAGCGTCGAGCAGGCCAACCAGGTCGTCGGCCAGGTTCGCGATCGTGAACAGCTTGCCGTCGTCGTCGCTCTTGCCGACGCCGCGGTGGTTGAAGAGGACGAGCTGGCGCTCGGCCCCGAGCACCGGTACCTGCAGCGGGAGCCAGCCGTTGAACGACCCGCCCGTGCCGGTCGCGAGCACGAGAGGAGTGCGCTCGCCCGAGCCGTGCAGCTCGTACTCGATCTGGCGACCCTGGTACTGGATGGTGGGCACACGGTGGAGTCTACCGCCGTCGCGTGCGGGATGCGTTCTCGGCGGTCGGCCGCCTAGCCGCCCAGCTTCTTCAGATTCGAGAGCACGCCCTTGGCGACCGCCTTGAGCGTCTCGAACACACCGTGGCCGACGGTGGCGCAGGCCTCGAACTCGACGGCGCCAGCGCGGTTCAGCAGCCGCTGCATCTCCTGGAGCGGGGCGGCATTGGGCAGGTCGCGCTTGTTGTACTGGATGATGTAGGGGACGTTCCTGAGGTCGTATCCCTGTTCCGCGAGGTTCACGGAGAGATTTTCGAGGCTCTCGACGTTCGCCTCCATGCGCTCGATCTGACTGTCGGCTACGAAGACCACGCCGTCGACGCCCTTCAGGATCAGCTTGCGGCTGGCGTCGTAGAACACCTGACCGGGCACAGTATAGAGGTGGAAGCGTGTCTGGAATCCGCGGATCTCGCCGAGGGCGAGCGGCAGGAAATCGAAGAACAGCGTCCGCTCGGTCTCGGTTGCGAGCGAGATCATCTTGCCCTTCACATCGGGATTGGTCTTGCCATAGATGTACTGCAGGTTAGTCGTCTTCCCGCACAGACCGGGACCGTAGTAGACGATCTTGCAGTTGATCTCACGCGACGAATAGTTGATGAACGACACGGGAAACGCCGCCTAGTCCGAGAACAGGCTGTCGATGTCGTCGTCGGTGATCGCCGCAAACGGCGACCTCGCGGCGCTGGTTTCTTGTTCGGTCCGCTTCTCGATCTCTTCGAGGACCTTGGCGAGCTCGACGCCCGCCTTCTTCACGCGCAGCCGTACCAGCCCGAGCGAGCTGCGGTCGTCGAAGATCACGACCAGGATGATGCGGCTGCCGACCAGGGTGATGTGGAGGTTGTCGCGCTGCCCCTGGTGGTAGTGGACCGGGAACTCGTCCTCTCCCACGATCTTGGCGAGGCCGCCGGTGGCAGCGATGCAGCCGGCGGTCAGGGAGGCCAGGCTCGTCGAGTCGACGTCGGTCAACTCGCCTGCCTCGGCCATCAAGTGGCCGTTCTTGTCGACGACGAAGACACCTTTGGCGTTGGCATCGCGAATCAGGCGGGTGACGACCGCCAGGATCCGCTGATGGTCCTCTTCGTGCATCACGAGCTGGGCGTTCGACATCAGCAAGTATCCCTGTAACCGATTGGAATGGCAGGGTTTCGATGAATCTACCCGGCGCGCTCCCAGACGGCAACTCGGTTCTCCGGTGGCATCGGCGTCGCGGCGGATTGGCTTGAGCGCTGAGTCCGGGGGGGCGCGGCTCAGTCGAACGGGCGGCGGTGCTCGAGAGAGCGCCCCACGGTGACGTGGTCCGCGTACTCGAGATCGCCGCCGAGTGGCATGCCCGAGGCGATCCGGCTCAGGCGGACGCCGCTGTCGCGCAGCCGATCGGCGATGTAGCTCGCCGTCGAGTCGCCCTCGGCATTGGGATTGGTGGCAAGGATTACCTCGTGCACCCCGTCGTCGCGCGCGCGTTTCTCGAGCTCGCCGATCCGCAGCTCGTCGGGGCCCACGCCGTCGATCGGGGACAGGGTGCCGCCGAGCACGTGGTAGAGGCCGCGGAAGCCGCCGCTGCGCTCGATCGCCACCAGGTCGGCCGGCTCCTCGACGACACACAGCGTGGCCCCGTCTCGCCGGGTGTCTCGACAGATGCCGCACGGCGAGGCGTCGGTCAGGTTGAAGCACAGCTCACACAGTACGGTGTCCTGCTTCAGGCACGTGATCGCGTCGCCGAGCTCGCTCGCCAGTGAGTCCGGGGCGCCGAGCAGATGGAAGGCCAGGCGCGTGGCGGACTTCTCGCCGATGCCGGGCAAGCGCTTCAAGCTCGCCACCAGACGGTCGATCGCGGGGGACGTCTTCACGCGGGAGACGGTATCCCAGCCTCGGGCTGGCTGCGGCTGGCCCCACGCTCGCGGAAGCGACAGCCGAGGGCCTGTGTCGGTCCCGGGCCCTTTCCCAACCTGCCCGTGCCGATCCCGTATGCTCGCGGGAAGGACCGGGGGGGCGCGATGGGTTCTGTGCAGTGCCGGGGGATCGCTCTCTGCCTGCTGTGGATCGCGGGGGCCTGCGCCGGCGCTCCGCGGCCGCAGTCGGGTGTCCTCTCGATCGAAGACGTCAGCGTGATCGACGCCCTGCACGGGCTGCGCGAGCACCAGCGCGTGGTGATCGCTGGCGACGCGATCGTTTCCATCGGCGAGGCTCGTGGGTCGGCGCCCGCCGGGGCACGGCGCATCGCGGGAGCCGGCCGCTACCTGATCCCCGGACTGTGGGACATGCACGTGCATCTGACCTTCACGCCCGAGCTCACCGGGGCAATGCCCGGTCTGTTCCTCGCCCACGGCGTCACCAGCGTGCGCGATACCGGCGGACCGCTCGACCAGCTCGTCGCGTTGCGCGAAGCCTACGAGGCCAGCGATGCCCCCGCGCCGCGGCTCTACTTCAGCGGGCCGCTGCTCGACGGCCGCTTCGTGGTCTACGACGGAGGCGACCCGGGGCGGCCGCCAATCGGCACGCGGGTGGCGTCGCCCGAGGTTGCAGCCGAGCGCGTCGCGCAGCTGAAGGCCGCCGGGGCGGACTTCATCAAGATCTACGAGATGGTGGACCCTGCGGTATTCGACGCCCTGGTGGCGGCTGCGAAGCAGCACGCGCTGCCGGTCGCGGCGCACGTTCCGCTGGCGCTCGGGGCCCGCGGGGCCGCGCCCTGGCTCGATTCGCTCGAGCACCTGCGCAACCTCGACATCGCCTGTGCCGGCAACGCCGACGAGCTGCTCGCCGAGCGCCGGGAGATGCTCGCCAGCTACCGGGGTGAGCGAGGCTACCCGCTGCGCAAGCGCATCCACCGGGCGCAGCGCCTTCCGGCAATTGCCGCCTACGACGCCGCAACGTGTGGACGCGTGATCGCGGCGCTCGCGACCACCGTCCAGGTGCCGACGCTGCGGCTCAATGCGTTCCCGATCTGGCGTCCGTTCGAGCGGAGCGACTGGCCCGAGGCGCTCGCGCGCCTGCCCGCGGGTGTGCTGCGCGACCGCTGGGCCGAGGACGCGGCGCGCCGCCGCGCTGCGCCGCACGCTGACCCCACCTTTGCACGCTGGAGCATGGGCCTGGTCGGCATGCTGCACGCGAGCGGCGTCCCGATTGGGGCGGGCACGGACACGCCGATCACGCTCGCGATCCCCGGGTACAGTCTGCACAGCGAGCTGGAGCTGCTGGTGCGCAGTGGACTGAGCCCGCTGCAGGCGCTCGAAGCGGCAACCCTCGTCCCCGCGCGCTTCCTCGGGCTCGACGACGAGCTGGGCGCGATCGAGCCGGGCCGCCGCGCCGATCTCGTGCTGCTCGCTGCCAACCCGCTCGACGACATTCGCAACAGCCGCGCGATCGAGGGCGTAGTGAGCCGCGGGCGCTGGTGGAGCGCCGCCGAGCTCGCGCGCCAGCGGGCCCCGGTGGTGCACTGAGCCGGGTTATCCTGCCGGTGCCGCCTCGCCGCGGCCCCGGGGAGGTGCCCGAGGCGCCGGTGCTCGAGCGCGCATCGAGCATGTCTCCCCGATCGCCCGACAGGCCGACAGGCCGCTCGTCCGGCAGGCCGCTCGGCCGCATCAAGCGCCAGCTCCACGCCGGAGCGTCCTGGATTCGGCTCCCCGCCAGGGCTAGGAGCCTGGTCTCCGGCCCCCGGAAGCGGTCGTCTCGAACGCGGCGCTCCGCTACTTCGGGGAGAGAAACATCGCCTGCGGTCGGCGGAGCACGGCGATCGTTGCGCAGAGCGCGCCGAGCACGAGTGCGGGCACGGCTGCCGAGGCCGGGTCGTTCGACAGATGGTGGTAGGACGCGCCCAGCATGATCAGGGCGAGCCCGCTGGCCGCCCAGGTGCTGAGCCGCGGGATCAGCAGACCGATTGCGCCCGCGACTTCGCAGGCGCCGATCAGCGGGGCCAGCGCGGCGGGCAGGCCGAAGCGGACGAAGCCCTCGCCCGCCACGGCGGGGTAGGCGAGCTTGTTGCCGCCCGCCACGGCGAAGCCGATGCTGACCAGTCCACACAGCCCCCAGGTCAGGGACGTGCGCAGCTTGTGGGTCGTCTCGTCGGTCACCTGAAATCCTCCAAGCGAGTCCGGCGGCGCCGGATGCTTTCAGGGGCGCGATCCGCCGAGCGGGCTGATGTCGACGATCTGTGCCTCGAGGACCTCGAGCGCGGTGTTCACGGCCGGGTGCTGGAGGGCGGCCTGCCGCAGCCGGCGCGCTTCATCGCGCGGTCCCTCTGCGCTGCTGCCGTCGGCGTTCGGCTGCGCCGCCGAGGTCTCATCGGACGCCGTCGGATCGACTAGCTCGACGCGGGTCGGCCTGCCGAAGAAGCGCTCGCACAGGGACTCGAGCTCGGCGAGGCGCTCGCGCAGCCGGGCCGCGTGGAAGGCGTTGCGCATCTCGAGCCGAATGCGGCCGGCCTCCCGCTCGGCCAGCCGTCCGCCCTCGAGGCAGGCGAAGGCGCCGCGGTTGTGCTGCTGGGCGAACAGCTTGAGGCGATCGTATACGACTTCGAGCGGAGCGTCGTCGTCCGTGGGCGCTGCGCTCGTCGTCGGCGTGCCACGGTCGACCGGGTCCGGCGCGGCCAGCGACACCGGCGCCGGCTCGGCCGCGGGAGCCGCCGAGCGTCCGCCGCCCTCGCCGCCGGATGCCCCGCCCCCTCCGCGCCCAGCGGGCGGGGGTGGCGCGCCGCCACCACCACCAGCTCCTCCGCCGGACAGGCGCCGTTCGAGCGCATCGATGCGCCCGAGCAATCGCTCGACGTCGTCGCCGTCGGGCATCGTCGCGAGTCGCACGATCGCCATCTCGAGCACGGCGTAGGGCTGGGGCGCCCAGCTGAGGTCCTCCTGCTCCTTCACCAGTGCGCGGAACATCCGGCGCAGACGCGTCGCGTCGCTGCGCGCGACCAGTGCGCGCAGCTCGTCGCGCTCGGCGTCGGTGCCCTCGACGAGGCCCGGGCTCTCAGGGGCGACGGCGAGCACGACCAGATCGCGCAGCAGCTGCACCAGCGCGGCCGCTAGCCGCTTGGGCTCGCTTCCCTTCTCGATGGCGCTGGCGCAGGCGTCGAGCGCAGCCGCCGCGTCGCGATCGATGCAGGCGTCGCCAATCGCGAGCAGGACGCGGCGA
This sequence comes from Myxococcota bacterium, assembly GCA_036336835.1. Taxonomy (GTDB): domain Bacteria; phylum Myxococcota_A; class UBA9160; order UBA9160; family UBA4427; genus JAYZFK01. The sequence goes on along the minus strand of JAYZFK010000004.1, from coordinate 13,697 downwards.
TCGATCAGGTCGAGGACCTCGGCCACCGTCTCGTCCGAGATCTCGGTGCCGCCGTAGGCGATCAGCTGATCGAGCAGGGTCTGCGCGTCGCGCATCGAGCCGTCGCCCTCGCGCGCGATCGCCAGCAGGCTCGCCGGCGAGATGCGGACGTCCTCCGCCTCGACGATCTGGCCGAGCTGCGCCGCGACGTCCGCCACCTCGATGCGGCGCAGGTCGTAGCGCTGGCAGCGCGAGAGCACGGTGAACGGAATCTTCTCCGGGTCGGTGGTCGCGAAGATGAACAGGCTGTTCGCCGGAGGCTCTTCGAGCGTCTTGAGCAGCGCGTTGAAGGCCTGCTTCGACAGCATGTGGATTTCGTCGACGATGAAGATCCGATGCTTGCCGGGGGAGGCCGCGTACTGGATCGACTCGATCACCTCGCGGATGTCGTCGACGCCGGTACGGCTTGCCGCGTCGATCTCCTGCACGTCGGTCGAGCGGCCGGCGGCGATCTCCTCGCAGCAGTCGCAGCTGCCGCAGGGCGTATCGGTCGGGCCCTTCTCGCAGTTCAGACAGCAACCCAGGATGCGCGCGAGCGTGGTCTTGCCCACGCCGCGCGGCCCGGTCAGCAGCAGGGCGTGCGGGACGCGATCGCTGCGGATCGCATTGCGCAGAGCGGTCGTGACGTGGCGCTGCCCGACGACCTCGTCGAACACCTTGGGACGCCACTTGCGGGCAATGACCTGGTAGCTCACGTGGGGACGCCCTCTTGGCTCCGATTTGGCCTGCGCCAACAGAAGACCGCAGGGCACCCCCGCTTGCAACCGATTTCCCGCTACGGCTGCTCCCTTCCGGGTCTGACCGAGTTGACGAGGCATCGAGCTCGAGCGGGACCCTGCGATCCCCTCTTGACGCAGGATTGGCCAAGGTACCGCGCGCGGCCGAGCAGGGTCAAACCGCGGCGTCCCGGGAAGCCTCGCGGATCCGCCGCCAGGTGAAGGGCGACGCGAGCTGGCGGAAGTAGCTCATCGGAAAGGCCGGCAGACCGGGGATGCCGATCGACTCGGGCGGCTCGCGGTCGTCGGGCCAGAAGAAGGTGCCGAACACGAGGTCCCAGACGATCAGGTTCTGCCCGTAGTTGTGGTTCGCCTCGGCGACCCGCTTCGAGTGGTGCCAACGGTGGAGCTCGGCCATCGAGAAGACGTAGTTGAGCCAGCCGATGCGGATGCGCAGGTTCGCGTGCTGGAAATAGCCGTGGACCGCGGAGGCGGTTCCGAACAGGGCGACCACCTCGAGCGGGCAGCCGAGCGCGACGATCGTGACGATCCCGAGGCCGGTGTCGATCGCAATATCGATCGGGTGGAACCGGGCGGCGTTCAGGAAGTAGAGCCGCGGTGCGCTGTGGTGGAGCGCGTGGTAGCGCCACAGAAGCTCCGTCTCGTGCTGCAGCCGGTGGTGCCAGTACTTGGGCAGCTCGGCGATGACGAGAGCCAGCGGCAGCTGTGCCAGCCAGGGCCAGCTGGTCGGCCACAGCCCGAGCCCCAAGCGTCCGTCGAGCCAGCTCGCGATCGCGACGCCGAGCACCGCCAGCGCGGGCAGGATTGCGTTGCTGAGGCTCGCGATCGTGAGCGCATGGGCAATGTCCGTGCGCACGTCGTCGTGAGAGCGCAGCCACGACTCGTGGTGGGGGAAGTAGCGCTCGAGGATCCCCACCGTGGCCATGGAGCCCAAGGTGGCGCCGGCGACCGACGCAACCGGGTCCCAGCCCCACGCCATGGCGAGCGCGTGGGAGCCGACCGCAGCGCCGAACACCAGTGGGAAGGCGAGCCAGTCGACGATGCGTCGCGTGCTCGGGCTGTGCGCGTCGCGCGCGACTGTCACGTTCTCCGCCTCGGTGCTGGTCTGCTCCCAAGCCTACCGCGGCAGTGAGGCGCGGGGGGAGCGATCGACGCGGTTATCATCCGCGCGGCGAGCCGCCGCACTCGGGCTTCGAGCGTGATGCCGGTGTCAGCGTGTGGGCGAGCCAGGGCGAGGATCTCGTGGCGAGTGGGCCCACCAGACGGCTGTTTCGCGATCGATTGGCCACTGTGCGCGCGGGGCTTCGCTCTCGGGCGCTCGCCGCTTCGCGCGGGCTCGCTGCGCGCCCGTGGCTGCGGATCCCGCTCGGGCTGGGCTTTGTGGTCGCGGCGCCGGCGCTGGCTGCCTACGCGCGCAGTGATCCCGCGGCCGCCGAGACGGCGGCGCGGCTCGCGCTGTCGTTTGCTGCGCTCGCCTGGCTGGGGCGCGGCCTGCGACTGGCCTGGGAGCGCGCGTTTGGCGCCAGCCGCTTTGCCGTCTGGCGCGAGCCGGCGTGGGACGGGCTGGTGGGCTGGCTGTTCGCGCTGGTGACGCTGCTGCTGTTCTCGCTGATCTGGAAGCGCGGCGTCGCAAGTGTCGAGCCGGTGGGCTGGCTGGTGCCGGCGGGCTGGGTCGCGCTCGCGGCGGTGCTGTCACTGCCCCGCTCGCTGCGGCGCGCCGCGGCGCCCACGGGCCGCGACTTCGCGCGCCTGGGCGGCTTCCTGGCCGGCTTTGCCTGGCTCGCGGGGGGCCATCTCGGCGTGCGCCGGCCGTACAGCTCCGATCCAGAGCAGCACATCGCCTGGCTGACCCAGTTGCAGAGCCACGGCTTCGTGCCCGACTTCTACTGGCAGACGGACGTGCCCATCACCTACCCGATGGGCTTCGCCGCGCTCGCCCATTCCCTGGGTGCGCTCTCGGGGCTCGCGGCGCCCGCACTGATTGCGCTGCTGCCGCCCTTCGTGTCCGTGCTGTTCGTCTACCTGATCGTCGTCGCGGCGCGCGACCTCGTCGGGCCGCGCGAGCCGCGGCCGAGCGATGCCGTGCTGTTCGCGCTCGTCGTGCTCGCGGCGGCCTCGGCCTTCGATTCGGCGCAGTTCTCGGCCTGGAACGTCTACGAGGGGACGGGACGGCTGGGCTCCGGCGCACTGCACGCGGTGCCCGTGATCGCGGGGCTGGCGGTGGCTCGCGGTGCCGTTGCACTGCGAGCGCCCGGCGGCGCGGCCCGCGGCGCGGTCGGCGGGCTGCTGGTGTTCGCGGCGGCTGTGACGACGGCTCTCGTCGCCTTGCTCAACCCCTCGCATCTGCCGCTCCAGGTCGTCCTGTGGGCCGTCGTCCTGGCGGCAGCCGCCCTGCGGGCGTCGCGATCTCCGGGATCGGGCGGCGCGCCGGGCATCTTGCTAGGCGCGCTGGCCGGCGCCGTGCTGGCGCTCGCCCTGCTCGCCGCCGATGGAGTGACCGCGCGGCGCGTGCTCGGGATCGGCGAGGTCGACCCGTCTCTCGCTCACGTCGAGGCCGAGTTCGACGCGGGCCTGGCGGGCGAGACGTGCTGGGAGCCGGGCTGCATCGCGAGTGCCGTGCTGCGTCCCGCCGTGCTCGCCGCGCTGGCGACGCCGGCTCGCGTCCTCGTCGAGGGGCCGGTTCGCGCTCTCGTCGCGCCCGCGTACGATCGTTTCAGTGAGCCGCTGCTGCGCGGGCCGCGGTTGTTTCCGGATCTCACCGGCAGCGGGCTCGCGCCGCTCCACGGGCTGGCGCGTCTGGCGACGCTGCCCCTGCCGTTGCTGCTCGCACTGGTGCTCTGGCGGTCGGGCGCGTGGCGCTCGGCCTGGGCGCTCGCGCTGGCCGGCCTGCTGGTTGCCGCGTCGCTCGAGTCGGCCGTGCGCGAAGCGCTGCGCACCTGGGTCGATCCGGACGACGCGGCCCTGCGGCTGCTGCCCAGCTACGCCAGTCGCGCTGCCGCCGTGGTGTTCGCTCAGTCGTTCTGGCCGCTGCTGGCCGCGGGGCTGGTGTTTCGCGTGCGCTCGGGCCGCGTCCTCGCGGGCTGCGGCGCGGTGCTCGTGCTCGTCGTCGCCTCGGCCCAGAGCGAGCTCGGCGAGCGCCGCGCCAAGCTCGAACGTTGGCGCAGCGGGCCCGGCGCGCGCGAGGTCGCGGATCTGCGTGCACTCGAAGCGGAGCACGTGCCGCGCGGCGAGCACTATCTGGTCTCGAGCCACATCGCCGTCTCGAACCGCGAGCGCTGGCTGGTGCCGATCGATTTCTCGTCACCACTCTACGTGCAGGCCGCGCGGCCGGCGTTGTTCCTGTACCACCTGTCGTCGGGTGCACGGGTGGCCGCCGCCGAGTTCGAGGCGACGTGTCGCCGCATTCGCCCGGGCGAGCCGACGCAGCTGTTGGCCGCACACCGCGCGCGCTGGGTCGCGCTGCTCGCGCCGGACGAGGCCGCGGCGCGCAGGGCGTTCGGCACTCGCCGCTTCTGCGGTCGTCCGCTGAGCCAGCTGTTCCCGGATGCACGGCTCGCGGGCCGCCGCGGACGGGTGGCGCTGTTCCGACTCTGGTAGCGGACGCACACCAGCGCGGTCCGCCGTGATATACCGGGGACTACGCAGCAGGAGGGTGCTCGGTGGAGCAATGGGAGCTGGCAGCGCGCGAGAGCATCCGCGACCTGGTGGCGCGCTACAACGCCAACGGTGATTCGGGTCGGTTCGACCCGATGCTCGAGCTGTTTGCCGAAGACGCGACCCTGGAGCTCGCCGACGGCGTCCATCGCGGCCGCGCCGCGATCCGCGCTCTGTTCGAGGGCGTGGCGGGCCGGACCGGAGATCGTCCGGGCTCGGGGGCCCGGTTCATCCGCCACTTCACGGCCACCCACCAGATCGACGTGCTGAGTCCGAGCGAGGCTCGGGGCCGCTGCTACTACGTCGTCTTCACCGATCGCGGCGCGGATCACTGGGGTCGCTACATCGACGACTATCGTCAGCTCGATGGCCGTTGGCTCTTCTGGCATCGCAAGGTCACGGCGGACGCCAGGGTGCCGGACGGCTGGGCGCAGGGCTGAAGCAGGCGCGCCGCGCGAAGTATCGGCGCGGCGCCCGCAGCGGTAGAGCGGCGCGCGCTATTGGTGCGCGTCTGCTTTCCCTGGGTGCTTCGCGCGCCACGCGCCACGCGCCAACACGCCTCCGCCTAACGAGGCCAACGCCACTGCGACGCTGGCGAATACCTGCACCCACGCGTCGTGTGGGTCGCCCTGGCGCAGCTGCAACAGCAGAGTCAACACCATGAACGCGCTCCCGGCGAGCAGCAACAGGCTCCCGGTGCGCGGCTGCGAGCGCAACCTCTTCGACCAGGTTTGCGACCGGGCAGAGAGCTCGGCGCCAGCGCCGAAGGAGACGACTGCAACGAGTCCGATGGCGATCCAGTGGTCCTGCATGGCGGCAAGGATAGCAGACTCCGAGTCGTCGAGGAGGGTATTGGCGACTCGAGTGTCCGATTTCGCACGTTAGGTCTACTACCGGTCCGTGAACGGGGGCGAACGGAGACGGACGTTTCAAACGCTGTCCGCCGACAACCGACGTTGGTCCGGCGTCGCACGCGCGTCACAGTTGTGTGTCATGAAGCCCGCCAATTCTGGATCGAACAAGAGCCGTCTCCTCGCACTCACGCACATCGCTCTGGCCGCCGTCGTCGTCGGCACCAGCTGTGGCCAGGCGGTCCCACCGCCGCTCGAGGGCGGGTTCGAAACGACACGTGCGTTCGACGTAGATGCTTTCGGGGTGTTGGTGAATACCGCGGGTGGCAACGGACGGCTGCATCGCACCGACTGGACGATCGAGACGCGCCTGGGCACCTATCGCCTGGGAGCCGTCTACAACAGCACCTCGGGTAGCTGGCATTCCAGCTTCGAGATGACCTTCGACGGCACCACGTTCGTCGACGACTCCGGTGCGCAGCACGACGTCTCCCCGCTCCTGCCCGGCATGGCGATACCCGGTACGTATTGGGTGTACGTCGGCCCCGCCTCGATCAAGACGAAGGGCGGCAGGTTGCACGAGTTCGGCGCGAGCGGCCGACTGGCGAGAACGCGCTGGGTGAGCGACGCCTACCCGTCGATCGAATACATCGAATCGGTGGTCGCGGGCGAGAGCCGGATCTCGAGTGCGAACGAGTGCTCGACTGCCGGGAGCTGCTCCACCTTGTTCAGCGCGGTCCGCGATCCCGCCAGCGGTGCGGTCACCTCGATCATCGACCGCGCCGGGCGAACCTCCGCCTACTCGTACGACGCCTCCGGCAGACTGTCGTCGGCGCGGGATCCATTGGACACGGCGAGGGGCTGGCCCGGCTTCGTCTACGAGTACGCAGGTGTGTCGGGTCGGCTGAGCGCCTTTACCTCGAGCGAAGGCGAGCGGATCGAGATCGACTGCGACCCCGTTGGGCGGGTTGCGCAGGTGCGACGGGTCGGCGTCGCGACATCACACGCCTACCAGTTCGATTACCTGGGTCTTGGCGTCAACCTCACGCTGCTCACCGATCCCGAGGCCAACGTGTGGCTCTACGAATGGGACTCCCAGTACCGGCCTGTCTCGTTGACGACGCCCAGCGGCGATGTCCAGCGCTGGACCTGGAGCGAGCATCGACTGACGAGTCACACGCGGCCGGACGCGACCTCGGTCCTGTTTGCCTACGGGGCCGGGGAGGATCCGCAGACAGTGACCGAACCGAGCGGGAACGTGGTGCAGCTGAGCTACCAGCCGGGTGGTGAGGATCGCGAGTTTCCTCACCTCCCGCCGCTCGCGACGATGACCGACGCGCTCGGTCTCGTCGAGCAGCGCACCTACGACGCGGAGGGGCGGCTCGAGACGGTCCAGAACGGGGCCGGAGAGCTGATGCGTTACACGTACACCTCGCAAAATATGATCGACTCGATCCGTTTCCCGAGCGGGCGGATCGCAACCCTGATCTACGGCGCGGGGAACGTTCAGGGAATTCCGCGGTTCGTCTACCTCGGGTTGAAGGAGGTCTATTCGGCCTCGCTCGATGCGGTCGGCAACATCACGCGCAGCTCGAGTACGGCGGACCCGCTGTCCGGGGGCGCGCCCGGCATCGTGCGTCGGAGCTTTGATGAGGATCGCAATCTCGCGACGCTGACCGTCGAAGATCTGCCGACGACGGGCTTTGTGACCGAGGCCTCGATCGACCTGGAGTGGCGGAGCGATCACCGGCGCAGCGCGATAAGGCGGCCCTACGGCGGCGATACGGAGTTCGACTACGACGCGTTCGGCAATCGGGTCGAACGGCGCGAGCGGGTAGGCGGCGAGTGGGTCCGCACCACCTGGGAACACGATGGGATGGGACGCGTGCTCCTCGAGGAGCTCGCCAACGGCATGCAGCGCGCCACCCGTTACCGAGCCGACGGCCGGCCGGACGCACGCCTGTTCGCGCGCGACGGCGTCAACGAGACCCTGACGACGGCTTCCTTCGTCGATGGCAGGCTGCGCAGCTACTTCGACGGAAGCTACGGCGGCCTGCCCGCCGAGACGCGGACCTACGACGCAGCCGGCCGCCTCGCGACGCTGACGTTCCCGCACGGCGAGAGCATCGAGTTCGAGTACGACGTCCGCTCGCGCCCGATCCGCCAGATCTTCCGCTACGACACGGGTGTCGTCCTGCGGACGCTCGAGTACGAGTACGACCTGGCGAATCGACTGCTCGAGCTACGCGAGGGGGGCGAGATGCTGATCCGCAATACGTTCGTCGACGGCGAGCTCGTCGAGGAGGAGTTCCGCAACGGCCTGCGACGCGAGCTGATCTACGACGCCGAGACGGGTGAACCCCAATACTCTCTGTTCCGCGCCCCGAGTGGCTCGGTCGTCGCAGCAATGGAGGTCGTGCGCGACCTGTGCAACGGCCTGGTGCCGACCATCCATTGCGTCACCCACCTGTCGTCGTCGCCGGTGGGCAGCTGGACCGAGGAGTACTCGCTCGACTCGACGCTCAACATCGCCCGACCGCTCGCCGGACAGCGGCTGCGGACCAGCTCGCCTGCCGGATCCGTGCAGAATCCGTCCGCCGGATTCATGTCCTGGTACAACTACGATCTGCTCGGCAATCGAACCCGGCAGTCGGTCTTCGGTGAAAGCGAGGTGTTCGTCTACGACGCCGAGCACAGCCGGCTGGACCGCATCGTCGACGATGCCACCGGCAGTGACCTCGTGACCTACGCGTACGATGCGGCCGGGTACATGATCGATCGCGCGGAAGAGGCGATTACCTGGGATGCCAAGGGTCAGCTGACCGGCATCGGGGCGCGCGTCCAGATCACCTGGGATGGGCACTACCGTGCGATCTCCAGCACCGTCGACGGCGTGACGACCGGTCGGCGTTTCGGCGGTATCGCGACGGCCTCTGCAAGCGGCGTCCTGCGGACGTTGGAGCTCGGCAGCGTCAGCATCGATCTCGCGACGGGTTCCGAGCGTTATCGGCACTCCGACTTCCGGGGCAATGTCAAGCTCGTCTCGGACGAAGCGGGCAACGTGATCACGAATTACACCTATTCGGGCTACGGCCTGTTCGATGTCGGGGGCGACGACTCGGACCGGCTGCGCTTCGGCCACGGGCTCCAACTCGACGACGACCTGGTGTTGCTCGGTGTTCGGGTCTACGACCAGCAGTCCGGGCGTTTCCTCTCGCCCGATCCGCTGTATCAGGTCGTCAATCAGTACGCCTACACGACGGGGAATCCAATCTCGCAGTTCGACCTCGGGGGGCTGCACGTGAGCCCGATCACCCAGACGGCAGCGGGGGCGGGCGTGATGGGCGGCACGCTTGCGTGGGCTGCGCCCGGGACGCCGGCCGGCTCCTTCGGGGCGGGGGTGGCCATCGTGTCGGCCTGGGTCATCTGGTTGGACTCCGTCTTCGGTGACCACGACCACGATGAGGTGGATGCAGACGGCGGCGCGTGTGGCTGTGCCGCCGACCAGGCGGTGTCCGACGGCGGGTCCACGCCTAACAGCTTTTCACATCGAGCGCCCCGCGGGCCGGGCACCGACACCGGCAATGCGGGCGTGAGGCTGGTGATGACCGTGCTGACCTGTGGCGGGGCGCCGACTTCGGTCGCACAGCTGCCGGGCCTGCGCGGCATCGTCGCGGGCTTGATGCCGATCAACCTGCTGCTCGCCTTCTGGGCGTGGAAGCGGATTCGCCGGCGACGCTGACCGTGGCGCGGGCGAGCGGCGAGGCGGAGAAGACGCCTCTGGCTGTGTGTGTCCTCGGGCTTACCTTCAGCTGGAGCTTGCTCGGGGTAGGGGCGCTGCTCGGGGCGCCGCGCGCACTGACCTTTGGTGCGTGTGCGGGCTGCGCGGTCGCCCTGGGAGCGCGCTTTACGCGCCTCGACGCGCTTCACGCAGTCCGGGGAGGCGCCGCGGGAATCGCCGCGTTCGGCGCCACGCTCTCCGCGATCGATGCTGCTTGCGGTTGGGTCGGAATCGAGACGCAGACGCTCGCGTTCGAGCGTCCGGCTGCGGTCGAGGCCCTTGCAATCATCCTGCTCGCTCCCGTGTTCGAGGAGATCGTCTACCGCGGACCATTGCTCGCCGCGCTTCGCGCGCGGACGGGGTGCGTGCTCGCCGTCGTGCTGACGAGTGTCGCGTTTGCGCTGCCGCACGGCGCCCCGGCTCCGCTGCTGGGCTGCTTCCTGCTCGGTTTGATGCTGGCGAGCCTGCGGCTGGGCGGGCTCGCGCTCGCAGCCTCGATCGGTTTCCACACCGGCCTCAACGCTGCGGGCCTTGCCAGCAGCGAGTGGCCGGAGCTCGAACGCCTCGTGCGCCTGCCGGCTCCGGCGCTCGGCGGCATCGCGCTCGCGCTCGTGCTGCTCACCCGAGCACGGAGCGCCGGGTCGGGTCGATCAGCTCGTGTGCTTTCGCACGAATGCTCCGATGCGATCGACGGCTTCGACCGACTCCGGAACGTTCGGACCGAGCAGCTGCCAGACGTGGATCAGGCCCTCGCCCTCCTCGAGGGTGACGTCGACGCCCGCGTCTCGCGCGCGTTGAGCGACACGAGTGGAGTCGTCGAGCAGCAGCTCCCGGGTGCCCACCTGGATGAGCAGGGGCGGAAAGCCCGAGTAGTCGGCGTACAGCGGTGACGCCGTTGGCTGCCGCATGTCCTGGCCCTGGAGATAGGCGGCGGCCATCCCGTGGACGGCTTCCGCAGTGATGAGCGGGTCGTCGGCAGTCTGGTAGGACTGACCGGTCCCCTCGAGATCCGCGAACGGCGAGAGGCAGACCGCCGCGGCGGGCAGCGGTTCGCTCGCTTCGCTGAGGGCGGCGAGCGTTGCCAGCGTCAGCCCTCCGCCGGCCGAGTCCCCGGCGATCACGATGCGCTCGCGCGCGAAGCCCTGCTCGCCGAGCCAGCGGTACGACGCCACCGCGTCTTCGACCGCCGCGGGGAACGGATTCTCGGGCGCGAGCCGGTAGTCGATGACGAGCACGCGCGCTGCGGAGGCGCGCGACACGCGCGACGCCAGCTCGGTGTGTGTCTTCACCGAGCCCATCATGTAGCCGCCGCCGTGGAGGTAGAGGACGGCGACGTCGTCGCGCGCGCCGGGCGCTGCGACCCACGCGCTGGGGACGCCTCCCGCATCCACCTTCTCGACGCTCACGTCGTCAGGTACCGCGAAACCGGCGGTCATGGCCTCCATGCCCGCGCGGCTCTCTTCGACGCTGGGCGGCGAGTCGGGTTTCGGCTGGGCGAGGATGGCGGCGACGATGGCTCGGTGTTCGGGGCTGGGCATGCTTCCTCCGGTCGTGGGTTGTTCGATCGCAGCCGGATTCTAACCGGTCGAGTGTTCACTGAGGTCGGTTTCCAGCCGAACTCAGGGTGCCTCGCCCAGCGGGCGCCGCGCGCCGAGTCCGCGGAGCCGCGCCCACCAGCGTCCTCCCCGCCTCTGTGCGGACGCCAGTGTCGTGTAGCTGAGCGGAATCACGAACAGCGTCCCGACCATCGCGAACAGCAGCCCGAATGCGATCGAGGCCGCGACCCAGGTCGAGCGCACTGGTTCGAGCACGCCGGACAGCTCGACCAGCTCGCCCGACCGCCGACTACTTCTCTGCCGCTTCGAGGGCCGCGCGCGTCTGCTCGACGCTCGCCCGCAGGATGCCCGTCTCGCTCATGTTGTCCAACCCGTTCTCGGAGTGCTCCAGCATCCCCTGCAGGATCGCGAGGCGCAGGCGCAGCGCCTCTTCACTCTCGGGGCCCGAGGCCTTGGCGACATCGAGCAGCCGCAGCGCCTTGAGCGCCGCGCCCCGATCGAAGAATGCCTGGGCGCGGGTGACGATGGGCGCGCTCCCGCCAGCGAGCGCGACGAGATCTGGAAAGACTTCCTTCATCGGCACGGAATAGAGATCGGCGACGTCCTCGTAGTAGAACCACCCCGCGAGGAGCTCCCAGATCGCCCGAACGTTCCACGAGACCTTTCCATGCCCCTGACTGATCTGCAGCTCGGGCGGCAGCTCGATCGTCCGCATCAGCTCGTACACGCTCTTGCCCGAGTTCATCCCCTTGACCGTTTCGTCATACACGTACTGAACCCCGTCGCGCGTGACCTCGAGGGTCTTGACGATGTACTCCTCGCCGCGCACCGGATCGAAATGCGCTGGCAGGAGCAGCTTCGGCCGGAGTGCGATCAAACGGTCGAGTGCGTTCACGTACCCGATGGAATCTCGGAGCTTCTCGCCCCGCACGGTGTACAGGTTCGGAACCATCGGATAGAGGCAGCCGTAGAAGTCGCCCGTCAACAGGATCCCGTGGTCGGGCAGCCAGAGGAGGAGCGCGTCTTCGCCCTCGGCGCTGTTCTCGGCGGCGATCGCTCGAAAGCGAACCCCGCCGACTTCGAACGCGTAGTCCTGATCGACGTCGACGGTCCGGTTCGCGACGTATTTTCGAAAATCGGCGACCTGCCGTCGCTCGTGAACCGGATAGAGCGTGCCGGCGCGCACGCGCCACAGGTACTCGTCCGTATCGCCGTAGATTTTGTTGGTATACGCGTAGCGTTCGTGTGCGATGAGCTCGGCGCCGCCGTCGATTTCTTTCTGCCAGGCGGGGATCCCGCCGTTGTGGTCTCCGTGCGCGTGGGAGATCACGATGTGCGTCGCGGCGTGGTCGCTCGTCGCGATCAGCAGATCGCGCTGCTTCGCCGATTGCCAGGCGACGCCCGTGTCGTAGATGACGTTCCCCTCGGGCGTCTCGATCATGAATACGTTGGCGATCCCGCGGGCCATCGAGATGAAGTCGTTGATCGGAACGAGCTCGACCGGCGCCTTCTGGAGGTCGCGAGCTCGGTACGAGACGTCCTTCGGCACGACGACGTCCGCCGCCGCTCCCGCACCTGCGGCGAGCGCGCACGCGATCGCGATCGATCCGCTTCGCAGGAAGTGACTGGTGTCGTTCACTGTGTTCTCCACAACGGAACCGAGCCTCGCGCGCGTCGCCAATCGGCGAAGCCCACTGCTGCTCGGGGAAGGTCGCTGGTGGAAGACGACGACATCCCATCGTCTTCTTCGTGCTCGGGCAGGCCTGGGATCAGTCAGCTGGCGTCTCGGTGATGTCGGCATCGAGATCCAGCCCGTAGTAGGCCGCAGGGTTCTCGAGTAGCACCTTGCGCCGGATCGCGGGGTCGATGTCTGCAAACGCCTCGTCGAGGAACTCCTGTGACCTGGGGTACGAACCGACCGAGTGCGGGAAGTCGCTGCCGAACATCACGTTGTCCATCGGAATCATCTCGTGGTACGCGAGACCGATCGGGTCGCGCACGATGCCAAAGTGGCAGTGCTTCTCGATGTACTCGCTCGGCTTCATCTCCATCTTGATGTCGTACCAGGGCCCGAACAGCTCGAGATTGTCGTCGAACGTGAACATCGCCCAGGGCAGCCAGGCGATGTTGCTCTCGGCGAAGTAGAACTTGATCTCGGGGAAGCGGTCGAAGACGCCCGACGTCATCAGCTGCGCCATGCAGTAGACCGGGTGGTGACTGCCGACTCGCTGGGCGAGCGCCGAGGCGAAGACGATGCCCGACGTGTCCGTCCCGGACTTTCCCGGGTAGGGCGCCTGGGCAGTGCCGAAGCCGAAGTGCGGCGAGATCGCCATGTTCAGCTCCAGACAGCGCTCCCAGAAGCGATCGTCCTCGGGCTTGGGCCCGCCGCTGCCGTTCGGGAACTGGTAGAAGCAGATCGACCGCAGCCCCGCTTCGTGCGCGAACTCGAGCTCCGCCAGGGCGTCGTCGATGCCGGTGATGGGCAGGGTGGCGTTTCCGATCAAGCGATCGGGCGCAACCGAGCAGTAGTCGTACGCCAGGAAGCTGTTGTACGCCCGAACGATGGAGCAGTAGACCTTGGGGTCGTCGATCGCCTCGATGAAGCGCGAGGCGAATACCGGCGGGAAGAGGATCTCGGCATCGACGCCGTCGATGTCCTGCTCGCGCAGCCGCTGCTTCGCGTCGCCAGCGCCCTCGGCTGGGCTGCCGTCCTCGTTGTAGTACGAGGCGCCGCCCATCCGGACCGGACCACCCCCGGTGATGTTCTGGCCGTTCTGGAGGAGCGGCATGCCCTCGATCAGCCAGCCCTCGCCGCCTTCGGGCAGCTTGATCAGCCTCGGGGCCCGGTCGGCCCACTGCTTGGGCACGTACTTCACGAACGATTCGGGCGGGGTCTCGACGTGTCCATCGCCCGAGATGATCTGATACTTGCGTCCCATTCCTTTTGAACCTCACCGGTGGATTGCAGGTCATCTTCGGTCTACGGGCTGCGGCCGTCAAGCGGTCCAGCATCGCCGGTGGGTTCACCGCGACGCCAGGGTGTCCGATGCGGACGCGCTCAGGGTTCTGGCAGTGCGTC
>JAYZFK010000003.1:0-32943 GCA_036336835.1 Myxococcota bacterium | reverse complement strand
CTGCAGGAACTCGCCAAGCGGCCGCTGTCCCCTGTTGCACTCGCGCGTCGCCTGCCGCGCAGCAGCGAGGTGCGCGAAGCCCTGCGCGCCATCGAGCGCGACGGGCTCGCGCGCGCCGCGCTTGCCGAGCGCGCACCCGCGGCGCGCTTGCCGCAGGAGCGCGTGGTGGCACTCGCGACCGACGAGGACATCGAGACGATCTGCGGCGAGGCCCTGGCGCGCGCGCCGAGGCAGGCCGAGCTGCTGCGCCGGATTGCCGCCGAGGGCCCGATTGCCACCGCCGTGCTCGGAGCCTCGAATGCGTTGCGCGCGCTCGAGACGCGCGGCTTCGTGCGCTTCGAGGTGCGCGCGCTCCGGAGCGACATACTCGGCGAGGCAATCGAAGAGCCGGAAGGACCGCCGGAGCTCACCTCGGAGCAGCGCGCAGCCATCGCGCCGATCGCGGCGGCGGTACGCGAGCGCCGCCCGTTCGCCTGCTTGCTACACGGCGTGACCGGCAGCGGCAAGACCGAGATCTACCTGCGCGCGATCGCGGAGGCACTCGACGCCGGTCGCCAGGCGCTCGTCCTGGTGCCCGAGATCACGCTCACCCATCAGATCGTGGCTCGGCTGCGCGCGCGTTTTGGCGACCGCGTCGCCGTCCTGCACAGCGGCCTCAAGCCCGGCGAGCGGCTCGAGCAGTGGTGGCGACTCGCGTGCCGCGAGGTGCCGATCGCGGTCGGTGCGCGCAGTGCGCTGTTCGCCCCGCTGGACGACCTCGGCGTAATCGTGGTCGACGAAGAGCACGACACGGCCTACAAGAACGACGAGGGCTTCCGCTACCACGCCCGCAGCCTGGCGCGGCTGCGCGCCGAGCGAGCCGGCTGCCCGCTCATACTGGGCAGCGCAACGCCCGCGCTCGAGACCCGTCACGCCGCCGAGTGCGGCGAGCTCGAACGACTCGTGCTGGCCCGCAGGATCGCCAGTCGACCGCTGCCGAGCGTCGAGATCGTCGACCTCCAGCGCGAGCGCGAGCGCAACCCGCGCGGGCGCAAGCTGATCCTCACCCGCCCGCTGCTGCGCGCGCTCGAGCACACGCTGTCGGAGGGCGCGCAGGCGATCCTGTTCCTCAATCGGCGCGGCTTCTCGACCCAGATCTACTGCTTCGACTGCGGCTTCGCCGAGCGCTGCAAGAACTGCGAGGTGGCGCTCGTCTATCACGCGACCGAAAGCTCGCTGCGCTGTCACTATTGCGACTTCGCAAAGCCCCCGCCCGAGGTGTGTGGCGGCTGCGGCGTGCCGGGCGCGGCCCTGCTCGGCGTAGGCACCGAGCGACTCGAGGAGGAGCTGCGCTCGCGGCTGCCCGACGCCCGCATCGCCCGGCTGGACCGCGACACGGCTTCGCGACGCGGCTACACGGAATCGGTGCTTCGCGCGCTGCGCGCCCGGCAGCTCGACATCCTGCTCGGCACCCAGATCGTCGCCAAGGGGCACGACTTCCCGGGCGTCAGACTGGTCGGCATCATCTCGGCGGACCTCGGCCTGCACATGCCCGACTTCCGCGCGGCCGAGCGGACCTTCCAGCTGCTGACGCAGGTCGCCGGGCGTGCGGGGCGCGACGACTCTCCCGGCCGAGTCGTGCTGCAGACCTTCACGCCCGATCACTACGCAATCGAGCCGGTCGTCGAGCACGACTACGAGCGCTTCTACCGCGAAGAGCTCGAGCACCGCCGAGCGCTCGGCTATCCGCCCTGCGGTCTGCTCGCTCAGGTCGTCGTGTCGGGCGAGCACGAGGCTGCCGCGCGGGACTTCGCGCAGACGCTGGCGCAGCGGGCGGACGAGGCCCGGCGCGAGCACGAAGCCGGGGCGGTCGAGATCCTCGGTCCCGCGCCGGCACCCCTGTCGCGCTTGCGCGGCCGCTACCGCTTCCATCTGCTGCTCAAGGGGTCACAGCGAGACACACTGCACGCGGTGGCGCGCGTCGTACGCGATGCATGTGCCCGCTCACCGCGTGGCGTCCAGGCGGTGCTCGACGTCGATCCGATGCACATGCTATAGATCCGCCGCTCGCTCCATCCCCCCCTCCCCCCTTTCTGCTGCGGTCCGGAATAACGTCATGGCCTTGCGCGAAGTCCTGCAGTTCCCCGATCCGCGCCTCAAGCGAAAGTCCGAGCCGATCACCGAGGTGACCGAGGCGCTGCGCTCGCTCGCGAGCGACATGTGCGAGGTGATGTACGACGAACCCGGCATTGGCTTGGCCGCGCCGCAGGTCGGCGAAGCCGTGCGCCTGATCGTCATCGACACCGAGTGGACAGAGGACGAGCGGGAGCGGAACCCGCTCGTGGTCGTGAACCCAGAGCTGTCGGCTCCCGAGGGCACGATCACCTGGGACGAGCGCTGCCTGTCGGTCCCCGACTATCAAGCGCAGGTCGAGCGTGCCGCCAGCATCACGCTACGCGGTCATGGCCTCGACGGCCGTTCCATCGAGGAACGCGCGACGGATCTGCGCGCCGTCTGCTTCCAGCACGAGGTCGATCACCTGGACGGCGTGCTGTTCATCGATCGCATCAGCCGCCTGAAGCGAACGATGTACGCGAAGAAGCGCAAGAAGCAGCTGCGCTACGAAGAAGAAGACGCCGGCCCCTCGCGAAGCGGGAACACGCTCTGAGCGCGTCCGAGATCGCCGCGCTGCGCATTGCCTTCTTCGGAACACCCGCGCTCGCGGTGCCAACCCTCGAGCAGCTGTGCACCGGACCGCACGAGGTGGTGTGCGTGGTCAGCCAGCCCGACCGCAGGCGCGGGCGCGGGCGCAAGACACTCGCGTCCCCGGTGTCCGCCTGCGCGCTCGCTCGCGAGCTCCCGCTGCTGCGCCCCGAGAAGGTGGCCGATGCCAGAACGCTCGAGACGCTGCGCCGGCTGGCCCCCGACGTCGGCGTCGTGGTCGCCTACGGCCAGTTCATTCCGCGCACGCTGCGCGAGCTGCCGAGCTGCGGCTATCTGCTGAACGCGCACGCCAGCCTGCTGCCCAGGCTCCGCGGGGCAGCGCCGATCGCGCGCGCGGTGCTCGAGGGCGAGACCCGGACCGGTATCTCGGTCATGCGCCTCGAGCGCGAGATGGACGCGGGGGCCGTTGCGCTGGTGCGCGAGCTCGCAATCGGGCCCGACGAGACCACGGGAGAGCTCGAGGAGCGAATCGCCGTCCTCGCCGCCGACAGCATCGCCGAGGCCCTCGAGCAGGTGGTGGCGGGCACCCTGCGCTGGACCGCGCAGGACCACGCGAAGGCGACCGAAGCCCCCAGGCTCGCGCGCGATGAGGCCGTGCTCGATTGGAGCCAGCCGGCCGCCCTGCTCGCACGACGCGTCCGGGCGTTCGCTCCGAAGCCCGGCGCGTCGACGGCGCTGGCGGGCGAGGTGCTGCGCGTGCTCGCCGCCCGGGTCGACGCCGCCCCCACCGACCGGGAGCCCGCGACGGTGTCGCTCCGCGCGCACGAGCACGAGACCCCACTGCGCATCGCAACGGGTGAGGGCTGGCTGATCCCGCTGCGTCTGCAGCGCGCCGGAGGCAAGCCGCTCGCCACTGCCGACTTCCTGCGCGGACGCCCGATCGAAGACGGAACCCGGCTCGGCTAAGCTCCTGTCGACGGGAACCGCCCCGCGCCCCCCCATTCCCGCAGCCACCCGGCCCCCGCCGGCGGGAGACGTTCTCCCGCGCATCGGGTGCCCGCTCGATCCCGGCGGTGCCGTTTGAGGACGCAACCCCCTGCAAGGACCCGCGGAGTCGGATCGCGCCCGCATCGCGGAAGGCCGCGCACGGGCGGCGCTGCGGGCAGTCGGCGCCGCGGTGGACCGACCCTCGCACGCCTGCTGGCGGTGCGGGTGCTCGAGCGCGTCGAGCGGGTCCGCGCCTTCGCCGACCTCGCGCTGCACCACACACTCGCCAGTACCGAGCTGTCGGGTGCGGACCGCGCGCTCGCGACCGAGATCGTCTATGGGACGCTGCGCTGGCGCGGCCGCATCGACTTCATGCTCAGCCAGGTGCTCGACCGCGATCTCGCCAAGCTCGAGCCGATGGTCGCCAGCATCCTGCGCGCGGGCGCCTATCAGATCCTGTTCTCGGACCGGATTCCACTGAGCGCGGCCGTCGATGAGTCCGTGCGTTGCGCTCGGGCGCTCGCCGCCGAGCGGGCCTGTGGCCTGGTCAACGCTGTGCTGCGCCGGCTGGGCCGCGAACACCTCGACATCGGGCTGCCGCCGCTCGAGCGCAAGCCGCTCGAGCACCTGATCCACGCGCTGTCGCTGCCGCCCTGGATCGCCCGTCGCTGGCTCGATCGCTTCGGACCGGACGCCGCGGCGGCGCTCGCGCGCGCCTCCAACCAGCCGGCGCCGCGCACCATCCGCGCCAACCGGCTGCGTCATTCGGCCGACGCGCTGCTCGAGCAGCTGCGGCCCGAGTTCCCGGAGGCGGTCCGCGCCGGGTTGGCACCGGACGCAATCGCGCTCGGGCGCGGCGCGAGCCCCGGCCGCGATGCGTCGTTCCTCGCGGGCGACTACACCGTGCAGGACGAGGCGGCGCAGCTCGTCGTCGAGCTGCTCGACCCGCAGCCAGGCGATCACGTGCTCGACACCTGCGCCGCACCGGGCACCAAGTCGACTGCGATCGCGGAGCGCATCGGGGACACCGGCCGCGTGGTCGCCTGCGACAGGCACGCGGGGCGGCTGCGACTGGTGGCGCGAGACGCGCGGCGGCTCGGCCTCGAGACGCTCGAAATCCACCAGCGCGACGCGACGAGCCCGCTGGCCGACCTGGTGCCCGACGGGAGGGCGGGCTTCGACCGGACGCTCGTCGACGCGCCCTGCTCGGGGCTGGGCGCGCTGCGCCGCAATCCCGACGCCCGCTGGCGCATCCGCGAACGCGACGTCGAATCCCTCGCCAAGCTGCAGGCGTCGCTCCTCGACCAGGCGAGCCGCGTCGTAGCTCCGGGCGGGACGCTCGTCTACAGCACGTGTACCCTGCTGGCAGACGAGAACGAGGGGATCATCGAGGCCTTCCTCGCCGACCATCGCGAGTTCCGGCGCACACCGCGCGAGGCACTGCCTGCGGGGCTCGCACCGGTGCTGGGACGCGACGGAGCCCTCGAGTGTTTTCCTCACGTCCACGGAACCGACGGGTTCTTTGCCGTGCGCCTCGAGCGCGTCGCGTAGGAGAGCGGAAACATGTCCCAGGTCGATCGCCCCGTCATCATTGCGCCCTCGATCCTGGCCGCCGACTTCGCCCGGCTGGGCGAGGAGGTTGCAGCGGCCGAGCAGGCGGGGGCCGACTGGATCCACATCGACGTGATGGACGGACACTTCGTCCCGAACATTACGCTCGGGCCCGACATCGTGAAGGCGGTGAAGCGCTACACGTCGCTGCCCCTCGACGTCCACCTGATGATCGAAACGCCCGAGCGCTACGTGCCCGACTTCGTCAAGGCCGGAGCGAGCACCGTCGGCGTGCACGTCGAGGCGTGCCCTCACTTGCATCGCAATCTGACGCAGATCCGCGAGCTCGGCGCACGCGCCTGCGTCGTGCTCAACCCGGCGACACCGGCCCGGTCGATCGAGGCCGTGCTCGACCACGTCGATCAGGTGCTGGTGATGACGGTGAACCCGGGCTTCGGCGGCCAGAAGTTCATCGAGAGCGCGCTCCCTACCGTCCGCCAGATTCGCGACTGGGTGGTGGAGCGCGGGCTGCCGGTCGACATCGAGGTCGACGGCGGCATCGGCTCGCACAACGTCGGGCTGGCGCGCAACGCCGGCGCCAACATCTTCGTTGCCGGCAACGCCGTGTTCGCAAAGACCGACGACGGCGGCGCACCCGACTACTCGGGACGGATCGCCACCATTCGCGAGAACGCCGAGAGATGACCGCGCGAGCAAACCCAATATCCCTGCTGCGCGCGCTGCCGTTCCTGCTACTCCAGGTCGCCTCCCCTGCGTCCGCGCAGCCGGCCGCAGCAGCGAGCACGGAGCCGCTCGACGGCCGCGCCATCTACGAGCGCGTGACCGCGAATCGCTACGACTCGTTCGTGCAACGCAGCGATCTGATCTCGGGCGACCGCGCCGGAAACGAGCAACACATGCGCCTCGACATGTGGTACCAGACGTTTCGCGGCCGAGACGGCGAGCCGCTCGACGGCGTCATCGCGTCCAAGACAGCTGTCCGCTACACACACCCCTTCGACTTGCGACACACCGGGTACCTGGTGATCCAGAACCAGAACCGCCCCAACGACCAGTTCGTCTACCGCGGCAGCCAGCGACGCATCCAGCGCGTCAACCTGCGCAAGGAAGCCGTCTTCGGCACCGACTTCAGCTTCGAGGACCTCGTCCCGCGCGAGATCGAGGACGCGGACTACGCGCGGGATGAGGATGCGATGCTCGACGGCCAGACGGTCTACGTCGTAACCGCGGTCCCGAAGCCCTTCGCAAACTCCGAGTACTCGAAATTCCAGAGCTACATCGACCCCGAGCGCTGGGTGCCGGTGCGCGTGCGCTACTGGGACGAAGCCGGTGTCGAGGTGAAGGAGCTGGTCTCGACCGACCTCGAGCTCCGCGACCGGATCTGGGTGCCAATGCGAAGCCGGATGAACAACCTGCGCGGCCGCACCTGGACCAAGCTCCGCGTCCAGAAGATCGAGCCCAACGTCGATATCAAACGCCACATGTTCGACCTGCGCCGTCTCGAATCGCACTAGCCCCGACGATCCACGACCCGTCTTCGCCAGGGCACAGCGCGTGCCTCGGGCTCGCCGCCATCGGGTCGAAGGGCAGCCAGGGCGCGCTTGCCCGTGCGTCGCGGGGGGCTCCTCAGATCCTCGCACGCAGGAGCAGGGCCGGCAGCAGCACCAGATCGGTGATCAGGCACAGGCCCATCGTCACCGCAGTCAGCACCCCGAACTCGCGCAGCGTTGCGAACTCGGACAACGCGATCGTGCCGAACGCGGCCGACAGCATCAGCGAGGTGATGGCGACCGGTCGCCCCACGCTGCGCAGACAGGCCGAGACCGCCTGCTCGGGATCGCATCCTGCGATGCGCTCGTCGCGGTAACGCACCAGCAGGTGGACCGTGTCGTCGATCGCGATGCCGAGTGCGACGGCGCCGATCAGGCTCGTCGGCAGCGACAGCGGCGCGGCCCCGAGCCCGAGCAGTCCGAAGAAGAACAGCACCGGAACCAGATTCGGGACCATCGCGAGCGCCCCGAGGCGCGGCGAACGCAGCCCGAGCGCGACGAACCCGAAGATGCCGAGGGCGGCGAGCGCAACCGAGAGCGGCTGCGTGCGTGCGACGCCGTCGGCGCTGCGCGCCAGCAGGAGCGCGTTCCCAGTGACCGAGACGCGGACCCCTTCGGGCAGCGGCACCGCGGTCGCGGCGGCCTCGATCTCGCCGGCAACCCGCAGGACGGCGGCAGAACCGACCTCTCCGACGCGCGCGACGACATTGGCGCGCGCGTGATCGAGCGTCGCGTAGCGGCCGAGATCGGCCTTCGGGATCATGAACAGCAGCTCGGCGATCTCGCCGCGTGTGTCGGGAATACGCTCCTGTGCCGGATCGTCCTCGTGAAAGGCGCGGTTGAGCACCCGCAGCGGGTCGAGGAACGACAGCGCCCGCCCCACCCCTTCCACTCGCTCGACCCGCTGCTGCAGCGCCTCGAGCGCGCGCAACATCGCTGGGTCGCGCAGCGCGGCCGGCCCCTCCGTGTCGACGATCACGTAGAGCGGGACCGCTCCCGAGAGCGCGCGATTGATGGCGTCGAAGTCGCGCCGAACTGGGGCATCGGGGTCGAAGTAGGACAGGTAATCGGTATCGATCTCGATCCGCGGCAGGGCGAGGACGGCGACGATCGCCGCGCAGCCGAAGCTCGCGAGCCCGAGCCCCACGTGACGCGCGATTGCACGCGAGACCGCGAGAAGTGCACGCTCGAGCCACCGGCTGAGTGCCCGGGCCAGCCGGGGGCGTCCGCTTCGCAGCGGCATGCGCGCGAGCGCTGCGGGCACACCCGCCACGGCGAGCAGCGCGATCGCTCCCATGCCCAGCACGGAGAAGGCACCGAGCTCGGTCACGGCGGGCACGTCGCTCACCAGCAGTGCCGCAAAGCCGAGCGCGGTGGTCGACGCGGCGATCGCCAGCGGACGCAGCAGCGCAGCGAGCGTCCGCTCGGCGGCCTCGCGCGCCGTCCCGGCGCCGGCGACCTCCTCGTCGTAGCGCGCGACCACGTGGAGCCCGTGGACGCTCCCAACGGCGAGCAGCGTCGGACCGATCAACACCGTGAGCAGCGACAACGGACGACCGAGCGCCGCCATCGCGCCAAAGGTCCACAGCACCGCCAGCAGCCCGTTGGCCAGCGGCAGCAGCACGCCGCGACGGTTGCCGTGGAAGGCTGCGAGCACAGCGCCGATCGCAACGATGGCGAGCGGGATCAGGATGCCGAGGTCGCGCACCATGCCCCGATAGACGTGCATCTTGAAGTGCGGCCGGCCCGAGATCCGGAAGCTCGCCGCGACGCCGGCTCGCTCTCGCGCACTCAGGATCGACTCGATGCGCCGGTCGAGATTGCTGGCGATCATTGCCGCGTCCGTCATTTCGTCGAGCCGCACCTCGATGGCACAGGTCCGCGCATCGGGCGAGATCAGCGTGCGGCGGTACACAGGATCGGCGAGCGCCTGCTTCCGCAGGGCCGCGAGCTCGTCGGGATCGCTGGGGATCTCCTCGATGAAATCGCGGACCTCGATCCAGTCTTCGGCGGCGTCGTAGCCGAACGAGGTCGCCGACAACAGGCTGGTGACCGACTGGACCCCGTCCAGCCGCGAGATCGCGGCCGCGACGGTCTCGATCTCGCGCAGGCACCCGGGTTCGAAGATCGCCGGGCACTCGACGGCGACGACGTAGACCTGGTCGTCCCCGAAGGTGAGCGTGGCGTCGCGATGGAGGGCTCGCGCCGGATCGCCGCGCGGCAGCAGGGGGTCGGTGGAGGGATCGATCCGCAGCCGCAGCCCGAGCGGGGCGAGCTGGACCAGCGAGCCCGCCGCCGCGAGCGAGATCCCCACGAGCAGGAGCAGCACCGCTCCGGAGTGCGCGATCACCCGCCCCGGACGCCGGTAGGCGGCCCAGGCCCCGCCCCACAGCAGCAACGCAAGCCCCAGGGCGAGCACTTCGGGATCGATGGACGAGGGGTCGCCGAGCAAGGGGCCTCGCTCCCCGGATCCACTCCAGTGCCGGGTCGCCCAGAGACTATCCGACCGCTCGCCGGAGGGCCGAGCCCTTTGCCCGCGCCGCTTGCTCGAGCGGGATTTGAGGGCATACTCCGGCGGCTCGGGGCGTGGCGCAGCTTGGTAGCGCGCTTCGTTCGGGACGAAGAGGTCGCTGGTTCGAATCCAGTCGCCCCGACCACTCCAGACTCCGCCCGCATCGGATTGCTCGGGACGAAGACCTCGAGCGACGCCGCGAACTCGAGTGCTATCACCCGAGTCGCTCGAGGCTGCCGACCACCCGCATCGGGGTCGTCCGGATGCGACTGCAAATCACACGCCGCCTCGTGAGGCGCGCCGGGATCGTCTTCGTTCTGACCACGACCGCCCTCGCCAGCTGCGGGGAGCATCAGGGCCCGGGCTCCGTGACCGAGGCCGCGCTTCCCTCGACCGCCGTGAACGCTCGCAAGGCGCGACAGGACTCCGCTCGCGAGGCGGTCGGCGCCCCGCCCGGCGTCGGCAAGCAGATCCTCTTCGGCGACCTTCACGTCCACACGACCTTCTCCGCCGACGCGTTCGCGCTCGCCTTGCCGCTCCTGGGCGGCGAGGGGGTTCATCCTCCGGCGGATGCTTGCGACTTCGCGCGCTTCTGTGCCGACCTGGACTTCTGGAGCATCAACGACCACGCGGAAGGTCTCACGCCGCAGCATTGGCGAGAGACGATCGACTCGCTCCGCCAGTGCAACGCGCCGGTCACTGCCGAGGGCGAGCCCGACACCGTCGCCTTCCTGGGTTGGGAATGGACACAGGTCGGCAACACCCCCGAGAGCCACTACGGCCACAAGAACGTCGTGCTCCGCGAGATCGGAGAAGGTCGCGTGCCGACTCGTCCGGTCCACGCGATCCGCCCCGACTTCACCGGAATGAAGCTTCCGTTGGCCGCGCGCCTCGCTCCGCTCGCCGACCTGGGAAACCGCCAGGTGTACTGGGACCAGCAGCGCCAGACGAGCGAGGTCGCGAACACGCCAGCTTGCCGGGCCGGTCCCGATACGAAGGATCTTCCCGAAGATTGCATGGAGGGCGTCGAGACGCCCTCCGAGCTCTACGCCAAGCTCGACCAGTGGGGCTTCGACAGCCTGGTCATCCCGCACGGCACCACCTGGGGCTTCAACGCGCCCGGCGGGGCGTCTCTGGACCTCGGACTCACGACGACCGAGCACGACCCCGATCGCCAACGCCTATTCGAGATCTACTCCGGACACGGCAACACCGAGGAGTACCGAAGCTGGCGAACCCGAACGACCGACGCCGCGGGCGAGCTGGTCTGTCCGGCACCCGCGGACGACTACCTCGCGTGCTGCTGGCAGGCGGGTGAAATCATTCGCGCGCGCTGCAATGCGAGTGGCTCGATCGAGGACTGCGACGAACGCGCCGCCACAGCGCGGCGACACTACCTGGCTGCGGGCCCCGCCGGGCACCAGACCATTCCGGGCGTTACCGCAAGAGACTGGCTCGACTGCGGTCAGTGTCGAGATTGCTTCCTCGCCGCCAACAACCACCTGCCGAGGATGTCGGGCCAGTACGCGCTCGCAAGCACGAACCTCTCGGACCCCAGCGCGCCGCTCCAGTACCGCATGGGATTCATCGGATCGAGCGACACCCACCGCGCGCGCGCCGGAAACGGCTTCAAGGAGTTCGGCCTCCGACGAAATGCAGACGCCACCCTGAGTCCGAGCGCGTTCCTCTCCAGTGGAGACCCGGTGCCCGAGTCGCGCGAGGTCGTCCTCAGCGAGCTTCCCATCCAACGCCGGCGGGACACCGAGCGCCAAGCCTCGCTCTATGTCACGGGAGGCCTCGTCGCCGCCCATGCGTCCGCGCGTCAGCGGAATTCGATCTTCTCCGCGCTGGAGAACCGGGAGGTGTACGCCACGAGCGGCGATCGGATCCTGCTGTGGTTCGACCTGCTGAACGCCCCGGACGGCCCGGCCCCGATGGGCTCCGAAGTCGCAATGGCGGCGACTCCCAGGTTTCGCGTCTCGGCCGTGGGGGCCTTCGCACAGTCGCCCGGCTGCCCCGACTACGTGGCACGAGCGCTCGGGGCACAACGCCTCGCCAGCCTGTGCCTGAACGAATGCTACAACCCCTCGGACGAGCGAAAGTCGATTTCTCGAATCGAAGTCGTCCGGATTCGGCCCCAGGTTGCCGCCAGCGAAAACGTCGCCGATCTGGTCGAAGATCCCTGGAAGACCTTTCCCTGCGAACGGGGCCAGACGGGCTGCCAGGTCGAGTTCGACGACCCGGCCTATCCAGAGCTCGGGCGGGGCATTGCCTACTACGTCCGCGCAATCCAGTCACCCACGCCGGCAGTAAACGGCGATGGCCTCGGGTGCCGCTACGACTCGGACGGACGCTGCATCGCCGTCCGTGCCTGCGCCGTCGACGCGGACGATGGCGAATCCTGCCTTGCGGACGTGGAAGAACGCGCCTGGTCTTCTCCCATCTGGATCGACCCACCCCGACAGAAGGGGCCGAAGCCCCCGCGGCCGAGCTGACCGCTGGTTAGCTGGCTGGGCGGCCCTCCGCGCATTCCGGGCAGCGCTCGCCTGGCGATCTTCCCGAGTCCTGGCACCTCACGAGCCGTGGTAACGGAAACGGTTGCCGGACTCAGGGCTTCACCCGGGGGGATCGGCGGCCGTCAGGACGCGCGTCACCCGGTTGACCAAATCTTGATCCCATTGATCTTGCACCAAGAATAATCATTTTTAACAGTATATATGTTAAAACACTCCAGAGATGAATGATAATGGGACGACTTGGATCCACAGCTCTACTCCAGCCCCGCCCGATCACTCAGCGCATTCTGGCCTGGATCCAGGGGCCCGAGAGATCGGCCCTGCGGCTGACTCGAAAAGAGCAGCAGGCGACCTCCGACGGCAGGCCCGCAGGCTCCAGGCTGCTGTCCGGTCTCGAGCTCGACCTCTTCTCCCAATGGCACGCCACCCGTTGGTCGCCTACGCCCCAGCCGGCGCGCGACGCGCGTTGGGCGCCCTCGATGGACATCTGCGAAAGCGCCGACCAGTTCACGGTCACACTCGAACTCGCGGGCGGCCGGAAGGACGACATCACGATCGAGCTCCACGGCGACGTGATGACGATTCGCGGCGAGAAGCGGAACGAACGTGAGCAGGCGGAGGAGCAGCCCTGCTACGTCGAGCGCACCTATGGGCGGTTCTCCCGCTCGTTGCCGCTACCGGCCAAGGCGGACCAACAGGCGCTCCACAGCCATTTCGCGGACGGGGTCCTGTCGATCGAAATCCCGAAGCGGACGCAGGGGCAAACGGGGGCGATCACGACGAACCGAGCTCGCTGATCGCAGCGAAGCCTCGACCGGCCCCGGCAGCTCCGGGGCGGGTCGAGCAACCGCACCGGGTCGAGCGCGTGGACCGAGGCCCGTTGGCGTAGCACCACATCCCGTTCGGGTGGCGCCCTTCGATCGCTCTGGTGAACGAGGTTCGCGAGGTCGGCCCCCGCGGCTCGGTTGAGGCAGAATGAGCGAGCCTCATGACCTCACCGCCGCCCGAGATCACTCCTCGCTACGCCAACTACGCCCTCGGCCTGCTGCTCGGCGTCTATATCTTCAATTTCATCGACCGTCAGATCCTCTCGATCCTGATGGAGAAGATCAA
Organism: Myxococcota bacterium; assembly: GCA_036336835.1. Taxonomy (GTDB): domain Bacteria; phylum Myxococcota_A; class UBA9160; order UBA9160; family UBA4427; genus JAYZFK01. Next base: position 20,050 of record JAYZFK010000003.1, on the reverse strand, counting down.
GGAGGAGATCCAGCTCTCGGACACTGAGCTGGGGTTCCTCGGCGGGATTGCATTCGCGCTGTTCTATACGATCGCCGGCCTCCCGATCGCGCGCTGGGCCGACCGGGGCTCTCGAACGAACATCATCGCCATCAGCGTCCTGGTCTGGAGCCTGTTCACGGCCTTCACCGGGGCGGCCCGCAACTTCTGGATGATCCTGGTTGCCCGCATCGGGGTGGGGATTGGCGAGGCCGGGTGCTCACCGCCCGCCCACTCCCTGATCTCGGACTTCTTTCCCCCGGAACGGCGAGGGACGGCCCTCTCGATCTACGCCCTTGGCATCCCGATCGGCGGATCCCTCGGAACCCTGGTCGGCGCCTGGGTGGGACAGGCCTTCGGCTGGCGGACTGCCTTCGTGGTCGTCGGTCTGCCGGGCATCCTGCTCTCGCTCGCCGTCTGGGCGACGTTGCGCGAGCCGGTCCGCGGTCGATCCGAAGCACGCGCCCCCGTCGAGCGCGAGAGCGAGTCGATCGGCGAGGTGGTGCGCTTCATGGCCGGGCTGCGCTCCTTCTGGCACCTCTCCTTCGCGGGCTCACTGCACGCGTTCGTCGGCTACGGGGCCGCCTACTTCGTGCCGTCCTTCTTCGCCCGCGTGCACGGGATGGGACTGGCAGAGCGTGGCAGCTGGCTGGCTGCGATCGGCCTCGTCGCGGTGGCCGGGACCTATCTGGGCGGGGCGCTGGGCGACCGTCTCGCACACCGAGACGTGCGCTGGTACATGTGGCTTCCCGGGATCGCGACGATCGCCGGGATTCCCATCGCACTCGGCTACTACCTGAGCCCCGACCCGTACGTCGCGCTCCTGTTGTTCGGAATTCCCGCCGGAATCGCAGGACCGATGTACCTCGGCCCGACCTTCGCGATGACGCAAACCCTGGTCAAGCCTCACATGCGGGCCGTCGCTTCGGCGATCCTGCTCTTCATCCTGAACCTGATCGGGCTGGGCATCGGGCCGTGGTTCGTCGGCTTCGTCAGCGACGCCCTCGCACCGCGCTACGGCAACGAATCGCTTCGATGGGCTCTCGTCAGCATCGTATCGATCGGCAACCTGTGGTCGTCCGTCCACTACTTCCTCGCCGCGCGCACGCTGGCCCGCGATCTCACCGTCAAGGACGCCTAGAACGGACGAACGTCCTCGGGAGTCTCGCGACCCAGAGATCCTGCGCGCGAGCCGGAGGGAGTAGAATCGAGCCGTGTCCAACTCGATCTCCCCCGAAGCCGAGGCCACCCGAATCACCGGCGAGGCGGCCGCAAATTCGAAGCTGCTCCGCCCGGAGCAGCGCGCCGCCTACGAGCGCGACGGCTTCATCTCGATCCAGGAGCTCGTCGATCGCGATTGGCTCGACCGATTGCGCGGCGTCACCGCAGACTTCGTCGAGCAGAGTCGCAAGCTCGACTCGTCCACTCCGCTCTTCGATCTCGAGCCGGACCACACACCCGAGCATCCTCGGCTGCGCCGCCTGGTCTCGCCCGCCGACCTGCACGAGACCTACTGGGAGTTCGTCAGCCAATCGATCCTCGTCGATCTCGTTCACGACCTGATCGGCCCGGACATCAAGTACCACCACGGAAAGCTCAACTTCAAAGCGCCTCGCGGCGGCGAGGAGGTCAAGTGGCACCAGGACATCCAGTTCTGGCCGCACACCAACTACTCCCCGCTGACCGTGGGCGTATTCCTGAGCAACGTCGAGCCCGGGATGGGCAATGTGGGCTTCATCCCCGGGAGCCACCTCGGCCCGCTCTTCGACCAGTACGCTGGCGACGACTGGGCGGGCTGCATCGCGAGCGACGATCTCGAGCGACTCGACCTGACGAGTGCGGTCTACCCGGTTGGTCCTGCGGGAAGCGTCACAGTGCACAACTGCCGCACGGTCCACGGATCTGCGCCGAACGTCTCTGCTCGGGAGAGACCGCTGCTGCTCCAGACCTACGCGGCGGCAGACGCGTTCGCGTATACCGACATCGTGCGCGCCAGTCCACACGGCGACAGGCTAATCCGAGGCGAGCCGGCGCGCTGGGCTCGCCACGACCCCCGCCCCTGTCAGGTCGGACCGTCACGAGTCCGCACCATCTTCGAGGTCCAGCAGCGCGAGCCCTAGCCGCGATGTCGCAAAGCCGGGGCCACTTCTCCCGGTCCGCGCGCCACACGGTCGTGATTGCAAGCTCGCCTCCGGCGACTTGCGCGCGGGGTGCCTGCGCGGGGGCGAGATCACGGCCGTGGAACCGGCAACGCCGGTCATACTCGGGCCTCGCTGAAGATTTCTTGTCACCCAGTCGGCCCATCTCAGCACTACCAAGTAGAGAGCTGCCCAGAAGGAATGCAATGGCGGGGATCTACGAAGCCCTGGTTCGGGCCGACCGTGAGCGCAACCCGACGGCGTCCTCCGCTCCTGCGGGAGGGTGGACCGATCCGTCCCACGACCTCGCGGCGGTCGGCGCGATGCTCGAGCGACTCGAGAATCGAGTCGAGACCGAGCTCGCGGACAACTACGACGAGCGCTTCGAGCACTTCGCGTCGCTCGAGGTGTCGATCGGCGCGCTCGAGGATCGACTCGACGATCGAGAGCGCGAGCACAAGACGTCTTCTGCAGACCTGGCGACGATCGTCGCGCGTCTCGCAGCGGAGGTCGGCGAGCTCAGCCGTCGAATCGATCACGAGCTTCCGCTGCTGCGAAGCGAGCTGATCCGGGCGATCGAGCGGCAGCCGGGGTCTCGGCGCACCGCGCGCCGGAACACCAAGCGCCGGGCGCGCCGTACGGGGGGCCTCGCCGGATTCTGGCGCAGGCTCGTGACGGGGCGTGCCCCGGTTCCCGAGCGCCGCCTGCAACCGCGCTGAGAGGCTCTCGCCGCCTGGGCAGGCTTCGAAGCCGTACCTGCGCGACGGCGCCTATAATTCAGATCCGCGATGGGGGGAGCGCGGAGGGCGTCAGCCATTCGTCACCGGACGATCGTCGGTTTCGTCGCGGGGCTCCTGAGTGCCGGCGTGCTGTGGACGCCGGGCGCGGCGCGTGCGCTGGAGGAGTTCGACTGCGACACCGCAGTGCCAGCGTCGACCATGCAGCTGTTCGATGGGCACGACCACTTGCGTGTTGCCAGTCTGGCGGAAGCGCAAGCCGACCTCGCCACGCTGGCAGCCCAGGGCGTCTCTCTCGGAATGCTCGCGCTCGGCACGCTCGATCCGGCGGAGCTCGCGATCGCACTCGCGCTGCAGTCGTCTGGGACCGACGTAGTGTTCGCCTACGTCAACCCTCTCCACGTTGCAGGGCCGGGCGGCGAGAAGACCTTCGATGCCACCACCCTCGCCTTCGTCCAGGCGCAGCTCGATGCCGGCGCGCGCGGGATCGGCGAGACGATCCTGCGACACAGCGGCCCGGCCGCCCTGGCTGCGAACATCCCGGCCAATCAGGCGGTTGCCATGGATCTCTACGCCGAGGCCGCCGCGCGCGGGGTCCCCGTCTCGATTCACTTCGAGACCCGCGACAAGAGCGCTCCCGACACCGACATCGCGTCACGAGTCCTGGAGCTGCGTTCAGCGCTGTCCACCAATCCGGAGACGATCTTCATCTGGGCCCACCTGGGCGACACCGGGCCCACGCTGGTGCGCACGCTGATCGAGGACTACACCAACCTCTACGCCGACCTCTCCAGCCGCAACCCGTACTTCGTACGCGGCTGGCCGGTCGAGCATCAATCACTCAGCGGGGAACCCATGGGCACGGGAAGCCTCGATCCGGACTGGAAGCAGCTCTTCGAGGATCACCCCGACCGCTTCCTGATCGGGCTCGACCTCGCCTCCGAGGACCGCTGGAGCCAGCTTGCCGAGGTCGTGAGCTACTACCGCGGCGTGCTCGGAGAGCTCTCGCAGGACGCCGCCGAGAAGATCGCCTGCAAGAACGCGCGCTCGCTCCTGGTGGCCACAGCCGTGCCCGGGCCGGGGGGCTCCTGGGTCGTGGTGCTGGGCGTCCTGATGCTCGTCACCGGTGCGGGCGCGCTCGTGCACGCGCTCGAGCGCAGCTGATCGCGCCGAACGCCACCGGACGATCGCCCGCGGCTCAGCGAAGAGCTTCCAACCACTCGCGAAAGCCGAGCCGTTCGACGGCGGCGGCACTACGGCGGGTGATCGCGCGGACCGTCGCGTCGCGCTCGGTGAGAGATCCGAGCCCGAGCGGCACGACACCGACCATCAATGTCTGGAACGAGAAGGCGCGGTACTGGTCGAAGGCATCCCGTCTCGAGAGCGCCACGCCGCGGCTTGCCAGTTCGTCGCAGTACCCGCCGATCAGCTCCGTTTCGTTCGCCTCGAGAACATCGGTCTCCAGCGAATTGATCAGGAAGTACTGCACATCTCGCATGCCCTTGCTCCAGTGGGTTGCCTGAAAGTCGATCAGGCCCACGCGGAGCCCCTCTGAGGTCGGGTACTCGAAGCAGTTGCCGAGATGACTGTCGCCGTGCACCAGCGTGAGCGGGCCCTCGTACCAGGCGTCGAGGAGCGTGTCCCATTCCTCGATCGCGCGCCGAACCGTCTCGCCGATGCGTCGGGAGAGGAGATCCGGCGCGGCGCGCATCGCAGGACCGATGGCCGAGGCGTTGAGGGCTCGAGTCAGCTCGCGCGATTTCGGCGCGAGGAAGGTATTGAGCTCGATGGGCAGGAGCTTCTCCCGATCACGCTCCGACCAGCCCCAGAACTCCGCGTGCATCCGTGCGAAGCTTCGCAGAACGCGTGCGGCCCGCTCGGGACTCGTGCCGGCAGCCATGTCACGATTGACGAAGAGCTCGACGCCGGGAATCTCGCGAAGGTTCTCGAGCAGCAAAACGAAGCGCGCACCTCGTTGCGCCGCGGCATAGACGCGCGGCACACGGATCGGGATGTGCTGGGCCACGCGCTCACAGAACGTGCATTCGAGGGCCCAGAAGCCGAGCGTGTTGGCGAACGAGCGCGTCATGAGCTCATCGCAGGGGAGCTTCACGTAAGCGGTTCCGGGGAGGCCTTCGCGAGCCTCGGGGTCCTCGAACTCCAATTCGACGAGAAAGTTTCTGCAGTTGCTGCTCTCGAATTCGACTCCCGGTAGCTGAACCGCACGCACGTGAGGAAGGGGCTCCGCGCCGGGAGGTGCGTAGCGCCGCACGAGATCGTTGATCACCTCGGGGCGAGCGATCTGCTCTGGCGTGCGCGGGAGCGACGCACCGAACGCTTCACCCGCAGCGTCGATCCCGATCCGCGCCAGCGACCCCGTCGCTCGGGTGGCGAGTTGGAGACCGCCCTTCCATCGGTGTCGGCGCAGCATCGGCTCTCCTGTTCGTCGGCGCGTCGAGGCAAATTGCGAGCCTCGCCACACGTCCGCCGCGTCTCCGCGTGGTCACTTCAGGACGCCCCGAGTCCCAACCGATGCCCGCGGAAGACGGCCTCGGCCATCCGTCACTCTACTTGCTGGATCGGCTCGGCGGTGGCGCGCGCTGTCGTCGTGACGAGGCGCCCGAGAGGGGAAGGGCGATCTGCTGGCGCCTCGCACCACGCGTCCTTGACACAGCACGACTGGGCAGGTTGGATGGAGGCGCTGACGAGTGAAGAGTAGGCTGGGAACGACCCACGACGGCTTGCTAATCGCCCCTAGGTGACGCTGATGATGGTTCTCGCTGCCGCGGTTCGGATGTGCACCCGACTCGAGTTACTAGTGGTTTGTGCCGCCGTCCTGACCCTCGCCTCACCGTGCAAAGCCCAGTCGATCGCGCGTCAGTGGAACGAGGCGCTGCTCAGCGCCATCCGCGTAGACTTCGCCCGACCGACCGTTCACGCGCGCAACCTCTGGCACACCTCGGTGGCGATGTGGGACGCCTGGGCGGCCTACGACGAGACCGCGCTCAACTACCTGCACGACGAGAAGATGTCGGCGGTCGACGTCGCCGCCGCGCGGGCAGAAACGCTGAGCTACGCCTGCTACCGCATCCTCGAGGAGCGCTTCCTCGGCTCACCCGGCGAGATCGAGTCGCTTGCAGCCTTCGACGCCCTGATGGCCGCGCACGGCTACGACATCAACATCACGACGACCTTTGGCGCCACGCCGGCCGCACTGGGCAACCGGATCGCCGAAACCGTGCTGGAATTCGGCTACCTCGACAACTCCAATGAGCTTGGTAACTACGCGAACCTCTTCTACTCCCCGGTCAACGCGGCGCTGCTTCCGGCATTTCCCGGCAACCCCACGATCACCGACACGAACCGCTGGCAGCCGCTGGCCCTCGACTTCTTCGTCGACCAGGCCGGCAATCCGATTCCAACGGGCCCCCCCCCATTCCAGAGCCCGGAGTGGGGTCAGGTCAGCGCCTTCGCTCTCTCTACTGCGGACCGCACCGTCTACAACCGCGGCGGATTCGACTACTGGGTGTTCCACGATCCCGGCGCTCCGCCGCAGATTGGCACGGCCACCGACGCCGCATACAAGTGGGGCTTCGAGCTGGTGGCGGCCTGGTCCAGCCACCTCGATCCAGCCGACGGCGTGATGATCGACATCTCGCCGGGGGCCATCGGCAATGCCGCGCTGCCCGACCCGAACGACTTCCAGAGCTTTTACGACTTCTCCAACGGCGGCGACTGGGGAACGGGGCACGCGTCCAATCCCATCACGGGCCTGCCATACACCCCGCAGCTGGTTCCGCGCGGCGACTACGCTCGTGTTCTCGCCGAGTTCTGGGCCGACGGGCCGGATTCCGAGACACCTCCCGGACACTGGTTCGTGATCGGCAACTACGTTTCCGATCACCCCCAGACCGAGAAACGCCTGGGAGGCACCGGGCCCGTTCTCGACGATCTCGAGTGGGACGTAAAGCTGTACTTCGCCCTGGGCGGCGCGATGCACGACAGCGCCGTGTCGGCCTGGGGCATCAAGGGATGGTACGACTACCTGCGCCCGATCTCGGCGTTGCGCTACATGGCGGATCAAGGCCAGTCATCCGATCCCCTCGCAGCGTCGTACGCTCCCAACGGCATCGACCTGCACCCCGGGCTGATCGAGCTGGTCTCGGCTGCCACGACCGCAGCGGGTGAGCGCCACGAACATCTGGCCGGCTCCGAGGGAAAGATTGCGGTCTACGCCTGGCGCGGCCCGGACTTCATCGTCGACCCGGACATCGACGTGGCGGGAGTTGGCTGGATCCTGGTGGAGGAGTGGTGGCCGTACCAGCGCCCGACCTTCGTGACACCACCCTTCGCCGGCTACGTGTCCGGACACAGTACCTACAGCCGCGCCGGCGCGGTCGTCCTGACAAACATGACCGGCTCCGTGTTCTTTCCCGGTGGACTCGGCGAGTTCCTTTGTCCTCAGAACCAGTTTCTGGTCTTCGAGGATGGCCCAAGCATCGACATCACCCTGCAGTGGGCCACGTACAACGACGCCTCGGACCAGACGAGCCTTTCGCGCATCTGGGGCGGCATCCATCCCCCCGCCGACGACATCCCCGGCCGGTACATCGGACAGCAGGTCGGCGAGGACGCCTTCTTCAGGGCGCTGACCTACTTCGGCGGGATGCCGGTGCCGGCCGTGCCGGGATTCGGGTGGGTCGCTCTGGTACTCGGCCTGATCGTCGCGGCGGCGCGAATCGAAAGATAGTGCTCCCACGATCCTGCTCACCGGACGAACCGCGGGCACATCGGTCACGGCTCGGCGTCTTGCCGTGCTCAGCCTTCCGGACGTCCGAGGATTTGGAGCTTGATCTTAGATTAACTAGTAAAATGTTTCTTCGGTAAAATACTTGTTTTAGAACGAGGTCGGATGTCTCCCAGAAAATCGAGCTGGCTGGGTGGCGCGGCGCTAGCCAGCGTCCTGGGCGCCCCCGATCCGGCGATGGCAGACTGGGCCAGCGAGAGCTGGGGGGTCATGCTGTGGGGGCAGGCGGCGTCTGTCCCCGCGCTGGGCTGGCTCGGCCTGCTCGTGCTGGCACTCACGCTCTCGGCAGCGGCGGTGTGGACGCTGCGCAAGCGGCGGCCTGGGCTGGGCCTGCCCCTGCAGCTGGTGCTGCTCGCGGTGCCACTCGCGGTGGCGTCGGCGACGGTCACCCTGCCGAACGCGTTCTCGAACGGGACGGTGGCGGATGCGAACGAGGTGAACGCGAATTTCGCTGCGGTCAAGTCGGCGGTGGACGACAACGACAGTCGGATTACAGTGCTCGAAGGCGGCGCACCCGCGGTTCGCTTCGAAGACTGCGGCGACGGTACGGTGGCGGACCACGACACGGGTTTGCTGTGGGAGCAGAAGACGGGGACCCCTGCCGCGAGCGTGGAATGCTCTGTCACGATCTGTACCGACCCCCACGATGTCAACAACATCTATGCGTGGTCGATCACGGGTACGGCCCCGGACGGCGGTGTGCACCTGGACTTCCTCGCTCGGTTGAATGGAGACCACGACCCCGTCGCCGCCAACGGGTGCTTTGCGAACGACTGCGGGTGGCGCCTGCCGAAGATTGCGGAGTTTCAGACGATTCTGGTCGGGACGGCCTCCGCACCCGGACAATCCGGGTCTTGTGACGCGCCGCCCTGCATCGATCAGGCCTTTGCGGCGTTAGGCAGCCCCACGGCGTCGTCGGATCATTGGTCGGCGTCCAGTGTCCCCAGCTTTCCGGGGGTCGCGTGGCTGGCGTCCCTGGGCGGTGGCCTGGTCTATGGCGACGGCAAAGCGTTCGCCCACTCCGTTCGTGCAGTTCGCGCGGGCTCGTGTCGCTGAGCCAGACGCCCGGCTGAACGCACCGGCATCGGTACACCGCGCAGCGACGAGATCGCGGACTGTGCTGCCCCGCTCCAGCGAGCGGCTGACCCTCGAGGTCAGCCTGGCTGCCCAGAACCTCACGGACGAAGCAGCGCGCAATCCCATCGCCATCAACAACGACCAGGTCCTGCTGGCCGGGCGAATCGTGCGCCTCGGCCTGCGAGGCCCGCTCTAGCCCCGCCTGGAAGCGCTGGACTGCAGCAGGGCGTGCCGGGCGAAGCAGTTTCGGTCAAGTGACCTGCTGCCAGCCCTGCTACTCCTTGCAGCCATGGACGCACTGCGCGCGATCCAGGAATCGGTCGAGTTCATCGAGGCGCACCTCGAGGAGGGGCCGCAGGTCGCCGAAATCGCGCGGGCGGCGGGCCTGTCCCCGGCCCACTTTCAGCGGCTCTTCCATGCTCTGGTGGGGGAGACGGTGGGCGGCTACGCGCGGAAGCGTCGGCTCTCTCGCTCGGTGGAGGCGCTGCTCGAGAGCGATCGCCGCATCCTCGAGATCGCATTCGAGGCGGGGTTCGAATCCCAGGAGGCCTTCACGCGCGCTTTCTCTCAGCACTTCGGCATGCCACCGGGACGCTTCCGCGCGCGGGGCGAGCGGGCACCCGGCCTGACGCTGCCCGCACTCACACGCCAGCAGCTCGAGATCAGACGGGGTCTCGCGGGCGGCGAGCCGCGCATCGTCGAGCAGGACGCTCGCGACTACGTGGGTCTGCAGGCGCGCTTCATCTCGGTACTGTCCGATGGCAGCGACAACCGGGAGATCATCCCGGCACTCTGGCGGCGCTTCCGCGAGCGCAAGCCCGAGGTCACAACCGCCGGGGACGACGACTACGGGCTCTGCTTTCTCAGTGAGACGCCCGAGCGCTTCGACGAGCTCGTCTACCTGGCCGGCACACGGGTCGAATGCGTGGACGAGCTGGCAGCGGGCATGGCCCACAAGCGGGTACCGCCGACGCGCTACGCGGTCTTCGAGCACACCGGGCCGGCGACTTCCCTGCCCGACACGATCCTGCACGTGTTGGTCGACTGGCTCCCGAACGCGCCCTTCGAATACGTGGGCGGAGTGGAGGTCGACATGCATTCTGCGGATGCCAACCGTCCCTTCGAGTACTGGCTCCCAGTTGTGGACGCACCGTGAACTGTGGACGCACCGTGAACCGGCGCAGCGCGATCTGGTGGACTGGCGCAGCGCTCGGCTTGCTACTGGCCTGCCAGGGCGGGCCACCGGAGCGCCCGGGCAAGGTCGGAATCGTCGAGCGGCAATGGAGCGATCCCGGACGGCAACGCTGGGACGGCAGCGGCGAGTGGCCGCTCTCGGCCACCATCTGGTACCCGGCGCAGGACTCGGCCGCAGAGGACGCGCTCTCGCTGGGACCGCCCGGGCTCCCCGTCTTCCAACAGGGCTACGCCGCAGCGGAGGCGGCACTGCTGGCGCCTGCCACCCGGCGACCGCTCGTGCTGCTCTCTCACGGGACGGGCGGCTCCGGACGGGATCTGTCCTGGCTGGCGGAGTGGCTGGTGGCACGCGGCTACCTCGCCGCCGCCATCACGCACCACGGGAACTCGATCGCCAGCGATGATCTCTCGGCCCAGGGCTTCTTCCTCTTCTGGGAGCGGCCCCGGGATCTGGCACTCCTGCTCGATCACCTGCTCGCGGATCCCCTATTCGGCCCGTCGATCGACCCCGAGCGAATCGGTGCAGCGGGCTTCTCACTCGGTGGGAATACCGTTGCGCTGCTCGCCGGCGGCCGGCTCGACACCGAGACCTACTACGCGTTCTGCCAGAGCCCCGCCGCGCAAGCCACGAGTTGCGAGCCGCCGCCCGAGTCGCCCTTCGGAATCGACGACCTGCTGGCGCTGATCGAGCAGGACGACCCGATGGTCCGCGCATCGCTGCTGCGTGCTGACGAGTCTCATCGCGACCCGCGCGTGCGCGCGGCCTACGCCATCGCACCCGCAGTGATCGACGCGATGCCCGCCGCCGGCGCGAAGGCCATCGGTGTTCCGATCCGGATCGTGGTCGGCGACCGCGATGAGCTCGCACCCGCCGACACAAACGCTCGCGTCCTGGCTCGCGACGCGCCGCAAGCCGAGCTGTGGGTGCTGCCAGACGTGGGGCACTACACCTTCTTGAGCCGCTGCGGCTGGGCGGGACGGCTCGTCCTCGGCGATCTGTGCGAGGAGCAGCCGGGCGTCGATCGCGCCGCCATCCACGCATTGATCGCCGGCGACGCTTACGAATTCTTCGAGCGCACGCTTCCCTGACCGCGCGGGGCGATTGGACGGAGCGCCGCGGAAGCCGTAGCGCCTCACCCACCGCTCCGGCTATCACGAACCGAGACCCGCGATATCGCGACCGATGGCTCGTCGATTCGAGCATAATGTCGCTCGCGAGGTCTGAATGATCACCACATTCACGTTCGTCAGGATGCAGCCCGGTTTCGATCGCGACACGTTCTTCGAGCGCTGGTGCCAGCACACTCAGGAAATGGATCTTCGGGATCACCCCGAGATCACACTCAATCGCCTGATGCTGCTCGAACCCGATGGCGACTACATGGGCGTCGCCGAGAATCACTGGCCCGATCGCGCGGCGCTCGACGCCGCGGTGCGCTGGTACGAGACGCCGGATGGCCAGGAACACTGGAAGGATCTCGTGTCTTTCATGGACGCTGAGAACAGCCCGACCTTCGTGGTGAGTCACGAGGCGGAGGTATCGCTCGAGCGGGGAATCGACTGGAAGGCGAGACCGGAGAGTGCCGCGTGAGCTCCGGCGCAGCGGGCGGGACCTCGTCGGGTAGGCAAGTCGCGAGGAAGATCCCGACGTCTCGCTACACGTCGACCTCATGGCAGGCGCTGGAGCGCGAACGCCTGTGGACGTGTGTCTGGCAGATCGCCTGCACGGAAGACTGCATCGCCGCACCGGGCGACTACTGGGTCTACGAGATCGGAACGCTCTCGATCCTGGTGCTGCGCGACGAGGAGGGCGCGCTGCGCGCGTTCCAGAACGCGTGTCGCCACCGGGGCAACCTGCTCCTGAAGGGGTCGGGCAGCGGTCTCGAGCAGGTTCGCTGCCGCTTCCACCACTGGTGCTACGACCTGAAGGGTCACCTGAGGGGCGTGTCTCGCGACGACGTGCACGCGGGGCGCCCGGGGCCGACGAGCCTGGTGCCGGTCTCGGTCGACACCTGGGCCGGCTTCGTCTTCGTCAACCCGGATCGGAATTGCGAGCCTCTATCCGAGTTCCTGGAAGAGCTACCGCAGGAGCTCGACTGGCTGGGCATGCAGGACTACAGCTGTGCCCAGTTCATGACGGTGCCGGTGGCGTGCAACTGGAAGGTGGTCGTCGATGCCTTCATCGAGACCTACCACCTGCACGCCATCCACCCGCAAATGCTCGCCATCGCCGACGACGTCAATACGCCGATCACGCTGTACGACAAGCACACGATGTTCGTGCAGCCCTACGGTGTGCCGAGCCCGCGGCGGGGCGGCGGTGTGAGCGATCAGGAACTGTGGGAGGAGTTCGTGCGCAACCTGGGTCACCGGCTGGGGCTGCCCTTCGCCGCCGCGGACGATCCGGGACCGCATCCTCCCGTTGCGCGGGGCCAGACCATGCGCGACGTGCTGGCCGCGCGAATTCGCGAACACCTCGCCAGCTCGAGCTCGCGCTACGCGAAGCTCGACGACGCGCAGCTGATCGACGACTACCACTATCACGTCTTTCCGAACGCCGTGTTCAACGTGTTCGCCGGCTGGTATGGCTTGATCCGCGCACGCCCTGGGCCAACGCCCGACGAGTGCTTGCTCGACATGTGGAACTTCGATCTGCTCGCGGCCGATGATCCCCGCAATCACGCGCGACCCGTGGAGAAGCAGCTCGGCCCCGAAGAGGTGCGCGCACTGGGGCCGGTGATGTTGCAGGATCTGGATCTCATGCCCGATCTCCAGCGCGGCTTGCACCAGCCGGGCATCGAGACGCTGCGCCTGGTGCCTGCCGAGGCGCGCATCGGTCGAATGCACGAGATCCTCGATCGCTACATGGACCCGCCGGAAGGCGAACGCCTGCCGGAGTGAGGCGCCTTCGCGCGCCGGGCCGCCGGTGCGCGGAGGCACGGCCATGAATCTCAGCCCTCCCCCAGAGCCGAACGCCGATGGACTGGGGTATTCTCGTCGGCTGGAGTGGCACGGCCCCGCGCGGTGTAGACCCTCCCCGCACGTGTGCAAATGCCCCCCCGGGGCGGGTCCCCGGCAAGAGAAAACCCGATCTGGAGCGGGAATCGATCCTCATGTCTGAGCCGACGACATCCCATCGGGACAGGAAGTTCGGCGAGTCCCTCGACGGCATCTTTCGCCCAGAGGTCCAGCGATTATTCATTCATGTCGTTTCGCTCGCGGCCGCCGCCGCGCTCCTCGTAGGCTTCGCCTACTCGTCGATCCGGTCCGATGTCGATCTGGTCCGACAGATCGCCTTCGTCATCGGTGTGGTCGCCTTCCTCCTCTCATCCCTGATCGTTCGGCTAACCCAGTCGGCTCAATGGGCCGCAGCCATTCTGGTCGTTACGGGCATGGGGCTCACGCTCATTCCTGCCTACTACGAAGGCGGCGTCGGTTCTCCCTACAGCCTCTGGTTCCTCGTCATCCCGCTCCTGGGCGGGCTCATGCTCGGACCCAGAATTGCCTACCTCGCAGGTACCACCGGCGTGATTGCGATCGCCGGCCTGAGTTTCTTCGCCGACATCCTGCCGGAACCGCAAGGCGGACCCGAAAGCACGGCGATGCAGACACTCAATCTGGTGCTTGCCGTCGTCTTCTGTTCCGCGATGGGAGCCATCGTATCGCGACTGATGACCCGCTCCTCTCTGGAGTTGACCGCTGCTCGCAATGCCGAGATCGAAAAGAATCAGGCTCTCGCGGAAATCAACGAACAGTTCGAGGGCAGCGTCAATCTGGCCTCCGACGCAATCATCATGGCCGGGAAAGGGGGCATCATCGATGTCTTCAACCCGGCGGCTGAAGCCATGTACGGTCTGCGAGCAGAGGAGGCTATCGGTCAGAAAGTTGCAGGGCTGCTGATCCCTGAGCGCCTCGTCGATGACCATCTTGAAGGATTCAAACGATTCCTCGAAACGGGTGTCTCCAACATCATCGGGCTCAAGCTCGAAACGTCCTCGCTTCGCCCCGACGGCTCTGAATTCCCGATCGAGTTGACCGTCCAGGAAATCTCGGGCAAGAAGACAAGCCGATTCATCGCCTACATCCGGGACCTGACGGAGCGGAACAGGCTCCGGAGCGAGCTGGATCAGAAGGAGCAGCAGATCGGCCTGAAGCGGCGCCTGGAGGCGATCGGCACGTTGTCAGGCGGCATCGCTCACGATTTCAACAACCTTCTGATGGCCATCAATGGCCACACCGAGCTGCTGTTGCTGCGCGATGATCTTCCCCGGGACGCGCTCGACGGCCTGCGGGAGATCGCACGCGCGGGAAATCAGGCCAGTTCGATTACGAAGCAGCTTCTAGCCTTCAGCCGCAGCGAACGCCTGAATACGGAACACGTCAACCTGACGCGGATGATATCCGCGCTCGTCGACATGGTTGGCCGGGTCCTTCCAGATTCGGTCCGGCTCGAGGTCCAGCTCGAAGAGGAATCCTGGCTCGTCCGCAGTGAAGGGACGCGCCTCGAGCAGGCCATCCTCAACCTGATCCTGAACGCAGCGGATGCCATGCCGGACGGGGGCAGGGTGCAGCTGCGTAGCCGCAACGTCACCGTCGATTCGGAGACGGCAGCCAACATCCGGGAGCTCGAAGTGGGCGACTACGGATGCGTCGAAGTGTCCGACGAGGGCACGGGGATGGATTCCGAAACCATGGAACATGCCTTCGATCCCTTCTTCACGACCAAACCTACGGGAGAGGGTACCGGCCTCGGGCTCTCCACCACCTATGGGATCGTTCAGCAGAGCGGCGGCGCAATTCAGATCGAGAGCAAATTGGGTGTCGGCTCGACCTTTCGCGTCTACCTGCCGCGAGCAACCGACATCGAGGAGTACTACACCGAGCCCGACAGGGAGACCGAATCTCCATCGGGCGAGGACGAAACGGTCCTGGTAGTCGAAGACAACCTCGCGGTTCGAAAGCTCATCGTTCGAAACCTCGCGAGCCACGGCTACCACGTCATCGAGGCCAGCGACGGCCTCAGGGGATACGAACTGGCGCTTCGCCACTCGTCGGGAATCGATCTGGTGGTCACGGATGTCGTCATGCCGGAGCTGGGCGGAGCGGAGATGGTGCGCCGTCTCCGTCTCTCGCTGCCAGATCTCAGGGTGATCTACGTTTCCGGGCATTCCGAAGATCAGCTGGACTCCAAGGATATTACGGGGAACCGGACCGAGTTCCTGCACAAGCCCTTCGGCCTCGACACCCTTGCGGCGACCGTCAAGCGATTGCTCTCGGATTAGAGCCAGGTGCGGATGAATGGATGTCGCAGGGCGCAGGGGCTCCCCAATGAAGTGCTCGGCAGATCTGCTGCTCCCGCGCGACAGAGCGATCTTCGAGATCGAGCCCGGATCGCCCGAGGGGCCGCTCGGGTCGTGAGTCACCAGGGACACCTGCTCGACGCGGGGGCAGGCCGGCGCTCGCGTCGCACGTCGAGCCCGCAAGCCCTGCCAAACGCGGAGCGGCCGCGTCCCGCAACGCTCACGGCGAGCGAACCAGACGAGGCCATCATCGTCGTCACCGGGCTTCCGCGCTCAGGCACCTCGCTGATGATGCAGATGCTCGGCGCGGCCGGCATCGCGCTGCTGACCGACGGAAAGCGGGACGCCGACGAGGACAACCCGCGCGGCTACTTCGAGCTCGAAGCGGTCAAGTCGCTTGGCCGCGACGCATCGTGGCTGGCCTCGGCACGCGGTCGGGCCGTCAAGATCATTGCACCCCTCGTATCGCATCTTCCGGCCGACCATCGCTATGCCGTGATCTGGCTGGAGCGCCCCCTCGACGAGGTGCTCGCATCGCAAGCCACCATGCTGGAGCGAGCCGGGCGCGAGCCCGGAGCCGACGCGGCTGCGCTGCGCCGCGCACTGCCCCGGCAGCTCGAGGCGGCGCGCTTCGAGCTCGATCGCCGGGGGCTGCCCATCCTCGACGTCTCCCACGGCGACGCGATTGCGCAGCCGCGACAGGTGGCCGAGCAGGTCTGCAGCTTCCTCGGCGGCGGGCTCGATATCGAGGCTGCCGCGCGGTCGGTCGATCCGCAGCTCTATCGCCAGCGGGCCGCCCTCCTCGGGCGGCGTCCACGTCGAGGAGCGCCGGTGATCGGCGAGCCGTGAAGCGCGCAGCGTCTCGCATCGAGCCGGCGGTCTTCGTCTCCTCGGCGGCCGTCGTCGTCCTGGTCCTGACATTCGGGGTCGCCGATCCGCCTCTCGCGAAGCAGCTGTTCCTGGGCCTCCAAGACTGGATCGTCGGGACCTGGGGCTGGCTCTTCATCGCCTCGACGGCGTTCTTCCCGATCTTCTGCGCGTGGTCCGCGCTCGGTGCGCGCGGGCGGCTAGTCCTCGGATCCGAGGGCGAGACACCGGCCTTCGCCCTGCCCTCCTGGTTCGCCATGCTCTTCAGCGCGGGCATGGGCATCGGCATCATGTTCTACGGCGTTGCCGAGCCGGTGCTCCACTACGCAAATCCGCCGAGCGGTCCGGCCTCCACCCCAGAGTCCGCCCGACAAGCGATGACCATCACGTTCTTCCACTGGGGATTGCACGCGTGGGGCGTGTATGCCGTGATGGGCTTGGCGATCGCCTACTTCGGCCATCGGCGCGGGCTCCCGCTCGCAATCCGATCCACCCTCCACCCCCTGCTCGGCGACCGGATCCACGGGTGGCCCGGCCACGCGGTCGACGTGTTCGCGGTCTTCGGGACGCTCTTCGGCCTGGCGACCTCGCTGGGCCTCGGTGCGATGCAGATCAATGCCGGGCTCCACCGGCTCTTCGCTGTCCCGGAATCCGCTGCCGTGCAGGTCGTGCTGATCGCGGTGATCACGGCGGGAGCGACGACCTCCGTCGTGCTCGGCCTCGAGCGGGGCATTCGCCGCCTCTCGGAGCTGAACGTCGCGCTCGCGGTCGTCCTGCTGGTCTTCGTGGCGGCGACTGGCCCGACCGTGGCGCTCGCCCGGGGGTTGCCGTCGCACCTGCTCGACTACGCGATCGCCCTGGTCCCTCTCAGCACCGGGTACGCGACCCTGGGCGACGGCGACTGGCAGAAATCCTGGACCCTCTTCTACTGGGCGTGGTGGATCGCCTGGTCGCCCTTCGTCGGGATGTTCATCGCGCGCATCTCGCGCGGCCGCACGATCCGCGAGTTCGTGCTCGGCGTACTGCTGGTCCCCACCCTGGTGAGCTGCATCTGGTTTACGGTCTTCGGCGGATCCGCTCTCGCGCTCGAAGGGCCGGCTCCGGGCATTGTGGCCGCAGTCGAGAGCGACATCTCGACTGGCATCTACGCCCTGCTCGAGCGGCTTCCGGCCCCTGGCATCAGCTCGCTGCTGGCCATGTTCGTGGTGGCGATCTTCTTCGTAACGTCCTCGGACTCGGGATCCTTCGTCATCGACATGCTGACGTCGGGCGGCCACCCGGACCCGCCCGTCTGGCAGCGCGTGTTCTGGGCGGTCAGCGAGGGCATCGTGGCCGCGGTGCTGCTCGCGGCGGGCGGGCTCGCGGCGCTCCAGTCCGCCGCCATCAACACCGGACTGCCGTTCTGCGTGATCCTGCTGCTCGTCTGCCTGGGACTCGGACGAGCCTTGCTAGGCGAGGGCCGAACGGCCCAGCCGCGGGGCCCCGGAACTCCTGACAGCGATCAGCCGAACACGGGGTGATCGAACCAGATTCTTCGCTCCTCCGGCTGTACCCTCTAGAGTCGAACGTCCCCTCTGCGAGGATTTTCCGATGAGCGAGGACACGCCGGAGAAGTCGGCGCCGATCACACCCTATCTGTACTACGAGGACGTCGAAGGCGCTCTCGACTGGCTGTCGCGGGCCTTCGGATTTCGAGAGCGAGAGGCGGAAACGATGCGAGATCCAGAAGGCAAGGTGGTACACGCATCGATGGCCCTTGGCGATGCGGTGATCTTGCTGGGCTTCCCGGGCAAGGGGTACCAGTGCCCGAAGCGGCTCGGGCAGGTGACGCAGAACTTGTACGTCTACGTGCCCGATGTAGAGCGGCACCTCGAGCACGCGAGGCAGGCCGGAGCAGAAATTTTCTCCGAAGCGGAAGACACTTTCTACGGCGACCGACGTTACGGTGTCGCCGATCTCGAAGGCCATCACTGGTACTTCGCCGAGAAGATCCGCGCGATGGCGCCCGAGGACTGGCAGCCGACCCAGGAGGATCTGAAGGGACACCGCTGAGACCCCGCGGCCCGGCGGACTGGGCAGCCCGAAGGCTCCGAGGCTTGCGCCGGCGGAGCCGCACCGCATCGAGCACCGACGGGACGTCGCGCCAGCACTCCGGCGCGAGATCACGCCGGAAAGGCGCCTACTCCGTCCCCGGCCCGCGCTTCATCGAGCGGTGAGCGCGCAGCAGCAGGAGGCCCGGTATCGAGATCACCAGGGCCTGCGCCAGACCCATCGGCCAACCCTGTCCGTTGCCGCTGGCCTCACTCCAGATGAGATGGCTGAGCGACACGTAGAACACATAGCCGGCCGCCCAGGGGACGATCCAGGGCCGTCGAAACCAGAAGGCCCAGGCGCCGACCAGGAAGATCGCCCAGTGGACCGGCGCGGTCGCCCGCGCCAGCGCTCCTCGAACCTCAAATCCGAGCCAGACCTCGACGTCCCGGGTCTGCTCGACGAACAGATCTCGGAAAACCAGGAACGGCACCGTGGCGAGGCAGAAGACGGCCAGAGCGGTCATCCACCAGGGTCGATGCGAACCCTCGAGCCGTGCCGATCTGTCGCTCACATCACTCCCTCCGACCAACGGATCGGACGATCACCCGACGTCGCCGCCGCACCGCCGAACGGGCGTCGCGCGCTCGCAAGCTCGCGCGACAGATCACCTGCGAGAGGCGCCACGACGCCTCGACAGCGAGCGCCCGCGACACCCGCTCGATCACCTCGCGCAGCCGCTGCGCCGCCGCGGGTGGATCCTCGAGCCAGAAGGTTTGGCCGTCGACGGCGAGAAACTCGACCGGGTAGCGGTCGCCCAGCATCTCCAGCAGTGCTCGCCTCTGCTCGGACGAGAGCGGCTCGGGAGTCAGGACCAGCAGCAGCTCGGGCGCATAGCCGTCCAGTCGAGCCGGAGACGACTCGATGCGAAACTCCTCACCGCCATCGGTATGGGTGACACTGTTTCCTCCCGCGATCTCGATCAGGTCGGTCTCGAAGCTGTGGGCGCCGGCCAGCAAGAAGGGGTCGAGGCCGACGATTGCCAGCGTGCGCGGTCGCCGTTGCCCGAACGAGGAGCCGCCGATCCGCGCGAGGCGACGCAGCATCTCTGCCTCGGCGCGCAGCGCCGCAACACTTCCGACCAGTTGCACTCCGAGTCCCTTGTACAGTGCCGAGATGTCCTCGAGATCTTCGGGAGCGAACTCGACGAGCGCGGCGCCGAGCGCCACCAACGGCTGCGCGACGGGATCGTCTACGGCGGGCAGGGCAGCCAGGACGACGATATCCGGCGCCAGCTGCGCGGCGCCGGCCAGGTCGACTTCCGGCAGGGTCGCGAGACCGGCGAGCCGACCGGAGACCGCGTCGACTCCCACCAGCAGGGATCCAGCGCCGAGCTGGAGCACGAATCGGCTGGCAAGCGGCGAAAGCGAAACGACGCGGGCGCTCCGCTCCGCGTGCGATCGTGTAGGCACAGTCGCCGAGCCATCCCCGTCCCCAGCCTGCTCACAGGCTCCCCCCAGGGAGGCCACAATCAGCCCCAGGCCCGCTCCCAGGCAGCGCCAGTGCTGCTTCACCAGCAAGCTCGCCATCGCCCAAGCGTAGTCAGCTGCGCCCTCTGCCGTCGACAGGCGGAGCCCGATTCGTATACAGAGCCTCGAGGAATCCAACAAATTAACAATCTGTTTGTAATTAGAGTAGACCGTAGCCGATTCCACCCGGCACTTGTTATGATCCGCCCATCGGGCCCGCCAGCCGATGAGCCGGGAGAAGGTAGCCGCCGCAATTTCGGAGAACGCCACGACGATGCAACGGAACGCCTCGACTTGGATCCTGACCTTTCTCCTCGTCTGCCCCGCCGGGCTCGCCCGCGCGGGGGTGCAC
>JAYZFK010000002.1:0-32759 GCA_036336835.1 Myxococcota bacterium | reverse complement strand
CAGGTTGGAAAACAATCGCCCAACCTGGGAAAAGAGTTTCTGTCGCGGAGCGATATCGCCGGCGGGCCGTTCCGTTCTTGCATTCGCAATCCATTGGAATTGGGAAAGAAATCGCCGGCCTCCCCCTGGCTCTCCGTTTGGCCCCTGGCTTGCATTCTCATCGGGTGCCCAATCTGAAGTTTCCGGGGAAGGAGGTCAAGAAGGGTGAGGGCTAGAGCTGTCTCTGCATTTTCTGTAATTGGTTTGATAACACTATTGGCTGCCTCACCGGCAGCCGCACTGTCGTCTATTGGCTTGGAATGGCGGGATGCTGGCAATCCTGCGGTGTCCATCGTCAATGGGGTGACGGCGATCGTCTCGGGCGCTAGCAGCGTCACGCTGATCGCCGACATCACTCTGACCGTCGACGCCGGCGCCGCTACGGTGAACGGCGTGTTCATCTCGTTCACAGTCGACGAGAACTTCGGCGATGAGCTGAATGTCACAACGGCCGACGAAATCGCTGCGGTCAACCTGACCGGTATGGGGAATCAGTTTGCTCCCATCACACCGGGTACGATCGTGAGCGAAGGCGCCGGTACTGCATTGATCGAGCAATTCGACCAGTCTACGCTGGCAACAGGCGCGGCGGCGGGTACAACCGTTACGCTTGGCTCGATCACGTTCACGACCAACAACGCGAACCTCGTAGGGGACAGTCTCTACGACGTCCGCGCGGTGGTGCTGATAAATGGTCTGGACGTCATCTCCGACAGCACAGGCGGCCGCTGCATCGGGAACCTCCCGCGCAACGACTGCCCCTACGAATTCGGCCAGCTCAGCGTCACGGCTCCCGAGCCGACGACCGCTGCGCTCGTCGTAGTAGGCCTCGGCATCGGCTTGTTCTACAGCCGACGCCACTAGGGGTCCCTTTCGGAGCCCCTCGAGGAGGCGAGTAGGAAGACTGAGTCTTCCTACTCGCCTCGCGTCGTTCGGAGCGAGCGCTCGACCCAGCGTCGATAGGTTTCGAGTGGCTGAGCGCCGATGACCAGCGCGTCGTTGCCGACCCGCATCACCGCGGGAACGCCGGTAGCACCGTGCTCGAGCGCCTCGTTGTGGTCGCGGAGCACGGCCGCGACCAGTTCCGGGGCATCCGACTCGGCCAAGCCGTCGCGTGCAAGCCCGAGCTCGAGCCACAGCGACCGCAGCTCCCCGGCATCGCTGATGTCGCGGTTCTCCTCGAAGTAGGCCCGCATCAAGCGTTCGTGGAACGCCCGGAACTCGCTGCGCCCCAGGCGCGCGGCGGACTTGGCAGCCACCTGCGCGGGCAGTGAGTGCGTCGGTGGCGTGGCATCGCTCGCCCAGAACCGGAACTTGGCGGCATCCGGCTCCTGCGCCGGACGCGACCACGATCTCGCGTAGTGACGGAACTTCTCGAGACGCTCGGCCGCAGCGAGCTCGCTCGACGGCGCCGGACGCAGGGCCGGTCGCAGCAGGTAGCTGCGCCACTCGAGCTCGATCTCGGGAAACTCGTCTGCGACACGGTAGAGCCGCAGCGACGCGTTCGCGCACCACGGACACAGATAGTCGGACCAGGCGACCAGCCGCAGCGCGGGCCCGCTCATCCGTCCAGCGGCGCCACCGAGCCGTAGCGGCCCGCCAGGTACACCAGGGGCTCGAGATCGCGTGTCTCGACCTGCTCGATGCGTCCGATGAAGATCACGTGGTCTCCCGCGTCGTGCTCGGCCTCGAGCGCGCAATCCAGGCTCGCGACGGCGTCCGGGAGCAACGGCGCCCCCGTCACGGCTGCAGTGCAAGCCAGGCCATCGAAACGCTCCCACTCGTGGCGCTTCGAGGCAAACCGGTTGGATAGCTCCACCTGCGCCACCGACAGCAGGTTGATCGCAAAGCAGCGACCGTCGCGAATCACGCCCAGCGTGTTGCTCGTCTTGTCGGCGCAGACGAGCGCCAGCGGCGGGTCGGCCGACACGCCAACGTAGTCGGTGACGGTCATGCCGTGCACGGTCTCGCCGCTGCGCGCCGTGACGATCGCAACCCCGCCCGCGCGCAGGCTCATTGCCGCCTTGAACTCGTCCACACTGACCGCCACGCTGGTCCTCCTCGATCTGGTCTCGCTGCGGCCGCGACGGCGGTCGCCGACGGGCTCACTCGTCCTCGGCCCCGTAGCGGGCCTCGAGCTCCTCGCGCGAGAAGATCACGTCGATTTTGCGAGCGTAGCGACCATGCGGCCTCGCCTCGTCCACGCTCCAGTAGACATAGACGCGCTTGCCGGGCTTGATGTCGGCGAATTCGGACTTCATGCCGTTGATCGCGACAGTCGTGCGGGTGAGCACCGAGCCCTCGGGGGTGACGTCGAATACGACCTGCTTGCCCGCTTTGATCTGCTTGCGCTGCTGCTTGTCGCGGATCTTGCCGGGCTTGACGATCTTGACCGTGGCGGTCTTGGCCTCGGCGTCGAAGGAGACCCAGCGGGCCTCCGATTGGATGGACTTGGACTTGCGCTGGGCGGCGGACTCACCGGCGGGAAGCTGTGCCAACAGGACCGCTGCAAGGGTGGCGAGCACGATCCCGAGCCGGGACGACGCGAGCTGGTACATGGAACGACCTCCTGTGACACGTGGGGCGGAGAAGGCGGCAAAAGCTACTGGAAGCCGTGCGTTCATGCTTCGACCCCGCTGCCGGCGCCCGGCTTGGATCGTCTGGCCGCCTCGCGACCGACCTGGAGAAAGTCCAGCGCATAGGGTCCGAGCAGATCGAGCGGCTTGAGCCCCGGCGCGAGCTCGGACACCAGTGCGTAGAGCAGCGACAGTGCCCGGCCCCACATCACGAGCCCGTCCGGGATCCGGAAGCTGCGGATCCGACGCAGCCGGGAACGCAGCGAGCCGAAGTACTCGACGAAGTCGATCTGCAGCACCTCGGCCGGCGTCAGATTGAAGTAGGCCGGATCGAAGGCCAGCTCGGCGAGCTCGCGTGCGACCGGAATGTCGTCGTCGTCGATCATCTCGAGCGCGGCCAGCGAGCGCGCGAAGGCATCGCGATCGCGCTGCACCACGGCCACCACGTGGTCGCGCATCGCTGCCAACGTTCCCTTGCGCAGCTGGGCATTCATCCCGAAGTCGACGATCGCGACCCGGCCCTGCGAGTCGACCAGCAGGTTTCCGGGATGCGGATCGCAGTGAAAGTCGCCGTCGCGCAGCATCATGTGCAGGAAGGCCCTCGCCGCCCACATCACCACCCGATCGATCTCGACGCCGCGCGCCTCGAGCGCTTCCCGGTCGTTGATCCGATCGCCGCCGATGTACTCCATGCACAGTACGCGGCGCCGCGTCGCCTCCCAGTAGATCACCGGTGCGCACAGATGGTCGGCGAGTGCCGGGTCCGCGGCCAGGTGGGCACCGATGCGCTCGGCCGCCCGGCCCTCGCGCAGGTAGTCCATCTCGCCGAGCAACGACTCGCGGACTTGCCGGAACACCTGCATCAGGTCCGGCACGACGAGCCAGTCGAAGCACCACAGCGCCAGACGGGCCGCGGCGAGATCGACGCCCACCGACGCCTCGATGCCGGGATACAGGATCTTCACCGCGAGCTCCGCCCCGCTCCGCGTCGCCGCCCGGTGCACCTGGCCCAGGCTCGCCGACGCAATCGGCTGCTCCTCGAAGCGGCCAAAATGATCGCGCCAGCCCACTCCGAGCTCGCGGATGAGCTGGCGCTCGATCTCGCGAAACGATTGCGGCTCGACGCGGTCCTGGAGCCGCGCCAGCTGCTCGGTGACGCTCGCCGGAAGTACGTCGATCCGCAGGCTCGCCAGCTGCCCCAGCTTGATCAGGCCGCCGCGATAACGGGTGGCGGTGGCGACGAAGTCTGCCGCGAAGCGCCCGTAGCGGGCGTCCTTCCGGTCTCGAGGCCCGCCACCAGCGCCGCAGGCGTAGAGCGCCGCCGCGCGCGCGATCAACACGCTGAGCGCGGCGGCGCGAGCGACCAGGCCGCCAGCGCGCTGCAGCCAGCGTCGCACTCGCCGCGCACCCGTCACGCCCGGCTGTCGCTCCGGCCGAGCGCGACGAGCGCGAGGTCCATCACGTTCGTGTGGGTCGGCCCGGTACGCAGCACACCTCCTTCGCGCGCGAAGAACGTGTGGCTGTCGTTGCGTGCCAGCGCCGCTGCGGCGTCGCAGCCGACGCGCTGGCCGCGCTCGACCGTTCCGCCATCGGCGCGCGCGCCCGCGGCGTCGCTGGAGCCATCGCCACCGTCGCTGCCGGCTGCCAGCAGTGTCCAGTCGCCGGCTCCCCGCCCGGCAATCGCCGCGGCCAGCGCACACTCCTGACTGCGCCCGCCGAGGCCGCTCCCGCGCAGCGTCACCGTCGTCTCGCCGCCGGCGATGTAGACGCCGCGCGGACCGCCCAGCGCGCTCCTCGCGCGCTCCACGAGCTGCGCGCCCAGCTCCCGCGCTTCGCCCCGCAGCACCTCGCCAGCGTCCAGCGCCGGCCAGCCCGCGGCGCGCGCGGCCGCCGTCGCCGCGCGGCGCGCATCGGCGTTTCGCGCCACGATCTGCGCCCTCACGCGATCGAGCGCAGGATCCCCCGGACCCGGTGTCTCTGGGAGCTCGCCGAGAGCACCGCGACGCAGCCGCGCGACCACCCCGGGCGGCAGAACGTCGAGCCCGCCGCGGCGCGTCACAACCGCGAGAGCATCCCCCCAGCTCGATGGGTCGGCACTGCAGGGACCCGAACCGATCACGTCGAGCCGATCGCCCGACACGTCCGAGATTGCGAGCAGCTCGATGCGACGCGCGGCGGCCGCCTCGGCCAGCCGGCCGCCGCCGAACGCGCCCAGATGCTTGCGCACGCAGTTGATCTCTTCGATCTCCGCGCCACTGGCGAGCAACCACTCGCTGGTTCGGGCGAGATCGCCCGGCTCGAGGCCAGGTCCGGCGAGCGCGGTCAGCGACGATGCGCCCCCCGACAGCAGCACCACCAGACACTCGTCAGGAGCGCCGGCCGCAACGAGCTCGAGCGCCTCGCGTGCGGCGGCCGCCGAGCGAGCATCGGGGATCGGATGGCCCGCCTCGCGCACCGTGCAGCGCTCGAGCGGCAAAGTGTGTCCGTCCTTGGTGATCGCCAGGCCGCTGCGGATGCGATCCCCGGCGTGTCGCTCGAGCTCGCGCGCCATCGCGCACGCCGCCTTGCCGATCGCAAGCGCCACGATTCGGCTGCCCGCCGGCACTCGCTCGCCACCGATCCTGAGCGATCCGGCGTCGCCCTCGATGGCACGCTCGAGCGCACGCTCGGCCGAGACGGCGCCGAGCCCGACGCGGAACCAGGTCTCGAGCTCGCGGTGCGGGAGCGCGTCGGGGGGAGCCGTGGGGCTCACGAACCGCCCGCGGGGGTCTCCTGGCCCTGGGACGACCCGGCGGGGCCGGTGGCCGGAGCCGAGGGGTTGGGCTTCAGGTGGATTTCGATCCTGCGATTGCGCGAGCGGTCCTCGGGCGTGTCATTCGACGCGATCGGTCGGGTGCTGGCATGCGACACGACGACCAGCCGCGACGGGTCGACCCCGGCGCGCTCGAAGAGGCGAACGACGCTCGCGGCCCGCGCGCCGGCGAGCTCCCAGTTGCTGGGATAGCGCCTTGCCAACACGCCCGTAATCGGGAGGTTGTCAGTGTGGCCCGCGACCTCGATCGCGTGCGGAAGCTTGGCGAGCTGCCCCGCCACCTTGAGCAGGATCTGCGCGCCCTGCGTACCGAGCCGCGCCGAGCCCGAGGCGAACAGGATCTCGTCGGCAATGTGGACCTGCAGCCCCTCACGCAGCTCCTGGATCGCGATCTGGCCCGCGGCGAGCTCCGACTCCAGATCCTCGACCAGAGCCTTGTAGGTGTCGCGCAGGCGCACCACCTCGACGTTCTGCCGGGTGAGCTCCGTCTCGCGCGCCAGCAGGCTACTGGTGAGCTCGGCCTCCTGTTTGTGCAGCTGCTGGACATTGCGATCGAGGGCCGTTCGCTCCTCGCGGATGTCCTCGAGGCTCTCCAGCAGGCTCACGCGTTCGGCGCTCAGGCTCGCATTGGAGGCCTCGAGCAGCTGGAGCCTCTCGACGAGCGCGTCGCGCTCGCCGACGACCTCCTGGTGGGACCCGAGGCCAACACAGCCCAGCCCCCCGACGCCGAGCAGGACGAGCGAGCCGCACAGGCGGACGCCGGCCCGCGCGCAGTCAGGACGAACGAGGTGCCGTTTCGAGAGTGAGCGCCAGTGCATCGTCGATCGTCCCCACGTAGCGAAGGTCGAGGCCCTCGAGCAGCGGCGCGGGAATCTCCTCGATGTCCCGCCGGTTGGGTTCGGGCAGGACGACGCGCTCGATCCCGGCGCGCTTGGCTGCGAGCACCTTCTCCTTGATCCCGCCGACCGGCAGGATCTTACCGCGCAGCGTGATCTCGCCCGTCATCGCGACCTTTTCCGTCGCGGTTCGCCCGGTGAACAGCGATGCGAGCGAGGTCACCATCGCGACCCCGGCCGACGGCCCGTCCTTGGGCACGGCACCAGATGGAACGTGCAGGTGCAGATCGCTCTCGTCGAAGCACGCGGCATCGAGCTCGAACTGCTCCGCGTGGCTGCGCAGCCAGCTGCGCGCGGCCTCGACCGATTCGCGCATCACGTCGCCCAGCGAGCCGGTCAGTTTGAGCTCGCCCTTGCCCGCCATCCGGATCGACTCGATGAACAGGATGTCGCCGCCAGCCGGGGTCCAGGCGAGCCCGACCGCCGTACCCGGCTTGTCGCCGCGCTCGGCGAGCTCCGGCTCGAACTTCAGCGGGCCCAGCAGCTCGCCGAGGTCGTCGGGCTCGACGCGCACGGCGCCCACGATCTCACCCTCGGCGACGCGCCGGGCAGTCTTGCGACACACGGCGCCGATCTCGCGCTCGAGGTTGCGCACCCCGGCCTCGCGCGTGTAGTGCTCGATCAGCGCAGCGACGGTCTCATCGGGTAGCTCGAAGTCGAGGTCCGCGATGCCGTTGCGCTCGATCTGGCGCGGGATCAGGAAGCGGCGCGCGATCTCGAGCTTCTCCTCGACCGGATAGCCGGGGAGCTCGATCACCTCCAGCCGGTCGCGCAGCGCTGCCGGAACGGGGTCCATCACGTTGGCGGTCGCGATGAACAGAACGCGCGACAGATCGACGGGCACCTCGAGGTAGTGATCGCTGAAGTCTGAGTTCTGCTCGGAATCGAGCACCTCGAGCAACGCCGATGACGGATCGCCCCGGAAATCCGTGCCGACCTTGTCCACCTCGTCGAGCAGGAACACGGGGTTGCAGGTGCCGGCCTTGCGCAGGCTCTGCACGATGCGACCCGGCAGTGCGCCCACGTAGGTTCGGCGGTGGCCGCGAATCTCGGCCTCGTCGCGCACGCCGCCGAGCGAGATGCGCTGGAACTCGCGCCCGAGGGCCCGGGCGATCGAGCGCCCGAGCGACGTCTTGCCAGTCCCAGGCGGTCCGGCGAAGCAGAGGATCGGTCCCCGGATATCGCGTTTGAGCGACAGCACGGCGATGTACTCGACGATGCGGTCCTTCACCTTCTCGAGGCCGTAGTGGTCCTCGTCGAGGATGCGGCGCGCCTGCTCGACGTCGAGCTGGTCCTCGGAAACTCGCCGCCAGGGCAGGTCGGCCAGCCATTCGAGATAGGTCCGGATCACACCGTGCTCGGCCGCAGCCGGCGGCGTCTGCTCGAGGCGCTGCAGCTCGCGCATCGCCTGCTTGTGCGCCTCTTCGGGCAGGCCGGCTGCCTCGATTCGCTCGCGCAGATCTTCGATCTCCTGCTCGCCGTCCTCGGCCTCGCCGAGCTCGCGGCGGATCGCCTCGAGCTGCTGACGCAGCATGTACTCGCGCTGCGTCCGCCCCATCTCGTTCTGGACCTTCTCCTTGATCTCGCTCTTGATCGCGAAGGCCTGCTGCTCCTTGGTCAGCTGGGCGTGAACGAGCTTGAGCCGCGCTGCAACATCGGTCTCTTCCAGCACGCTCTGCTTGCCCGCGACGTCGAAGTCGATGTTCGAGGCCACCAGATCCGCCAGCCGAGAGGCATCCTCGAGGTTCGACGCCAGGATCTGCACCTCCTGACTCGCATTGCCGGCTTCCTGGGCCAACTCGAGGAAGCCCTCCGTCACATTGCGCGTGAGCGCCTGGATCTCGACGCCCTCGGGATCACCGTGCTCCTCGACCCGGCGGATCTGCGCTCGCAGGAACGGCTGCTCGGCGGTGAATGTTTCGATCGCCACGCGCCCGATCCCCTGGACCAGCAGCCGGTAGGAGTCGTCGGGAAACTTCAGCATCTTGACGACGCGCAGCAGGGTCCCGACGCGGTAGACGTCGCCGCTGCCCGGGCTGCTGTCGGTCTCGCGCTTGACGGCCGTGCAGACCATCAGCCGCTCGTCCTGGAGCAGGACCTCGTCGATCAGCTCCTGGGAGCGGGGCGTGTTCACCAGCAGCGGCGACAGCAGATAGGGGAAGAGCACCGTGTTCTTGAGCGGAAGCACCGGCAACTCGTCGGGCAGGCGCTGCAGCGGATCTCCGAGCTGGTCTTCGGGCCCCTCGTCGACGCGGACCTCGACCTCGCCGGCCTCGCCGGCCTGCAGCAACCAGGTCTCGTCGCCCGCCGCATGGGTGGGCGGCATCGACTCGTCGCTCATGTCGTCTCCACGTCGACGCGCCGTCGCCGAGGCGACTTCTTGGGCAGGATGACCCGCAAGAAGCCGTCTTCCAGGTGGGCGCTCACGCGCTCCCTCTCGAACGGCACCTGGATGCGCACGGTGCGCTCGAAGGGGCCGAAGGCGATCTCCATCCGGTGGAGCCGACGCACGCCGGGTTCCTTGGGGAGCGTGCGCACACCGCTGACGTGAAGCACGTCTCCGTCGATCCGGACGCGCAGATCCTCTCCGCGCAGGCCCGGAATCTCGGCGCGCACGACCAGGGTCTCCTCGGTTTCGAACACGTCGATCGCCGGCTGCCAGCGATCGCTCGAGAGCGCGTCGCCGGGGTCTCCGAACAGCTCTCCGCGCGGTTCGCCCTGGAAGGGGTCAGGAATCGCGTTTCTCCTCGGTGTAGTCTGCATCGATTACATCGTCTTCGGCCGGCTCGCTCGCGGGCCCCCCCGGCTCCTCACCGGGAGCGCTCGCAGCCTGGGCCTGTTCCGCGCCTTGCGCGTAGAGCACCTCCGCCACCTTGTGCAGCGCCTGGGTGAGCTCCTGGCTGGCGGCTTCGAGGTCGGCTGGCTCCTGCGACTGGAGCTTCTCCTTGGCGGCGGCGATCGCCTCCTCGACGGCGGTCTTGTCCGCAGGCTCGAGCTTGTCGCTCGTCTCGCTGAGCTGTTTCTCGGCCTGGTAGATCAGACCGTCGAGCGCGTTGTGCTTCTCGATCGTCTCGCGCCGCGATGCGTCAGCTTCGGCGTTGCTCTCGGCCTCGACCACCATACGGTCGATCTCCTCGCCGGAGAGGCCGCCGGTGCCTTCGATGCGGACCGACTGCTCCTTGGAGGTGGCCTTGTCCTTGGCATTGACCGACAGGATGCCGTTGGCGTCGATGTCGAACGTCACCTCGACCTGCGGCATGCCACGCGGTGCCGCCGGGATGCCGTCGAGAATGAAGCGTCCGATCTCGCGGTTGTCGTTGGCCATCTCGCGCTCGCCCTGAAGGACACGGATCTCGACCTGCGGCTGGTTGTCGGCGGCGGTCGAGAACACCTGCTGCGCGCGCGTCGGGATCGTGGTGTTGCGTTCGATCAGCTTGGTCAGCACACCGCCGAGCGTCTCGATGCCCAGCGACAACGGTGTCACGTCGAGCAGCAGCACATCCTTCACGTCGCCAGCGAGCACCCCGCCCTGCACCGCTGCGCCGACGGCAACCACCT
Organism: Myxococcota bacterium; assembly: GCA_036336835.1. Taxonomy (GTDB): domain Bacteria; phylum Myxococcota_A; class UBA9160; order UBA9160; family UBA4427; genus JAYZFK01. Next base: position 22,878 of record JAYZFK010000002.1, on the reverse strand, counting down.
CATCGGGGTTGACCGACTTGTTGGGCTCCTTGCCGAACAGCTCGGCGATCTTTGTCTGCACCAGCGGAATGCGGGTCGAGCCGCCCACCAGCACGACCTCGTCGACCTCGGAGGCCTGCAGCCCAGCATCAGCCAGTGCCTTGCGGCAGGGCTCGAGAGTGCGTTCGATCAGGTCCTCCACGAGCTGCTCGAACTTGGCCCGCGACAGCTTCAGAGTGAGGTGCTTGGGCCCGGTCTGATCAGCCGTGATGTAGGGCAGATTGATGTCCGTCGTGACCGCCGTCGACAGCTCGACCTTGGCCTTCTCCGCCGCCTCGCGCAGGCGCTGCACTGCCATCGGGTCCTGTGTGAGATCGATGCCCTGGTCCTTCTTGAACTCGGCCGCCAGGTACTCGATGAGGCGGTGATCGAGGTTGTCGCCGCCGAGATGCGTGTCGCCGTTGGTGGCCTTCACCTCGACCACGTTCTCGCCCACCTCGAGAATCGAGATGTCGAACGTGCCGCCGCCGAAGTCGTACACGGCGATCTTTTCGTCCGCCTGCTTGTCGAGCCCGTAGGCGAGCGCGGCCGCGGTCGGCTCATTGATGATCCGCTTGACATCGAGGCCCGCGATCTTGCCGGCGTCCTTGGTCGCCTGGCGCTGGCTGTCGTTGAAGTAGGCGGGCACCGTGATCACCGCGTCGGTGACCTCGCCGCCGAGGTGCGCCTCGGCTGCGCCCTTGAGCTTGGCCAGCACCATCGCCGAGATCTCGGGCGGGGTGTAGTGCTTGCCATCGATGTCGACCGCAACAGCGCTCTCCTTGCCCTCGACCACGGAGTACGGAACCAGACGCGTCTCCTCGGGCACCTCGGACAGTCGCCGGCCCATGAAACGCTTGATCGAGTAGACCGTTCGCTCCGGATTGGTCACCGCCTGACGCTTGGCGATGGCCCCGACCAGCCGCTCGCCCTCGTCGGTGAAGCCCACGACCGAGGGCGTAGTGCGGCCGCCCTCCTCGTTTGCAATCACGGTCGGCTGCCCGCCCTCGATGACCGCCACCACGGAATTCGTGGTGCCCAGGTCGATGCCGATGACCTTGCCTGTGGTCGCCATCGTCGATCTCCTCATGCCAGCGGGTGCCCGGATCGGCGCCCGGCAAGACTGCCTGTATCACCGGCTCTTCGCCGGCGCCGACTCCCCCTCGGGGGGAGACTCGAAATGCCTGCAAAACCTGGATCCGACACTCTCCGTGTCAACGGGTTGCGTCACGAAAACGGAAGTACCAGCCCACAAGTTTCCCGTCGCAGGGAACCCCAGCGAGGCGACGAGCATCGTTCGAATGCGGCGAGAAGGCAGCCCGGCGGCAGCCAACCCGCAATCGTTGAGATTCAATAACCCCTTGAAACTACGACGTTTTGAGTGGATCGAGAGTCGCTGCAAAGCTATCCTATCGGCGCCTCGAGATGGGCGGGGACCACACAGACGCTGAGCATGCATCCGCACAGCCCGCCGGGGCCGTGCGAGATGCCCCGCGGGCGAGAGGAGAATCGACGCCGATGCGCCAATGGGCCATTCGGAGCGCGAACGTCACATTGTTCGTGCTGGGCTGCTTCTTCGCAGCCCAGATCCTCGTCTCGGTGCTCGCTGAGGCTCTTCCGAGCCCGCCTACGGCGGTCGCAGTGACACCATTCGTCGAGGGGGGCCTGCGCCAGTCCGAGGAGCGAAAGTCGATCCTGGAGCGCAACCTGTTCGGCGCCCGGATCGCGGGCGAGAAGCCCCCCGAGGAGGAACCTCCGCCGGAAGAACTCGTCGCCGTCGAGACCAGGCTGCCGCTCGAGCTGCTCGGCACCATCGCCACCGACGACCTGCTGCTGGCCAACGCCGCGATCATGGATCGCGGCAGCCGCAAGCACGAGGTGGTGTTCATCGGCGATCGGCTGAAGAACCACCCGAAGGTCGAGGTCATCGCGATCCGGCGCGGCACCGTATTCCTGCAGAACGGAAAGAAGCGTGAGCGTCTCGACCTGCACGACGACAGCGAGGACCCGGTCGCGAAAGCGCCTCGACGGGCGCGCGACCGCAGGGCAGCGGGAAGGAAGCGACTCAATGCGGGGCGCCCGACGATTGCGCAGCGCATCGAAAAGTTGCAGAAGCAAGGCGGCGGACGCACGACCGCCAGCCTGTACTCGCAGGCGCGCATCGTGCCGGAATGGAGTGAGGGGGAAATGGTGGGCGTCCGGCTCAATCAGGTGAAGCCGGACAGCCTGTACGCAAAGCTGGGGATCGAGAGCGGTGACGTGATCACCGCACTGAACGGAATCATGATCGACAGCCCTCAAGCGAGCTCCCGCCTCCTGACTGAGTTCACTCAGGCGGACGAGTTCGAGATTGAACTCAAGGACGGCCAGGTGATCGAAGTCGATTCGACCCAGCTCTCACAGATGCTCGGAGCTGAACGATGACGCCGATGGACAAGATTTCCCACTGGAGGAGTGCGCTCGCGGCGCTCTTCACACTGGCCCTGCTCGCGGCGCCATCGGCTGCACAGCGCGCCACGAACGACATGACCGGAGACGAAGTGCTCGTCCAGCTCGACTTCGACGACGTCGAGCTGGCGGCCGTGATCGAGACGATCGCGCAGCTGACCAACAAGAACTTCATCTACGACGACCGGGTGCGCGGCCGCGTCACCATAGTGTCGCCCTCGCAGGTGACCGTCGAACAGGCCTACGCGGTCTTCGAGTCGGTGCTGCAGGTCAAGGGATTCACGACCGTGACCGGACCGGGAGGCGCAATCAAGGTGATCCCGGTTCGCGAGGCGAAGGAGTCGAGCATCGAGACGGTGAGCGACGGGGCACCGAGTCCGAATCGCGATCATTTCGTGACCCGACTGATCCCCGTCCGCTTCATCAACGCAGGCGACATCACCAACATCCTGAAGCCCCTGGTCTCGAAGGATGCAGCGATGGTCGCCTACCCGCAGACCAACACCATCATCCTGACGGACACGGCCTCGAACATCCGCCGGCTGCTCGAGATCCTGGATGCGATTGATGTCGCATCGCACCGCGAGGAGCTCGCGGTGATCAAGGTCGAGCACGCCGACGCCGGGGTGCTCGGCGAACAGATCTCCGAGATCTACGGCGCCGAGGTCTCGACGACGGGCGCCAGCGCGGCGCCCCGGGCGCGGCGGGCGCGGCGGGCGCGCGGCGCTGGCGAGCAGGCCGTGATCAATCCCCAGCTCGGGCCCGGCGTCCGGGTCCGCATCATCACCGATACGCGCACCAACTCGCTGCTGGTGCTGGCGCCGAGCGCGCAGATCGCCGATGTGCGCAAGCTGATCGTCCAGCTCGACGTGCCGGTGGAGGGCTCGGGACGCATCCACGTCCACTACCTGAAGCACGCGGACGCCGAGGAGCTGGCCCAGACGCTGAATTCCCTGCTCAGCGGCCAGCAAGGGGCGCCGAGCGCCGGCGCCACCCGAGGAGCAGGTCAGCCCGGTGCGGGCGCCCAGCTGCGCTCGGCCGTGACCGAGCTGGCCGAGGGCATCACGCTGACGGCCGATCCCGGCACCAACTCGCTCGTGATCCAGGCCAGCAAGGAGGCCTACGAGACCCTGAGCCGCGTCATCGAGAAGCTCGACATTCAGCGACCACAGGTTCTGGTCGAAGCATTGATCATGGAAGTCGACGTGACGGACAGCATGCAGCTCGGATTCAACGCTCTGGTTGAGTTCATGGGGGATTGGGATATCTCGATCCAGTCCGTCACCGACGCGGCGGCGGCATCCGCCCTGGGCCAGATCGGGCTGGTGGGCACCTCTCCCTTCGCCGTGAACGCCGCGGGCCAAGCCGGTGACACTACGATCCAGACGCTCCTGCGCGCCGCCGCCAGTGACAACACTGTCGACGTCATCTCCGCCCCGCACATCCTGACCTCGGACAACGAGGAGGCCGAGATCCGGATCGGCAACAACATTCCAATCATCACGAGCCGCCTCGACGGCGCGGTGGGCAACACCGATGGTGGGCTCTCGACCTCCGTCAACGTCGAGCGCCAGGATATCGGGGTGACGCTGCGCGTGACGCCACAGATCAGCGAAGGCAACACGCTGCGACTCAAGATCTTCCAGGAGCTGTCGGACGTAAACGAGGGCCTGACGATGTCCGATTTCTCGGGGAGCGACACGGGCGTCGCGCTGACCAACACCCAGATCGAGAACACGGTGGTCGTCTCCGACGGTGAGACCGTCGTGATCGGCGGTCTGATCAGCGACAACGTCCAGGATACCGAGACGAAGGTGCCCTTCCTCGGCGACATCCCGGGCCTCGGCTGGGCATTCAAGACCGTCGAAACCTCGACCACCAAGCAGAACCTGCTGCTCTTCCTGACGCCCCATATCATCCGCTCGAAGGCAGATCTCGAGCGCGCGACGATCGATCGACGCGAGCAGTTCAGCCAGGCAGCCGGCGACAACCTCGCTCTGGACGGCGACGAGCGGGACGCAGCCGAGGCGGAGGGCATCTCGCTGGCCAAGCTGCGGGGGCACGACCCGGTGCGCGGTGCCGTGCTGGATCACCGCGAACGCTATCCGGTCGACCGGATGAGCGAGCTGGCGGCGGACCCGATCTCACGGGTGGACCTCGCGCCGGACCCGGAGCCCCGCTACGGCCTGCAGGCGGCCGTCTTCGCCAGCGAGCAGGACGCGACCGAGACGCTCACGAAGATCCTCGAGGGGGGCCACGACGGCGCGCTGGTGACGACCCAGGTCAACGGATCGCTGATCTACGAAATCCACGTCGGGCCGTTCGAGTCGCTCGGCGACGCGCGCACAGCCCGCGCCATGCTGCGTGGCAGCCTGGGGCTCGACCCGAGCGTCATGGTCCTGGCGACGGAGGAGGAATGAGCGGGACCGGCAGTCGTGCCCAGCCGGCGGGCGGCGTCCTCGGAGACGCCTGCGGCCCGTCCGCAGAGCGGCTGGACCTCGGCGAGGTGCTGCTGCGCACGTCCCGGCTCGAGCCTGCGCAGCTCGGCGAGGCGCGCACCCGCCAGCTGGCGACGGGTGAACGGCTCGCCGACATCCTGGTCGAGGAAGGCATGCTCGGCTCCGAGGAGGTCCTCGCCGGCATCGCCGAGCAGCTGGCGATTCCGTTGCGCAGTGAGCTCGACTCGAGCGAGGTGGACGAGGCGCTCGCCGCGAGCATCCCGATCGGCTTCGCCAAGCAGCACCGCCTGATCCCGCTGTCTGGCGGCGGCGACGACGTAGTGCGGGTCGCAGCCGCGAGCCCACTCGACACCGCCCCGCTCGACGACCTGCGGCTGCTGTTCGGCGGCAAGGAAATCGAGCTCGAGCTTGCCTCCGAGCGCCTGATCCTGAACGTGATCAATAGCGTCTATGACCGCGGCCCCGGCTCGACGGATCAGCTGGCCGAGGAGGCCGAGGACGACCTCGACACACTTGCCGGCGAGATCGGCAACGAACCGACAGACCTGCTCGAGGCCACCGACGACGCACCGATCATCAGGCTGGTCAACTCGCTGCTCCAGCACGCCGTCAAGGAGCGTGCGAGCGACATCCACATCGAGCCCTTCGAACGCGAGGTCCGAGTCCGCTTCCGCATCGATGACGTGCTGTACGAGCCGATGAAGACCCTGCCCCGCCCGCTCCAGGCGAGCATCGCGTCGCGCATCAAGATCATGGGCGGGCTCGACATTGCCGAGAAGCGCCTGCCGCAGGATGGACGCATCCGCCTCAAGATCGCGGGGCGTGACTACGACGTCCGCCTGTCGACCGTGCCCGTCACCTACGGCGAGCGCCTGGTGCTGCGCCTGCTGCCCGACACGCAGGAACTGCTCGACCTCGAGCGAATCGGCTTCGGTCCGACCCAGCTCGCCGCGGTCGAGCGCATCATCCGACGCCCAAACGGAATCTTCCTGGTCACCGGCCCGACCGGGTCCGGCAAGACGACGACGCTCCATGCGGCGCTGGCCAAGGTCAACAACGCCGACAAGAACATCATCACGATCGAGGACCCGGTCGAGATCCAGCAGCCTGGCGTAAGCCAGATCGAGGTCAACCCGAAGATCGGCCTCACCTTCGCCGCCGGGCTGCGCTCGGTCCTGCGCCAGGACCCCAACATCGTGCTGGTCGGCGAGATCCGCGACCTCGAAACCGCCGAGATCGCGATCCAGGCCTCACTCACCGGTCACCTGGTGCTCTCGACGCTCCACACCAACGACGCCGCGAGCGCGATCACGCGTCTGGTCGACATGCAGGTCGAGCCCTTCCTGGTCGGCTCCTCACTGGTCGGCGTACTGGCACAGCGGCTGGTGAGAGTGCTGTGCCGCGAGTGCCGCGAGGCCTACGAGGCCTCGCCGGAAGAGCTGGCCGAGATCGGCATTGGCCACCCGGGCCGCCCCGTCGAGCTGTATCGACCCGTCGGCTGCCCGGCCTGCAGCCAGACGGGCTACCACGGCCGGCTCGCCATCTTCGAGCTGATGCTGGTCGACGACGAGATCCGCAACATGGTCTCGAGCAACATCGACTCGAAAACCATCAAACACAAGGCGGTGTCCAATGGCATGGGCACGCTCCGGGCGGACGGGGCCCGCAAGGTCCTCAAGTGAGTCACCTCGATCGCCGAAGTGCTGCGCGCCACCGAGGAAGAAGGAACCGTCGCGCAGATCTAGCGCGGCGGGAGCCTCACGGACGCGAGCAGGGAACCACGCGCAGTGCCGATGTACGCGTACAAGGGCGTCGCCCACAACGGCAAGAAGACCCACGGCGCCGTCTCGGCCGACAACGCCCGCGCGGCCCGCGCACGGATGCGCACCCAGGGCATCTACCTCACGGAGCTGGCCGAGGCCCCCGACAGCGCGCGGACCGAGTCGAGCAGTGAAGCCAGCCGCCTGAGCATGGTCCTGTCGCGGCTGGCGCTGCGCCGGATCCCGCCGATGGAGCGCGCGGTGGCGACGCGCCAGCTGTCGACGCTGCTGACGGCGGGCATCCCGCTCGTCGAGTCGCTCGGGGCGCTGGTCGACCAGATCGAGCACGCGCGACTGCGCACGACCTTCGCGCAGATCCGCGATCGCGTGAACGAGGGCGCATCGCTGGCCGATGCGCTCGCGAGCACCCGCCAGTTCGACGACCTCTACCTGAGCATGATTCGCGCCGGGGAGGCGAGCGGCGCGCTCGGGTCGGTGCTGGGGCGAATCGCCGACTACCTCGAGGACCAGCTGCGCCTGTCGAACAAGGTGCTGTCGATCATGCTGTACCCCGCCGTGATGCTGCTGTTCTCGTTGGCCGTCGTCGGTGTGCTGGTCACCGTCGTGCTGCCACAGATCACGACGCTGATGATCTCGATGGACCAGGCACTGCCGCTGATCACGCGCATGATCATCGGCGCCTCCGACTTCGTGCGCGGCTGGTGGTGGGCGCTGGCGATCGGCGCGATCGGCGCGGGCCTCGGCCTGCGCGCCTTCAAGCGCACCGAGCGAGGGCGCGTGCTCTACGATCGTCTGCGACTACGGCTGCCGGTGATCGGCGGGCTGGTACGGGTGCTCGCGATCGCGCGGCTGACGCGCACCCTGTCGACCTTGCTCGCCAGCGGCGTCGGTATCGTGAAATCGCTCGACATTGCGCGTCTGGTCGCCAACAACACGGTGATCGCCGAGGCCGTCGACCACGCCCGCACAGCCATCATCGAGGGCGCCCCGCTGGCCGCGCCGCTGCGGGCGAGCGGACAGTTCCCCAGCATGGTCACCACGATGATCGAGGTCGGCGAGCAGAGCGGGGAGCTCGAGTCGATGCTCGCCAAGGTCGCCGATACCTACGACGAGCAGGTCGAGAACACGATCACGCGGATGACGGCCCTGATCGAGCCCGCGCTGATCCTGGTGATGGTCGGCGTCGTGCTGGTCATCATCCTGGCTACCCTTCAACCCCTGCTCGCACTCACGAGCTCGTTGAATTGAGAGGACCGACCATGAAACCCCGACTTGAGCGACTCCGCCGTCGCAAAGGATTCACGCTGCTCGAGATGATGGCCGTCGTGATGATCATCGGGCTGCTGATGACGCTGATCGGCACTCAGGTTGCGGAACGGATCAACCTCGCTCGCGTCACCGTGACCCAGGCCAAGATCAAGCAGCTCGAGGCGGCACTCGAGATGTACAGGATGGACAACGCGCGATACCCGTCCACGGAGCAGGGCCTGATGGCCCTGGTCGAGAGGCCGTCCGGCACCCCGGAGCCCAAGCGCTGGCAGCCCGGAGGCTACGTGAAGCGCAACATGATCCAAGACAGCTGGCAGGAAGACCTCCAGTACTCCAGGCCGGGCAGCAACAACCCGCGCAGTTTCGACCTGTGGTCGCTGGGGGCGGACTCGACGCCGGGTGGTGAGGGCAGCGACGCCGACGTGGGCAACTGGGTCGACGAGGTGACCGGCGGCTAGCCGTCGGTCGAGCGCACCGTGGCCACCCCCGCCCACCGCAGACGAAGGGGCTTCACGCTGCTCGAGCTGGTCGCCGTGGTGGCGATCATGGGCCTGCTGTTGTTCCTGTTCGTACCCAGCATTGGCGCGACGGACAGCGCACGGCTGCGGGGCGGCGCGCGCGAGCTGGGAGCCCACCTCGAGTACGCGCGCCAGCGCGCCGTGCTCACCGGCAAGCCGCACCGCGTCCTGATCGGACTCGATGAGGGCTGGTACCAGCTCGAGTGGTTCGTGACAGATTTCGATGAGCTGCCGGACGGCGAGTCGCCGCCGCCGCTCGATCTGCGCGGGCCGATCCCGATGTCTCCCCCGGTCGAGACCATCCCCTCCTACCGGCCGGTGCCGGGTACCGAGGGACGCGTGGCCTGGCTGGCCGAGCAGCTTCGTTTCGGCGGGGCCGAGATCGACGAGGGCTGGTACGAGTCGGGCGAGTTCCACGTCGTGTTCCAGGGCGACGGCAGCTCCGACCCCGCAAGGATCGTGGTCGAGATCGGCGACGAGCCCGGCCTCGTGCTCGAGGTGAGTCCGTTGCTCGACGCCGTGAGGATCGTCGATGACCAGGGCTAGCAAACGGGGGATGACCCTGATCGAGGTAATGGGGGCGGTCGCGATCGTCGGCATCTGGTTCCTCGTGCTGTCGACGTCCGCGATGCGCGGAGTCGCGGCAGAGGGCAACGCTCAGCTGCTGCTCGAGGCGTCGATGGTGGCAGACGAAGTGCTCGCCGACGCCGAGACGCAGGCGCTCCTCGGACTCCCGCTCGAGATCGAGACGGACGAGTACGGCGACCTCGACCTCGACGGCGAGCCCGAGTTCGTCGTCGAGGTCGAGACCGAGCCCTTCGACCCGCTGAGCCGGCTCACGCCGGCGAACAGTGCGCTGCGCGGAGCGCCGTTCGTGGATCCCCGCAACGGCTCCCCCGAGGCCGAGAGCAGCCCGCTCAGCATGCAGCAGCTACGTATCCACGTGTACCTCGAGCCGAACTTCGCCGCCGATGACGAGCTCACCGAACCCCTGGCCTCGCGCACGACCTTCCTGATCGATCCCGACTCGCTGGCGCAGCTGCAACCGGCCACGTCGTCCGAGCCCGCTCGCGACCGCTCGGAGGAGCAATGAGCCCGAGCGCTCACATGCGCGGCGGCTTCACACTGCTCGAGACGCTCGCCGTCGTGGTGATCACGGGCTTTCTGGTCGCTTCGCTCGCAACCATGTACGTCGCCATGATGAACAACACCGAGCGAGCGACCCAGGGCGCCCGCGAGATCCGCGTGGCCACGGCAGTCCTCGATCGCGTCGCGCGCGATCTCGAGGGCGCCTTCGTGCTGGTGCGCGACGCAGAGGAAGATCCACTCTCGCATCCCTGGCTGTTCAAGGCCGAGAGCCACACCGGGCAGCTCGCCGCCGACCGCGTGATGTTCACGACCCTCTCGCACTCGAGCCCGCAGTACTCGCCCGACCGCCCGAGTACATCGGGGCTCGCCACCTATGCCTACTGGCTCGAGGGCGACGAGCTGACCGGCTACGACCTGCTGCGCTGGGTCAATCCCCAGCTGGCCGAGGATCACGGATTCCCGCTCGCGGACAACGAAGACGCGGTCGTGGTCGCCGAGAACCTGGCCGCCTTCTCGCTGCGCTTTCTCGACGACGTCGGCGGCTGGAGCGAGGAGTGGGACTCGACGGCCCTGGTGGATTCGAGCGAGCTTCCCATCGCCGTCGAGATCCGGCTCGCGCTCCCGCCACAGCTCGACCCCGAGGAGCTCGCGCTGCGCGAAGAGTTCGGCGACACGATCGAGCCCCGCGAGTATCGCAAGCGCGTGGTGCTCTACCAGAGGGCGCTGACGCCCGAGGTCGCACTCGGCCTTGGCGGCGGTAACGGGGGCGGCGGCGAAGAGGAGGAATCGGGGGCATTCATGCATCCTCCCCCCTGCCCGGTGTCCAAGACCTTCGGTGAGTGCCGCGAGGCAATGGGGGACGCAGCCTTCACCGCGCTGAAGGAGACCGAACAGGCCCATTTCGTGAAATACGCGGACATGTGCTTCACAGAAATCTCGCTCGATATGTACCCAGCATGCCGCCGCTGATCCGCCGCAAGCGGGAAGGCGGCATCGTGCTCGCCCTGGTGCTGATCATCGGCCTGCTGATGTCGACGGCTGTGATCGCGTTCGCCCGCCGCGCCACCATCGACTCGCTGATCGCACGCAATCGCGATGCGGCGGCTCGCGCGGACGCACTCGCTCGCGGCGGCGTCCAGATCGCAGCCTTTCTGATCGCCAGCGACCAGGGCGACGAGGACGGGGCCGTGCCGACCAACACCCATCTCTCGGACTGGGCGCGCGCGAAGGACTATCAGATCGAGACCGAGGACGGCGGGCGCCTCCGGGTCGACGTTCGCGACTCCGGCTCGCGCCTCAACCTGAATGCGGTGCTGGCGGCGCGGCAGGCCACCGATCTCGTCGGCGACGAGACCATCGAGTTCCTGGTCGAATTCCTGGAGAAGGTGATCGACGAGCTGCCCGTGCCGCCGGGTGAGCGGACCTGGGGGGATCCCCGAGAGCTCGCGCGCAGCCTGATCGACTACGTCGACGAGAACGAGGAGCGGGTGCGCGGCGGCTCCGAAAACGACTGGTACCAGAGCCAGATTCCACCCTCCACACCCGCCAACGAGCCGCTGCGCACGATCGACGAGCTGGAGCGGGTCGAGGGCTTCGATCCAGTGCTGGTCGACGGCATCCGACCCTATGTGACGGTCCACCCAAGAGCGGGGGGATCCGGCATCAACCTGAACACCGCACCGCCCCACGTCCTGGCCACGGTCTACCACGGCAACCAGGGCAGCCGGCGGCTCGCCAGCGAGGACACCGTCCGGCGGATCCTGCGCGCCCGGCACGATGGCCGGATCTTGTGCCAAGAAGGCAGCGCGGACGACCGATGTATCCTCGCAAGTGAAGTCGTCGAGGGCTCGATCTTTCTGCCGGCCGCGCTGGGCGGTGGCCCGCGGGTGTTCACGGTCGTGACCGAGGCGACCGTTGGCGATATCTCGCGGTCGATCGAGGCCGTGCTCGATCTAAGTGGCGGCGGCCAACCGACGGTTCTGGCTTGGCGCCGCCGATGAGACGCGCCAGACGACATGAGCGGCCCGACCAAGTAGAGAGCGCAGGCCGATACGGACGCGGAGAAGACTGACGTGCAGATCATGACCAGCGTCGTGGGCCTCGACCTCGGCTCCCACACCATCAAGGCCGTCGAGCTGCGCCAGACGCTGCGCGGAGTGGAGACGGCACAGCTGCGGATCCATCCGCGCCCCACACCCGATGGCCCGCTCACCGAACTGCTCCCCCGCTTCTTTCGCATGCACCAGCTGCCAACCGACCGTGTCATCTCAGCGGTGCCGGGCGATCGCCTGTCGGTGCGCCGCATGGAGTTTCCGTTTCGCGATCGCAAGCGGCTTGCACAGGCTGTCCCGTTCGAGGTCGAGGCGGAGACGCCCTTCGACCTTGCCGAGGTGCTCGTAGACTGGGAGCTGATCGGCGGCGACCGCGACCATGCGCAGCTCACGGTGTGCATTGCCCCGCGCACGATCGTCGCTGCGCGCCTCGACGAGCTTGCCGAGGCGGGCTGCCAGCCGCGGATCCTCGAAGCCGAGGGTGTCGTGCTGGCGAACCTCGCCGCCGCCTTCGGCTGGACCGACACCCGGCTGGTCGTAGACGTCGGTCACCAGCGAACGAGCTTCTGCGTGGTTCGCGACGGCGTTCCGCTATCGGCCCGCACGGTTGCCCTGGGAGGCCGGCAGATCACCGAGGGGCTCGCCCTGGATCACGGTGTCGAGTTCGACCAGGCCGAGGCCAGCAAGTGCGAGGACGGAATCTTCAGCAGCGGATTCGCCAGCAACTCGCTGCGTGCGCTCGGGGTGCTCGACCGACTCGCGCGCGAGACCATGCGGACGATCGAGTCGGTCGAGGGCGTACTCGGCGGTAGCGGAGCCCAACAGATCCAAGGCATCGCGCTGGTCGGCGGCAGCGCCCGACTCCACCGCCTCGACGAGTACCTGACCGAGCGCACCGGGATCCCGACTGCACGGCCACAAGTACCGCCCGAGGGCGAGAGCGCCGCGCTGTTGGCCGCGGGAGACCCCGCCCTGTTCGCCTCGGCGCTCGCCCTGGCACTGCGCGGAACCGCCCGCGGCACGACCCGAACCAACTTCCGGCAGGAGGAGTTCGGCTACAAGACCGATCTGCGGAACTACCTCGGCAAGGACCTTCGGCCGACCGCCATGTTCGCGGCGGGCGTGGCCGCGCTCGCGCTCGCAGGGGGCGTGACCTCGATGACGCTCGACTCGCGCCGCGCCGACTTCGCGAACACCGAGATCGCGCGCCTGTACAGCCAAGCCGTGCCCGGCACCGCGCTCCCGGCCAACCCGGTTCGTTCCCTGACCGAGCAGATCGAGGAGGCGCGCGAACTCGCCGACTTCCTCGGCGTCTACGGGGGCAACCACTCCGCCTTCAACCTGCTGGGCGAGCTGTCGCGCCGCGTCCCCTCGGATCTCGACATCCGCTTCGACGAGGTGAACATCGCGGGGCGCGTGATCCGGATCAAGGTCTCCGCCAAGACGTTCGAGGCGTCCGAGCGACTCACGCGGGCCATAGCTGCCTCGCCGCCGTTCGAGAGCGCTGAAGTCACCGGGAGCATCGAGACGAAGAAGGGTGGCAGCAAGATCTTCACCGTTGCGATCAGCCTGACAGGCTCGAGCGGAGCCCCCTCGTGAACGAGCTGCTCGCACGCGCACGCGACGCCTGGGACAAGCTCACCCGACGAGAGCGCTTCCTGGTCGCCATCGCCGGCACCCTCGGGACGCTCGCGGCCGTGTCCTTCCTTGCCGTGAGCCCGCTGCTCTCCCTCGCCGACCGCACCAGCTCGGGCGTCGGCGCTGCAGAGCGGCAGCTCGAGCTGATGAAGAGATTGCGGCGCGACCACGCCGAGGTAACCAGTCGTCTCGCTGCTGTCGAGCAGCGCATCCGCACCAACGGCCAGAACCGCAACCCGCTGACCCTGCTCGAGTCGCTCGCCTCTTCGTCGGGCGTCAAGATCGAGTCGATGGAGGAGCGACAGGCGCAGGCCAACGAGCGGTATCGCGAGACAAAGGTCGAGGTGGAACTCAAGAGCGTGACCCTGCAGCAGACCGTCGACTACCTGCACAACATCGAGGGATCACAGCAGCTGCTGAGTATCAAGAGCCTGCGGGTCAAGCGGCGAGTCGACGACTCTGCACTGCTCGACGTAACCTTTGCGGTGTCGTCTTTCGAGCCGCTTTGAGCCCATGAACCCGTGAAGCAAAAGCCCTGGGCACGCGCACTCTCCCTCGCGTTCGCGGCCATCGCGCTGACAGCGCTGATGGCTGCCTGGCTGTTTCCGTACCAGCGCGTGGCATACCTCCTGTCGGCGCATGCGAGCGTCTGGACCGGTTTCGAGCTGCAGATCGGCGAGCTGGGGCCGACGCTGTCGTGGGCCGGTCCAGGGCTCGAGGCTCGCAACGTCCGAGCAACCTTGCCGGGCGGCGACAGCCTCGTGCTGCCGAGCCTGTTCGTGCGCCCCGCGTGGACTCCGCGGTGGCTGATCGGGGATTCAAGGCTCGCGATCGCAGTCGACGGCGGCGCGCTGGGCCGATTCGATGGCCAGGTCGGCCTCGGCAGTGGCGGCAGCTTGAGCGGCCGTCTCGACGAAGTCCGCGTCGATCTGGTGCCGCTCGATCAGCTCGTCCCGGGCCTGTCGATGAAGGGCCTGCTATCGGGTCAGGTCGAGCTGGCCGTCGACGAGGAGGGCGAGCCAGTCGGCAGGCTCGAGGTCGAGTTCTCGGACGGCAGCCTGCTGGCGCCGGGACTGCCCCTGCCCCTGCCCTACGAGCGACTGAGCTCCGATATCGAACTCGGCGGCGAAACTCGGGCAACCATCCATGCACTCGCGATCGCGGGCCCGATGCTGAGCGCGACCCTCGAGGGGACGGTCGGGCGGGCCGCCCTGCGCGGGGCCGAGCCCCTGAATCTCGACATGCAGATCCAGCGCGTCGGGCGCGCACTGCAGCCGCTGCTGAGCAGTCTCGGCATCGAGCTGTCGCCAGCCGGCCCGACCCATCTCGAGATCATCGGATCCCTCGCCCGCCCGACCTTCCGCTAGATTCGCCGACGTGAGTCAGGTCGACGACCTCCAGAAGATCTTCAAGACCCTCTCGGACCCGACGCGGCTGCGCATCCTGCGGCTGATCGAGGCCGAGGAGCTGATGGTCCAGGAGCTGATGGCGGTGCTGGGAATGGCGCAGTCTCGCGTCTCTCGGCACCTCGCCATCCTGCGCGAGGCCAGCCTGCTGCACGATCGCCGCGACGGAACCTACGTCTTCTATCGCTTCGCCGCGCCGCAGGAGGGCCCCTGGCACGACGCCTGGGAGCTCGTCAAACGCAATCTGCTGGGCGATCCGACGGCCCAGCGCGACGACGCAGCGCTAGCCCGTGCGCTCGAGCTCCGTGGCGAGCGCTCGCGCAGCTTCTTCGATGCAGTCGGCCCGGATTGGGATGCGCTGCGCAAGGTCTTCGACGACGACGTACTGCGCGCGCGCGCCATCAGCAGGCTGGTCGACCCCGAGCGCACGGTGGCCGACATCGGCACCGGCACCGGCGTGCTCGCAATCGAGCTCGCGCGGCTCGGTCCGAGGGTGATCGGCATCGACGCATCTCGGCGCATGCTCGACGCGGCGCGGGCGAAGATCGACGCCGAGGGCATCGGGAACATCGAGCTGCGCGAGGGCGACGCCAGCGCGTTGCCGATCGAGGATGCTGAAGTCGACGCGGCGATCGCCCACATCGTGCTGCAGTATCTGCCCACCCCGGCAGATGCCGTGCGCGAGATGGCGCGCATCACCCGGCGCGGCGGCGTCGTCGTCGTCGTCGACTTCGTGCGGCATCACCAGGACTGGATGCGCCACGAGCTCGGCGTTCAATGGCAGGGCTTTGCTCCCGAAGACGTGCAAGACTGGCTGTCGGGCGCCGGCCTGTCCGATGCCCGCGTCGATGTGCACGAGCCTCAGGGGCGGGGCCGCGATCTGCCCGCGACCTTCATCGCCTCCGCGCGCCGCTAGCCGCATGCCCCGCGCGATCCTGTTCGACGCCGCCGGAACCCTGATCGAGCTCGGCCGGCCGGTGGGCGACAGCTACGCGTCCATCGCGGCCGAGCACGGCGTCGTCCTGCCCGCCTGGCGGCTCGAGGACGCCTTCGATCGCGTGCTGCGCCAGATGCCCACCATGTGCTTCCCCGAGGCCCGGCCCGACGAGATTCCGGAACTAGAGCGCGCCTGGTGGCGTGATCTGGTGCGGCAGACCTTTCTGGCGGCCGACAGCACTGTGGCCTTCGCCGACTTCAGCGGCTTCTTCGACGCGCTGTGGACGTACTTCGCCGCCGCCGCGAGCTGGCGAGCGCGTCCGGACGTGCCGGAGACCCTGGTCACCCTGCGGGCATCGGGCGCGCTGCTGGGTGTCGTGTCGAACTTCGACCATCGCCTGCCGAACCTTCTCGAAGATATTGGAATTACTCGAGAATTAGACTGCATCGTACTGCCGGGCACGCACCGCCTGGCCAAGCCCGACCCGCGCGTGTTCGGGCCGGCGCTCGAGGCGCTCGGCGCGAGCGCCAGCGAGTCGGTGTACGTCGGCGACCGGGCCGAAATCGACGGCGTGGCAGCGGCCGACGCCGGACTCGACTTCGTGGATGCGTCGCGGCTCGCTTCGCTCGCCGAGCTGCCCCGGCTTCTGCGATAGCTTGTGCAGGAGGAACCGACGATGCGACAGGGTGACACCGCCGACCAGGCGCTCGATTTCTTCCGCGACCGCTTCGGACTCGACGAGCGACGACTCGGCGATGGTCTGGGGATGGCACTCGAGCGAAGCATCGACTACGGCGACCTGTTCTTCGAGTACACGACGCAGGACGGGGTCGTGCTCGAGGAGGGCATCGTCAAGAGTGGCGACCGCCACATCGAGCAGGGTGTCGGCGTGCGCGCCCAGTCGGACGGCCGCCAGGGCTACGCGCACTCCGACGAGATCACGACCGAGAGCATCGCCCTGGCAGCCGCCACCGCACGCGCGATCTCGCAGACCGCCGGCGACGCATCGCCGGTGGCCGTCGGCGAGCGGCCCGCGACCCACGATCTCTACCCCGTCACCACGGCGCCGACCGACGTCGCCGTCGAGCGCAAGAGCGACCTGCTTTCGGAGATCGACATCTACGCACGCAGCCGGGATCCCCGCGTCAAGCAGGTGATGGCAAGCGTCGTGTGCCAATACCGCCACGTCCTCGTCGTCGGCAGCGACGGCCGCATGGTCGGCGATGTGCTCCCACTGGTGCGCCTCAACTGTCAGGTGATCGCCGCAGACGGCGAGCGGCGCGAGGTCGGCTACGACGGCATGGGCGGCCGCTACGAGCTCGATCAGCTGATGCAACCCGGCTCGTGGCAACCACTGGTCGACGAAGCCGTCCGCGCGGCACTGCTGAACCTCGAGGCCGTCGGCTGCCCCGCCGGTACGATGGACGTCGTGCTCGGCCCGGGCTGGCCGGGCATCCTGCTGCACGAAGCGATCGGCCACGGTCTCGAGGGCGATTTCAATCGCAAGAAGACGTCCGCCTTCAGCGACCGGATCGGCGAGCGCGTTGCGGCACCGGGCGTGACGGTGGTCGACGACGGCACACTGCCCAACCGGCGCGGCTCGCTCAACATCGACGACGAGGGCACGCCAACGCAACGCACCACGCTGATCGAGAACGGCGTGCTGGTCGGCTACCTGCACGATCGTCTCAACGCGCAGCTGATGGGACACGAGCCGACGGGCAACGGGCGACGCGAGAGCTATGCGCACCTGCCGATGCCGCGCATGACCAACACCTTCATGCTGGCGGGCTCCGACGAGCCCGAGGACATCCTCCGGTCGGTCCAGAAGGGGCTCTACGCGACCTCTTTCGGCGGCGGCCAGGTCGACATTACCAGCGGGAAGTTCGTGTTCAGCGCCAGCGAAGCGTACGAGATCGAGGACGGCCGGCTCGGCCGGCCGGTGAAGGGAGCGACGCTGATCGGCAATGGCCCGGACGTGCTGACGCGCGTGTCGCGCATCGGCAACGACCTCGCCCTCGACAACGGCATCGGCACCTGCGGCAAGGACGGCCAGGGAGTGCCCGTCGGCGTCGGGATGCCCACGATCCGAATCGACGCGCTCACGGTCGGGGGAACGGAATGAGTGCGAGCGCGCCGAAGATGGAGGATGCCGAAGAGATCGTCTCGCGCGCGATCGAGTGCGCGCGGGCGTGCGGTGCCGCCGCGGCCGATGCGCTGCTGGTCCGCTCCGAATCGAGCGAGGCGCGCGTGCGCGGCGAGGAGATCGATTTCGTCAAGCAGGCGCACGAGCGCGGCCTGGGCATCCGGGTGCTGTTGCGCGAGCCGTCCCGCGGTACACCGGGGCTGTCGTCCGCAGTGACGTCGACCTCGGACCTGTCGCTCGAAACGGTCGAACGCATGGCCCAGGAGACGGTCGCGCTGGCACGTGCGACGGCACCCGACCCGCACGCCGGTCTCCCGGAGGCGGGCTTCGCGAGCGAGATCCCAGACCTGCGTCTGTTCGATGCGTCGGATGCAGGCGCGTCGGTCGAGGCTCGGATCGACGACGCCCTGCGCGCAGAGGCCGCAGCGCGCAGCGTCGACCCACGAATCGCCAACTCCGAGGGCAGCCAGGTGGGCTCCGATGCCAGCACCACCACGTATGGCAACAGCGAGGGCTTCCTCGGCAGCTATCACAGCGCATCGCACTCGCTCTTCTGCGAGCCGCTGGCACGCGACGCCAGCGGGATGCAACGCGACTACTGGATGACGGTGGGCCGCAGCCTGGCATCGCTGGAGGATCCCGCGGCCGTCGGGCGCCGCGCCGCCGAACGAGCCCTGCGCCGCCTCGGTGGCAAGCGCGTCGCGACCTGCGAAGCACCGGTGATCTTCGATGCCCTGACCGCACCGAGTCTGATCGGCCAGCTGGTCGGCTGCGCCTCGGGCTATGCGATCTACCGCGAGGCGAGCTTCCTGGCCGGGCGACTCGGAGAGCAGATTGCCAGCGATCTCGTCACGATCGTCGACGACGGGCGACTGGTGGGCGGGCTCGGCTCGAAGCCCTTCGACGGCGAGGGCCAGCCCACGCGCCGAAACGTGCTGGTGGAGCGCGGCGAGCTGCGCAGCTGGCTGCTCGACAGCTACTCGGCGCGCAAGCTCGGTCTGGCGACGACCGGCAACGCCGCGCGCGGGGTCGGCAGCACACCATCGGTCGGCACCACCAACCTGTGGCTCGAGCCGGGCGACGCGGGCACACTCGAAGACATCGTTGCCGACACCGAACGCGGCCTGCTCGTGACCGAGCTGATCGGGATGGGCTTCAACCCGGTGACCGGCGACTACTCGCGCGGCGCAGCGGGGCTGTGGATCGAGGCGGGCGAGATCGTCCACCCCGTCGAGGAGATCTCGATCGCCGGCAATCTCGGCGACATGCTGTGCGCAATCGACCGCGTCGGCTCGGAACTCGCGTGGCTCGGCTCGCGCGCCGCGCCGCCGCTGCGGATCGCCTCGATGAAGCTGGCCGGGGAGTAGCGATGGCCGAAGCCAGCAAGCCGCCGGTGATGCTCGGCATGGAGCTACCGGATGTCGACGTCTGGAGCGAGCGCGTAGCCGTCGCCCTGGGCCAGAACCCGAGCCCCTTTACCGGCCCCGGTACCAACACCTATCTGGTCGGAACCGGCGCCCGGCGCCTGCTCGTCGACCCGGGACAGGGCAAGGACGAATACCTCCCAGTGCTCGAGCGAGCCCTCGAACGCTCGGGCTGCGAAGGCCTCCAGGAGATCGTCCTCACGCACGGACACCCGGACCACATCGGCGGCTGCGAGCAGGTAATGGCACGCTACGGCGAGCTGCGTGTCAGCAAGTATCCGTGGCCCGAGGTCGACCAGGACTACGGGTTCCCGATCCGCCCGCTGGCCGATGGAGAGCGCGTCGAGACCGAGGGAGCGACGCTGCGCGGCGTACACACCCCCGGGCACGCGCCCGATCACCTGTGCTTCCTGCTCGAGGAGGAACGCTCCCTCTTCTCGGGAGACAACGTGCTGGGGGTCGGAACCACTGTGATTCCGTCGCAGAGCGGCGATCTCGCCCACTACATGGCATCGCTCGACCGCATCCTCGAGGAACGCCCGAGGCGCATCTATCCGGCGCACGGCCCGTGCATCGAAGATGGCTGCGCCAAGATCCGCGAGTACATCGCGCATCGACTCGAGCGCGACACGCAGATCGTGGCGGCGCTGGCGCAGGGCGCGCAGCGAGTCGGAGAGATCGTGAAGATCGTCTACGCCGCCTATCCCGAGACGCTGCACGCCGCGGCCGGCCAGTCGGTCACCTCCCACCTCTGCAAACTGGAGCGCGACGGGCGCGTGCGCCGAACCTCGGACGAGGACGCGCTCGTTGCGAGCTGGGAGCCGGCGGCCACGGCGGGCGGAGCCGGATGAGCCTGCGCGACCCACTGCGCAGTCCCGACGCACAGCGCCGCGCCGCCGCCTGCGCCCAAGCTGCCAGCGACCCGAGCGCCGTGGTCTGGGTCGATGCCCTGGCCGATGCTCTGGCCGACGATGTGCGCAGCGTGCGGGATGCAGCCAGCACCGCACTGGCCGTGATCGGCCGCGACCACGACGTAACCGCCGCGCTCAAGCGGACCCTGCACGGCAACGACGCGCGTGGACGCTGGGCGGCGGCTTGGACGCTCGCCCGCCTCGCGCCGCCCGAGCCGGCCCTGATCCCGGCCGCGGTCGAGGCTCTCGACGCCGACGAAGGCAGCGTGCGCTGGCGCGCCGCGCGGCTGCTCGTCGAACTCGGAAGGCTCCACGCAGAGGTACCGCCCTTGCTATGCGGGCTCGCACGCCAGGGCGCCTCACCGGGGGTGAAGCGCATGGCGCTGTTCTGCTTGCGCGACCTAGCGCCAGGCGAAAGGCACACCTGGGAGGTCCTGCTCGAAGCCACGCACGAGCCGGACCCGGTGCTGCGCCGGGCCGCCTTCACGGCGCTCGCCGGCATGCTCGATCCACCGCCCGCGACCCTCGCGCGGCTGGCACGCGCGGCCGACGACGAGCGCGACCCGGTTTGCCGCGCACTGGCCTCACGAGCGCTGGGCGCGCTCACGCACCAGGTGACGCCAGCCTCCCCGGCGTGATACCCCTACCAGGCCGCGCGCGGCAGGAGGACGACATGGAGAGCTTCGGGCATCTATTGACCACGACCAGCGAGGGCGCTTTCGACTTCGCCGTGCTGATCGTCCGCCTCTTCATCGGACCCTGCTTCGTCGTTCACGCACTCGGCAAGCTCGGGATGGTGGGCACCGGCAACATGGAGGGCTTCACGAGCTGGCTCGAAGACCTCGGCGTCCCGTTCGCAGGGGTCCAGGCGCGCGTCGCAATGTTGTCCGAGCTCGTCGGCGGCAGTCTGCTCACCGTTGGTCTGTTCACCCGACCGGCCTGCCTGCTGCTCGTGACGACGATGCTGGTGGCCGGCAGGCTTGGCCACCGCGGCGCCGGCTACCTGATCACGAACGACCCGCCCGGCGCCGAGTACACGATCAACCTCGCCGCAATCTCCTTCGCCCTCTTCGTCGCGGGCCCCGGCGCCGTCTCGCTCGACTCTGTGTTCTTCTAGGGGGCTGCAGCAGAGCCGAGCTGACGACTGGGCCGCGCCCAGAGCAGGTTGGCTCCGGAATCGCGCGACCCGACTCCAGAATCGAGACCGAGCGGACGATGGGTCCGGGGGCGACCCGCACGGCGGCCACTGCGGTTTCCGCCGGGGCTGGAATCAGGGGACGAGGGGGCCCAATGATTATCCCGATCGGACACCACGGCAGCGCCGTCCGGCGACTCCCGTGGGTGACCGGGGCGCTCATCGGACTGTGCCTGGTCTGGTTCTCACTGACGAGCCTCGAAGTAGCCTCGCGCTCTCCCGCCCGCGGCATCTACTTCGAGCAGGCAGCCGACTACTTCCGCGAGCACGCCTACCTGCATGCCCAGGAGGAGATCCTGGAGCACGTCCGGAACGACGTACCGACGGGCCAGCGCTCGCACTACCTGCCGAAGCTGGCCGAGCTCACCCTGCCCGACAAACCCGAGACGCCCCGTGGCGTCGCTGCCGAGCAGGGCGAGCTCGACCGGCTGACCACACACGCGCTCGTCCCGTCCCAGCCCGCAGTCCACCCGAGTGTGAACCCGTCGCGGCGCGGGCGACTCGTCCCCGGGACGATGACCCCTCGGACGCTGGTCTCGCACCAGTTCATGCACGCGAGCTGGCTCCACCTGCTCGGCAACATGCTGCTGCTCTTCGTGCTGGGCCCGGCGCTCGAGTTCCGCTGGGGACGCCCGCTGTACGCGAGCTTCTACCTGACCTCCGGGGTCTTCGCGGGGGCCTGCTACGCAAGCCTCGCGACCCACTCGACCGTCCCGCTGGTGGGCGCCTCCGGTGCCATCGCCGGCGTGATGGGCGCGCTCCTGGTCCGTCGAGGGCCGGATGACCTGCGCTTCGCGTATCTCTCCTTCGCCGGCTTCCGGCCGCGTTTCGCAACATTCTCCGCACCGGCGGCGGCGGCGCTTCCACTCTGGCTCGCCATCACGCTGCTCAGCGCCTGGCTCGCCGAGGCCAGCGACATCGCCTACTGGGCAGACCTCGGCGGGTTCGCCTTCGGCGCGGCGATCGCGGCCGGGGCGCGCCTGGCGAAGCCCGAGGGGCGACGGGGCAACGATCGGAGCGAGGCGCCGAGCACCGCGCACCACGCCAACCCGAAGCTCAACGCCGCACTCGCAGCGTGCAACGACGGCGACCTCGAGACCGCGTTCTCCAGCCTGCGCGAGGAGACCGAACGCAAGCCGGAGGAGATCGACGTGGGGCTCGCGTTCTGGGAAGTCGCGGTGCGCCTCCAACGCCCGCAGGAAGCCGCGTCCGCACTCGCCCACATCGTCGAGCAGCTCGCGTTGCACGGCGAGCTCGAGCTCGCCCGCCGGCACTGGCTGGAGCTCGTTAGTCGGGTGCCCACGCAGCTCACCGGGCCGGCGACCCTGCTGCGTCTGGTGCCACTGCTGCGCGAGCACGGTGACTCGCAGTTCGTGCTGCCGGCGCTGCGGCAGGTCGTCGATCCCAACAACCGGGGACTGTCCGCCGGAATGGCGATGCGCGCGATCGACGAGCTCGGTGAAGCCGATCCGGCGGCCTCGCTGCGCGCTGCTCAGGTCGCGCTGTCCAACTCGGATCTTCACGAGACCATGCGCCGCAAGCTGCAAGCGCTGGTCGCCGAGCTCGAGGGTACGCGCGTCGAGCGGGC
>JAYZFK010000001.1:0-36936 GCA_036336835.1 Myxococcota bacterium | reverse complement strand
CGGCGAAGGCCCAACGCATGTTCTCGCGCGAGTGCGGGTAGCAGCCCTCGTAGTGCGGGTAGTCGTTGCCCCAGAGGACGCGGTCCCTGCCCACGATCTCGCGGCCGCGGATGTCGCGCGGCGACGGGAAGCTGGCGCCGTACCAGCAGTTGCGTTTGGCGTAGAAGCTCGGCGGCTCGGACAGCAGCTTCGACTTCGAGTAGTCGACCTCGCCCATCATGCCCATCTTCATCCCGGCAAAGATGCCGTCGAGGCTCTTCATCAGACCGGGTGCCCAGGCGCAGCCGGACTCGGTCAGGATGTACCTGAGCTTCGGAAAGCGCTCGAACACGCCGCCCATGATCAGCTGACAAATGCCGCGCTGGACGTAGAAGGGCATCTCGAGCACCCACAGCGCGTCACCACCCTGCTCTTTCCCGTAGTCGGGACTGCCCTGGCCCGAGTGCTGGTTGATCACCAGCCCACAGTCCTGGATGGCGGCCCACAGCCGGTCGTAGTCGGAGTGGTAGAGCGGCTTGAGATGCACGTCCGAGGGCGAGGGCAGCGGCAGCAGCACGCCGCCGCGCAGCCCGTTGTTCGCGATCCACTCGACGTCCTCGATCGCGTCGTCGATGTCGTTCAGATGGATCAGCCCAATGCCGGCTCGGCGGTGCGGCTGTTCCGAGCAGAACTCGGACAGCCAGCGGTTGTGAGCGCGCGCTCCCGCTCGCCAGCGCGGGTACTGGTCGGGGCGCGGCGGCGGCGCGATGTGGAAGGCCTTCTCGTAGAACGGGGGCACGGTGTTGGGGAAGATCACCTCCGCAACGACACCGTCGCTCTCGAGGTCCTTGCGACGCTCTTCGGAGTCCCAGTTCTTCGTCTTCTTTCCGCCGAGGTGGCCCTTGGAGGGGTTGCGGTAGCCACCGCGCCATTCGTCGAACTCGCGCTGCTCCTTCGTGTCGAGATAGTCGCGATACCCGTCGATCGAGGCGCCCGCGTGCGTATCCGCAGTAATCGTGATGTAGGGCTGGCTCACCCGGGAGACTCCTTCGCCAGGACACCGTACCCGCGCGGGCACGGCCCACGCAAGCGCGGTCCGTTCAGTCCGGCTCGTCGACGAGCAGCTTGCGCAGCTCGTTCTTCTTGACCTTGCCAGCTGCCGTGCGTGGGAAGTCGTCGACCTCGACCACCTTCTCGGGCGTCTTCTGTCGGGCCACGCCGAGCTGCGCGAAGTGGCTGCCGAGCTGCGCGACGGTCGGAACCTGCTCCCCCGGTGTTGGAACCACGAAGGCACAGACGCGTTCGCCGTAGCGCGGATCGGGGAAGCCGACGGCAGCGGCCTCGGCCACGGCCGGATGGCGCTGCAGCAGATCCTCGATCTCGAGCGACGACAGATTCTCTCCGCCGCGGATGATGATGTCTTTCAGCCTGTCGGTGATCGTGAGATTCCCGTCCGCGTCGAGCACTCCCACGTCCCCGGTGCGAAACCAGCCGCCGGGGGCGAACGCCTCGGCGTTGCGCGCGGGATCGCTGTAACCGACGAATTGCTCCGGGCCGATAACCCAGATTTCGCCCTCGGCCCCGGCTTCGACATCGCGACCGTCGTCGTCGACGATGCGTACCTCGGTACCGCGGCAGATCGCGCCATCCGTCCAGGCGCGCGGCCGCAGCGGTCCGAAGCGGCTCCCCGCACTCACGGTCGGGTGCTCCGACGAGCCGTAGGATCGCCACATGGACCAGCCGACCACCGAGGCGCGTTCGACCAACGCCGGCGGCACCCCCGCTCCGCCGCTCACCACTTCGTTGATGTTGGCGAGTCGCGGGTCACCCGCCTCGGCGAGATCGAGCAACGCCATCACGTGGAACGGGGTGCCGGCGATCGCGGTGACACCGTGCTCGGCGATTCGATCGGCGGCGTCTTCCGGGTCCCAGCGATCGATCATCACCACCTTCGATCGCGTGACGATCGGACCCAGCATCGAACACAAGCCGCCGATGTGGCCGGCCGGCCAGGGGTGAAGCATCACGAGATCGCGATCATCCATCGGCATCTGCGGCATGTTGCGAAGCTCGGCGAGGAACGTCTCGTGCGTGTGGACGACGCCCTTGGGATCGGAGGTCGTACCGGAGGTGTAGACGACCAGCAGCGGATCGCGGGAGTCGAGCGGCGGCGGCTCGAAGCCTTCCTGTGCATCCGCCACGAGTTCCTCCCAGGCCGTCGCTCCCGCGGGCACCTGGTCGCCGACGATCACGACGTCGAGCTTCTCCGCCGTGCGCATCTTGCCGAGGCGATCAAGGAAATCGAGGTTGCCCCAGCGATCGGGGCACAGGTACATGCGCGCACCCGAGGCATCCAGGATCCAGTCCGTCTCGCGCGGGCCATAGATGTGCACGATCGGGACGAACACCGCGCCGAGCGTCGCGAGTGCCAGGTAGGCAACGGCCGTCTCGGTCCAGTTCGGAAGCTGCACCGCGACCACGTCCCCGTGCCGAACGCCCCGCGCGGCGAACGCGCCGGCCATCGCGAGCGAGTCGCGATGCAGGCTGCCCAGGGTGAGGCTGCCTGGATGCTCGAGCGAGTGCAGAACGATCGGGAAGTCTGGCTCGAGCCGTGCCGATTCGGCGAGGGCGCCCGGCAGCGTCGTCTCGTCCTGGAAACGCTCGGCGTGCCAACGCTCGCGCAGCGCTCGCCGCGTGCGGACGATCTCCGGGTCGGAGAACAGCGAATCGGGATCGAAGGGAAATTCGAGCATCGTGGATTCCGGGGACTCCGATTCAGGGCGTGGTGTCTGCGTAGGGATCGATGGCTGCGCGCCCCTGCTCGGCGTACCTCGCCAGCCCGCTGCGGATGTTGAGGAAACGCACGCCCGCGTCACCGACGGCGAACGAGTACAGCGTACCGGCCTCGATGTACACGACCGTGCCGGGGCCGCACTCGCGCTCGCCCATCGACAGGCCGCCCTCCAGCACGTACATCACCTCATCGACGTCGTGGCTGTGCGAAGGCGCTGCGAAACCCGGCGGCAGCCAGTTCACGTGGACCCAGGGACCCTGCTCGAGATCGCCGATCAGCTGTCCCCCGCCCTCGGGATGCTCGCCCTCGCCGGGCGGGCCCCCTCGCACCCAGGGGGCCTGGTCGATGTGCATGATGATCGCGCGTCCCATGGGTGTGCATTGTACCCTGACGGAATGACCCCGATCGCGGTCGTCGACGTCTACGTCGTCGAGCCGGAGGCGACTCTCGACGCTCTCGGCCCGAAGCACCGCGTACGGTGCGACTGCGCCCGGCGCTGCTGCTCGCTCTGAGGAGACTCTCGACCGATGTCCGAGATGACGGTCTTTGAAGCAATCCATGGCCTGCGGGCCACGCGGATCTATCACGATCGACCGATCCCCGGGCCGGTGATGGATCGCATCCTCGAGGCCGCGACGATGGCGTGCAGCTCGGGCAATACCCAGCCCTGGGAGTTCATCGTGGTCACCGACCCCGCGATCAAGCGCGAGATCCAGGCCGAGATGATCGACGCCTTCTCGACGATCGACCAGGAACGGGCTCAGACGCGCGAGCAGCTGACCGACTCGACGGGCCGCTCGATCACGGGCCGCGCCGCGGTCGATCACCTCGACCAGGTGCCCGCGATCGTCGTCGTGTGCTGGAACCCGGATCGCGGCATCCGAATGAAGGGCGAGTACGCAGAGAACCCCGATGGCTCGCTGCGCGAGACGCGCGAGATCCCGGGCGGCCGGGGCGTGAGCCTGTTCCAGGCCTGTCAGAACATGATGCTGGCGGCGCACGGACTGGGCGTCTCGTCCTTGTTCACGACCTTCTTCTTCCTGCGCCGCGAGCGCATCAGGCAGATCCTGGGCATCCCGCCGCGCATCTTCATGGAGTGCGCGGTGTTCCTCGGCTACGGCAACGAGCAGCTCGGGCGCCCGCGTCGCATCCCGATGGAGACGCTGAGCCACCGCGATCGCTGGGGCACGCCGTACCAGCTGTCGGGCGGAGGCGGATCGCTGTGACGCTCCGTGTCCGAGCGCTGACGAGCGAAATCGGGGCCGAGGTCTCGGGCGTCGATCTGCGCGAGCCGCTCGACCAGGCGCAGCACGCCGCGCTCGAGCAGGCACTGCTCGACCACCTGGTGCTGTTCTTCCGCGATCAGCCGCTCGAGCCGGAGCAGCACCTCGCGTTTGCACAGCGCTTCGGGGCGCTCGACGTCCACGCCTTCGGGCGGCACCTGCCCGAGCTGCCCGCGCTCGGCCTGCTCGACCAGACCGAGCCCGAGCGCGACGGTGCCAACCGCTGGCACACCGACTCGACGTTCATGGACCGGCCGCCGAAGGCCGCGATGCTGCGCGCGGTCCAGCTGCCCGACATCGGGAGCGATACCTGCTGGGCCTCGATGTACGCCGCCTACGAGGCGCTGTCGCCGCCACTGCAGCGCATGCTCGAGGGCCTGACGGCAACGCACGACCTCACGGGCCCGCTGGTGCGAGCGATCGCGGGAGGTCACAGCATCAGTGGCCTCCAGGAGGCGCAGGCCGCCTGGCCTCCGCGCAGCCACCCGGTGGTGTGTCGCCATCCCGACACCGGACGCCGGCTGCTGTTCGTCAACTCGAACTTCACCACGGGCATCGACGGACTGGCCGAAGCCGAGAGCGAGACGCTCCTCCACTTCTTGTTCGACCACGTGCGCTCTCCGGAGTTCCAGGTCCGCTTCCGCTGGGAGCGCGATTCGGTCGCCTTCTGGGACAACCGGTGCACGCAGCACTACGCGCTGGCCGACTACCGGGAGCGGCGGATCATGCACCGCGTGACGATTGCCGGAGACTGGGCTCCACGATCCGACTGATCTCGATTAGGCTGGACGGATGAGCGACCGCAACTACGACCCCGAGTTCCGCGACATCCTCCCCCTGCTGCCGACCGTCTCCGACCTCTCGTCAGTCGACGAGATCCGGGCCGGGCGGGAGGCGCGCTCCGAGCTGTTTGGCAACTTGCCACCCGATCGCGACGACGTCGCGAAGCGCGACATCGAGGTGCCCGGGCGCGAAGGCGACCCAGACGTACCGATCCGCATCTACACCCCGAAGTCGGGGACCGGGCCGCGGCCGTGTCTGTACGAAATCCACGGCGGCGGCTTCATGATGGGCGACATCGACATGATGGACGCCTGGTGCCAGACCGCGGCGGCCCAGCTCGAGGTGGTCGTGGTGTCGGTCGAGTATCGGCTCGCGCCCGAGCACCCCTTTCCCGCCGGCGTAGAGGATTGCTATGCCGGGCTGTGCTGGACGGCCGCCAACGCGGCCGAGCTCGGCATCGACGCTGCGCGGCTCGCGGTCGCGGGGCAGAGCGCCGGCGGCGGGCTCGCCGCGGCAACCGCACTGCTGGCGCGCGACCGCGGCGGACCCGCGCTGTGCTTCCAGCTGCTCGAGATTCCCGAGCTCGACGACCGGC
Source organism: Myxococcota bacterium (assembly GCA_036336835.1). Taxonomy (GTDB): domain Bacteria; phylum Myxococcota_A; class UBA9160; order UBA9160; family UBA4427; genus JAYZFK01. The sequence goes on along the minus strand of JAYZFK010000001.1, from coordinate 31,502 downwards.
TCGAGACCGCATCGATGCGTGCGTTCGACGACACACCCCTCTGGAACCGGCCGAACGCCGTCTGGAGCTGGCGTCACTATCTCGGGCCGGACCACACGGGCGAGGTTTCGCCCTACGCCGCTCCAGCGCGCGCAAAGGATCTCGCGGAGCTTCCGCCGGCCTATGTATCGACCATGGAGTTCGATCCGCTGCGCGACGAGGGCATCGAGTATGCACTGCGGCTGATGCAGGCCGGGGTTTCGGTCGAGCTCCACTCGTACCCGGGCACCTTCCACGGCTCGGCCCTTGTAGCGGGTGCCGCGGTCTCGCGACGCAGCTCCAAGGAGGTGTTCGGAAGCCTCGCGCGCGCGCTGCACGCCTGAGACGCGAGCACGGGTTCGAGTCGGCTCTGGGGACGCGGTCAGTACGAGCGAGGCAGCCCGAGCCAGCGCTCGCCCAGGAAGTTGCGGCACATCTCGTCCGACGCCGGTGCGAACGTCCACAAGCGAATGTCGCGGAACCAGCGCTGTACCGGGATCTCTCGACTGAAGCCGAGTCCCGCGAGCACGTTCATCGCGTCCTGCGTCGCCCGCGTCGCCGCCTGTGAGGCGGCGAGCTTCGCCATCGTCGAGAGCGCGCCCGCATCGCCCCCGGCCGCCTCGACTTCGGCGGCGCGCACGATCAGTCCACGCGCGCTCTCGAGACCGAGTGCGCCATCGACGAGCGCGTGCTGGATCGACTGGAAGGCGCCGATCGGGCGCTCGAAGGCCTGTCTCCGCTTTGCGTAGTCGATCGCCCAGGCCAGCGCGGCGCGACCCCCGCCCAGCGACGCCGCGGCGGCGTTCAGCCGCTCGCGATTGAGCGTGTCGAAGGTATTGCGAAAGCCGCGGTCGACCTCGCCCACCAGCGAGTTCGCCGGCGCGCGGACGTCATCGAAGTGGACCTCGCAGGTGGGGACGGCGTTCAGACCGTAGGTGGCGATCTCGCGCCGCTCGATCCCCTTGCTGTCGGCGGGGATCAGGAACATCGTCACGCCATCTACGGGTGAGCGCTCCCACTCGCGGGTACGAGCCAGCACGAGCAGGTAGTCGGCGATCGTCGCCGCCGTGATCCAGGTCTTCTGCCCGCGGATCCGCCAGCCGTCGCTGTCGCCGTCAGGAACCGCCCAGGTTTTCATCGCCCGCGCGACGTCGGTCCCCCCGTCCGGCTCGCTCATGCAGAACGACACGATCACGCGCGCCGCGAGCAGGTCGCGCAGGACACCGCGTTGCGGGCCGCTTCCGAAGCCGGCCAGCACCTGGATCACCATGTACTGGAGGATGGTGAACGCCGCCATCGACGTCGGTCCCGCCGCGAGCTCTTCGATCGCCACCACCTGATCGCGCACGTCGCCGGTGCCCCCCAGATCCGCGGGGCCGCCGATCGCCATCACTCCCAGCGCGCCGAGCTCGGCGTGGAGTGCGCGATCGAACTCGCCAGCCTGGTCGAGCCTGCTCACGTGTTCGGGCGGTGACTGCGCCGCGATCAGCCGTTGCAGCTCGCGTCGCAGCTGCAGCCGCTCGGGCGCGTCGCGCAGCGGATCGCCTTCGACATCGGCGTCGCCGGCAGCGAACAGCATCGTTAGGCCTGTCCCCAGGCGTCCCAGGAGGTGATCGCTTCGGGCGCCGGGCGCGCGGCGCGCTTGAACTTCGTCCCGACCGTATAGGCGACTGGCAGCAGCGCGACCTGACTCACATCCTCTGGGATGCCCAGCAGCTCTGCGGTCTCCTTCTCCTGGAACAAGTGCAAGGTGGTGAGCACCGAACCCAGCCCGCGGCTGCGCAGCGCGAGCTGAAAGCTCCAGACCGCCGGAAAGATCGAGCCATAGAAGGACGCGCCGCCCGCGTTCACGAAGCCCTCGGCGGGGAGCCTCCCTGCGGTGCACGGGATCGCGTGAACCGGCACGTCCGCCAGACGATCGACCAGCCAGAACGCCGACTCGTACACCCGCTGCGTCTGGAGGTCGTCCTCGGCGATGTTGGAACGCGCGATCTCGAGATACTGCGAGGCGACCGCACGGTAGATCTCGGCGAGCTTCGCGCGCTTTTCGCGGTCGGTGACGATCAGCCAGTGCCAGCCCTGCTGGTTGCTGCCCGTCGGTGCCTGCTGGCTAAGGCGGACACAGTCGAGCAGCACCTCGCGCTCGACTGGGCGCTGGAAATCGAGGCGCTTGCGAACGGCCCGGGTGGTCGAGAGCAGCTCATCCGTAACATCGAGCGGGAAGGGACTGGGCATGGGGCGGACTCCTCTTTGGGGGGCAGTGGGTTGCGCAAGGGGCGAACCTCTCACAACGTGGGGACGTGGTCCTCGTGAGCTTCGACATCGACGGCACACTCGAGGTCGGCGAGCCCGCCGGCCCGATCGGGCTGGACCGGATGCGCCAGGCAAAGTCGCTCGGCTATATCGTCGGGAGCGCCTCCGATCGAGTGAAGAGCGACCAGCGTGCGCTCTTCGCCGCGCATGCGATCGAGCTCGATTTCATCGGGCACAAGCACACGCTCGACGATGTGCGCGGCCGGTTCACCCAGGCGACCCGCTTCATTCACATCGGGGACACCGACGTCGACCGTCACTACGCGAGGCTTCACGGATTCGAATTCTACCTGCCCGACGGCCTTCCTGCGGACGGAACCGACGGCTGGATCTTCTGACCCCCGCCCGAGGCGGCCCTGCGCACCGGACGGAGGAGGGCGCAGTGTGGCGGCGGAGGCTCCATGCGCAAGCTCGCAATCGCTGTGACCGGCCTGCTGGTGGCGGGGGGCGTGCTCGGCTGGATCCTGCTCCCGGACGGAATGGGAATTCTCGACAACCTGACCAGCGGCGCCACCATCGTCTGGTACGCCCCCGACTTCCCGCCAGACGAGAGCCTCGACTACAAGCAGACGCCGACTCGGACGCTGCAGGTTCACGTCTTCCGGCGCGACGCGGATACGAAGCCCGGCGCAACCGTGGTGCTCTTCCACGGCGGCGGCTTTCACAGCGGTTGGCCGGACGAGCTCTTTCCGCTCGCGAGCCAGCTCGCAGCCGCGGGTCACACCGTCTTCGTCCCGGAGTACCGCCTCCAGCGCAAGGACGGCGTCGCCTACTCCGACGAGCTCGAAGACAGCCGCGACGCCGTCGCCTGGGTACAGGCCGAGGCAACGAGCCTCGGCGGCGATCCAGCGAAGCTGGTAATCGGCGGGAGCTCCGCGGGCGCTCACCTCGCAGCGGCCGTCGTGACGCTGCCGCGTGACGACGGGACGCCCCACCCGGCCGCGATCGGACTCCTGCTTTCGGCGCCCTACCTCGATTCTGCCGACGCCTCCGAGCGGTTCGAAGCGCGAGCCCGCGAGCGGGGAATGATCGAAGTGCTGCTCCTCGGCGAGGCACACGACGTGTTCGAGGGGCGCGGCCGCGAGCTCTCACCGCGCGCTCACCTGCACGCCGGCATGCCGCCGACGGCAGTGATGGCCGGCGAGCACGACCGGCTGCTCGCACCCGGACGCGAGTTCTGCGCGGCAATGAACGCGCTCGGCGTGGACTGTCACGCAAAGGCCTATCCCGGCGCGGGACACGCTTTCGCTCTGTTTGGCTACGACAACTACGAGATGTACGTACGCGACGTCCTCGCGACCCTGGAGCGCTGGTTGAGAGCGCTCGCCTCGGGTCCCCGAGATGCGGGCTGGTCCCCCGTCAGCCGCCGGGTGCGGGCTCGGCTCCGTACTTTCCCAGATAGTGGGTCGAGAGCTGCGGGTTCTCGTCGAGCGGCTGGTTGATCTCGTAGATCCGCCGGTACTTCGTGTCCCGGATGACCCAGCGACCGTCCTGCTTGAGATAGCGGTCGAAGTAGATCGCGGTCCCGGTGGTGAAGAACTTGGCGTTCAGGATCCACATGTTGTCCGTCAGGTACCAGACGCCGGTCGCCTCGCTCTCGCTCAGGATCTGGATCTCCGGGTGGTGGCCGTTGTGGTGCCCGATCGCCTCGCGGGTGAACGACTTCTTGATCGACTCCAGATACGCGTCGCTGCCCTGCAACGTCCACTCGTAGGTGCCGCCGACGAAGTGCACCGACACGTCCTCGTGAAACAGGGTGGCGAGCTCGTCGAAGTTCGCCGTGTCGATGCAGCGAAAGTAGGCGCCCTTGAGCTGCTTGATCGCTTCGATGTCCATCAAGCGCTGAAGGTCGCGGCGCAGCTCCTCGACGCCGCCCTCGCTCGTGTTCAGCGGGATGCCGGGCTCGATGCCCATCGCGGCCCTGGTCAGCGTCGGCTGCCCGTTGGTACTCATGGTTCGGATGCTCCTGTCCCCGGGCATCGGGGGTGAGCATCCAGTCTACAGCGGCTCGATTCGTGCGGGTGTGTACTTGTGCCACGGCGTACCCGCCAGCCAGTCGCGGTCGCCCCCGCGCGTGAGCTCGTTGGGCGCGGCGCCCGTCGGCTTGCGCTCTCCTCTCTCGCTCGGATAATCCACCCCGAGACCGTTCGGCAGCGACACGTGGCCCCGCTGCATGCGATCCGACAGCTCGACCGTCACCTCGGTGGCGCCGCCGCGGGTCGCCAGGAGCGCGCGGCCGCCATCTTCGATGCCGAGCTGCCCGGCATCGTCGGGATGCATGCGCAGGGCCCCACCGCGGTCCTTGCGCCGCCAGTCCGGATCGCGAACGATCGTATTGGCAGTGAACGAGCGCCGCTCGCCGGCCGACAGAACGAAGGGCCAGGCCTCGTCGGTCGCCGCGTCGTCGGCTTCCGCGAGGCCGTCCAGCTCGTCGAAGAGCTCCGGAACGGCGAGCTGGATGCGGCCGTCCTCGGTCCCCACCCGCGCCCAGCTCTCCTCCCAACCGTCGATCGCAAACACCACGCCACTGCGCCCCTCGACGATCCCGTCGAACAGTGCGTCACCCAGCTCGGGCCCCTCGCCCTCGAAGCCCGCACGCCGAAGCGAGTCGGGCGAGCGCTGCGCTGCGATCTGCGCGAGCGCCCAGAGCACTGCTCCCTCTGCGAGCCGGTGCGGCAGCCGATCGCCGATCGCGCGGTACAGCACCACCGGTGCGAGCGCCAGGAAGTTCGGCTCGCTCTCGAGCAGCTCGAAGAACGTCTCGCGGAAACGCACTCGCCCCTCGTCCCAGGCCGCGCGCAGGGCCTGCACGGCATCGCCGGGCATGGCGCCGAGCGCCTCGACGATGCGGGCGTGCAGCTCCGCCTCCGAGAACAGCCCGTCCGGCGGCTCCAGCAGCGGTCGTCGCAGCTGGAAGTAGTTGGCCGGGAACTCGAAGTTGAAGAAGGTGGCCTCGGCCTTCTCGAACTGCGTGGCCACCGGCAATACGTAGTCGGCGAGCCGCGCCGTCTCGGTCATCGCCACGTCGATCGCAACGACGAGTTCGAGCGCTCCGAGTGCCTCGCGCATGCGCGGGCTGTCGGCCAGCGAGTGCACCGGGTTCGCCGCCTCGACGAGCATCGCGCGGAAGCGATCGGGATGATCGGTGAGGATCTCCTCGGGGATCACGTTGCAGGGCACCAGACCCGAGATGATGCGCGAGCCGCTCACCGGGCTGGTGCGGTCCGGACCACTCCGCGCTCCGCTCGACGCCAACGACTGGACGGACGACGGGATGTAGCTGCCTCCCTGCTTGCCGAAGTTGCCCGTGCCGTAACACAGCAGACGGTGCAGATAGCTGACCAGCGTCGAGTGCCGGTTCATCTGAACGCCGAGATCCTCGAAGAACGCGGCACTCTCGGCACCTGCGATCCTCCGGACCGCGGCGCGCACGAGGTCCTCGTCGATTCCCGACCGCTCGCAGTAGTCGTCGACCTTCAGATCGGCGAAGAAAGGCAGCACGACGTCGAGCCCGTGGGTGTGCTCTGCGAGCCAGTCGTGGGCGAGCAGGTCTTCTTGCACGAGCACGGCGACCATCGCGGACAGCAGCCACGCATCGCCGCCCGGCCGGACCTGGAGGTGAAAATCGGCGAGCTCCGCCGTCTCGGAGCGGCGCGGATCGATCACGATCAGACTGCGGCCGGGATCGCGCGAGATCGCGCGCAGGGTGACGCGCGCGCGCGGAATGCCGTGCGAGAACCACGGGTTCTTGCCGATGAAGACGCCGACCTCGCAGTGCTCGAAGTCCGCGCGCGTAAAGCCGCCGAGCATCCTCGCGCTCACCCAGAACTCGCCGGTCTTCTCCTGCGCGAGCGCGTTGGAGCGAAACGCCGAGCCCAGCACGGCGCGGGTCGAACGCGAGTAGGCCCCCGGCAGGTGATTGCCCTGCCCACCACCGCCGTAGTAGAAGATCGACTGCCCGCCGTGCTCGTCGCGGATCGCCGCGAAGCGCTCGGACACCTCGCGGATCGCGGTCTCCCAGTCGATTTCCTCGAAGCTGCCGTCCGAGCGGCGCCGCAGCGGCCGTGTCAGCCGATCGCGCGCGTTCTGGTAGTAGTCGAGCCGCGAGGGCTTCTCACAGGCATAGCCCTGGGAGGAGGGATGCGCCTTGTCGCCGCGCACCCTGGTGAAGCGGCGACCGTCCTCGCCGCCGAGCTGGACCTCGATTCCGCAGTTGCACTCGCACAGGATGCAGGCGGTGGCATGCCACGCAGAGCTCGGAGTCGTCTGGGTCATCGGGGCTTCCTCGGGTCGGATGCGGTCGGCGCGCAGCCGGGAGAATCGCACTTTTTGGCTCGCGCCGCGTTGCGAGGCTCCGGCGGCCCGAGGCTTCAGTCGTTCTCACGCTCGAAGCGTTCGATCAGGCGCTCGGCGAAGTAGCGGTTGCCGGCCGCGTTGTAGTGGATGTCGTCGGGAATGAAGTAGCGCTCGACGACCGCCCGATTCTCGGCTTCGCTCGCGCTGACGAAATCGGGAAAGAAGTCCAGGAAGCGCACGTCGCGTTCGCCGCACCACGCCCGCCAGAATCGGACCTGCCGCGAGTCGAGGTCGCCGTGCAGGATCTGATCCGGCCACGGGTAGACGGCGACGCTGAGACCGATCCCGCGCTCGGAGGCGATGGCCCGCAAAGCATCCATGTTCCGCGCCATCGTCTCCTGGCCGCGCCGCCCCCAGGCCTCGTACAGCGCGTCGTCGATGGTCCACATCCCGGCGGCGCTGCCCCGCGTGCTCCAGCCCTCGGCATCCGTGTGGCTCGTGCCAATCACACGCCCGGCCCAGGCCGCGAGCCCGGACGACAGCGGCAGGCGACGCGCCAGCACACGCGACAGCCGCCGATCGTCGGCGAACACGACACGGCCGCGCTCATCCACCTGGTAGTCGAGCGCGTCGTTCTTGGTATCGGAGACGTCGAGGAACACGATCACCTCGTCCACCTCGAGCCCGACGTCCACCAGCAAGTGCTCCAGCTTGCGCACGTGGATCACGGGCGAGTAGGAGACGACGGCCGCATTGAGGACCTCGACGCCACGCCCGCGCATCCACTCGCCGAAGCGGTGGGCGAAAGTATGGCGGTAGCCGTAGCCGACGCCGAAGGTGAATGAATCGCCCAGCAGCAGGATGCGTCGACGATCCGAGCGGAGCGGAACCTCGCGAGGCTCGCTGTCCCGAAAGCCCAGCGAGTTGGTCGTGACGCGAAAGTCGAGTGGTCCCCAGCGGTCGGGACTGTCTACGACGAGCGGCGCCAGGTCGTGGTGGTGTACCGGGTGCTCGATCGCGTGCGGCCTGCGCGCATCGGCGGCAACCGGCGGCAGCACCCACTGTGAGTAGGCGAGGTCGAAAGCGAGGAAGATGACGAGGTAGAGAGCTGCCAGCATCGGCAGCCGCCAGCGCACGAGACCACGGGTCGCCACAGGACGAGGGTGGCGTAGCCGTGGGCGACCACGCCAGCCGTCCGTCACGAGGGTCTCGAGTCGAGCTCCTAGTCGCTCGGCCCGAGCCCGAGCTGCGGCAGGTCGCCCTCTGCGATCAGCGTGAGGCTGCCGGTACCGTCGCTGTCGAGCCCCGCGCCGCGCAGCGAAACGCGCACGGGCTGGATTCGATGGATGGGCCGCGCGACGCTGCCATCGGGACGACCGACGTCCGTCGGATGGCTCACATCCCACACGTCGTGCTCGACGTGCTCCTCGCCACGCCAGACACCGAGTCCCCGCCCATCCTGGTACCCGCCGCTGTAGCCGAGGCCCTGCATGTCGACCGCCGGGCACAGCGCCTCGGTGTCGATCTCCAGAGCGCGCCCGTCCGCGAGCTGGGCGTCGAAGCGAGCGGTGCGGAAGCGGCGCGGACGGGCGGTGTCGTAGAACTTCACGTCCAGCGATGCGCCCGCGATCTCGACCCCCTCGGCCGGTCGCGCGCGACTCGCAATTTCAGCTGTCAGGTAGTCCGGGCGTCCCGCGAACTGCGCGAGCTGAACATGCCCGCCGTAGGTCTCGGTCGAGAAGAACAGGAAGGCGAACAGCGTGCCCGCACCAGGCGGTGCCGGGGGACCGGTCACCGGCTCGGCGATGCCCATGTTCTCGCGCACACCCCACGAGTGGTCGCGCGTCGCCCACCAGCGCTCGAGCTCGATGCGCTCGCCGGCGAGCTCGAGCCAGCCGCTGCACTCTCCGATCTGGTCGAAGCGACGCGACTCCTCGACCACCCGGCCGCGCACTCGCGTGAAGCGGGCGGCCTCCTCCTGCGCCGGAAGACTGCTCGCCCACTCGAGATCGGCGGCGACGGCGTGTGCGCCTCCCTCGACGATCAGACGCGCGCGGCGGAGCGGCTCGAGCAGCTCGACCCGCAGCGGCCCGCAGCTCGACTCGAAGCGCGGCCGCAACGAGCGCGATGCGCGCACGTTGTGCTGGCGCCCGTCGCGGATCGCGACGAACCCGGCATCGACGACGTTCATGTTGTTGTAGACGCCAAGCGTGAGCTGGAGGGTTCCACCGCCAGCGGGATCGCTGGCAGCGAACCAGTAGCGGTCGAAGAACCGGGGATCACTGGTCGCGACGTGGTCGAATGTCGTCGGAAGCGTATGCCACAGCGTGTCGTCCATCGGTGTCAGCATCGTCTGAGTATACTGGTGCGCCCATGCCGGGTGAACAGACCGATCTTCACGCTCGTCTGACGGAGTGGCTCTCGGACCGCATCCCCGGCGCGAGCGCGCTCCAGCTGTCAGCGCTGCACAAGCCCGGCGCCGGCGAGTCGAGCGACACGCAGCTGTTCAGCGCCAGCTGGAGAGAGGACGGGAGCGAGCGCCGCCTCGACGCTGTGCTGCGCTGCGCACCGAGTGGGGACGCACCCTTCCCCGAGTACGACCTCGGGATGCAGTTTGGCGTGATGCGCGCGCTCGGCGAGCACACCGAGGTTCCCGTCCCCGAGGTGCTGTGGCTCGAGGAGGATCCGAGCGTGCTCGGCGTTCCCTTCCTGACGATGAAGGCGGTGGACGGCGAGGCGCCGCTCGACTTCCCGCCCTACCACGGCGGCGGCTTCTACCGGGACGCCACTCCCGAAGAGCGCCGACACATGTGGCGCTCGACCGTCGAGGCGCTGGCGCGCCAGCACGACGCCGACTGGCAGAAGCTCGACCTCACCTTCGTGCCCGGTGGCGGCAGCGCCGAAGACCCCGCGACGCACGCACTCGGCTACTGGCGTCGCTACCTCGACGACTGGATCAAGGGCGATCCCGCCGAGACAATCGCGACGTTCGACGAAGCGCTCGACTGGCTCGAACAGCATCGTCCGGAGCCCGAGCGAATCGCACTGTGCTGGGGCGACGCCAAGCTCGGCAACATCCTGTACGACCGCGATTCGCACGATGTCGCGGCAGTCATCGACTGGGAGCTGGCTTCGATCGGCGACCCCGGCGCCGACCTGGCCTCCCTGCGCGTGTCCGACCTGCGCGCGCAGGACGGCGCGCGCGCCTGTCTCGAAGGCACACCGGATGAGAACGAGCTGATCGGTCTCTACGAACGCTCGAGTGGCCAACGGGTCCGCCACTTCCACTACCACCTGGTGTTCGCAACCTTCTGGCGCGGATCGGTCGCGCTCAAGGTGATGCGCCGGATGCAGGCGCAGGGTGCCGACATCGACGAAGCCGCGCTCGAGAACCACTTCCCGGTGCGCTACCTGCGCGAGCTGCTCGCCGCCGGCTGAACGGCCCGTTCAGTCCGCGATGCGCTCGACCTCGACCGCACAGAACTTGAACCCCGGGATCTTGCCGTCCGGGTCGAGCTCGTCGAGGGTAAGCAGGTTGGCCGCCGCTTCGCGAAAGTGGAACGGCAGGAAGACCGCCCCCTGTTGATCGCGTGTGCTGAGCTGGGCTGTGCAACAGACACTGCCCCGCCGGCTCGCGATGCGGACCTCGTCTCCCTCGGAGATGCCCCGCTCCCGCGCGTCGTCGGGGTGCAGATAAAGCTGCGCCGCGGGCTCGATCGCGTCGAGCGCCCTGGCGCGCCGTGTCATCGAGCCCGTGTGCCAGTGCTCGAGCAGCCGGCCGGTGTTCAGCACCAGCGGATAGTCCGCGTCGGGCAGCTCGGGCGCCGCCGTCCACTCCGCCGGGACGAACTTTGCGCGCCCGTTCGCCGTCGGGAAGCCCTCGCTGAACAACACCACGGGCCCGTCGTCGTGCTCGGGATCCGGGTTGGGCCACAGCTTGCCCGTCGCGCCGAGATTGTCGTAGGTGAACGTGTGATAGGCGCTCGTCAGCGCCGCGAACTCGTCGAAGATCTCGGACGGCGAGCCGTACTGCATCGGGTAGCCCATGCGCGTCGCGACGTCGCACAGGATCTCCCAGTCGAAGCGCGCCTCGCCAGGCAGGCGGAGCACCGGTCTCCCGATCTGCACGCGGCGGTCAGTGTTGGTATAGGTGCCGAGCTTCTCGAGGTAGGAGCTCGCTGGCAAGATCACGTCCGCGAACTCCGCCGTCTCGGTCAGGAAAATGTCCTGCACCACCAGGAAGTCGAGGTTGGCGAGTGCCCGGCGCACCTTGTTCACGTTGGGGTCGGACAGGAAGGGATTCTCGCCCATGATGTACATGCCGTTGATCCGGCCCTCGAGCGCGGAGTGCACGATCTCGACCACGGTCAAACCCGGATTCGGATCAAGTTCGCGTCCCCAGGCGCGCTCGAATTTCTCGCGGGTCTCCGGGTCGCCGACCGCTTGATAGTCGGGGTAGACCATCGGAATCAGCCCTGAGTCGCTCGCGCCTTGCACGTTGTTCTGCCCGCGCAGGGGATGCAGTCCGGATCCGGGCTTGCCGATGTTGCCAGTGAGCAGCGCCAGCGCGATCAAGCAGCGCGCGTTGTTGGTCCCATAGACATGCTGTGAGATGCCCATGCCCCAGAAGATGATCGCCTGGTCCGCGCGGGCGAACGCGAGCGCGACCTCGCGCAGCGTCTCGGCGTCGACGCCACAGATGCTGGCGGCTCGTTCGGGCGGGTAGTCCACAACCAGCTCGCGCAGCGCCTCGTAGCCCTCCGTGTGGCGCTCGATGTAGTCGCGGTCGGCGAGACCTGCCTCGATGATCACGTGCATCATCGCGTTGTAGAAAGCGACGTCGGTGCCGGGCTTGATGCGGCAGTACCAGTCCGCGTGGTCCGCAATGTCGGCGCGGCGCGGATCGACCACGATCAACTGCGTGCCGGCCTTCCGCGCCTGCTTGAAGAAGGTTGCAGCCACCGGGTGATTGGCGGTCGTGTTCGAGCCCGCGATCAGCGCGCAGCCCGCGTTCGCGATATCACCGTAGGTCGTGGTGACGGCAGCGCTACCGATGCCCTCGAGCAGCGCGGCTACGCTCGAGGCGTGGCACAGGCGCGTGCAGTGGTCGACGTTGTTGGTGCCAAACGCGGTCCGCACCAGCTTCTGGAACAGGTAGGCCTCTTCGTTCGAGCACTTGGCGCTGCCGAAGCCGGCCAGCGCCGAGGGCCCGTGGTCGTCGCGAATCCCCGCGAGCCGGCTTGCGACGACCTCCAGCGCTTCGTCCCAACTGGCCTCGCGGAAGGCCGGCAGCACCTCGTCGTAGTCGACCAGGCCTCCGGGCTTGCGGCGTCGGTGCTCTTTTTCCCGCACGTCTCGGGACAACGCGCCCTTCGGGTAGGCGGATTCGCGTCGGATCAGCGGAACCCGGAGCCGCTGCGGATGGGAGGCGTAGTCCCAGCCGTAGCGACCCTTCACGCAGAGTCGCTGCTGACTGCCCGGGCTCTCGCGGCCCTCGGCGAACACGATCCGGTTCGCTTCGCGCTCGACGTGGTAGGTCAGAGCACAGCCGACCCCGCAGTAGGGACAGGTGCTGTCGACAGCCTCGAGCTCGGCGCGGGGCTGCAGTGCGCCCGCCAGCGGCTTGTCGACCAGCGCGCCAGTGGGGCACACGGCAGCACACTCGCCGCACGACACGCACGTGCTCTCGCCCATCGGCGTATCCAGATCGAAGGCGATGCCTGCCGCGTAGCCCTTCCCAGTGCGGCCGAGCACCTCGTTGTTCTGCAGCTCGTCACAGGCCCGGATGCAGCGATCGCACAGGATGCAGGCGGCGTGATCGACCGCGATGACGGCTGAGCTCGCATCGCGAGCGTGCCTCGCCGGTCGAGCGGCCGGCAGCGAGCTGCCGTCGGCGTCGTAGTGCCGTGCGAGAGCGCGCAGCGCACCATCCCCCAGCGCCTGCTCGCGAGCATCGTCCGACACGGCGGGCTGATCCGCCATCAGTAGCTCCGTCAGCTGCTTGCGGTGACGCTCGATCTCGTCGCTGACCGTCTTCACCTGCATGCCGGGCTCGCACTCTCGCACGCACGCCGCGGCGAGCACGCGTTCGCCAACGTCGACGACGCAGATGCGACACACACCGACCGGCGCCAGACGCGGGTCGTGGCAGAGCACCGGGATGTCGCAGCCCACGACCTGCGCCGCGTCCCACAACGTGGTACCGCGGGGCACGCGGACCGCGCGTCCGTCGATCTCGAGCTCGATCATCTCGTCGTCAGACATCGTCAACCTTCCGCTGCCGAATCGATCACGACCACCCGCTCGTCCGGACCGACCGGAACCCGCCCGTCGCGCACGAAGTCGCTCCCCCCGAGCGAGACCTGGAACGGCGGTGCAACGCGGCCATCTTCGCACAGCACGAGTGGCGCCGGTGCGCGCTCGAGCACGGACTCGAGCGTCCCCACCGGCACACGGATCGAGTCGCAGCCCGCGACATCGCGCACGCGACCCACGAACTCGAGCACGGCGGTTGCATCACCGGTCTCGCCCTTCACGGCGGCGAGGTACTCTTCGGGTGTATTGAACCCGCGCAGTGAGCGCAGCTCGGGGAGCTCTCCGGCCGGGAGCGCGCGATAGTTGAGCGCCTCGAGCAGATCCAGCGGCCGTCTTCGCCCCTCGACGAGCAGGCGCCGCGCCTCGCGAGCGCCGTCCCGACTGGGATAGGCCGCAGCGAGCGTTTGCACGAAGCCGTCGACGAAGGGTGCCGCGGCCTCGCCAACCGCGAGCACCGCACGCACGAACGCCGGCGACAGGAACGGCGCGTCCGTGCTCGTCGCGTATGCCGTCGGCGCCTCGACCGCCGCGAGCCCCGCGGCCAGGCCCCCGAGCGGACCGAGTCCGGACTCCGCGTCGCGCACCACGCGCGCCCGCACAGGCGGCAGATCGAGCTCCTCGGAGGTGACGGCGACCACCTCGTCGACCGCACCGCGCAACACCTCCACCACGTGCTCGACCATCCGCCGGCCGCGCCAGGGCAGCAGCGCCTTGGGTCGTCCCATCCGGGTGGAACGCCCGCCGCAGAGCACGATCGCAGCCGCGTCAACCACGCGCGGCGCCCTCGGACAGGTCGACGATCGAGAGCAGCGGCGCGAGTGCGATCTGGCCGAGCCCGCAGATGCTGGTGCGCGCGAGCGTCGCGTGCAGCGCGCGCAGCTGCCCGAGCAGTGCAGGCGTGAGCGGCTGCGACTCGAGCAACGCCACGGCCTTCTCGGTGCCGACCCGACACGGCACGCACTTGCCGCACGACTCGTTGCGGAAGAAGCGCGCTACGTCGAGCCCGACCTCGAGCAGATTGCGCCCCTCCGCCACGAAGATCGCGGCACCCGAGCCGAGCATCGAGCCCGCCTCGCTCAGCGCATCGAAATCGAGCGCGACGTCGAGCGCCGCCCCGGGTAGGAAGGAGCTCGACGCGCCCCCGGGCGCGACAGCCGCCACGGCCGCTCCATCCTTCATCCCACCGCACGCGTCGAGCAGCTGGCCCAGTGTCGTTCCCATCGGTACCAGCACGACTCCCGGCTCGGCCACGTCGCCGCTGACCGCCATGAACTTGTGACCGGCGAAGCCGTCGGGGGCGAGCGCGTGCCACCAGTCCGAGCCGCGCTCGGCGATCGCGGCGGCGTGCGCGAGCGTCTCGACATTGTTGATCAGCGTCGGCTGGCCGTACAGACCCGACACGCCGGGAAACGGCGGCTTGTTGCGCGGCTCGCCGCGGCGGTCTTCGAGGCACTCGAGCAGCGCCGTCTCCTCTCCCAGGATGTAGCCGCCGGGCGAGACGAAGATCTCGACGTCGAAGCAGAAATCGCTGTCGAAGATCCGCTCACCGAGCGCGCCCGCCTCCCTCGCTGCGGCCAGCTCGGCGTCGAAGCGCTGTCGCTCGGCCGCGTATTCGTGTCGAATGAACAGGATCCCGCTCGACGCGCCCACCGCGAGGCCCGCCAGCGCCATGCCCTCGATCACCAGATGGGGCAGGTCGTGCAGCACCTCGCGATCCTTGAAGCTGCCGGGCTCGCTCTCGTCGGCGTTGCAGATGACGTACTTCGGGCTCGCGTTCCGCGACGCGACGAGCCGCCACTTGCGCGCAGTCGGAAAGCCGGCGCCCCCCAGGCCTCGCAGCCCCGCCGCCTCGAGCTCGTCGAGAAGTCGTGCCGGATCGTCGTCCAGCCAGCGGCGAAGCGCTCCGTAGCGCTCGCCGCGCGACGCGTAGGGATCCGCAGACCACGAACGGATCGGCCGTTCGCGCGACGCCGGGTCATCGAGCGCGGCGCGCAGCTCGGCCTCGTTGCGCAGGTCCACCGCGCACTCGCCGACACAGCCGGCTGGCGCGCCGTCGCAGCGCCCGAGGCACGACACCTCGCGCAGCTCGACACCGAGCTCATCGAGCAACGGACGCAGACGGTCGAGCGCCTCGCCACGTCCGGCGATCCCACACGCAACGTCGCGACACACCCCGAGCTCGCGACGCGGCGGCTCGCTGCGCCGGAAGTGCGTGTAGAAGGTGGAAAGACTCTCGAGCCGATGGAGAGGCACCCGGCGGCGCTCGGCGATCTCGCGCAGCCCGGCCTCGGAGAGCCAGCCCGCCCGCGCCTGAAGCTCGCTCAGCTCCTTCAGCAGCACAGCGCCCTCATCGCCCGAGATCCTCGGCCAGCGGGATGTCGAAGCGCTCGACGTAGGGGCGAAAGCGCTCGCGGATCTCGTCGACCGAGAGTGACCACGTGTCCAGCTCGTAGCGGTGTTCACCGCGCTTGTCCGGTGGGTTCTCGGCGCGGAAGCGGTGCATCGCGGTCGTTGCCACATCCGAAAGCGGCAGGCCGAAGTGGTCGTAGATGTCGCGGATGGCGGCCAGCGGATCGCGCTGGAAATCGCGGAACTGCAGATCGTAGAACTGCGCCGCATCGCATCGACGCCGCACCGCCATGCTGTTGTCGATCGCTCTCTGCCACAGAGCGAGCGTCGCGCGACCGAACGACGCGGGATCGGCGCCCTCGTTCAACGGCTCGTGAGCCATCCAGCACAGACTGCAGGTCGAAGCGATCACGGAGACGGGATCCCGGTGAGTGTGGACGATCATCGCGTCGGGATAGACCGAGAGGAAGGCCCCTAGATCGAACAGGTGGGTCGAGTCCTTCAGCAGCCAGCGGCGCTCGGGCTCGCGCTGGCCGATCAGCTGCAGGTTGCGCCTGTGCCGCTCGTACGCGGGGCGCATGTCGTGTTGCGCCCACCACTTCGAGTAGGAGGGAAGGTAGGCGTTCGCTTCCCAGCTCGAGTGGGCAAAGCTCTGCGAGAGCAGGTACCAGCACTCGTCGACCTGGTCGGCCGCCATGTGATGGATCGCCCGCATCTGCGGGCTGCGCTGGTAGAGCGCGCGCATTCGCTCATCGCAGGCACAGAAGTCGGAATCGCGCTCCCACTCCGCACGAGGCGATCGGGGCCTGGGCGTATGGGCGAGCCAGAGCGGCAGGCCCTGCAGCGCCGGGTCCAGCGCGAGCAGGTGGTGCAGCGCCGAGGTACCGGTGCGCGCAAGTCCGATGATCACCAATGGACGCTCGATCGCGATCGTCGCACAGGCGGGCGACGCAGCCCATCCGCGCTCGCTGTGGAGCCGGCCCTTCAGCGCATCGATCAGCGTGCCCCGGATGGCGAGGTCACCCACGGGCGTGAGACGCGCGTCGTCGTCGAGCGAGCCGAGCAGGGCCCGCAGACCTTCGAGGTAGGCGTCGTCGCCGAAGTCGTCGTGGCCCACCTGCGCGCGCGCGGCGTCGTGGAGCGCCTGCTCGGACTCCCGAAACGATCTCATGGGACGGAGTATCTCACGGAGTACCGCAACTCTGCCTCTGGTCGTCGGCTCCGATCCGCCAAAGGGCCCGATGCGGTCGGTCGTCGAAACCATCTCCGAGACGCGGAAGACCCGCGGCGCAACGCGCTTGCAGGCTGAGCTTCCTCGCGATCATCGTGACGTTCAGCGTCCTGAACGCGCGTCACAGCATCGAGGGGTTCGCCCAGAAGAATGTTCGAGTCGGCAGCGGTGCAAACGCGATGTATGCATCGACCCGGGCGGGCCTTTCGGTCGACCCGACTACGCTGAACACTGTGGTAGCGAGACTCTCGAAGCTGCCTCGAGAGAGCTCCCTGCTGGTCCTGCCAGAAGCCGTCATCCTCAACTTCCTCACCGGGATGGCGAATCAGACCCCGTTCGTGCAGTCGTTTCTCTATAGCGGCTTGTACGAAATGGCGGGAGGCGATGAGGGAGCGGTGGCCAAGCTAGAGGCGCACCCCCCGGACTATGTGGCCTACTTGCGACGAATCGAGGAGGTTGATTCTCCGGTGTACAAGATTCGTGGACCCGGAGGCTTCGCCAACGGTGCATTCGCCTGGATCGAGTCGCATTACACCATCATCGATCAGATCGGCGAGGAAACTCGAGACTTCAACGAGTTGCGGTTCGTCCTCCTGGAGCGGAAGCCCCACTAGCTCCACCACGGGCGGCGTCCTCGCCTTCACCAGGGACGCAAGCTCGTGTCAGGCCGCCGGCGTCTCGGTGATGTCCGCCTCGAGATCGAGATCATAGTAGTGCGCCGGGTTCTCGAGCAGCATCTTGCGCCGCAGCGCATCGGGAACTCCTTCGAACGCCTCGTCGAGGAACTGATGGGTGTTCGGGAACGAGCCCACCGAGTGCGGGAAGTCGGACCCGAACATCAAGCGGTCGAACGGTACGTGCTCGTACATCTGCACCGCACACGGATCGCGGATGATCCCGAACCAGCAGTGGTCGAGGATGTACTCGCTCGGCTTGCGCTCGAGCTTGCGATCGAACGCCCCGCGGAAGATCTCGTAGTTGTCATCGAGCACGAACAACCCCCACGGCAGCCAGCTCGCGTTTACCTCTGCGAAGTAGAACTCGATCTCGGGCAGCCGATCGAAGACACCCGTGCAGAGCAGCTGGCTCATGGTGTAGAGGGGGGGCGTGCCGCTCGCGCGCTGGCAGATCGTCGCCGCGAACGGATCGGGCGCAAGGCCGAGGCCGACGGCATTCATCGGCGGCGAGAACGCTCCGAAGCCGAAGTGCGGCGACAGCTTGACACCCAGCTCGAGGCTCCGCTTCCAGAACTCGTCGTCTTCGGGCGCGGCGAAGCCACTTCCGTTCGGGAACTGGTGGAACGACACCGAGCGCAGCCCGAGATCGACCACGTACTCGAGCTCGGCGATCGCATCCTCGACCCCCGTCACCGGCATCACCGCGTTGCCGATCAGTCGATCGGGTGCGACCGAACAGTAGTCCTGCGCCAGGAAGGTGTTGTATGCGCGGACCAGCGCTCGATAGGCCTCCTTGTCCGAGATGGACTCGATCATGCGCGACGCAAAGATCGGCGGGAACAGCACCTCCGCGTCGATTCCGTCTTCGTCCTGCTCGCGCAGCCGCTGGGCGCCGTCGCCGGCGCCTTCGGCGGGCGAGCCATCCGGCTTGAAGTAGCTGCCGCCACGAATCTTGACGGGGCCCCGGCCGGTGATGTTCTGGCCGTTGGGAACGAGCTGCTGGCCCTCGATCAACCAGGCCTCGCCGCCGTCGCGCAGCTCGATCAGCTGCGGCGCGTACGGACGATACTGATCGTCGAGGTGGCGAATCCAGGAATCCGGCGGCGTCTCCACGTGTCCGTCGGCCGAAATCAACTGATACTTGCGACCCATACGCGCTCCTCGTCTGGCTGAGAGCGACATACTGCGCGGTCGCCGGGCACGGTGTCAATCGGTGCCGTCGTCGAGCGCGCGGATGGCGCGCTTGGGCGCAACCATCCGGTATCCGTCCTCGAGGATTCCCGCGATCATCTCCCAGTCGGCACCGCGATCGAGCCGCACGCCCAGCCAGCCGCTGACGCCTACATAGGGCGGCACGAAGAACAGCTCGGCGTCGGTCTCGACCAGCTCGGCCTGGATCTCGTGCGTCGACTTCACCCAGACGGTGGGGCCCAGATCGCCGTGGTGATCGAGGTGAAAGGTCGCGAAGGTCTTGCGCCCACCCCACCAGGTGGGAGCGGCGTGCGAGAGCTTCTCGCGGGTCTCCGGCCAGGACTCGATGATCTTGCGCAGCCGCTCGAGCGGATCGGGGGGCTTCGCCATTCCGGTCTTCCTCGACGTCCTTGCCTTGAGAGGCCCCGTCACCGTACCGTGCACGCCGGATCCCGCGTTCCCGAATCCCCGAGGAGAGCACCATGGCCACCCCCGAACCCTTCGAGATCCGCACCAGCGACGAGGAGCTGGATGATCTGCGCCGCCGCCTGCTGGCCACCCGCTGGCCCGAGGTCGAGTGCGTCGACGACTGGTCGCAGGGTATCCCACTCGCCTATCTGAAGGAGGTCTGCCAGTACTGGGCCGACAAGTACGACTGGCGCGAACGCGCGGCCAAGCTCAACGCGTACCCGCAGTTTCGCCTGCCGCTCCAGGGGCTGGGCATCCACTTCCAGCACATCCGCTCGCCCGAGCCAGATGCCCTTCCGCTCGTCATGACCCACGGCTGGCCCGGCTCGATCGTCGAGTTCCAGAAGGTGATCGGCCCTCTCACCGACCCGGCCGCCCACGGTGGCGATGCAGCCGATGCCTTCCACCTCGTTTGCCCTTCGCTGCCCGGCTACGGCTTCTCCGACAAGCCGTCCTCGACGGGCTGGGGCGTGCAGAAGATCGCCGACGCCTGGGGCGAGCTGATGGCCGCCCTGGGCTATGAACGCTACGTCGCCCAGGGCGGCGACTGGGGCGCGATCGTCACCACCTGCATCGGCATCCAGGACCCCGAGCACTGTGGCGGCATCCACCTGAACATGCCGATCGTGCCGCCGGACCCCGATACCATGAACGACCTCAGCGAAGCCGAGCAGAGCGCGCTCGCCGGCATGCAGCACTATCAGGACAAGGACTCCGGCTATTCGAAGCAGCAGAGCACCCGCCCCCAGACCCTGGGCTACGGCCTGGTCGACTCGCCAGCGGGCCAGGCAGGCTGGATCCTCGAGAAGTTCTGGAGCTGGACCGACTGCAACGGCCACCCCGAGAACGTGCTCACCCGAGACGAGCTGCTCGACAACGTCATGCTCTACTGGCTCCCGGGCACCGCCGCTTCGTCGGGCCGCCTCTACTGGGAAAGCTTCAACACCCCCCCGATGAACCCGGTCGCGGTGCCGGTCGGCTGCAGCATCTTCCCCAAGGAAATCTTCCGCAGCTCGAAGCGCTGGGCCGAGAAGCACTTCGCCGACAAGCTGGTGCACTGGAACGAACTCGAGAAGGGCGGCCACTTCGCCGCGTTCGAACAGCCGGAGATCTTCGTCGACGAGGTGCGCGCCGCGTTGCGGCATGCACGCTGATAGCCGCGCTGCGCGCGCCACGGCCGCGGCGCGGCCGAATCCGCCGAGTCAAGCGTCTGGTCACGCACTCGGCGGCCGCTAGCCGCGGCTGGAGTTCCGGGGCGAGATCGCGAGCGAGCTCCAAGCTTCGGGAGCCCGCTGTCAGCCAAAACTTCGCTGCGAACAGGCCTCGATCCGGCCCCGGCGCGTGTCGACCACGCGGCCGGGGCCCCTCGAGAATCTGGCGGACGCAAGCGCGAAGACCACACCCAGAGTGGCCCACTCGACCCTCGCCAGCCCATCCGCTTCACGGATGATGCGCTGGACCCGCATCATCCGTCATCGTTATGTGTCGTTCCACTGGTGAAAGGAAACGGGAATTGTTCACTGATACTTCAAGCTTCGCGCGGAGTGCGCGAGCGCTGCACACGAGCTGCGACAAGGACGCGGCCGCCGGGAGACGGCTGGCGCCGCGCCAGGCAGGGACTCCTGGCGACGTCTCGCAGCGCGAGCTGCCAGGGCGAGACTATTCGACGGTGATCTTGCCCTTCGCCGAAGAGTGTTGCTTGATCGAGTAGGAGTAAACACCCGGCTCGCTGAAGGTGTGGGACCAGCTCTCGTCCTTGCCGAGATCCGTGCTCTCGAAGGAGCCGTCGTCGGCGACGATCGTGTGACCGCCAGGCATCGCGTCCATGTTGTGAAAGACGACCGTGTCGCCTGCCGCCACCTTGAGATCGGCCGGATCCAGGTTGTTGTGGCCGACGTGGACCATCGCTTCGCCGGCGTAGACGGGCGAAGATGCCACCACGAGAACCGCCAGGAAACCGAGAGAGATCGTCTTGCGCATCGTCGAATCCTCCATGAGGTCGCTGGAGCAGATTGGCTGCTCGAGCCGGAACTATATGTCAGCTTCGCGCGCCGTCGCCGGGTTCGTCAACTTCGCGACCGGAACACGAGCGATCGGGCCGCGGAATGAGGCCGGCGGAAGATTGGGCGATCGGTCGGACCCGGTGCAGCGACGCGCTCCATCCCGGCTCTGGTAGTGTTCGGAGCCATGAGGAGCTTCTGGTCGATCGTCGGGGTGCTCGGTCTCGCCTGCGCGTCGGCCGTGCCGATCGCACAGCAGCCGATCGACTGGCGGGCGGCAGACGATCGCTGGTCGCTCCACATCGTGACGCTCGATCCGGACGGCGGCGAGCGCGTCACCCGGATCTGGCTCGCCACACTCGATGGCCGGGGCGCGCTGCGGACCGGCAACAGCCGCTGGTGGCAGAACCTCGAGCGCGACGCGAGCTCGAGGATCCGTCTGCTCGGCATCGACTATCCGGTGCGCGCCGAGGTCGTGACGGAGCACGAAGAGAGGGCCCGCATCGACGATGCCTTCGTCGAGAAGTACGGCTGGCTGGAGCACACCCTGTTCCGACAGGAGCGGGGCGAGACCCACCAGAACTACGCCCGGCTCCGCGGCGCGGGAGCCCAGTAGGAACCCGGCCCAGGCCGCTCGACGCGGGCTCACGGCCAGTTCCAAGTGATCGAAGCGCGGTCCTTCGCGGGTGAACCTTCAGCTGCCCGCGGCGCCATCTGATGCGCTCTGCAGCTCGGAAACCTTCACGATCGTCGAAGCCATCTCCCTGGGCGGATTCTTCGCGCCCACGTATCGGCCCAGCATGCCGCCCTGCCCGTGGCCCAGCGTGCGCAGCCAGTTCGGATAGCGCGGGCCGGGGTCCCGCTCGGAGATGACGACGTAGACCGATCCGTCCTCCTCGTAGGTCGCCGTAAACCGGTTTACCGAGATCTGGAAGAAGCGGAAGTCGAGCGATTCCATCCAATAATCGGAAATCTGCAAGTTCCAGGTCTGGCACTCGGGAATGTCCGTCAGGTGCACCAGCAGCGCCTGGTCCGGGGCGAGATCCCAGTAGCTCTGGTAGTAGTGGATGTTGGGATCGCCTCCCGCTGCGTGGCAGAGCGCCTGATCGTCTTCGGGCAGCGCGTTGAAGTGCTTGGTCTTGTAGCGCTGCATCCAGTCGATTCCGAGCGTGGTCGTGCTTGCAACGAAGCCGAGCGCCTGCTTCATCTGCGCCTCGAGAGCGCCGGGCTCGAGGGTGTTGTTCGATCGCTCAGGGTTCAGGCACTCGATCTCGAGCTGACTGATCGCTTCCTTTTTGCGATCGCCGAAGGTCTGGCGCACGATCGCCATGCGCGTCTCGTCAGTGGCAGGCAGCCAGTTGCCCGACTGCTCGTTCTTGCTGATGATGATTTCGAAGGTGCCATCGTCGGCAAAATCGATCTGCGTCCCGTCGAGCTCGCCCGTGCTGACCATGCCGGCGACCTCACCCGAGCTCGCCTTCGTACCGATGCTGAACCAGGGAACGGTTCCGCGCTTGCCGGTGATTCGATAGTCGAAGCGGCCGTCGATCACGCAATTCTCGTAGTAGTTGTCGGGGTTGTCATTGAGGACACCCTTCGTCTCGTCCGCCAGACGAAAGAACGCGGGGTACTGCGGGTCGGCGTAGTCGATGGCGGATTCGATCCCGCCGCGCAGGAGCCGCAGGAGATGGCGGAAGCCCAGGGCGCGGTTGAAGGGATCGGCGGGAACCTCGGGCCGGAACACGAGCTGGCCGATCTCCTTGAGCTCGTCGCAGAAGTCGTTCCAGGCACTCCCGTCCATGATTCGCTGCTCGGCTTCGCTCTGACCCACGGTCGCTCTCCCCGGCGCTTCGACGGACGTCCCGGCCCGCACGCCTTCGGGCCAGGACCGCGGACCCACTCGACTTCTCGGGACCGCTCGACGAGTGAACCCTGTACGATTCTCCTCGCCTTGTCCACGCTCGCCCGCGAGGAGGCGCTCGCTCGTAGAGCGAGACCCCAAAGGATCCGGAAGTGCCCAGCACCGCAACACCCGGCCGCTTCTCTCCCTCTCGCCCGTGCCGCCTGGGCGATGTGGAGAGCTGGAACTTCGAGACCGACGTCGTCATCATCGGCTTCGGCGCGGCCGGGGCCTCGGTGGCGATCGGTGCCCTCACCAACGGTGCATCCGTGACGCTCTTCGAGGTCGCCTCGGGCAGCGGCGGCACCAGCGCGATGGCGGGGGGCGACATCTACCTCGGCGGCAACGGCGGCACACCCGCTCAGCGAGCCAACGGCTTCGAGGACTCGACCGAGGACTTCTTCCGCTACATGATGATGGCGGGCGGACCCGACGCCGACGAGGAGCGCACGCGCCTGTACGCGGAAAGTGCCCTCGACCACTACGCGTGGCTGACCGAACAGGGCATCCCCTATCGCACGAGCCATCTACCGGGCAAGGTCCAAGCACCGGGGACCGGCGACTGCCTGATCTGGTCGGGCAACGAAATCGCCTGGCCCTTCCATCGCCAGGCAAAGCCCTGCCCTCGCGGACACCTGCCGGAAGTCGTCGGAGAGATGGGCGGTCGGCTGCTGGTCGACACGCTCGCCAAGCGCGTCGGAGAGCTCGGCGGCGAAGTGCACTACGACGCGCGAGCCGTCGCGCTGATCGCGGACGACGAGCTCGCAGTACACGGCGTCGTGCTTCGCATGGAGGGCGAGTACCGTTTCGCCCGCGCGCGCAATGGCGTGGTCCTGTGCGCCGGCGGCTTCGTCCTGAACAAGGAGATGATGCGCCGGTACGCCCCGCAGGCAGCCCGCCTCGCCGACGACAGCCTGAGCGCCGGCAACGACGACGGCAGCGGCATCCGCCTGGGGCAGAGCGTCGGCGGCGCGGCCATCCACATGGACGAGCTGTTCATGACGCTGCCGATCTACCCTCCCGAGTCGCATGTGAAGGGCATCCTCGTGAACGAAGCGGGCCAACGCTTCACCAACGAAGACGCCTATCCCGGACGCGTTGCGGTGCACTGCACTCGTCAGGTCGGCGACAAGATCTATCTGCTGGTCGACGATGAGATCTTCGAACAGCCGACCGAGCTCTCGCGGATCCAGATTGCGGTCGTGGGGGAGAGCTGGGCGGAGATCGAGCGCGAGCTCGGGATGGTCGAGGGCGCGCTCGTCAACACGGTGAGCGTGCACAACCAGCACGCGGCCAAGGGTGAGGATCCGCTCTTCCACAAGACGGCGGCCTGGCTGAAGCCGCTCGACCGGCCACCCTTCGCTGCCCTCGCGTGTCATCTCGGGGAGGCGTTCTATCCGTTCTTCACACTCGGCGGTCTGAGCACGCGCCCGACGGGCGAGGTGATGACGATCGATCGAGAGTTGATTCCCGGTCTCTACGCAGCCGGGCGGACTTCGTGCGGGCTGCCACGTTCGGGAGAGAACTACAGCTCGGGAATGTCGCTCGGCGACTGCACCTTCTTCGGTAAGCTCGCCGGCGCGGCGGCCGCCAGCCGATCCCGTTCCTGAAGCGTTGAGACGCGAGGAGGCTACGATGTCCGGCGCTGGCTCGGTGATCGTAGTGGGTGCTGGCCCGGCAGGCGCGACGCTCGCCTATCTCCTCGCCTCCCGTGGTGTCGACGTCACGCTGCTCGAGAGACAGCGCGACTTCTCGCGCGAATTTCGCGGCGAGGTACTGCTGCCGAGCGGCCTAGCGGCCCTCGATCAGATGGGCCTCCGCGCCGTGTTCGATGGCGTTCCCCACTCGAAACTCGCAGCGTTCGAGTTGTACGCGAACGCAGAGCGGATCTTCCAGGTCGCTTTCGACCCCGACATCGGCGGACCGAACCCGCCGATCGCGTTCTCACAGCCAGACTTCCTCGAGTCCGTGGTCGCGGCCGCGCGGGGACATACGAGCTTTCAGGTCGAGATCGGCGCCAGTGTCGGGGATCTGCTCTACAGCGACGGGCGCGTGACGGGCGTCCAGGCAAGGCGCGAGGGCAGCGAGCTCGAGCTGAGGGCCGATCTCGTGATCGGCGCGGACGGGCGCGCCTCGGCCGTACGCCGACTCGCCGGGATCGAGGCTCGGCGTCATGGCGTCGACGTCGACGTCGTCTGGTTCAAGCTGCCGCTGCCGGATTTCATGTCCGGCAACGCACCGATGCGCGGCTATATCGGTCGCGCACACCTGCTGATCGCATACCGCGCGCCAGGGGGGCTGCTGCAGGTCGCCTGGGTGATCACGAAGGGGACCTTCGGCGAGCTGCGCCGGCGCGGCGTCGAAGACTGGATCGCCGAGATATCGGAGCACGTGACACCCGATCTCGCCGCGCACCTGAGCGCTCATCGCGGAGCGCTCACCCATCCCTTCCTGCTCTCAGCCGTCTCGGACCGGGTCGTTCGCTGGGCGATTCCCGGTGCGCTCGTGATCGGCGACGCAGCACACACGATGTCGCCGGTCGGGGGCCAGGGCATCAACATCGCGCTGCGCGACGCCGTCGTTGCTGCCAATCACCTCGTGCCCGCGCTCGCGACAGGAGACCCGGCGGTCATCGACACCGCCACACAAGCGGTCGAGCGCGAGCGCCTGCCCGAACTGGCTCTGATCCAGCGCATGCAGGCGATCCCACCGAGAATCCTGATGAGCCACACCGGTTTGGGCTCGATGCTTCGATCGATGCTGCCTCGCCTGCTCCGCTCCGCGCCCGTGCGAGCGGTAGCCGCCCATGGCATCAAACCCATCTTCTTCGGTCGCGGAGACGTCCGCCTCGAGGTCTGACCCCGAATCACAGGGCTTTCGGGCACCCGGCCCGCTTCGCCGCTGGGCGCCGGGCGAGCTCGTGCCAGGCTACGAGCGCGCGCCGGGCGGTAGCAGCTCGAAGACGATCCACTCACCGTGAACGCCGCGCAGGGCCGCTTCCGGGTCGGCGCCCAGCGCATCGAGGATCGGTCTCCACTTGCGATCCGTCCTGCACAGGACGTAACGGGCGGCAAAGCTCTCTCGCAGCACGCTGGCGGAGCCCACCACCGGCTCGTGCATCGTCTCGAACCAGAGTCGATAGAGATCGTCGTCCTGCATCGCAAAGAAGACCGGATCCAGCGCGACCAAGAATTTGCGCTCTGGCAGCGCCAGCATCATCTCGCCCGTAAAGCCCCAACCGCATGTCACCACCTGTTCGTCCTCGCCCACCGTCGCGCCCAGCTGCGCCGCGACATCGGTCGGGAACAAGTCTTGCCGTGTGAGCAGCCGCTCGATCGGATCGCGCGCAACGAGGCCGATCCAGAGGGTTCCGATCACTACGAGAAACGGCGCGACCCTGCGCTCGACCGCCGGCCGCCAGGCGACGGCCAGGGCGAAGACCGAAAATGGCACGAAGTACTCGATGAAGCGCTGCGTGCGCAGCGAGATGATGAAGAACGCGATCGCGAGCCCGGCGAGGGCGGTCGCCAGGACGTCTTCCTGACGCCTGCGCCACGCGAACGCCGCGGCACCGAGCATGAGCACCGTCGGCCAGAGCATGTACAGGAAGAGACCGACCGGGTCGAACGGCTCGAACTCCTGGCCCATCTCGAAGCCGGCCCGCTCGGCCCAGACGGTGCCGACGAGCACGGTTACGTTCTGGATCCAGAAGAGCTCGAGGTTCGCCGGGAAGTTCGGATGCAGCAGGATCCCGACAGCCAGCGCCGCAAGCGCGACCGGCGCGGTGCGCCACTCGATCTCCCGGACGCTGATCCAGCGAGCGGCCTCGACGATGACGATCAGGACGACCGGCAGATGCCACGCCGTATAACAGAGCGGAAACAGGAAGCAGGCAACGGCCAGGACGAGCCATCGAGCTCGTACCGCGCTCCAGCTGATGACGAGCGCCAGAGCGATCGACAATAGATGTGGACGAACGAGCGCGAGCCGGTAGACGAACGCCGACGAAGCCGCGAGCGGCAGAATGGCCCACCAGCCCGAGGCCGGAACGCGCTCCGTGACGAGCAGGAGGTAGAGGATCGCGAGCACGCCAGTGCCGAGCAGCGCGCCCGCAATGCCGGCCGCAAGGGCGGGCGCCAGCCCGGCCACGGGCACCAGGAGCCAGTGGAACAGCGGCTCCTTGTCGGCGTAGTGGTCGGCCAGCCAGCTGAACGGCGTCCACGGAAAGGCCTGCAGGATCCCGTGCTCGGCTGTCAGCCGTGCGACCGCCAGGTGATAGCCGGTGTCGGCGTCAAAGAAGTGCGGCATCGCGACGTGCAAGCCCGCGAGAAGGCCGAACAGGACGGCGATCCAGGTGCCGTGTCCGAGCCATGCCGATTTCGAGAACCTCATCCGACTCCCAGCAATTGCCCGTCAACCGCGCTCGATGGCCGCGGCGAGCCGGTACAGAATCGCCTCGTCGCAGTGACGTGCGACGAGCATGCAGCCAACGGGTAGCCCGGCCGCTTCGCCGCACGGTACCGATATGGCGGGGTGGCCGGAGACGTCGAACTGCGACGTGTTCGCGATGCCCGCTCCTCCCGCGGCAAACACCTCGAAGGCGTTCGCATCCGGCGCGGGTAACGGCGGCGCGGTGCAGGTGGTGGTGGGCATCAGGAGCGCGTCGAGACTGCGCAGGGCCTGGTCGTAGGCAGCGCGGGCGGCGGCTCGCAGACGCAGGGCCTTGGCGTAGTGCGGGCGCGAACCGCTCCGCTGGGCGATGGCGCCTGCCAGCAGCATGCTCTTGACATTGGCGGGCATGGCGTCGGCGTGCTCGTGCCAGCGCTCGAAGGCCTCGGCGAGGCCGAAGGGCACGGGCAGGTTGGCGTGCGTCGCGAAGCCGCCGCCACACACCAGCTCGAAGCCGCCCAGGATCAGGAAGGGAACCGCTGCCGCTCCCAGCTCTGGATGGCTCGGGATCGAAACGGCTTCGACGTGCGCGCCGGCCCCAGCCAGTGTCTCTGACGATGCTCGCACCGTGCGCTCGACGCCCGGCTCGACGGAATCGGGGAAGCCTTCCTCGAGCACGCCGACACGCAGCCCGACGGCATCGCGTCCCGCAGCAGCCGCATAACGATCGGTCCGCACGTACTGCTGTCGGGTGTCGATCCCGTCCGGTCCGGCAATCACCTCGAGCAGCAGCGCGTTGTCGGCGACGTTCGTCGTCATGGGCCCGGTGTGATCGAGGTGGGCGTCGATCGACAGGATTCCCGTGTACGGCACGAGCCCGTGCGTGGGCTTCAGACCGACGATGCCGCAGTGAGCGGCGGGGAAGCGAATCGAGCCGCCCTGATCGCCGCCGATCGCAAAGTCGACCTCGCCTGCCGCCAGGGCGGCTGCGCAACCCGAGGACGAGCCCCCCGTCGAACGCGACGGATCGCGCGGGTTGTGCACGACGCCGCTGGAGCTGGTGTGACTGCCAGCCGAGAGCGATAGATACTCGCACGCCGCCTTGCCGACGATCTCGCCGCCCTCGTCGAGCACTCGCCGCACGACGGTCGCATCCTGCTCGGGCACGTAGCCCTGCAGGAAGGACGTGCCGCCGGACATCGGGACTCCGGCAAGCGCGATGTTGTCCTTCAGCGCAACGCGGCGGCCCGCGAGCCTACCGCCTTCGCGTTCGCGGACCGATGTGCGGCGGACCCACGCTCCGTGCGGGTTCTCTTCGGGATCTGGAGCACAGTGCTCGCGCCGCGCGGGCACCGGACGCTCGGGCTCCGGCAGCGCCTCGACGCGGTCGAACGCGCCGATGAAGGTGCCCACGAGCTCGGCCTGCTGATCGAGCTCGGCGCCCTCGAGATGGAAGCCGAGCGACTCGGCGAGCGTGGCCAGTGCAGTCCTGCTCGGGCGCGAGATCGGCATTCCAACCCTCCTCTGCGGCCGAGCTCGGCGATCGCGAGTAGTGAGACAGTGCTGCGCGTCGATCAGACCGCCGGGGCGCGCTCCGGGAGCGCCTGGCCGCGGATCAGGCTAACCGAAATGGGCCGCTCGGCGGGCGCGGAGCACGTCGGGGTTGCCGCTGGACGCGTGCCGCCTCAAGATGAGCGCCGCGGCGCGCCCCTTCGCACCGTAAGCCAACCGCCCTGGGAGTCCCATGCGCAACATCGTTCTCGTTTTCGTCGTCGTGATCGCGGCCCTGCTGGCCTTGCTCTACGCCGCAGGCCTCGGCTACTTCGCCGAGGAGCCGACGAGTGGCTCCCCGGCCGCGCGCGAGGTCGCGAGCGAGCTGATCGCCTCGCGCGCGGCCCGCATCGACGAGGCCGCCCGCGGCGTCGACGTCGTGCGGCCCAAACAGATCCTGTTCGGAGACCTCCACGTGCACAGCACGTTCTCGTTCGACGCCTTCCAGATGAGCCTGCCGATGGCGGGTGGCGACGGCGCTCACCCGATCGCGGACGCCTGCGATTACGCGCGCCACTGCTCGGCGCTCGACTTCTGGTCGATCAACGACCACGCCGTGGCGCTGAGCCCGAGGCGCTGGGCAGAGACCGTCGACACGGTTCGCCAGTGCAACGCAGTGTCGAGCGACCCGAGCAATCCCGACACCGTGGCCTATCTGGGATGGGAATGGACACAGGTCGGCTGGACGGCGGACAAGCACTGGGGCCACAAGAACGTGATCCTGCGGGATCTCGACGACGGGCGAATTCCCGCCCGCCCGATCAGCGCCGGCCTCCCGGAAGGCACCCCGCCCCTGGAAGAGATCAACCCCTCGCCTTTTCTGACCGGCCTGCTGGCCGCAGTCGAGTGGAACCAGGGCGGCCCCGAGCTCGCGCGCTACCTCGCCGAGACGACGGCGATTCGCGAGTGCCCACGCGACGTACCGGTGCGCGACCTGCCGCTCGACTGCCGTGAATCCGCGCCAACGCCGAGCCAGCTGTTTGCCAAGCTCGACGACTGGGGCCACCAGACGATGGTGATCCCGCACGGAACCAGCTGGGGCTTCTACACGCCTCTCGGCTCGTCGTGGGACAAGCAGCTCGCCCCCGGCCAGCACGACCCCGCGCGCCAGGGGTTGATCGAGGTCATGTCGGGCCACGGCAACTCGGAGGAGTACCGACCGTTTCGCGAGGTGATCTTCGACGCCGACGGCTCGAGTCGATGCCCCGAGCCCAACGAGAACTACCTGCCCGCGTGCTGGCGCGCGGGTGAGCTGATCTCCGAGCGCTGCCTCGCGCTGGGCGAGTCCGTGGACGAATGCGAGCAGCGCGCGGCCACGGCGCGACAGCACTTCGTCGATGCCTACCGCAACGGCGGCGGGGTGGTGGTGCCGGGCGCCACGATCGCCGACTGGCAGGATGCCGGCCAGTGTCGCGATTGCTTCCAGCCAGCGTTCAACTACCGGCCGAAGAGCTCCGCGCAGTACATCCTCGGCTTGTCGCGCCCCGAGGCAGCCAACGGCGTGGATCGCTTCCGTTTCGGCTTCATCGCATCGAGCGACAACCACTCGGCGCGACCCGGCACGGGCTACAAGGAGGTCGCGCGCTCGGAGTTCACCGAGGCGCGCTTCGCAAGGTTGGTCGACACTCCCCTCGCATCGCGCGACGACCGCGACCCCACCGCTCGCTCAGAGGAGGCGACCCGCGAATTCACCACCGAGATCTTCTCGGTCTTCGAGACCGAGCGCGCCGCATCGTTCTTCCTCAACGGGGGGCTCGCGGCCGTCCACGCCGAAGGACGCAGCCGCGAGGCCATCTGGGACGCGATGCAACGCAAGGAGGTCTACGGCACCAGCGGCCCGCGAATCCTGCTCTGGTTCGACTTGTTGAACCCCCCGAGTGGACGGCGCGCCCCGATGGGCAGCCAGGTCGAGCTCGCTCGGCCGCCTATCTTCCAGGTGCGCGCGGTCGGCAGCTACGAGCAGAAGCCAGGCTGCCCCGCGGACGCGGCCGACGCGCTGAGCGCGGATGCCCTCGCCCGCATGTGTCAGGGCGAGTGCTACCACCCGGGCGACACGCGCCGCCCGATCACGCGAATCGAGGTCGTGCGCATCCGCCCGCAGCAGCGCGCGGGCGAGGAGCTGACGCCGCTGATCGAGGATCCCTGGCAGGTGCACGATTGCCCGGGCGACCCCGCCGGATGCCAGGTGGCGTTCACGGATACCGAGTTCCTGTCTGCCGGCCGCGACGCGGTCTACTACGTGCGTGCGATCGAGGCGCCGAGCCAGTCCGTCGGCGCCGACCCGCTCGGCTGCCGCTACGATGCCTCGGGGCGCTGTGTCGAAGTCGACGCCTGCTCGCAGCACCCCGATGCGGACGAGTGCCTCGCAGAAACCGAGGAACGCGCCTGGTCGTCGCCGATCTTTGTCGACCAGGCGAGCTGAGCCTCGGCGCGCGAGTCCTGCGACGAACGGCGCGGAGCCGGGTATGCTCCGGCCTCGCCGAACTCCGGCGGAAGGAGGTCGTGATGATCCTGGGCGTCCACCACCCCGCGCTCGCCGTACCCGACATGCAGAAGGCTCTCGATTTCTACTGCGAGGTGCTGGGCTTCGAGCTCTGCATGCAAGCAGACATCCCTTCGGGCATCGCACCGATGAACGAGGCCTTCGGGATCGACGACGCCGGCTGCAAGGTCCGGATGATCCAGAAGGGCAACTCGTGCATCGAGCTGTTCGAGTTCAACTCGTCGGAGGCAGGGGACACCAAGCGTCCCGTGCACCGCGAAGGCATTACGCACTTCGCAATGGCGAGCGACGACCCGGACGC